>JANTGM010000246.1 GCA_024762925.1 Kofleriaceae bacterium | reverse complement strand
AGCCGCACACTAGTGTGGGATCCAGAGGCATAGAACGCCCTGGCTCGGTTCTTCGCCCTTTGAACGCCTTCGGCTCATCGTTGCTCAGATCCTTGCTCGCCCCAGCAAGGTCGTCCTTCGCGCCTTGTCAAAGAACGAGCTCCCGTCGCCAGGACATTTCTATTCCTCTGAGCCGCACACTAGCAGAGCCTCGTCCTTTGATGCTCGGCGACATCCCCTGGAAGAGATGGTGACGGGGCTAGCTCATCGCCTTGGCGCCTTCACGGTGATTGGGCTAAGCGTAAAGGAGGCAGCCCGCATCGAGAGCCTCTGTTCACCGCTTGGACACAGGTTCTTGGCAACTGAGAGTTTTGCTATTTCGGCTCCGAATCGCAGGCTCGTGAGCGTGGGGAGGCACTCGCTAAGAGGCGTATCGAAAGAACGCGAATTGTCTACGCTTCCGTGCTTAGCGTAGAGTCATTTGTTGACCGAAGCACATCATGAGAGCGGGCTGAGAGCCAGAGCCTCGGCTACGTGAGGTATCTCTCGGGTATGTGAGACTTGGGTTGGGCTTGGCGTTGGACTGTGAAGCCAAATGCGAGAGAATTGCCGCGCATTACGACTCACCGCGAACGTGAACGCGAAGATGCGTCTCGATCGCTTCAACAGCGGCACTGGAAAAGAAGGAAAACGACATGGCTCTACTTATGCGAGGACTACGTGGCGAGGCTGTAAAGCTTCTTCAACAACGGCTTGGGCTCGATGATGATGGCATCTTCGGTGGCGGCACCGAGAAGGCGGTAAAGGCATACCAAGAAGAGAATGGCCTTGCCGTTGATGGCAAAGCGGGCGCCGAGACGTTTGCGTCAATGGGGCTCTACGACTTGATTCTCCTTCGGCGCGGCTCAAAAGGACCCCTCGTTAAGAGAATGCAGGGTGCTTTGGGAATTGACGATGATGGTAAGTTTGGCCCGGGAACGGAAACATCTGTTCGTGCGTATCAAGAAAAGAACGAGCTGGAAGTTGATGGCCTGGCTGGCCCAGCAACCCTTGTGAAACTCGGAGTGCTCGGGCCGGAAGCAGAAGCTGCCGCCAAGGGAGCTGCGCTTTGGGCATCGGTGGGCGAGAGCACCGAGGGAACTCTCGATAAACTCAAGTCGCTCTTTACCTAACGCCCGATAGCCTGTCGCCTTGCTAACCCCGTCAGGGCGACAGCACTCTTGTCGTATCTGCGCCAACGCTCATCGTTGCTTGATCGGTCCCTTGCCCAGCAAGCTCCCTTCACGCGCCTTGCCAGCGAACCAGCGTACTTCGCGATCCCATCTCAATCTCTTTGAATCACGCACCTAGCGACGTTAGCGTTTCTTGCTCGGCGCTCGAGATATCGCTGCCATCGCAGTGAGAGACAAATACTGCAGGACCGTATTCAGACATTCGCAGACCCAAAGCCTCGCGAGATTATGCTGCACAAGCAGGCAACCACCTCTTGGCAGCGCGAAAGTACGAGCTGCTACAGTGGGGGGGCATGAGCAAGAACTTTGCACTTATGGGGGCAGCGGGCTATGTCGCGCCGAGGCACCTGAAGGCCATCAAGGACACGGGCAACAACCTTCTTGCGGCGTGTGATCCCAACGATTCGGTTGGCGTCTTGGACCAGTACTTTCTAGACACGAAGTTCTTCACCGAGGTGGAGCGTTTTGACCGTCATCTGGAGAAGCTCAAGCGTCGAAATCCCGATGGTCGCGCGCACTTTGTGAGCATCTGCACGCCAAACTATCTGCACGATGCCCATGTCCGCTTGGCTCTTCGGATTGGTGCAGATGCGATCTGCGAAAAACCCCTAGTCATCAATCCGTGGAACCTCGATCAGCTTGCGGAAATTGAGCGAGAAAGTGACGGGCGCGTCTTCACGACGCTGCAGCTGCGCCATCTGCCATCGATGATCGAACTCAAGGAACGGCTCGCAAACCGCACAAAGCGCGCCAGTATTCAACTTAGCTACATCGCTAGACGCGGCCCCTGGTACCAAATCTCGTGGAAGGGAGATGAGGCAAAGTCTGGTGGCTTGGCACTGAATATCGGCGTGCATTTCTTTGATTTGCTGTTGTGGCTTTTTGGAGAAGCCGAGAAATCTGATGTGTACTTGCGTGAGCCTGAGAGGTGGTCGGGCGCGATCCAACTCAAGAACGCAGACGTTCATTGGTATCTCTCGACACGCCCCGAGGATCTGCCCAAGACATGCTGGGAGCAGGGCAAATCGGCGTATCGATCGCTCACCATTGATGGCGAGGAACTTGAGTTCTCGCGCGGGTTCGCAGACCTACACACGCGAGTCTACGAGAGCATCCTGGCAGGGAAGGGCTTTGGCGTCGAGAGCGCCCGACCGTCAGTGGAGCTAGTGTATCGCTTGCGGACAGCGACCGTTGTGCCGCACAGAGGCAACGCGCATCCTATGCTTGCAACTACCTAGTGTCGGATTCAAAACTCTTGCTCGCGCTCGCTCGGTTCTTCGCGCTGGGCGCCTTCGGCTCAGCGTTGCTCAGTGCCTCCCTTGCCCCAGCAAGCTCGTTGTTCGCGCCTTGCCAGAGAACGAACTTCCGTCGCGATCGTCGATCAACCATTCTGGATCTGACACTAGCTAGCTAGTTTCCGTCCCTTCTGGGACAAAAACTAGCTAACGCTTGCGAGCAAGCGTGGTGTTTCGCGCCTTCGGCGCTGTGGTCTGGTGTTCCACACCAGAAATTAGCTAGTTCGCGT
>JANTGM010000245.1 GCA_024762925.1 Kofleriaceae bacterium | reverse complement strand
TTTCGCGATTTCTTTTCTCAGTGACACAATCGGTCTTCGCATGGACCGAGAATCTCAGGACATTCAGGATCTAGTCGGGGGTAGCGCGAGACCGTACCTCAATACCGGCGGAAGCAGGGCTTGCGGATACGGCAAACCCAACAACGGTCGTCGGAGAGGGCACAGCCGAGAGTTGTACTTCAGAGGCCTTTGTTTCAGTGGTCGCAGAAGGTGGCGTTATCACCTTTGACTGTGGCTCGGAGCCTGAGACAGTCGCTGGGGGGCGATCAGCATAGCGTCACCAAGTTCATGGCTTTGACAACCGACGGTAAGCGCATGCTTCCAAGCGGCCTCCAAGGCGTTGGGCGAGGCGAACGCTGAGAGGAGGCGAAAGTGACTCTCACCGGGTGCGTGCAGCCCCGCCAGCACTCCGTCCACGACTGCTGGGCGAAACTCCTCGCCGATAACGAGGCGTGTGTCCCCTTCGCCAGGCTGCAGGCGTCCGCGTTCCTCTACGCAGCCTTCAAGCGCCCGTACGACAGTCGTGCCCACTGCGATGATGCGCCCAGCGCGTTTGCGACAGTCGTCTATCGTCCGAATTGTTTCTAGGGGAATGTCGTAGTGCTCCTGGAGCGGAAGGCAGGCGTCAAGCTCTGGGAGTCCCATCGCACTAAGACCCGCGCTGTGGGTGAGTCGCGCGATCTTGACACCGCGGGCTCGCAAACGACCGATCACGTCCCACGTTATCGCACGACCCGCTGATGGCATCTCGATAGCCCAAGGGCGCCCGGCATAGGGCGTTTGCAACCACGAGAGAGGCAAGCGCTGTTTGTGATACGAGTACTGGATCGCTTCGCCTTGACGGTAGAGCGCTGCAAGCAACTCCGACTCAGCTACGTCAAAACGAATCGTGAGTAGACGTTCACTGAGGTTTGAAACACCGACCACATGAGCCGATAGCGTCTTGCCCACTGTCAGGCGAGCGCCAGTTGCGAGTGCTGGGGGCGCATGTCTCGCATTTGTATCGTCACGCCAGGTGCCAGAACCAAGCGCCAAGCAAAGCCAGAGCGAAGCCCCACGGCGCTGCGCAAGCCGCAATTCGATTCGCTGGCCCATCTGGGTTCTTGCCATGAGAGTTGCTGGCAAGGTCGCGGCGTCGTTGACGATCACAAGGTCGCCTGGGTCAAAGTACGCAGCAATTCGCGCCGCCGTATCAGCTTGTGGCAACTCGCTCACCGAGTCCAGCGCGATGAGTTGCTGCTCGCGTTGCAGTGTTGTCGCCGCTTTCATGGGAGTTCCCCAAAACTGGAGGCTTCGACACGGCTCCCACTGGGGACCGTCGGGTTGGAGAGAATTGCCGCGATCTGCACCGCTACCTTGACCGGATCGGGCAGACTCGTAGGATCTGCCTCAGGAAGGGCGTCCGCGTGCATTTGCGTATTCATCTCACCAGGGTCGATCGTGAGGAAGCGCAAGCCCGTGCCATTGGTTTCTTGTGCCCAAATCCGACTCATGTGATCAAGTGCGGACTTGGCTGCGGAATATGCTCCCCAGCTCGCGTAGGGAGCGATGGCCGCATCCGAGCTGATGCTGACAATTGTTCCACTTCCGCGGAGCAGCATGTTGCCACCAAATGCCTTTGTGAGGCGGTGTGGGCCCAGCAAGTTGACTTGGAGAACTCGTAGGAACTCTTCGGAGTCTAGGCTGGCGAGCGACGGCATTGGCAACGGCCCAAGTGTGCTGGCATTGTGGATGAGTACATCAATGTGGCCTAGGTGTTGGTGAGCGAGTGCAGCGATCGCTAGCGCATCTCGTGGCTCTCCGACATCCCCCATGATTGCGTGTGCTTCAATGTTGGCGTGTCGCAATTCGGCAATGGTCTCGAGCAGGGGATCCTTGTGGCGTGCCACAAGCGCGACCTTGTAGCCTCGTTTGCCCAGCTCAAAGGCCAGCGCTCGCCCCAGCCCCTTGCTGCCTCCAGTGATCAGTACATTCTTGTCAGTTCGCATGTTCGATTCCTTTCGTCTGTTGCCAGCTACGCTAGCGCGGGAGGACGGTAAAAGAACCGTATTGATATTTAGATAGAATCAATCCATGCTTGTGTCATGGAATCGGAAGAGCAAGTGGCAGGAAACTTGGCCGACAACATCAGCGTCCTGCGGAAGTCACGTGGGCTCACCCAGGCACAAATCGCGAAGACCGCGGGAATTCCCCGACCAACCTGGGCCAATGTCGAGAGCGGCAGCGCGAATCCCACTCTCCAGGTGCTGCTCAAGATCTCAGGAGCTCTGCAGGTTTCCCTCGAAGAACTGCTCGCTGCGCGCCGCCCCTCAGCAAAGCTCTATCGGCGCTCCGAGTTGCCCAACCGAACCCGCGGTAAAGTGAGCATTCAGATGCTTCTTCCAGAGCCGCTTGTGGGCCTTGATATGGAGCGTCTGGTGCTTCCCGCAGGCGCGGGAATGAAAGGTGTGCCGCACACGCCAGGGACGAGGGAGTACCTCACCTGCGAGCAAGGCAGCATCCAGCTCAGTGAGAGCGGGGAGATTTGGCGCCTCGAGGCGGGGGACGTCGTTGTCTTTCGTGGCGATCAGAATCATGGGTATCGCAATCCAGGCAAGGGAGTTGCCATCGCCTACTCAGTGATTGCATTGGCGCCGCCATCTGGCTAGATCCGAAATGAAGAAAGCCCTAGGAGTTTATCCTAGGGCTTTTGCGTATTGTGGACTCGACTACTGTCTAGTGCGCGATTCATGAACATAGAACGCGCTCACTCGTCTTCTCGCCCGCTGGAGAGACTGGCTCAGCCCGTCTTCTTCGTTGTTCCTCGGTCGCTTGCCCCAGCAAACTCCCTCT
>JANTGM010000244.1 GCA_024762925.1 Kofleriaceae bacterium | reverse complement strand
AGCCCCCGTTCCCTCTGTACCCGAAGCCGGCTTGATGTCGGCTGTTAAGTACACGCTTTCCTTTGCCCGGGCCCGGTGGCAGCGTCGCGGAGCAATTGGCGATTTACGGGATCAAATCACCAAGGATACGGGAATTCTCGACGGCATCCTCGGAACGTTGGGTCGGCAAACGCGTTCGCTCGGACTTAAGAACAAGGCGCTCGAAGCTGAGAACAAGGCCATCGACGGCGCGGAAGATCGTCGCAAGACGGCGGAGCACGCGTGCTCTGAGCTGAGCAATCGACAAGCCGAGGAGAACAGCAAGTTCGCAGATAGTGAGTCGGATCGGCAGGCAAAGGTCGCAGATGCAGACCGGGCGCTGGAAATTGCCCAAACCGAGCTAGGGGCGATGGAGGCTCAACGTCGCGATCTTCGAGATCAACGTAAGACGATCGAGAATCGACAAAAGGGGTACTTAAAGGCTGCGGACTCTCGAGATGCGGACTCGGAGAAGCAGGAAGTGCGAGATAAGCGCGAAGAGTTGCGAGCTGCCGCAACGGCACTTCGTCGTGACGCGGAGCAACTGAGTGAGGAGAGACAGGACATCGATCGCCGCTACGACGCTCTTGAGCAACCGCTTGGACAGCTCAGCTCTCGGGTGGACGCTCTCAAATCTGATCGCGATGCGGCGAAGCGAGGGCTAACCGACTTGCGCGAAGGACATCGGCACAGGCTCGCAGAGATCGATGCAGAGCAGGGCCGTAAGTCGCGTGAGCTTGCGCAAGCGGAGGCCGAGATTGAACGTCGCTACGTAACTTTGGGAACGCTGGTGAACCTCAATCGAATCGATCGGCACGAGTTCGCTGGAATCTACGAACAGATCGATACGCTTCGTGGAGCCATTGGTGCGCGCTCCAACGAAATTGACAAGCTTTCTGCCGAGCGACAAGCCTTCGACAAGGCGTCGTTGATTCGAGGTGCTTGTGTGCTGGGTGGTGCCGTCTTGTTGTTCTTAGCGCTACTGGCAATCTTGCTAACCGCAACGTAGTTGTTTAAGAACTATTCGGTTGTTGGCGTTACGGTGACTTCAACCGGCGGCCCAATTGTGGAATGCGCATCGAGCGCTTCCGCAACCCCTAATAAGTGCTTGGCCTGGAACCGATAGTGGCGAATGTCGAAGGCGAGGGTGGCTTGATAGCGATGTGCCAGGCTCGCTTGGTCGAGCGACTTGCGCTTGCGCCACCTGCGGAAGGCTCGCCTACGTACTCTCTTGGTCAAGGCCAGTGTTCGCAACATCGTACTTTCTTGACGGACACGCTCTGCGATTTCTTCCGTTCCAATCGACCAGGATCGAATCATGTCCCTGTTGCATAGTACGTACTCTCGGAACGCCTCCGGAACGGCGGGAGGTTTTCTGGTGTGAAAGATCGCGGCGATTCTCTCTGGATGCTCGATTACCTTCGTGAGGGAAATGGTGTCACCGCTTGCATTCACAAATCGAAAGGGCTCGCGCTTGCCAGGTTCAAAATGCCCAGTCCAACCCTCCTTGCGCAGCCGAATTCGTACGAGGTGGGTTCCATAAGAACGCTTGCCGCGCGGTCTCGCCGTCGCAAAGGGGCTTGTCCAAGCGTAGCGTCGCCTTTGAAGATTCTTGTGCTCTCGGAGAAGTGACGCAACCACACCATGGTCGTCGTTGCGCTTTGCGACGGTCTTGAGGGCACGGTTAAATGGCGTGGGCCCATCGCCAGAGGCTGCCGTTGCTACCAGGATCTTGCGATCGCGCCGGAGTGCTATTGCGTTGTCCTTCGTAGTCCACGAATAGAGGTCATCTCTTGCGAAGTCATCGTCTGTGACAATCCGCTGCTCTATGGCTTGTGCGAGTACTGCGTCTTGCGCCGTTGCCACCATAGGCAAGGCTATTCCGAAAACAGCGCTAAGAAAAACACCTATGCGCAGGCGTGTGCGCATTGCGGCCTCCGCATCTGTAGTCCTTCGATTGTCGCAACGCTCGCGAGCGCAAGACCGATCGAAGCGATCGCGGCGATTTCTAAGGGGAAGCTCGATGCAAGTATCGCGCAGACGAGCCCACCAACACACTGCCCGACGGTTTGGGCGATGATATCGACGGCACTGACGCGACCGAGGATGCTGGTGGGGACAGCGAGCTGGATTCGGGGGGTTGTGCAGACCCAATTTGCACCAACTCCCAAGCCCCAGATGATCGACGCTAGAGCCAATGTGAGGGGAGCGGTGCTCACAACGAATACCATGGTGCCAAGCAAGGCGGCGAGGATGCTGCAAACGACGCCACGGTGACGATCGAGCATGGAGGCTCGGCGCCACAGGAGTGGTCCCAGCGCCGTGCCGATGGCGCGACACGCGTGCAAGACGCCAATACCAAACGCGGCGTGTGACCAGTTTTCTGTGAGGGCGTGGAGGGCGACCCAAGCGCCACCATTCGCAATCGCGACGGGGAGCTTGGATAGTGTTATGCGCAGAGCCTGCGGATTGCGTCGCATGAATTCGCGCCAATCTCCTGCAACAGTGGCGTTTGCCAAGGGCAGTGCTGGCAGCGCGCGAACTCCACGAAAGAGCACGGCGGCAGCAAAGAAGGTGAGTGCGTCGATCAAGAGCGCGATGTTTGCGCCGAGGGTTGCTGTTGCAAGCCCACCAGCAGCAACCGCCAGCGCAAAGACAACACTCCAGAGAATGCCACGAATTGTGTTGGCCAATGGTAGTTCAGAACGGTCCACGATCGTAGGCATCACGGCAACGGTGGCAGCGTCAACAAAGGCGCCAAGCGCCATGCGGCCCACAAGAAGAAGTTGCATAGCCCAGACTGCATTTGCCCAGAG
>JANTGM010000243.1 GCA_024762925.1 Kofleriaceae bacterium | reverse complement strand
GGGGCAAGGAAGGATCTGAGCAACGATGAGCCGAAGGCGTTCAAAGGGCGAAGAACCGAGCCAGGGCGTTCTATGCCTCTGGATCCCACACTAGTCGTAGTCGGATCGAAGCGGAACGCCAGACGGTGTTGGAGGCAATTCGCCGATTTGGTCGAACTCGTCAAAGGTTGGCTTGCTCGTGCCAAGCCAAGCACGCAACAGCACCAAGCGACCTCGACGCTTTAGGATGTGAACCAGAACGCCTCGCTGTTGCTCGTATGGCTGACAGTGAAATCCGAGAAAGACCTCCGGATCCGTTGTGCGTACTTGCGGAGTCACGTCTTTGCACTCGCCATCGAATTCACCAAGGTTGTGCCGCTCGTTCGCTCCAGTTTCATTGGTCTCGACCAACGTGACGTTGGTCGTCGGAGGAGACTTTTTCGAGATATCAAACTCCAAGGTGATGTGAAGGACCGCTGCCATTGCCGGAGCCTTGGGCTCTGGTGCGGGCTTTGAGACCGCCGTGGTGCGGTCCTGTCCTTCCCCAACGGTGCGTTTCCCGCCGCAAGCAGCCAGCATTCCAAGCACAAGGGATAGAGCGATGCCTTTCATGCCCCCAGTTTGTGCAGAACTCGCCCTCCGATTCAAGCGAGGCTAAAATTGGTTCCATGCTGCTCCGCTCGTATTTCCTTGCACTGGTGCTACTTCTGCTCGGCCTCAGCGCCTGCGCCGATCCCTATATCGAAAGCACAACCGAGCTGGAGTCGAGCGCAGACACCACCGGGCCATACCGAGTACAGAGTGTTGTGGTTGGTTCCTTGGCAAGCGATTCGATCGAGCTTTTGTACAATCCTACCGATAGTGAGCCACGTCGCTACATCCCAATCGTGATGGAAGCGCTCGATGAGGATGGGCGAGCAGGTGAGCTCTTTGTCGCCAGCATTCCCGGCCAACCCGCAGGCACCGCGATTCGCTATTACGTGCGAGTGCTGCGCGACAGTGAGCAAGTCGCCGAATCCCCTGTTGGTGGCGACGTTCGCCCCTTCATCTTGAACATCCGGCCATAGTACATTTCGACGCATGGCATTTGCCCGACTCGTCGTTGTTCAAGGTCCCGACATTGGCACGGTGTATCCGATTCCAATGCGGGGGGGGGGAATCGGTCGTGGCGAGGGCAACTTGGTGCAGCTTCGCGACCCCTCAGTTTCGCGCGAGCACTGTACGATCGAGTTGCATGGCGGGCAGCTACGACTCGTATCGCAAGGCTCAAAGAACCCAACACTTGTAAACGGTGTGCCAGTGGAAACGCATGTGCTTGCTGGTGGTGACGAGATCGCCATTGGGCATTCGCGTCTAGCCTTCCACCAAGAGGAAGTGGCGCCGCAAGATCCAGCGAACCTTCGTCCCAGTCGAGTGACGATTGAGGTTGGCTCGAGCGCACTCCTGCTTGCTCAAGCAAATGCCCCTGAGGGCCAACGACGCCACTTGGCAGCCCTTGCCGCATTTGGGGATAGTCTGCATCACGCAACAACGACCGCCGAATTGGGGCGAGCTGCGTGCCAAGCGATCGTTGCTGCTCTCAAGGCCGATCGGGGATTTCTCTTGCTGCGTGACAAGGGACGCATGGTACCGGCTGCCGCTTGCGTCGTTCCTACGGATCCGGCGGGCCAACAGCTATCCGTGCCCGCAGACCTCATCGCAAAGGTGACCGCGGAAGGAAAGTCCGTCGTCGCTGAGGGCGTTCAGACAAGTTCTGGTCAGCGTCCCGCTGTGGCAACTCCACTGCTCGCGGCGCCAGATCAAGGTCCTCGTGGATTGCTATACGCAGATCGAACCGATGGCAGCTGGCGAGAGATTGATCTGATGGCGATGTCCTGTCTGGGGCACCTTCTCTCGGCGGCGCTTGCGGGGCTTGAAGCGCGGACTGTGCTCGTTCAGGAGAACAAGAATCTCAATGAGCAACTCGGCAAAGGCGGCTTTGTTGGAGAATCGCCAGCAGCGCAAACGCTCTTGGGCTTTGTTGCCAAGGTTGGGCCCAGCGACGCAACCGTTCTCATTACCGGACAAAGCGGTAGCGGCAAAGAGATGGTGGCTCGCGGTATCCACCAAGCATCGCGACGCACTGGACACCCCTTTGTCGCCGTGAACTGCGCAGCGCTTACCGAGAGCCTCATCGAGAGCGAGCTCTTTGGCCACGAAAAGGGTGCATTCACTGGTGCCACCGAGCGCAAGATTGGGCGATTTGAGGCGGCCAATCACGGCACGCTCTTTCTTGATGAGGTCGGTGAGTTGCCCCTCGGCTGCCAAACCAAATTCCTCCGCGTTCTTGAGGAGCAATGCTTCGAACGCGTTGGCGGAACCAAGAGTATTTACGTCAACGTTCGTGTTGTGGCGGCAACCAATCGCGACTTACCAGCAATGGTGCGACAGGGGACGTTTCGCGAGGACCTCTATTATCGTCTCTCGGTGATTCACACGATGGTTCCATCGCTTGGCGAGCGCCCCACTGACATACCAATCCTCGCCCACCACTTTCTCATGCGGCTGCGAAGCCAAGTGGCGCGACAGATTGACGGATTCACGCAGGATGCCATGCAGGCGATGAGCAGATACGCGTGGCCAGGAAATGTTCGCGAGCTTCGCAATGCCGTAGAGCGCGCGATTGTTCTCGGTGATGGCACCTTGCTAGAAATCGCCGATCTGCCTCCAGAGGTTCTCAGTGGCCACAGAGATCCCATTCCAACCCCACCGATTGTTGCAGCAACTGCGCCGGTTGCGCCCTCTCCCGCAGGCGAGGCGCAGGCCCCAATGGCACTGCGTGACTTGGAGCGAAACGGGATCATCGCCGCGCTGCAATCGACCGGCGGTAATAAGGCGCGAGCAGCGGCGCTCCTGCAAATCGACCGTTCGACTCTGTATAAGAAGATCAAGGACTACGAAATCGATAGCTAGGCCCCTGCCCGCACGTCGGCCTGCATGGGCTACCATCGCAATATGCCACGCTATGAATTTTCCAAGGGCACGTCGCACAAGTTCTGGGAGATCACTCTCAGCAAGGACTCTTTCAGCACCACCTACGGCAAGGTTGGCTCCAAAGGGCAGACGACGAGCAAGACATTTCCCACCACCGCTGACGCAAAGAAGGCCTACGAAAAACTCGTAGCCGCGAAAGTCAAAAAAGGGTACGTGCTGACGAAGAAAGCTGCGCCCGCGAAGAAAGCTGCGCCCGCGAAGAAAGCTGCGCCCGCGAAGAAAGCTGCGCCCGCGAAGAAAGCTGCGCCCGCGAAGAA
>JANTGM010000242.1 GCA_024762925.1 Kofleriaceae bacterium | reverse complement strand
TCCTTGCTTGCCCCAGCAAGGTCGTCCTTCGCGCCTTGTCAAAGAACGAGCTCCCGTCGCCAGGACATTTCTATTCCTCTGAGCCGCACACTAGTGCCACCCTATGAGAGTCGTTGAATCCACTGCCAGGATTTCTCGAAGACTTGCCGCCTCTCTCCGTCAATGGTGAGGCAGTGGCCCGAATGGGGAAGCACAACGAGTTCTGTGTCGTGGCTGCTCGATTGCTCGGCGATTTCCCATGCAGCCTTCATGGGCACAGTCTTGTCATGTGCCCCCTGAAAAATCAGTAGTGGTTGGTCAAGCTTTGCGATGCCTTCGCGAACCACCTCCATGAGTGCAAACAGCTGGGCAACGAAGTGCAACGCTTGGTGATCGTAGGTCCAAAGCAGTGGTGCACAACTGAGATCTTCAATGCTAATGCTCGGGTCTTTGCTCTTAGGAAGAGTACTTATAATGCGGCGTACGATGGGCAGGAGATAGCGCATTGTGCTCTTCGCGTAGATCGCGGCAGCCATGGGGATAAGGCCTGTAATTCCGGTGCAGCGCTGGCCAAGGTAGAGTGAGATCAGCCCGCCCATCGAGAGACCACCGATGAAGACCCGATCGCATTGGGCCTGGAGTTCATATAGCTCTTCCGCTGCGAAATCCGCCAGCTCGCGCCAGGTGCGCTTGTTGAGATCCGCGGGACTGGTGCCGTGACCAGGCAAAAGGGGGGCGACAACTCGCAGGCCCTTTTCTGCGAGGTACTCACCCATGGGACGAACGACCGCTGGCGAACTTGTGTACCCATGAAGCAGCAAGAGTCCCGTGCTGCCATCTCCGAGGTCGAATCTCGAATTGTCAATTGGGGGAAACCCACCAGTTGACTCCGTCATTTCGACTCGGGCACCAGAAGAACGTGGGTGTGCGCCGCCGCGATAGGTGCGCTCCTGTCGCCTTGCCAAGCAATGGTTCGCACGTTCGCAATCTGGTGGCCGTGGCGGACGATCTCGGCTTGTGCGTGTGTGGGCTTTGGGCGCCCCGAAGCTAGGTATTCTACTGAGTGATTCATGAACTGTGGCATCTGAATCTTCTCCACACTCCACAACAGGGACAAGACTGCTGTGCTCTCGAGTAGCGTGCTGATAGCTCCTCCCTGAAGGGCGGCTGCCCCCAGATCACCAATGATGTGTTGGTCGAATGCTAAGTGTGCAACCAATTTCTCATTGTCCCAACTCGCGCTAATTCCCAACGCCTGAGCGTAGGGGAAACACTGAAGCAACGACTGCGGATCGCTCGCGACTTTCGCTTGTTCGAGCACGTTGGCGAGATTCACGCTGAGACTCGCTGTTGGTGGATAACGAGAAAGCTCGATGCTGCTTCTGCGACCTTGTCCTCTTTGCCGTCTTTGACGGTATATGCGACGCCACGAACGAAGGCTATTTGATCGCCGAGACGGTAGCAAGTTGCCCGGCTAAAGAGCGTGCCCTCAGCTGGCGCCGACCTGAGGTAGTCGATGCGCATGTCGAGTGTGGCCACCCGGATGAGCTTTCCAAGCTTGAGCATCACGGCCAGGCTACAGCTTGTGTCGAGCAGAGAGCTGACGACACCGCTGTGTACGCCCCCTTCGGATGTGCTCGCGAGTAGCTCGTCTCGAAGAGGCAAGGACACAGACAGCCGGTTGTCCTTTGCGGACTCAAGCTTTATGCCTAGGAAGGAATTGTGAGGCGAGAGCCTCAAGAGCCGGTCCAGCGCGAGAAGCTGGTCCGGTGGCGGTACGGCGGGTGAGGACACGCCCCTACTCTACGATGGGACCAGGGCAGCCGAATACGAAACTCACACTCGTTTCGCCTTCTTGCACCAAATCGCATGCAGCGCCAAAGAACGTAATGGTGCTGGTATCGGGATGGTAGTCCCAACCGTTGGAATGGCTTGAGTCACGAGGAATCGGCGTGCCTTCAATTGTGACGGTGACAAGGTCGGGATCGGGGGGTGTCTCAGTGACTTCGAATGAGCATGTGGGAACCACGATGCCGCCAGCAATCGCCATGAGTGCGGCTTCAAGACTTTGTGCGTCGTCCGCGTGGTAGTAGTGGGGTGGCCCCGCAGGTTTTGGATGGCCCCCAGCAATCGCGGCATCGTTGAGAACACCTGTGTCGAGGCCGAGTACGCTGCCAAAGCCGAGCACAAACGTGCCGACACCTTGGGCGCTCAGCGCGTTGACAGCGGCGAGGGTCTCAGCTGCGCTATCAGCCTCTGGGTCGACGGGATTGCCACCGCAGTTCGGAGCGCCATCGGTGGCGAAGAGAACGTACTGGCCGCCTGGGTTGACTGCCAGGCCCGAGTAGATGCTAGAGGCATTTTGCAGCGCGAGGTGTGCAGGAGTGTTGCCATCGGGAGAGTGGCTGCCCATCCATGAATTGATTGCTGCAGCGTTGCTAAGAGCAATTGCTACGTCAGCGCCCGAGTCGACACCGCACAGGTCGCTATCAGAGGGAAATGATGTGAGGCCAAACCGAATGTTGGTGTTGTAGGTATTGGTAATATTCTCAATCGCGTCTTCCATGATGTCCCACTTGCTGTCGCCCAGCGTGAAGGGGAAACCAGGTGGCAGCGTCATCGAGCCACTCTTGTCGAGCACGATGAGAAGGTCTGGCGGGTCTCCGAGCTCAACCAGAGGTATCTCCGCGGTTTGAGCGCCACACGAAGCATCGGCAAAGATGGGGGCGTCAGTGGCAGGTCCTCTTGCGTCGCCATCACCTCCACCATCCGTGGCGCCCACTCCGTCGCCGTCTCCATCGGTACCTGAGGGCCCACAAGCGGCGGTGAGCGCGAGTAGTGCAGAGAGCGAGGTGATGATGCAGCTTGTATTAAGGTTTTTCATGGGAGCACTCGTTGGCGTGGTAAACCGCAACTTGCCAGTCGCGAACATTGGGTGGGCAGAGTTAGAAATGAGAGAAATCCGCATAAATCACCGCATTGTGATTCCGGAACGAGAGGTGCGTGAGTCGTTTGTAACAGCGACGGGCCCTGGAGGACAAAACGTAAACAAAGTTGCAACCAAGGTGGAGCTGCGATGGGTACCCAAGGATAGCTCGGCCTTTGGGCAGGTTGACCATGGGTATTTGCTACTTCGTCTGCAAAGTCGTCTGACCGATAAGGGCGAGATTCTGGTTACTTGCGACGAACACCGAACCCAGGTTCGCAACCGAGAAGAAGCCCGCACGAAACTGGCGAATGTTGTTCGGCAAGCGTTGGTGCGGCCAAAGAAGCGCCGGGCGACTCGTCCAACCAAGGCCTCGGTACGAAGGCGGCTTGACGGCAAACGGAAGCGATCGGATGTCAAGAAAAGGCGCAGCAAGGCTCACTACGACGACTAGTGTGCGGCTCAGAGGAATAGAAATGTCCTGGCGACGGGAGCTCGTTCTTTGACAAGGCGCGAAGGACGACCTTGCTGGGGCAAGGAAGGA
>JANTGM010000241.1 GCA_024762925.1 Kofleriaceae bacterium | reverse complement strand
GGTCCAGAATGGTTGATCGACGATCGCGACGGGAGTTCGTTCACTGGCAAGGCGCGAACAACGAGCTTGCTGGGGCAAGTGAGGCGCTGAGCAACGCTGAGCTGAAGGCGTCCAGAGCGCGAAGAACCGAGCGAGCGCGACCGAGAGATCGTTTCGCGCACAGCGCTGGCAGGTGGAACCGGCGCCCCCATCGACGAATAACTCCACAACGAGCGCAACTCTTATGTCTGCAAGGCGCCCTATCGTCGCCTGCACCACCACTATCACACCATGTGTAATGAGTGTGACGAGACCTGTCTACGCATGCGTGACCGCCGTTGTGATCTCACGGGACACCGAGCGATCGTAGCGGGAGGTCGTACAAAGATGGCTACAGCATCGCGCAGAAACTTCCGGTGAAGTGGATGGTGCCAAGCTCCGACGACCTTTGTTGATCGTGCTTGTCTTCAGCGTGCTCTTGCAAGGGCAAGATGGCTCCCTCGGCTATGGAACTCTACCCCAAGTGCTATTTTTCTTCGGCCATTTCGTCAATGAAGTAGTTAAAGTCCTCTGCGTCGCTCGAGTGAATCATCTCGTATGCGTGAGCTGCAGTGTCAACGTTGTAAAGCTGCTCAGCCGTGTTTCGATCGTGCAGGGCCCGGGAGAAGGCAGCGAGTACTTCAAGGTGGCGCGGTCGATCCTTATGAGATGTTGCTAGGAGCACGATGGCATGCACGGGTTTTCCGTCGGGAGTGTCGAAGTCGAGTCCTCGTGAGCTAATCCCCATCACGCCAACAATGGGTGCTTCCGGTGCACTCACGGCACCATGAGGAATCATGATGCCGCGTCCCAAGCATGTCGAAACGTCTGCCTCGCGTTTTAGAACCGCCTCGACAAAGCTGGCCTTGGGCATATCAATGCTATGCGTCCGATAAAGCACATCGCTGAGCTTGCGGATAGCCTCTTCCTTGCTGGCTGCCTTGAAGTTGATGACGATGTCCTGCTCTCGCAAAAAACCCAGCAGGCGAGGACGATCGCGACCAGTCTCGCCTGCCTTGCCTAACGCCAAGCGCGTGGCTGAGGGCCCGATAAGCTGATTGATAGCCAATGCAGCAAGCCCCACCGAGAGAATCACATCTGCGTGTTCTGCCAGCATTGGTTCGCCTTGTGTGAAAAACATGATCCCCACCGCAACACCACCATGGGGCACTAGAGCGATTCCCAGGTAGTAACGAACGCTCTTAACGGCTCCTGCCAATGACATGGAGATGTACGTTGACATCACTTTTGCCAGCACTCGAGCACCGAAGAAGAGAGCAACCATTCCGGCCAGAGGAATGACGCTGCCAAAGTCGAGTCGAATCCCAGCAAGGGTATAAAAGGCGGTGAAGAGAATGTCTCCGAAGTTGTTTACATAGGCCTCACCGGCACGCTCCTGGTCGTGAATCAGGTTGCCGAGAGTTATTCCAACAAAGGTGCAAGCGAGAATGCTCGACACTTCGAATTGCCCAGCTATGCCCCACGCGAGAATGATCGAGGTGACCATCGTTGCGCCAATGAGCTTGTGGCCAAAGACGGTGCGCACCATCACGATGACACTGAGAGCAACGGCAATTCCAATCGCCGCCGCTATCGCCAGCGCCTTTAGCGCATAGGGAAACGCCGTAAGAATAAATCCGGGGCCTGTGATGGGTGCGCCTGAGGATAATTCTGTGTCGACGATAACGAACATCGTGACCGCCACCACGTCAATAAGAGCAACGGCAGCGACCAGCGTCTTGACAAAGACACCGCTTGCCTGAGCTTCACGAACGACGAGAACAGTGGTACCTGGTGCACCTGCGACCGCGATGGCGGCAAACACAAATGCAACCGCGATCGGAAATCCTCCGATGCCATACATCGCAAAGACCACGATCGCCGGAGTGATCGTCGCCTCCGCGAGAATTAGTAACGAGAGCCGCTTGCCCGCATTTCGAAGTTGGCTGATGTTGAGGTGCGAACCAACAGTGAACGCGATGTAGCCGAGAACAAAATCGGTGAGTGGGTAGAAGCTGCTGAGATGATCGAGGTTGAGTGCGTCTAGCTTGAGTGCACCAAGCCCAATCCCCGTGATGATCCACCCTGTGACACGGGGCAACCTGAGCCTGCTCATGATCTCGCCACCGAGCAGTCCGGACACGAGCACAATTGCCAGAGCGAATAGTGGGTGAGACGGCATGCGGATGGCACTGTAACAACAAAGCGGCGAATCGCTCGTTGCCAACCAAAGAGTTTGACACTAGAGGCAACTCCCACCGCCCCGACCCAACTTGCGGTCTGCTCTTACAGCATGAACTGACGAACACTCATTAGAGTCTGCACATGGTGCCCAGAACGAGACTACCAAACGCTAGGGCCCCCAAACGAAGCCCGTCGCGTCTTGTGGATGCTCGCTTTGTGAATGCGAACTAGCCAGCGTTGATGGCAGCGCGCATTGTTGGAAACTGCGAGTCAATGGCAGATGTCATGATTTGCAAATCACGATTCATGGCTCTTTGCTTATCGTTCGCTTCACCAGTTGCCTGCGCTCCCTTCTTGAGCTCAGCCTGAATGTTGTTGAGCTGAAGTACCAAACTTGGCTCGCTCGCAAGGTCGGTCACCGACTCAACGTGAAGCTTTAGTCCACGAGAGTTGATGCCGGCCCCACGCCCATCGAGGAAGGCATTGGCAGCGCTGAGCTGAAGGATGATCTTCATATTGGTTTCAATCTTGGCCCACCGAGCCTTGTCGCTGAGAATGGGGTGCTCCGTAACCGTTGTTTGTAGCGTGCACGATCCGGGGCGTAAGCTGAGGCTGGCCTTGGCTTGGCAGTTTGCTTTAATGCCGGCAGACGCATCGCCATAGGCTCCGCCACTCCCCGCGCTTCCCGACGCACGCGCATTTGCACTGGCAGTACATTCAGAAACGAGCCCAGCACTGAAGCTTGGTGGTTGGCAAACCAGTGTGGACTCCACTTGAATCGCATCGCGAATGAAATTGGCAATTGCGCTGGCATTGGCTTCGACACCAAGAGCCGCAGCGAGGTCGTTCATTGCTTGGGTGTGGCGTGCGTAGGCATCGTTGACTGCATACAGATATCCCTCAGCCTCGACAACCCACGAGGCGTATTTCGCCGGCATCTTGGCGAGCGGAACTTTGATATCGGCGCTTGCGCTAACAGAAACAGAGGCGCTACCGCCAAACGCTGCGCCACCACATCCGGTTGAGAGAGCGGCGGTCGCAAGAAGTGCTGCAATTCGATTTTTGATCATAGTTTGTTTCCTCTTGAATAATCTAAGCATGAGCAATCTGGGGGTTGTGTGTGTCGTCACGCTTGTACGTCCCGAATCTACAATCAGAGACTTCGAACTTCCACTGTGGGCCCAGCTTGCCATGCCTGATTCGACGAGGAAGGCTGGTTGGATATTCTGACCTTCCCGCAAACTAGTGTGGGATCCAGAGGCATAGAACGCCCTGGCTCGGTTCTTCGGCCTTTGAACGCCTTCGGCTCATCGTTGCTCAGATCCTTGCTTGCCCCAG
>JANTGM010000240.1 GCA_024762925.1 Kofleriaceae bacterium | reverse complement strand
GATCCTTCCTTGCCCCAGCAAGGTCGTCCTTCGCGCCTTGTCAAAGAACGAGCTCCCGTCGCCAGCACATTTCTATTCCTCTGAGCCGCACACTAGCCAACGAGATCCACAATCGACCAATTCACAATCGTGACTTTCTGTGACGCTTCTATGTGCATGGATCGCAGGCTAGGCTGTCGGCATGGCAGCTCCTCATTGGCTTCGCGTCCAACTCTCAGGTCCGACAGGTCTGCTTGCTCGCCCGATGGCGCATCTTCTCAATCGCATGAATGGCGACTCGTATCGGCGAGCGCTCATGGCTCTTGAGGCCAAACATGGCGAACGAGTTCTCGAACTCGGCTTTGGCGGGGGCGCTGGTGTCGAGGCATTGCTTGCAAAGGGAGCTCAGGTCATCGCTGCCGAACCCTCTGAGAGCATGCGAGCACGGGCCTATCGGCGATGGTCGTGGCCATTGGCAAGAGGCGAACTTCGCGTCTGGCCCTGTGGCGCCGAGGAGTTACCCGAGGAGCCTGTTGACCGAGCACTCTCGCTAAACACCGTCTACTTTTGGCGCGATATCGACTTGGGATTCGCCAACCTTGCCCGCATGGTCAAGTCCCGCGTTGTGCTTGGCATTGCACCGCCATCCCACCTAGAACAGGCGGGCTTTGCCAAGGAAGGCTTTCGCCTTGAATCGGTCGACTGGTATCGCGAGCGACTTCAGGCCGCCGGCTTTGAGTGCCATATTAGGCCCGCCCCAGGCGAACACAGCTGCGCACTGCTCATCGGCAATTCTCCGGAATAGACAGGAGAGAGAAGTGACTGAGCAACCAAACTCGAGCAGCTCACAGCCTCGCTTGCTACTGGCGCGCGAGGGCAGCTTCTAGCACATCGCGAAGACGGCTGTTCTCGTCCTGCGATGCCCCTTGTGCGGGCAACACACCTTGCCGTCCTTCGCGGAGGGCAGAAGAGAGAACTGGCGTGGCGAGTTCGGGCGTCTGCTCAGGAGTGGCAACGCCATTTGCGTCATTGGAAGAATTCTGATGACGAAGAGCGAGCGGACGCATACCACTATCGCCCATTTTTACGAGACCATTCACGACAAACTCGCGCATGGTGTAACGACCAGGAGCAGTACGGACGAATCGCGATTCGTCACCAAGGCGCTTGATGTCCATCGACAGGTCGCGTGCAACAACCGTATCAGGAGTCTTTGAACGAGTTGGCAATGCATCACCTGCGATTTCCACAATGTCACGAACCGACATTGGGGTTTTCGTTTCGCGCATCACCTGCTCGACCGTCGCCAGTGTACTCATATCTTCTTCCTCCCCTTGTGGCTGCTTCTTCAAGTCAGCCGAAATCATCGTGCGTGGTTGTGTCTCAGGACCATCTGAGGCCACACATCCTAGCCAGATTGCTCGCCGACGAAAGACTAGATCTGGATCTTTTTGACACTGATTTGCGAAGCCCTTGCGTGAGCCCCACTCCCGAGCGCGTGCTCTTGCCTCTCGCCCTAGGGCCAGCCAGGAACTCGCCGTGTGTCGTAGGAATTTTCACGAAACTCCTTGGAAGAAATGACAGCTTGGTGCATAGGCGTCGTTGTTGAAACACCATCACAAACCAATGTGTCCAGCGCGACTTTCATGGTAGCGATCGCCTCGTTTCGATCCTTGCCGTGGGCGACAACTTTGCAAAGCAAGCTGTCGTAATGGGGCGGCACCGTGTATCCCTCTGAAACGTGGGTATCAACGCGTACGTTTTCAGACTCTGCATCGGGCAATTGCCACTTGGTAATCGTGCCGGGGGAAGGTCGAAATCCATCACTTGGATCTTCGGCATTGATGCGGCATTCAATGACATGACCACGCAATTCAACGTCTGCTTGCTGAATGCGCAGTGGCTGGCCCGCTGCAACTCGGATTTGCTCTGCGACCAAGTCAATACCTGACCGCATCTCGGAAACGGAGTGCTCAACCTGCAAACGTGTATTCATTTCCATGAAGCGCAGCACGCCGTCATTGGTGAGCAAAAACTCCATCGTTCCCGCACCAACATAGCCGATGGCTGCGGTTGCGCGAATCGCTGCATCACAACTTCGCTGTCGCTCTTCATCGGAAAGCGATGGGCATGGTGATTCTTCAATGAGCTTCTGATGATTTCGCTGCACCGTGCAATCGCGCTCGCCGAGGTGAATCACGTGGCCGTACTTGTCGGCGAGAACCTGAATCTCGACATGACGCCCACCTTCGATGAGGCGTTCGAGGTAGAGACGATCATCACCAAAGGCCGCGCGCGATTCGTTTTGTGCATCATCGTAGGCGGCCTTGACCTCGCTCTCGTCACGAGCAATACGCATTCCTCGACCACCGCCGCCGCTCTCCGCTTTGAGCAGCACTGGGTAGCCGACCGACTCGGCGACCTTTCGAGCTTCGTCGGCCGAAGCCAATATCCCATCCGACCCGGGAATCAGAGAGAGTCCAGCCTGGCCCATGGCACTCTTAGCGGGAGTCTTCTTGCCCATCAAACGCATGACGTGAGCGGGCGGCCCGATAAAGGTGATGCCGTGGGTCTCGCACAGCGAGGCAAAGCGCGGGTTCTCGGCGAGAAATCCCCAGCCTGGATGCAGGGCTGTGCATCTAGTTTGCACCGCGGCCTGTACAACCTTCTCCATGTCGAGGTAACTCTTGCTTGAGCTCGCAGGACCAAGGCAAATGGTCTCCCGTCCCTCGGTATAACTCGCACCTGCATCGGCTTCGGAGACCGCCATGACGGGAACGATGCCCATCGCTTCACAGGTTCGCGCGACACGAACCGCCACTTCCCCGCGATTGGCAATCAGAATTCGGTGAAACAAAGCTGCCGGTGCCATCGGCGAAGACCCTAGCACAACGCACAGCATAGCAACGAGAGAGTAGTGCAACCCAGGACAGCCCTAGCGACCAGCAAACCGCGTGGCAAAAGCGCTTGAAGCTCGGAGCCGAAAACGGCAAGTTTCAACTGATGGCACAGAGAATCATTCGAGGCGTGCGGGTTGCCACTCCTCGCGGTATCGAACCCGCATCGGTCTTCATCGAGGATGGACGCATTACCTTTGTTGCTGGATACGAGGACATTCCCCGAGAAGCTAGGGCCGAGGAGCTGGGCAAGTCTGTGCTAATGCCAGGCCTCGTTGCCGGCCCACTGGATGCGAGCGACGAAGGATGCAAGGAAGCACTTCGCGGGGGCATTACGTCACTGGCAAGCAGAGAGCCTCGTGCTGATGTCTCAGAACTTTCCCACTACCTCTCTGAGTGCTGGACCACGATGCGAGATAGCGATGAGAGCCTTGATTCACTCACCAGTACGCTGTCAACCGAACCTGCTCGGCGCGCTGGGCTCGGTGAGCGCAAGGGCCAAATCGCAGCAGGGTTCGACGCAGACTTCGTGATCTGGAATCCCGAGTACACAGTCGCAGGGACCAGCCCGCTTTTGTACGGCCTTGTGCGGCAAGTCATCGTCGCTGGCGTCACGCGAGTTCGCGAGGGGCAGCTCCTCTAAGCGAGCTCTAGTGTCGGATTCAAAACTCTTGCTCGCGCGCGCTCGGCTTTTCGCCCTCTGGCTGAGCCAGTCTCTCCAGCGGGCGAGAAGGCGAGTGAACGCGTTCTATATTCATGAACCGCGCACGAGTGCGCGATCCATGGATATTGATTCGTGATCGCGAAGTCAGCTCGTTTGCTGGCGAGGCGGGAAGAGGGAGTTTGCTGGGGCAAGCGACCGAGGAA
>JANTGM010000239.1 GCA_024762925.1 Kofleriaceae bacterium | reverse complement strand
CTTTGACAAGGCGCGAAGGACGACCTTGCTGGGGCAAGCAAGGATCTGAGCAACGATGAGCCGAAGGCGTTCAAAGGGCGAAGAACCGAGCCAGGGCATTCTATGCCTCTGGATCCCACACTAGTACGGGATCCTAAAACGCCTCGAGCAAGTTCAAGTACATTCCGGTGTCGCCAGCAGCAGCGGCAGCGTCGAGGCGCAGATAGATGCCTTGTTTGGGGCGCAGCGCATAGCGTAGGCCAGCTCCAATGGAGCCTCGAACGTTCTCGATGCCAAAATCGCGAAGCCCGCTGGCCACTTCGCCAAGGCCCGCGAAGACCACCCCACGAAAACGCCAAAAGATTGGAAAGCGGTATTCCACCTGGGCGGCGAGGTAGTGAGTGTCCCGGTAGCGTCCTTGGAAAAGGCCACGGAGCAGCCGCTTGCCTCCTGCATCCGACATGAAGTCGAAGGGAACGTCGCCATATCTGAGCTCGATTTTGCTGTCTATTGCGAGCACATGGCCCGGGTGGACTTGAAAAAACGCCGAGGTATCGGTGAACCATCGCAGCATTTGGTAGTCGCTCCCCAGTGCCTTCGCGTAGAAGCGAGGAGAGCTCTCGAGGTTAACACCACGGCTCGGAAACGTGGTGGAGTCGCGGCTGTCATAGCGCAACTCAACTCCCAGCGCTGACAAGAAGCCCCCATCGCTTCCCGGCACAGTCCCCAGGTCAATCTGCCCGCCTTCATCGACTCCAGACAAACTCTGATATCGAAAATCGTAGACTCCGGCGACAAAGAGGTTGTGGGGAAGCCGTCTCGCGACCTCTGTCCGGGCCTCAAGTCGCGTTGCTGTGTAGGTTTCGACGTCTTCGTCTCTCGCACTGTTTCCAATGCCAAAGAACTTGCGCTCCAAGTCACTAAGCTTGGAGGTAATCGCCAGATTCCAATCGCCACCGGCAAACCACACATCGGGATCGATGTCTATCTCACCAGACCCTCGCTGCGAAGCGGCTGTGGTGAATTTGATCCGAGTGGGCTGAACGCTCCCCCTCTCCGGTGGCCAATAGTAGATCACTGCCGCCGAGACACTCAGGCCATTTTCGGGAGCATAGCTGACCCCAGGAAGAGCAACCCAGCCCTCCGGCAAGCTCTCAACAACGTCGGGGGCACTGGGTTCCTCGCCAAGAGCTTGCGTGGGAACAAGGACTAGCCCTAGGGCCAGGAGGAGGGCAGGAACTCGCAACTTGCCGGCAGCTTAGCACCAAGAGTGCTGTGTGCCCCCACGCTCGAGCAGCTCCTGCACGTTAGCTTCAATCACTCGATAGCCAACGTTGCCGCGCAACACCTGACGCCCTTCGTCGAAGGTAAGGGTGGGGCTAACCTTGATGCCCTGCTCTGTGGCAACCCGCAAGTCACTGGATAGGCGCGCGGCTGCAAGACCACTATCTAGGTGTTTTTCTATCTCGGACCGCGAGAGCTTCAACTCTTCTGCGACTCCCATTTGCAGCTCGCGATCGCTTATGTCCAACGCGTTCAGAAAAAACGCTTCACGCAGCGCCCACGCCGCTCGCTCCAATGCACGTACTCCACCAGATTCCTGCACGGCGTGCAGAAAGAGGTGGCTACTCATTGAGGAGGCTGGAATGTTGCGGGTCCAAACCTCCGAATGCACTTCCACATGGTCAAAACGCTCTACAACATCTAGTACGTGCTTTCCATATCCCGCGAGTCCACCGCGGTCCTTCCAGCGCTCGGTGATTCTCCCGGGCACATCGCCAAAGACATCGACGAAGTGATAGTCCATGGTCAACTCCGAGCCGTGCTTTCGACAGAGCTCGTCCACGCGAACTTGGCCGACATATGCCCAAACACAAAGGAGATCAGAAAAGTGCTGAACTGCTATTCTTTTCATCGCCGCACGCTCTACTTATCGTGATAAAATTTCATGAAGGCAATGCCTGGTGCCAATACCAAGCGCCATGAGAGTTCGGTTTGCAATCCACTGTCAGGATCAACTTCCTGCACAGTGTCCACCAACGCATCCAGCCAAGCATCGTAGAACTCGGGACGAACATTGCGCCCTCGGACTCCGTGAATGCGCGCCAAGGTGACAATGTAGTTGTTGCTCTTGAGGCTCGTTGAGAACTCTCGCAATTCGGAGAGTGACTCCCTAAGCATGCCCATCTGATGCCCCATGTCAGTTTCCTCGAACATTTTTGCAATGCGAGGATCCGAGCCAATGAAGCGCTCGTAGAATTGCATGAAGAACATCTCTGACCGAACTGGGTCAAGAACCCGAGACAAGCTCGCTTCAAACTCAACTTGGTAGTCAACCACGCGGGCAGCTTAGCATTTCTGCCAGCGCCCTAGCTTCCTGCGGGGTACTCCTGTGCAGGCCAGGCAACGACGTGATCGACAAGGTGGCGAATGTCGGCAATGACCTTCTGGGCAGCCTCGGCAGTCTCGAAGAACTCAATGATTGCTGGCACCAAGTCGCCATGCGCCATGCCGTGCTCCCCAAAGCCCGCGGACGCCTCCAGCATGGTGGCCCCCTTGATCTTCTCCCACTGCTGAAGTCGCCGGAAGAGAAGCTGGCGGCGCTCGTGGGAACTTGCAAGATAGACGCGAACCATGACTACATCGCGTGTGGGTACGGTCTCTGTCTCGCTCATAGCGCCGCAGTCTGCAGGGCCTGTTCCAAACTCGGAAGTCTGCTGAGATAGTGATACCCTCGGTCGCGCGTAAACATTGCAAAGCGGCCCGGTCGGTCTGCATAAATTGCACACAGCCTCGACTACATACTTGCGAGTTCCGACGTGATCAAATCACCACTCTTCATTGCCTTCCTTGTGCTGCCAACCGTGGGCTGTAAAGACAAAGCCACCAAACCTACACCTGTGGATGATGCGGCGCCGGTCGCAATTGTGATCGATGCCCGTCCAGTCACGATGACTCCGCACAAGGAACGGCCGCAGCACTTCACATTCCTAACCGCGGCGAAGGACTCACTACTCTTTTCCGACATCGCGGGCACCCGCGACTCCCTTCGCTGGGTCGCAAATGCCGGCAGCCAAGAACCTCATGCCGACACTTGGAAATCGCTCGTAGATGTGCAGAAAGCCATTGCAACCGACGCCGAAAGCAATGCGAACGTCGTCGTCCTATCACAGGCGGTTGCCAGACTCGGTCGCACCTGCGGCTTGTGCCACACCGAACACAACGTGACGCCGGTCGTGACTGTCAAAGAGCCAAAGCACCGAGGCTTGGACTTCAGAGATCATATGGCAGGCCACAAGTGGGCCTTGGACAAGATGTGGGCAGGACTTGCAACGCCATCAGACGAGCAGTGGATCGAAGGCGCCAAGCTCTTGGCCGATGCGCCTACCCACCTGCGCAGCCTTTCGGCTTACGGTGATGATGCGGACAACGCCATGGACCTCGCAGGGGAAGTCCATGGTCTCGCCGCTAAGGCAGCAGAGGAAACCGATATGGATGCTCGCGTTGAGATCTTCGGAAAGTTCTTAGCTGCCTGCGCCAAGTGTCATGCGCTGCCTGGCTCGGCTCCTAGGAAGATGCCGTCGCACTAGCTAGTTTCCGTCCCGATAGGGACAAAAACTAGCTAGTGCGCGATTCATGAAGATAGAACGCGCTCACTCGTCTTCTCGCTCGCTGGACAGACTGGCTCAGCCAGTCTTCTTCGTTGTTCCTCGGTCGCTTGCCCCAGCAAACTCCCTCTTCTCGCCTCGCCAGCAAACGAGCTGACTTCGCGATC
>JANTGM010000238.1 GCA_024762925.1 Kofleriaceae bacterium | reverse complement strand
CTGGGGCAAGCAAGGATCTGAGCAACGATGAGCCGAAGGCGTTCAAAGGCCGAAGAACCGAGCCAGGGCGTTCTATGCCTCTGGATCCCACACTAGTACTTCTGGCAGCGAGGACAATAGAAGGTCGCCCGCTGCTGCTGAACGAACCTTCGGATGGTGCCAGAGCAGGCTGAGTTTGGGCAGGCCTCATCCTCCCGATCGTACACCCAGAGGTAGTGACTGTGCTCTCCGGCGTGGCCATCAGCTGAGACGAAGTCTTTCAAGCTCGTTCCACCATGCATCAGTGCGCGCTCGAGAACTTGCCTGACGGCTTGAACAAGGCGATCACACCGAGGGCGACTTAGCTTGCAGGCTGGCGTCTTGGGGTGAATATGTGCCTGCCAGAGTGCCTCGCTCGCGTAGATGTTGCCTACACCCGCGACCAAACTCTGGTCCAGGAGAGCAACCTTGATTGGCCTCTTAGTTCGTGAACATGCTTGCTGAAACTCCGCAACATCCACCACGCCATCAATCGGATCGGGTCCGAGCTTTGCGAGCGACGCATGATCGCGCTCCCGTCCGCGGGTGACCAACTCGACATTGCCAAAGCGTCGTGGGTCGGTAAAGCGGAGCGTACGACCATCTTCTAGACCCCACTCCACATGCGTATGGGCAGGTTGGGACACGTCGGGTGGGAAATGCCGAAATCTGCCGCTCATGCCTAGATGAACGAGGATACTCTTGGGGCGGTCCTGCAAGTCGAGAATAAGATATTTACCGAGACGCCGAAATCCTTCGAATGTGGCGCCCTTGCTCGCCTTGCGAAGAGCTGGCAGGGCTAGGGGTTTGCCTAGACGAAGGTTCTTGCCCGACCACCACACCGATGACACTCTCGCGCCAAGCACCGGTGCCAGCGTTCTGCGCACGGTTTCAACTTCGGGAAGCTCAGGCATGCAGACCAGCAGCGATCACAGAATCCGTTAGCGCTGCGAATTCTTCTATGGAGAGAGTTTCACCACGCCGACTACCATCGATGCCTGCGTGATCGAGTGCCGCGACAACACGCTCTTTTGAGTAGCGAGACTGCAGGGAGTTTCGGAGCGTTTTGCGGCGCAAAGAAAACGCTGCGTGGACCACATCGGAGAATGTCTTCTCATCCGCAATCGGGGCACGTGGCTGGTCTCGAATTTCGAGTTTGATCACGGTCGAATGAACCCGCGGAGGAGGGCTGAAGTCTTCGGGGCGCGCCTGCACAACCGTCGTGATATCGGCATATGCCCCCATAAGGACTGTCAACGCGCCATACGCCTTAACTCCTGGCGGTGCGACCATCCGATCGGCCATTTCTTTTTGAATCATGGTGACGATGCGAGTGATTTGCTCACGTGATTCGAGTAGTCGAAAGAGAATCTGTGAGGCGATCTGATAGGGAAGGTTTCCGCAGACGGCGATCTTGTCCCCGCGCCACCTAGCGACACTGCTGTAGTCATACGTCATGGCGTTGGCTGGGTGAATGACCACATTGTCCAAATGGCCGAGCTCCGCCTTGAGCACTTTGAGCATGTCGGGCTCGCGTTCAACCGCAACCACTTGTCCATCGGGCACCCTCTCGGCAAGGCGCATCGTGAGTGTGCCAAGGCCACTACCAACTTCAACGGCCCAGTCGTCGCCTGAGCGAACCGTTGCATCGACGATCGCTCGATAGACCCGCTCCGAAACCAAGAAGTTCTGCCCCCATGACTTTTTCGCGGAAAGGCCATAGCGTGCGAGCAGAGTCCTCGCATCGGGGAATGCCGGGGTCACGCGGAGGTCTCACTGGGAAGTGGGAGACCCGAGTTTGCGTTGAGATCCATGCCAGCTCGCTCGCCACGCTCAAGCTGGTAGGTGCCAGCAGCCGCGATCATTGCGGCGTTATCGGTGCAACGAATGGGTGGCGGGACGTAGACGCGAAAGCCGTCTTTCTCACCCGCTTCTCGAAGACCCGCACGAATGCCGCTATTGGCTGCCACCCCTCCACAGACTTGCACGTGCTTTAGACCCTCTTGCTTTGCGGCCTTCCGAGTTTTTCTTACCAGCACCTCAACGACGGTAGCTTGAAAACTGGCACACAGATCGGCAAGAGCTTGTCCTTCGGGGAGCCCTTGCTGTCGCACGAGATTGAGTACGGCAGTCTTGAGCCCAGAAAACGAGAACTCGAGTTTGGTCTCGGGTTTCGTCATTGGTCTTGGCAGCGAATAGGCGGTTGGATCGCCGGTTTGCGCCAGTTTATCGACCACAGCGCCACCTGGGTACCCAAGCCCAAGAAGCTTGGCGACTTTGTCAAACGCCTCACCAGCAGCATCGTCGCGAGTGGCACCAAGTTCGACCAGTGCACCAGGACCGTCTACGCGCATCAGAGAGGTATGCCCGCCGGAGACCACAAGAGCGATGTGCGGATACGGTGGGTAGTCGTCTTCGAGACGGATTGCGCTCAGGTGCCCCTCGAGGTGATGGACGCCCACAACTGGGATGTTTCGCGCATAGCCAATGGCCTTGGCAGTTTGCAGAGCCACCAGGAGTGCGCCGATAAGTCCCGGTCCTTGGGTTACAGCAATGCCATCAATGTCATCCAACGTGACGCCAGCATCGTTGAGTGCCTGCTCGATTACCGGAACTACATTGGCGACATGTGCTCGCGATGCGAGCTCTGGTACGACACCCCCGTAGCGGGCGTGAACATCAACCTGCGAAGCAATGATGTCGGAGAGCACGCGATGACCATCCTCTACAATCGCAGCAGCGGTTTCATCACAAGAACTCTCGAGGCCAAGAACCAGCATCGCGCGGACTCTGGCTCAGGAGCGCGCTAGGGTCAACACCGCATTGCTCTGGGGTGTCGCGATTTTGCCTCATGGGAAGACTGCGCGGGTGTGGCCAGCACACATCACCTCCGATACCTAGAGTGAATCTAGGAGGGCGCGAACGTCTGCAGCATCAGAGGCCGATGGACGAAGTTCTAGATAGCGACCAAATGCCTTGCGGGCCTCGGCGTAGTTCTTTTGCTCGTAGGCAGCAAGGCCTCGAACTCGCCAAGCTTGCGCGCGTCTCGATGCAACGTTGGTTAGCTGGGTGGCAACTTCAAGCGCGGCTTTGCTATCGCCAAGGGCTAGGAGCGTCTCGGCCTTTAGCTGCATCGCCGTGGTGCTTCGGCGAATCTCCAATGCTTCGTCAATTAGCTGCAGTGCTTCGAGTTTGTCACCGTGGCGTTTCGCTTTTCGAGCCGAGCTGAGCAAGGCCTGCAGCTCTTGTTCTTCATCCGTTGCATCATCGGTGGGCGGTGGCTTTGGAGGTGCAGCATCCGGAAGCTTTGGAGGTGCAGCATCGGTCACCTCTGCCACGCGCGTGATGACACCCGCATCAAAGACCTTTGCTGGCGGAGTGCTGGCTATGATCGAACCTGCGTCGATGTCCGCGACTACAGGAGTAGTAACTGCGGGTTTTTCTGATTCATCACCACCGACCCCTTTGACAAACACAAAGGCGAGCGCTGCTGCTGCAACGATGCCTACAGGAATCCATGGAGAGAAGCTTTGGGGCTCTTCGTCGTCATCGATATCGTGTTGTGAAATTGTTGGAACTGCCCGGACCTGCTCAGGCTCATCATCTGGATCAGGCTCCGTTGGCTTTGCCGATAGCTCTGCCTTAGAGGCGAGCGAGCCAGAGGCAGCACCTCCAGGACTGCGGTCTGAGGAAATGACGCCAAACGAGCTGGCCTCTTCAATGAACGGACGGTTTGGAGCCGCGTCTTCATCGTCCGTGGCATACTCGGCTTCGACTTCAAAGGCGTCTTCATCGTCCGTGGCATACTCGGCTTCGACTTCAAACGTGGCGGAATCCACGGCAGAATCCGAATCCACGGCAGAATCCGAATCCACGGCAGAATCCGAATCCACGGCAGAATCCGAATCCACGGCAGAATCCGAATCCA
>JANTGM010000237.1 GCA_024762925.1 Kofleriaceae bacterium | reverse complement strand
TCAAAGAACGAGCTCCCGTCGCCAGCACATTTCTATTCCTCTGAGCCGCACACTAGTTCATTGACATTGGTCATCTGAAACGAAGAGAGTTCGTTTGTTGGCAAGACGGGAAGAGAAGCTTGCTAAAGCAAGTGACCGATCAAGCAACGATGAGCGCTGGTTCGTCAACGCGTCCAGCGGCGAGAAGACGAGTGAGCACGCTCAATATCTTTGAATTACGAACGAGACACGGTCGAAGCGAGCGCGATCGTGTCGCGCCTTCTGATGGCACTCGTCGAAACGCCCGCGGCTGAGCGCGATGACTAGACTTCTAAGACAACTTCTGTTGTGTGCTCCACCACAACCTCTGTACTAAGCATCTTGGTGATAGAGCAGTACTTCTCTACCGAGAGCTTCACCGCCCTCTCAAGCTTGTTCTCGGCGACCGGGCCATAGGCCACGAAATGCAGATGAATCTTCGCAAAGACCGCAGGGATGGCGTCCGCCCTTTCGCCCTCAACCTGGATACGCAGGTCGTTGAGCGGCTGCTTCTGCTGCCCCAGGATCATTACGACATCGACAGCACTGCAGCTTGCAAGCGCAGCCAGAAACATCTCCATAGGCCGCATTCCCATGTCAGTGCCACCAAGTTTCTCCGGCCCGTCAATGACAACAGCGTGGCCGCGTTCATCACTGACCTCAAACCCACAAGCACCAATCTTGCGCAGTGAGATGCGCATTGCGTTCGCCATTCTAGGACTCCTCTTCAAAAAGTCTTGAGGACATGTAGCGATCGCCACGATCGCAAATCACGCAGACAATCACGCCGCTCTCGAGACTCGAAGCGAGCCGACGCGCAGCAAAAACCGCCCCGGCAGCACTAATACCGGCGAACAGCCCCTCTTGGGAGGCCAGCGCACGACAGGTATCCTCCGCATCCTCTTGGCTAACCTCGACGGTTTGATCCACACGCTCAGGTTCGAAGATCTTCGGCAAGTACTCCTGCGGCCACCTTCGAATGCCGGGAATCTTGGCCCCATCCTTTGGTTGCACGCCAACGATTTGGATATCGGAATTTTTCTCATTCAGAAATCGCGACACTCCCATGATGGTCCCGGTAGTTCCCATGGCCGACACAAAGTGCGTGATGTTGCCAGCGGTGTCATTCCAAATCTCAGGCCCGGTGGTTTCGTAATGCGCCCGGGGATTGTCGGGGTTACTAAACTGATCGAGCATCAGGTAACCGCCTTTTGCGACCTTCTCATGTGCATAATCGATCGCCGCTTCCATGCCACCATCTGCGGGCACCAACGATACAGTCGCACCATAGGCCCGCATCGCCGCAATGCGCTCTGCCGTCGCGCTCTCAGGCATAACCAACTCGATCGAATAGCCGCGTGCCGCTGCGATCATCGCCAGTGCGATCCCGGTATTTCCGCTTGTCGGCTCGATGAGGCGCACCCCTGGACCAAGCTCGCCTCTCTCCTCCGCGCGCAGAATCATCGACCTTGCGGGGCGGTCCTTGACGCTTCCAGCTGGGTTATTGCCCTCTAGCTTCCCGAACAAAAGGACATTCTTGTTCGCAGAGCCAGTACCTAGCTCCACAAGTGGAGTCTTGCCAATTGCATCGATTACTCTCAATGGAGAATTAGGATGTCACATGACGTGGCACCCTTTCTAGGGATGGGAGACGTCTTGACACCAAAACCACCAGAAGCACCAACATTGGATCCGAGAGCGGTGGACCGACGCGGCGCGAAGAGGTTCCGCGAGCTCGAATTGGCGATTGATGGCATCACAGCCAGCTACGATGAGTCATTCGAAATTAACAACCTCGAGAGTTCGGCCCTCCCAAGTCGACGTGCCGTAGTTGATGCTGTGCGCCACCTTCTGCCCGTGATCTTCATGGGCTTCTACACCACACGATCCCTAAATCGAGACAACCTGCGCCACTCCATAGCCGAGCACCTCTACGCTGCGCACGAGATACTCACAGAACAGATTGACCGCGCTCTGAGCTATGAGCGTCGGTTGGGCCGCACGTCCTCCACTTCTGTGGTTCGCGGTGAGGACGTTGCCCTCGAGCTGTTTCGCTCCATTCCCGAGCTTCGACGAGTGCTAGAAACGGATGTGCAAGCCGCTTATGACGGCGATCCTGCGGCAAAGAGCATCGAGGAGGTGGTCTTTAGTTACCCCTCGATCTTTGCCATTACTTGCTACCGAATTGCGCACCTACTTCACAGTGCTGGCGTTCCCATGATTCCCCGCATCATGACCGAGTTCGCTCACGGCAAAACAGGAATCGAGATTTCGCCCGGTGCAGTGATTGGCGAGCGGTTTTTTATCGACCACGGGACGGGTGTGGTCATCGGAGAGACCTGCGTTCTTGGACACAGCGTCAAGCTCTACCAGGGGGTCACACTCGGCGCGCTCAGTGTGCCAAGGCGCGAATGCAATACGCAGCGCCATCCAACTCTGAAAGACGGGGTCACGGTGTACGCCGGCGCCACGATTCTCGGTGGTGAGACCGTCATTGGCGAAGATTCGATTATCGGAGGCAATGTCTGGCTGATCAAATCGGTGCCGCCAGGCTCAAAGGTCACGATGAAAGACAAGTGACGGGCGTGGCCGAGCGGCCATTGGGTCGAATGAGCTTAGCGCGCAACGTCGTGCAAGCGCTGACGCTCCGCTAGCGTTCGTATTGCGCCTCGACTTCTTGCGCAACGAGCGCCTGAAGCTGTTCAAGGCCAAAGCTCGACATCGTCTTGCCGTTTACGAAAAACCCCGGCGTCTTGTGCACTCCCAGTGCCTGTGCATCGGTGATGTCTTGTCGCACAATGGCCAAAATTTTGGGGTCATTGACGTCCCTGCGCAGTCGCTCCATGTCCAAGCCCAACGATGCAACGAGCTGCCAAACCATGTCGGGATTTGGACTGTGATGATCCGCCCATCGGTGCTGGCCTTCAAACAGCAGGTCCAAGGTCTCCCAGTATTTGCCCTGAAGTCGTGCAGCTTCGAGGATCTGGACAACCTTGTCGGCGCCGTCGTGGAATGGTGCGTACCGCTTAACGAGACGAACCTTGCCTGGATACGAGTCCAAGAGGCGTTTGACAGGCGCTGCGAACATCCGACAGGTCTCGCAACCAGGGTCGAAGAACTCGACGATGACAACCTTCGCATCTGCTGGCCCAAGCGTTTGCGCGTAGGCCCTTGAGAGCGGCGACTCGGTTTGCTTCGCCATGGCCTGCGTCTTCTTGGATCGCTGTTGCTTGTAGAAATATCCGCCGACCGCAAACATGATGAGCAGTGCGGCCGCTCCGAAGATCACCAGTTGGTGCTTTTTCATTATGCTAGCCTCCTTCTAAGAATTAGTAGTAGTGTAATGACGGAAGAAAACGCGAGCAGTGAGAGCAGTGGAATTGACACAAAGCCAAAGATATCGAGGTACTTCGTTTTGCATGATACGCCTCGGCTGCAAGGAGAAACGCCCTCTGGAATCACCCCAACATGCAAAAGCAGGTGGTAGGCGGCTACAACCCATCCAAGGAAGGCTATGGGAAGCGCGAATCGAACGACCTTGGCATCAAAGGGGAATAGTCCCATCGCCAAGAGGATGGGAAGCGGAAACATGAAGATCCGCTGGTACCAACACAGGGTGCAAGGGGGCAGCTCCATGACCTCGCTGAAGAAGAGACTGCCAAGGCTTGCTGCGCTGACGAGGAGCCAGCAGGCGAAGAGGAGCGCCCAATTCGTATCGACGCTATCGGTGGCATCGGCCATGGCGCTTCGTAGCACCGGTCTCTCGGCGAGCCAACCCGCGGCGAGAGCCAAGTTCAGGAGCAAAGAGCTCCTCTCGCGAAGCGGCTTGCTCTCTGGCGCGAATGACGACCGTACCGGGGTAAGGAAGGAGCTGAGCCACGAAGAGCGCTGGCCATGCCAGCGCGTCCAGCGGGCGAGAAGACGAGTGAGCGCGTTCTATATTCATGAATCGCGCACGAGTGCGTGATCCATGGATATTGATTCGTGATCACGAAGTCAGCTCGTTTGCTGGCGAGGCGAGAAGAGGGAGTTTGCTGGGGCAAGCGACCGAGGAACAACGAAGAAGACTGGCTGAGCCCGTCTGTTCA
>JANTGM010000236.1 GCA_024762925.1 Kofleriaceae bacterium | reverse complement strand
TTGGGTCATTGCATTTGTTCGTATGCGTTGTGACCCACGCACGAAAGACTACGTCGCAAAGCGAACTGCAAACGGTCTTTCTCGGATGGAAATCCTGCGTTGCCTCAAGCGCTATATCGCCCGAGAGGTATTCAAGGTGCTTTCCTCGAAGTTCTTAGCCACGGAGAGTTCTCAAGTCGAACATGCTTAGCCTCTCAATGTGTTGGCGAGAGAAGACACCAAGTTTTTCTAGGCGCTTCGAATATCGTCTTTCTCGGTTGCCCGCAGGCTGGTCGATCACGAGCTGAGTCATGCTTTTCACTGTGAAACCAGCCTCGCGCATTACAACCAACATCAGGTCCAGGAATGCGTATCTCGGCCTCCCCAACGCATTGGGCTGTAGCTGACGTGTCCGCGCTCGTGAAGATGTCCACAAGCGCCCTTCTTCCCCTTCCAGCGCATTGGAAGTGTTCTGGAGCGCGCGAAGGCACTCACCGAAGACTGCGCCTCCGTTGTTGGCAGGATCCCGCCAGAGATAGTCGTCTCCGCCATCTTCGCACCATCGCGGCCCAATCTCGCATAAGACGAATAGACTCCCTCAGTTCTAGCTTCTGTCGCTGCAGTAACTCCCTCAGCTCCACCATCCTAGGCTCGCTGGGATCGTATGAAGGACAGCCCTCAGAGTCTCGAACGATGACGTCTAAGCAGATTCTCGGCACCTCCTCCGGGTGGGCCAACGCCATCACTAGAATCTCGCCTAGTCCCTCAACAGCCCGGCATTTGTCGGCTAACTCGTCTCTAGCTGCCTCTGTCATGTCTGCGGGAAAGCTGTCCGGCTGGGCCTCGTACCACCGCTCAAGTTGCATTAGGGTCGCACCAAGATTGAATCCCGCAACATCGTCGAACCTGTATTCGGCCACTGAATTCACCAGTTACTACTCAGGAAGAAGCTCAAGACGGCCGACGCGAATTTGACCATCTCCGCTCTTGCGCACGGAAACAGGTGACAGCTCTGGCATTGCTGACACATCAAACCTGACGGCCCCAACAAAGTCATCGACAAGCGCATCGGCGTCCCAGACTCGAACCTTCACGGTGCCGCTCGGGTCCAAGTAGATTGGATGCGTCGGAAAACACACGGTAGCAACTGAGTTCTTCAACAAGACCGGGCAACGTACCGTCTTAGGTCCCGATGCCACCTCGGCAAAGAGATCCGGGGCGCTCTCCCCGCCATCCCAGTGCACCTCGCCATTTAGATTGTTTGCTTGGAGAAGTATGGAGTGAATCCGCAAAGCGGTGGGCTTCTTCGGGGCAACATAGCTCTGTAGCTTCAGAACGGCTCCCATCGCATCCCCGGTACATGCGAGCGGCATTCGTCCTGCTTTCAGGTGTTCAGCCGCTACGGTCGCCTTGCACGTTCCCATCTTGTCGTTGTCCACTTCATCGACTTCGATGAAGTGAGCCACCACCTCGCTGCCGACACCCACGCTCCTCGGCGCGCTCAGTCGAGTCCACTCAGGAACGAAAACGTCATGGCGTGTGCCTCCGGCCACAATCATTTTTCCGTCCAGAAACAAGAAGTATGCGGTATCGGGCTTCTGCAATGAAGCCACGACCTTCTTTGCCAAGAAGAGTCCAACCGCAACTAGCGGCTCTGAGCTAACCGCCGTAACTAACATCTGCTTCGCCTTGGCCTCAAACAGCTTGCGCGCCGCACTTGTGACGGCTCGTGCCTCCGGTGATGCTGGTCCAGCCAGATCCCACTTTGCCCCGGTTGTCTTCACAGGGGCTACTGCAACGCCCTCAACTTGGAGTCTGTAGAGAGCAACTGTTTTCTCGCGCTCTGCCTGTGCGGAGCCGGTCGACGCACAGATTGAGACACAAAACACCACAGCACCCCAGACTTTCCACCCCATCAGTCCATCGTAGCAAAGTGCCCGGGTAGACGATGCATTGAGCTTCGCTGTTCTCCGTCGAGCTGGCCACGGGGCCTGCCGGACCAACGGCGACCCACAGTCGCGTCTTGCCTGCAACAAACCCTGTACAATTCAAGCGATGCAACGAGCCTACTACTCGAGTACTTGCTCTGCATTCGTGGGAGCCGATAAGGACAAGATACTTGGAGAACTCACACGTAATCATGCATTCGAACTGGAACATCTCCAGCGCAACGCTTGGATTGCGCAGATCAATCACCTGAAAGAGGTCCTAGTTGGAACTCCCGATGCATTCATCATGTTGGAGTACGCGATTCCTCGAATGGGGAAACGGGCCGATGTGGTTCTCCTCATCGACGGAGTGATTTATGTGCTCGAATACAAAGTAGGAGAAAAGGGCTATCCACCACACGCGCTTGAACAGGCCCAGGACTACGCTCTAGATCTCAAGAACTTCCACGAAGGCAGTCATTTGGTACCCGTTGTCCCAATCCTCGTGGCAACTGAAGCTCCTGAGGTGAAGCCTGCACCAGTATGGGCGCCCGACTTGGTCGCCGAGCCAGCGAAGGCCACCTATAGCAACCTCCTACAGGTCATCGAGTCTTACCAGCCCAATACCTATCCCCCGATCAAACCAGAAAACTGGATTTCAGCCGGCTACAAGCCAACACCAACGATCATCGAAGCGGCCAGAGCCCTGTATGACAACCACAAGGTTGAGGAAATTTCCCGCGCAGATGCAGGTGCAGTCAATCTTTCGCGGACCTCTGCCGCCATTGCCGAGGCGATAGAGTACGCAAGAGTCAATAAGCAGAAGACAGTCTGCTTCGTTACAGGTGTCCCCGGCTCTGGGAAGACTCTCGCTGGTCTAAATCTGGCGACCGAGAGAATGCGGGCACATGAGGATGAACACGCAGTTTTCTTGTCGGGTAACGGACCTCTCGTCACCGTGCTACGCGAGGCCCTCGTACGCGATGAGGTGCAACGCTCCAAGGCCAGCGGCCAACTACTCACGAAAAAGGTCGCACAGTCCCATGTCCATGCATTCATTCAGAACATTCATCACTTCCGCGACGAGAATCTCCGCCAGCTTGCGGCACCGGTCGAAAGAGTAGTCGTTTTTGACGAGGCTCAACGGGCTTGGTCCAGAGAGCAGACTTCGAAATTCATGCGCGAAAAACGCCAACAGGCGGACTTCGACATGTCCGAACCAAATTTCCTACTCTCTGTGATGGACCGCCACGACGAATGGTGTGTGGTCGTCTGCTTAATCGGCGGTGGCCAGGAAATCAATACGGGAGAAGCCGGGATAAGCGAGTGGTTTGCAGCCATCGAGGAGAGCTACCCGCACTGGAGAGTCCTTCACTCTCACCGCCTCCACGGGAACGCTCAGGATCGAGCCGACACAGCTAAATCAGTGATTAGCTCAGACTCCGTAGTGGAACCTGCACTGCATCTCGCTGTCAACGTTCGGTCGTTCCGGGCTGAACGTGTTTCCGACTTTGTGAGATCCGCCATCGACGGGGACAGCAAAGGTGCCAGGGCAACGCTAGCGAACATCACTAACTACCCAATTGTCCTTACAAGGAGCCTCCCAGAGGCCCGTGCGTGGCTCCGCGATCAAGCTAGAGGTAGCGAACGCTACGGGCTTGTTGCCTCTTCAAAAGCTCTGCGCCTCCGCCCAGAGGGCATTCACGTCAAAGCCAAAGTCGACGAAGCCAGTTGGTTTCTGAATGACAAGAACGATGTCCGTTCGTCATTCGCCTTGGAAGAAGCTGCCACTGAATTCAGCATTCAGGGTCTCGAATTAGACTGGGTTGGTGTCTGCTGGGATGCCAATTTCCGTTGGACCAACGAGGGATGGGGCTTCCATGCCTTCAAGGGCAACCGCTGGCAGAACATCAATAATCTAACGCGCCGCGCATATCTGGCTAACTCGTATCGGGTGCTTCTAACTCGGGCAAGACAGGGCATGGTCATTTTCGTGCCTGAGGGAAGCGGGACTGATTCATCACGCCCTTCTCACTTCTTCGATACTACGTATCAGTTCTTACAAGATTGTGGTCTGAGGCCGTTGGCAACTTAGTACGTCGGGACAATGGAGTTGATCCGTTTCCAAAGACAGTTGTTGATTACGCTGCCATCTTGAAATCGTTCGTTGCCGTTGCGAGTTCATACTCGATTGGCGAGCAGCTGCCAAGCGTAGAGTGCCT
>JANTGM010000235.1 GCA_024762925.1 Kofleriaceae bacterium | reverse complement strand
CTAGTGTGCGGCTCAGAGGAATAGAAATGTGCTGGCGACGGGAGCTCGTTCTTTGACAAGGCGCGAAGGACGACCTTGCTGGGGCAAGCAAGGATCTAAGCAACGATGAGCCGAAGGCGTTCAAAGGGCGAAGAACCGAGCCAGGGCGTTCTATGCCTCTGGATCCCACACTAGCTGCCTTCGCCCCGGCTCATTACAGCGGTGCAAGACGTTCCTCGGGGCGGGATCCTCGGGGTGGGGGGCAGGTGGCCAACCCGTTGTCAACGCGCAGGAAACTAAGCCCGATGGAAGTGCTCTCCCATTGCTTCTCGACTTCGCTTGCAAGGGTCATCAATATGTCCACATCGCGCATTTCCAAGGCCACAAGGACAATACGTCGCGACGCTGGCAAGTGAAGGAGTGCGCGTACCGATTCAAAGGCCGCGCCGTCGTCTAGTGTTAACAGGGCAGGGGGAGTTAGACCCGCGGTGATAACCTCAACTGCGTACTCGGCTGGCTCGTCCTCGCGAAAGTCCAACGCGGCCAGGACCTTTGCGTCGACCTCCTGGGGGCTCTCATCCTCCTCGGCCTTGGTCAACAGGACGTGTACATCCTCGACCTTGTTGGTGGCGCGAAGGGCTGTTAGGACCTCCTTATCGTGGCAGGTGTGTGCGATGTGTGCGAGTGAGAGAAGGTGTCGGCGCGGGTCCCCATCGGGAGCCACAAGCACAAAGAAAACATTCGTGGACTCGTCGTCGACGCGCACCGATTCGTTGGTGGTAACAAAGGCAACCAGCGATCGATTGAGATTCGGAACGGCAATGTGAGGTATCGCGACTCCTTCTCCAATCGAAAAACCGCCCAGTGCGCTGCGCTCAACGAGCAGTCGCATTAGCTCATCCACTTCAGTTCCTACCGCAGGGGCCAGGACCTCCGCTGCAGCCAAGTACACGTCGCTTGCCTCCTTCGCTTCGATACCAAGGCGAATTCGATCAGGGGTGATCCAGTCGCTTGCTAAGAGTCGCTTCGATTCCGGATCCTCTACGGGTTTGTAGATGCGTCGCCATTCAGAGAGTAAGAGGCTGCCAACAGCACCCGAACTGTACTTACCCCCATGGTTCGACGGGCCCCAGAAGGTGCGGTGGTAGCGGCTTCCCAATTGGCCCCAGTCGACAATCAATGCGCCGTGTCCCTGGGCTTTGCGTTGCTGGTCCCAATTCGAGAGTAGCTCAAGACAGGCGTGATCGATATGCTCGAGACGGTTGATACGTAGGTGTAGTGGCTTGTCCTCGGGAACCCGTTCAAGGGCTTCGGCCAGGGCGGGCAGTCTCAGGAAGGTTGCCGAGCCTCCGAGCTCTATGGCGTGCTCGCCTTTCTCGGTGACCTCCGCCTTCAGTTCCACATGCGAGAAGGTGTAGATAATCTTGAACAGTGCCGTTCCCAAGCCGAGCACGATTCCGGTGAACAGGTCGACGAAGACCACCCCGCCCAGGGTAATCAGACAAATCACGAGCTCTGCTCGTCCTCGTTCGTAGAGAACGCGCAGAATGCGATGATCGAAGAGCTTGATTCCGGTAATGACGAGAATCGCTCCAAGGCACGATCGCGGAATCATTGCCAGTACCTGCGGAAACGCGACTACGAATGCAAGGATCCAAACGCCATGCAGGATTGTGGACAGTCGGGTGCGCGCACCTGAGTCGACATTGACGGAGCTGCGCACGATGACGCCGGTCATGGGCAGACCGCCAAGGGCTCCAACGGTGAGGTTCCCAATGCCTTGCGCGACCATCTCGCGGTTGTAGTCAGTCTTGACGAACGACTGGCGCTGATCAATGGCAACCGCAGTAAGCAAGGTTGCGGCGCTTGCTACGAACGCGAAGATCAGAGAAGAACCAATCAACGAAGAGTCGATGAGATCGAGTGTGCTGCCGCTGACCACATCAAGCCCTGAGAAGAATTCTGGTGACACGTCGAGGAAGCGAACTGGCGCGTCCAGTAGGGAAACGCCAATGACGACAGCCACCACCGACACCAGGTGGCCGGGTACCAGTGCCAGACGTTTGGGGCGAAACCGATTCCAGCCAAGTAGAATGATGGCGGTGCTTGCCCCTGCCAAGAGCGGGGCGAGACGGGTGGCGTCGCCGGTGGAGAGCGACTCGAAAAGCTCGGCGGGAAACGAAGCAATGTTGGCTAGAAAGGCCTTTTCTGGAGCGCTGTCTATGGCGACATGAAGTTGCGATCCAATGATCAAGACACCTATGCCAAGGAGCATTCCATGCACCACGGCTGGGGCCACAGCTCGGAACCACTGTCCCAACTTGAGCTTGCCAGCAATGATTTGCCAAACCCCAGCAAGCATTACCACTGGGGCCAAAGCCGCTAGGCCCCGCGTTTGTACGATTTCGAAGACCAGCACAATCAGGCTGGCTGCCGGACCACTGACGAGCAGTGGAGACCCAGAAAAAAGCCCTACGACAATTCCGCCAACAACGCCAGTGATGAGCCCTCGTTCGGGAGGGACATTGCAGGCGACGGCGATTCCGATACACAAGGGCACCGCAACGAGAAGCACCACAAGCGACGCTAGGAGGTCGGGAACAACAGATTCAAAACGAGAAGATGGTCGCAAATTTCTACCTACCCTTGGGTGTCGAAGAAACGAGAACGCGGCCGTCTGTTGTGAAGTGCAGAATTACCCGTCACAGATTGCCCGAACTAAACTACATGCAACGTGTTGCATGATATTAGCTTCATGTTTTACATGACGTGCTATGCTTGGTCAAGCAACGCTTGCCACCGAGACCATTATGTCGTCAGGAATCTGGACCTTTCTCTCCAATCACAGCCATGTCCTCATTTGCATTGCTCGGGATGCCGATTGCCGTGTTCGCGATATAGCGGACCAAGTGGGCATCACGGAGCGCGCCGTCCAGCGCATCCTCGCCGAACTCGAAAGTGAGGGGTTCGTGCATCACGAGCGAGTCGGTCGTCGCAATCGGTACAGCGTCAATCTCGATGGAGAACTCCGCCACGAACTCGAAGCCGGAGTATCACTCCGACAACTTCTCAGAGGTGTTCTTAGCGCAAAGAAATCGCGCTGAACGAGCGAATCCAAATCTCGGCTACAGAAAGACTCTGCCACTGGCGTGTCGATAGCTTCGGGATACTCGCAATCCGCCCAGATGCGGCACGCTGCCACGGCGAATGTCCGCGTCAGGACTATCAGATGTTTGCATTGCTCCTGGCACTTATCAGGGCGCGATGGCAATCTCGTTCGTCATGGCTCCTCCATTCAAAGTGATTCGGTCCCTGTCACAAGAGCCAGCCACGGAGTTCCTTGGAACTTTGCCCGTTCCATGGAGTGAGTTTCCGTTGATCTCACATTGGAGAGGGGGAGAGGAACCTCCCATGATGGACGTAGATTCTGCGGTCCTGTCTTCCGGAAGTGCAGGCAAAGGGGTGTGGTGTGGCGCAGAAGTATGCGAGGACGGTTCCTTTGCCTCATTGACGACAGCGCAACGTGGTCCAACCCTCATCGTCGACGGTGACCTTCACGTGGATGGTGTGTTTGAGAATCACGGCTTGACCCTAATCACAGGGAACCTTGTCGCACGGGCGGTGGTCAATCGAGCAACCTACCTCGTTGTACTTGGCGACCTCAGGGCAAGCGCACTTATCGGCCTTGACGAGAGCTACGGAACCTATGTTGTTGGTGATGCCATCGTCGATCGCGCGGTATTCGTTTGGAATCATCACATGGGCGTGGTTGGCACCTTTACCTGTGACGACTGGGCGCACGATGAGGGCGACTCGTCCTCGGATGTCGCCAAGCTCCTATCGCGTTGGGGACAATCCGAGATTGAAGAAGGCTTCGACTTCGCGGCAGTGCGCTCTACATTGACTACGCTGCCTATGCCTATGCATGACGATGCTCGCTCCAAGATCGACATCGTGCAAGCCACGGCGGCGGATCAAACGGCCACACCACATCCCCCGGATCCTTTGGCCGACCTGCGGTCATGGATCGGAGGCTTTCCAGGCACTCAGCAGCAGCTTCTGGAAGCCCTGCGGCAGGACTGGAAACAACGTTTGGCAAGCCGCGATCCGGAGCAGGTGGTCCGCATCCTACGAAAGACCATCCCACAAGCCCCGACCGGGGAACATTTCGACGCAACTATGCCGGGCGTTTCGCGAGCCCCGACCGGGGAACATTTCGACGCAACTATGCCGGGCGTTTCCCGATACCCCCGGCGTGAACCCCAGACCCGTATTCAAAGGCACCACCTAC
>JANTGM010000234.1 GCA_024762925.1 Kofleriaceae bacterium | reverse complement strand
GCCCTTTTTGTAGCGCTGAGAACCAGGACGCCGCCACCGAGTGCGCCGCCTGCAATCGACGCTTGCCTCCGCTTCCGCCCCGCCGTCGCAAGAATGGGCTGGAGCGCACGGCTCCGATTCCGGAGACCAAGCCGGAAGAGGTAAGGGCTGCCGCAGAGAAAATGGCTGCCGCAGAACCTCTTCTGGGAAGCAAGCCGAAGACGCTGGCAGACTTGGCCACGAGCCCGGCAGCAGAGCGAAGGCCGGTCCCAGAGGCGGAGTCTGCGCCCGTCGGAACCACAGAGAGACGCAGGCCAACGGCGACTCCAGCTCCGCGTGGTCGGGGGCGCACCATGCCACCAATTCCCTCGCGGACCGAGCGTGATCGCATTGCGGGTTTGTCGACGGGCGTTGCGCCTGGGTTGGCGAGCGAATCGATTCCGCTGCCCAAGAAAGCCGAGCCGCCTCCTCCGGTACCTGCGAAAGCGAAGCAAAGGCCAAAAACCAAGCCGGTAGTTGATCCGAAGAACTCTGATGATGGTTGGCCGGCCCCATCTCGCATGCCGGCATCGCACCCCGATGATTGGAATCTGGAGCCGACGCCTGAGAGCATTGCCCCGACCGAGTTGGCTGTTCCTTCCGTTGCGGCAGAAGCAGAGGCTCCGACCGTTGCGATTGCAAAGACCGTGGACGCAAGTCCCGCACCCACAAGTCCTGCGCCCGTGATGCCAGCAGCGGTTCCGGTAGCACGGCCCATGGTGGTCTCCGAGCCCTTCAAAGCTGCCGATGTAGCCCCCGTTCCCTCCGTACCCGAAGCCGGTTTGATGTCGGCTGTGAAGTACACGCTTTCCTTCGCCCGAGCTCGGTGGCAGCGTCGCGGAGCAATTGGCGATTTGCGGGATCAGATCAGCAAGGATACGGGAATTCTCGACGGCATTCTCGGAACGTTGGGTCGGCAAACGCGTTCGCTCGGACTCAAAAACAAGGCGCTCGAAGCGGAGAACAAGGCCATCGATGGCGCGGAAGATCGTCGTAAGACGGCAGAGCATGCGTGCTCTGAGCTGAGCAATCGGCAAGCTGAGGAGAACAGCAAGTTCGCCGATAGTGAGTCGGATCGACAGGCAAAGGTCGCGGATGCAGACCAAGCGCTGGAAATTGCGCAAACCGAGCTAGGGGCGATGGAGGCTCAACGTCGCGATCTTCGAGATCAACGAAAGACGATCGAGAATCGACAAAAGGGGTATCTAAAGGCTGCGGACTCTCGAGATGCTGACTCGGAGAAGCAGGATGTGCGAGACAAGCGCGAAGAGTTGCGCGCTGCTGCAACGGCACTCCGTCGTGACGCGGAGCAGCTGAGTGAGGAGAGACAGGACATCGACCGACGCTACGACGCTCTTGAGCAACCGCTTGCACAGCTCAGCTCTCGGGTGGACGCTCTCAAGTCCGATCGCGATGCGGCGAAGCGAGGGCTAACCGACTTGCGCGAAGGACATCGCCACAGGCTTGCAGAGATCGATGCGGAGCAGGGCCGTAAGTCGCGTGAGCTTGCACAAGCAGAGGCTGAGATTGAACGTCGCTATGTAACTCTGGGAACGCTGGTAAACCTCAACCGAATCGATCGACACGAGTTCGCTGGAATCTACGAACAAATCGATACGCTTCGTGGAGCCATTGGTGCGCGCTCCAACGAGATTGACAAGCTTTCTGCCGAGCGCCAAGCCTTTGACAAAGCGTCGTTGATTCGAGGTGCTTGCGTGTTGGGTGGCGCCTTCTTGTTGTTCTTGGCGCTACTGGCAATCTTGCTAACCGCAACGTAGTTGTCTAAGAACTATTCGGTTTCTGGCATTTGGGTGACTTCAAGGGGTGGCCCAATTGTGGAATGCGCATCGAGCGCTTCCGCAACCCGCAATAAGCGCTTGGCCTGGAACCGATAGTGCTGAATATCGAAGGCCAGGGTGGCTTGATAGCGATGTGCCAGGCTCGCTTGGTTGAGCGCCTCGCGCTTGCGCCACCTGCGGAAGGCTCGTCCGCGTACTCTCTTGAACAAGGCCAGTGTTCGCAACATCGTGCTCTCTTGACGGACGCGCTCTGCAATTTTTTTGGTTCCAATCGACCAGGATTGAATCATGTCCCTGTTACAGAGTACGTACTCTCGGAACGCCTCTGGAACGGCCGGAGGTTTTCTGGTGTGAAAAATCGCGGCAATTTTCTCGGGACGCTCAAGTACCTTTGCAAGGGGAATGGCATCACCGCTTGCGTTCACAAATCGAAAGGGCTTGCGCTTGCCGGGTTCAAAATGCCCAGTCCAACCTTCCTTGCGCAGCCGAATTCGTATGAGGTGGGTTCCATAAGAACGCTTGCCGCGCGGTCTCGCCGTCGCAAAAGGGCTTGTCCAAGCGTAGCGTCGCCTTTGAAGATTCTTGTGCTCTCGGAGAAGTGACGCAACCGCACCATGGGCATCGCTGCGCTTTGCGACTGTCTTGAGGGCACGGTTAAATGGCGTGGGCCCATCGCCAGAGGTCGCTGTTGCTACCAGGATCGTGCGTTCGCGCCGAAGTGCTAGTGCGTTCTCCCTCGTAGTCCACGAGTAGAGGTCATCTCGGGCGAAGTCGTCGTCTGTGACAATCCGCTGCTCTATGGTTTGTGCGAGTTCAGCACTCTGCGCCGTTGCCACCGTAGGCAAGGCTAGTCCGAAGACTGTGCTAAGAAGAATTCCTATGCACAGGCGTGTGCGCATTGTGGCCTCCGCATCTGTAGTCCTTCGATTGTCGCAATACTCACGAGCGCAAGGCCGATCGAAGCAGTCGCGGCGATTTCTAAGGGGAAGCTCGATGCGAGTAACGCGCAGACGAGCCCACCGACACACTGGCCGACGGTTTGGGCGATGATATCGATGGCACTGATGCGACCGAGGATGCTGGTGGGGACAGCGAGTTGGATTCGCGTGGTTGTGCAGACCCAATTGGCACCAACGCCCAAGCCCCAGAGGATCGACGCAAACGCCAAGGTGAGGGGAGCGGTGCTCACAACGAATACCATGGTGCCAAGCAAAGCAGCGAGGATGCTGCAAGAGACCCCACGGTGACGATCGAGCATGGAGGCTCGGCGCCACAGCAGTGGTCCCAGTGACGTTCCTATGGCGCGACACGCGTGCAAGACGCCAATACCGAACGCGGCGTGTGCCCAGTTTTCTGTGAGGGCATGGAGGGCGACCCAAGCGCCACCATTTGCAATCGCGACGGGGAGCTTGGATAGTGTTATGCGCAGAGCCTGCGGATGGCGTCGCATGAACTCGCGCCAATCTCCTGCGACAGTGGCGTTTGCCACGGGCAGTGCTTGCAGTGCGCGAACTCCACGAAAGAGCAATGCGGCAGCGAAGAAGGTGAGTGCGTCGATCAAGAGCGCGAAGTTTGCACCGACGGCTGCTGTTGCAAGCCCACCCGCTGCGACCGCCAGCGTGAAGACAACACTCCAGAGAACGCCGCGAATTGTGTTTGCCAATGGTAGTTCAGAACGGTCCACAATCGTAGGCATCGCGGCAACGGTGGCAGCGTCAACAAAAGCGCCAAGCGCCATGCGGCCCACAAGAAGAAGTTGCATAGCCCAGACTGCATGTGCCCAGAGAGCGGCGAGCATGGCTGTCGCAAAGGCGCCGCGGAGTGAACTCATCGAGATAAGAATCGTTCTGGTGTCCATCCGGTCTGCGAAAGCGCCCGCAAAGGGAGCTGCAATGACTCGAGGAAGCGTGTGTGCCACCAAGACCATGGCGACTCCGATGAGTGCGGAGTCGGTCGCCAAGACAACAACGCTCACAGCGACGTAGCTAAACCAGTCGCCGATCATCGAGACAACTTCGCCGAGCACGAGTGCGCGGAAACCGGCGCGTCTTTGCAGCAGCGCTAGTGAGGCACTGGGCACTACGCCCGCCCGAAGGCCACATCATCGGCATTCCATGCCTCGACATACTGAATGCGCAGCTCGCTCCATTCCCTCTCCGACCCAATGTAGATGCCTTTTTGCCAGCTGAAGATGTCGGAGGGCCTGTCATCAGATTCGTAGAGCGGAATTACGTGAATGTGCAGGTGCATGGAGCTTTGGGTGATTTCGCCAGCGCTGCTGCCAGTCGACGCCAAGTAGCATCGGATGGGACGCTGAACGTTCTCAATGATTCGGGCTGCCTTGTGCGCAAGGAGCGAGGCACGCGCCCACAGCTTTGTATCAATGTCCCGATAGGAGACGACATGCTCCCGAGGCATCACCATGATGTGACCCCAACGCCGAACATAGCGAGGCAGCATGACCAGCATCTCATCGTCTTC
>JANTGM010000233.1 GCA_024762925.1 Kofleriaceae bacterium | reverse complement strand
TCTTGGTAGCGAACTTTCTGTGACGACGCCAGCTTTGGGAGTGCAGCGCGATGTGACTCCACATATCACGGTGTGTTCGAAGTGCAGTCGCCGAACGTGCAAGGGCCATTCATCAAAGGGCTCAAAGTGCAGGAAGTGCGTTTTGCGGGACCTCTTCACTCCCAAGCGGGTGCCCGTTGTATTGGTCGAGCTCGCAGTCTTGCTCCTATACACAGCCCTCGCCGTCTTTCAGATGCATGCCTGTGATGGCCCAAATCACGGAACCCATGCCCCAGGTGTTGAGAGTCCATCTCGTGGGGCGCCATATCTCAAGTGAATCTGGATGCTTATATGGGGGCAAGAAGAAGTGCATGCATATTTCTTTGCCATTGTGGCCAGCTGCTGTACAAGCCGCCCGCTATGCAAAACCAAGCACCCGCGCGCACCCGCACCCACACTTCGGCATATGCCTCCGCCCCGGCCGCTACTCTCGCCGAGACCATCCGAGCCGCCACTGCGCAAGTTCGTTTGGCCCGCACAAAGCGACCAACACGGCCCATGCCCATTGCTACGGCTGACAAGCCATTGACACTGAGCTAATCCCCGCTTCCAGAGTCACGCTCTCAGGCATCTCGCAGACTGCTGGCCCCGTTACTGACGCCCCTGTGGTGCCGGCGCCAAGCTCTGCGTTGAGAAAGAGCACCTTGCCATCAGCCTGGCTCACAGCTCCAGAGACGATCCCGGCGCCATCAGGAGTGAAGGCTCCATCATTGGCTGCGGTGATCGCTACGGTTGCTCCACTGAGAGGAACTCCTGTGGTGGCGTTGGTTGGCATCGCAATCACTGTGGTTGCAGCGCCCGAGCGAACCTCTCCGACGTTGGCGTAGAGTGCATCCGCATCTGTCGTCGTCAACATGCGAAAGCTTGGTGCCTCACCAGTCGCATACTGGGCTGCGATCGCCTCGACGGTGCTCGTGTGCACGCGATCTACGTAGTCTGTCTTGCTCAGGCGAATGTTGATGAGCCCACTTCCACTCACGCAAAGCACAACTCTTCCATTGGGCGCCGATGAGGCGACGTTGCCATTCCCGCGCGCCTGAACGGCAACCCCTGGAAGGTTTTCACCAGTTGTCCAATCCACAGCGCCAACTTCAAAGGGAGTCTCACCCGGGCATGGATCAAATGCATCTGGTGCGCTCGCGTCAAAGGTGGGAGCGTCTGCAACAACCGCATCCGCAACCACTGAAGCGTCTGAACTCGCAGGATCAGGGGTGCCGCAGGCCATGACAAAGAAGAGAGAAACTGCTGCCGCTCGCATGCCTGCATCCTAGCCCGTTCAGAGGTGACGAAGCTGCGATGCCGATCAAATTCGCGCGCACAAGTTGCTAAGAATTCTCGTCATGACTTTACAGTCACCAGCCGGCACTGTAGTGTCCTCCCCGCTTCTAAGAAAGCATGCCCGGGTAGCTCAGTCGGTAGAGCAGAGGACTGAAAATCCTCGTGTCGGCAGTTCGATTCTGTCCCCGGGCACCAGGTAGGTAAGCAGCTCTTCACAGAGCTAGTATGCGCAGTGGTGAGAATTCCTCTTCTGGAAGCAAAAAACTCCCATGATCGTGAGGCGAGTGGACGAGTTGTGGACCTTTTGCAGCTCCGACGGCTGAAGTAACGTTCGACCAGATTCGCCGAGAGACGCTTGTAGCAACCAACCTACAGCCGGTTCTGATACTTCGACGACCGAAACAGTCAGCCAGCACCTAGCCAGGCACCCCACTCATCAACTAGAGCACCCTCGGTCACGAGTTCTCCGCGCTCTTTGTCCCAGAAATTGCGCAACAGCGACTCTAGATCGGGGAAGTGCAGGGCGGCCCACCGGTTCATGAACTCGGTGAAGCTTGTGGCAATTCGGAGTTTTGATTCATGGTCGTCATGGGCGGCGAAGAAGACCTCGCCATGGGCGGCGCTATGGTCCATGCGGAAAGCGATAAAGTCGTCGTCTTCGAGATGGAGAAATGGCGTAATCCACTGGCCCTCATGTCCAGGCTCAAAGTAACCAAACTGTGAAGCGACGTGCCCACACCACTCCAGATAGCCCTCATCCCACATTGCCTCAATTGGACCCAGACAGTGTATCTCGACGTTCTTTTCTAGTGTCGCCGAACACGCATAGCTGAACGTCACGGAGCGTGCTGCACGGAGCACAGCACGATAGTCATCTGGTAGTGGACCGACGGCCTTTTCGACCTCTTCGAGTCTTAGGGCGGTCATGGGCTCCCCAATTTTGAGACTCAGATCGCGATGCGGGGCAAAGCCACGTTTGATTGCGAGCGAACAGGTCTCTCGAATCGCTTTCTCCCAGTTGGCCCAGCTCATGCGGAACGTTAGGGTAGCTTCAGCACCTTTTCAATTACGCCATGCATTCGCCGTGCACAGAATCGGCAACACGTTCTCCGTTGAGAGTGACGAAGGAAGCGGACTTGAGGGCCCGTGCACTGTCAAAGCTTAGTGCCGTCACTCGGGAGCGAGAGTCGAAATACGCCCGCCGCAGCTTGGCCTTCACCAAACGACCAAGTTGCGATGGCAGTGTGGTGTAGGTGGGTTTCCAGAAGCTTGAGCAAGCCCGACACCTGCGCTTGCTCGTAGTGTGCGCCAATGCATCGGGCTGCCTTTGCATCCTGACAAAGCATTCCGATGTGGTATCTCAAGACAGTGTCTTCAATCGCCTCAAGGCGCGGCATCCACGCCGAATCCACCTCTGCATCTTCATCTCGTTGAGTGACGAGGCCCTTTGAGCCTCCCATCGTCCAGGTCGCGGCGCGCATTGCATCAAACAACGTGCCATCGGTCTGAACGCGGGGAATGATGATCGTCGAGCTGAGGGAGTCCCTTTGGACCTGATAGTCATGCAAAAACTCACCGAGCTGGTTGCCACTCAGCATATACTTCTTCTCAGCGAGGGCGTCTGCTTGCTCTCCACTGAAGTCACTCGCTTCGAGAAAAAAGTACGAGCGGCCGAGGTCAAACTCGTACCGGTCCCAGCCGAGTAACTCATAGGGGCTTCCGTTGTCCTTCTTGAGTCCGTCAGCGGAACTCGATGACTTGTTGCGTTCTGGACGCAGGAATTCGTCTGCATTGACACGCTTCCACGGGAACTCAAACTGGTACGTATCGTCCCAGTGATAAAGCGCATAGGTGGCATTGTCATCGAAGCTGGAGAGTCCACGACCAAGGAGAATCTCAAGCGCTCGGGATAGATCGCTTGCTGGCGTCTGCGCGGCATGTGCACGTTTACGGGGCTTGTTTCCCATTCGAAAGGACTACCACATCGATGTATTGGCTGGACAACCCTCCAAACGATCGCGGGCAAGAACCGCTGCCTCTCCCAGATTTCAGACAAGTTCCAATACCTCTTGCGTGCTTAGAGCGCTGGACGCGTTGTGCCAAAACTACCCCATACCCAGTGCTTGATTCTCTGGCCTTGGAGACGCATCTAGCGATACTCTTGGCTACGCATGTCGCCTCTGTTGTCCGCAGTCCTGCTGAGCTTCGCTGTCACGATGGCGGCGCATGGATGCAGCAGCACGCTGGACCGATTTGTCTGCGAGAGTAATTTGGAGTGCGATAGTGAGCAGGGGCCCGGCATATGCGAAACCGACGGTCTTTGCAGCTTCGCCGATCCGATTTGCGCTTCTGGACGACGGTATGGTTCGGCGGCGGGTAGCGAGAGCGGCCGCTGTACCTATGGAGAAGGTGTTGAGGAGCCCGATAGTGGGCCAGTGGACGCTGGAGTGGTTTCCTCCTCAGATGCGACACGAATGGACGGCAGCATTGTCACACCAGAACCGGATGCGCGGCCTGCCATCGTCACGCTCAAGGGAGTTGTCGAGTCAAACGGGCCGGGCCCAGCCAGTCTCACCTTTCACATCGGCTCAGAGATTGTTGGCACGTGCAACAGGCTGCTCAGTCTCAACAATCAGTGTCTCTATTCAGTCGAGGCCGGATCGACGATTGAGGTAACGAGCGCAGGGCTTCTCAATATCGTCACAGGAACATGCCCGTCATGTGCGGACACGCCATGCAGTTTCGAGATGTCCAGTAGCTGCGAGTTTGTCGGCATCTTCGACATGAATCTGGATTAGCCAGAGCGTATCTCACAACCACTGACCGAGTATGAGGGCCCGAGTTGAGGGCAGGTCCAGGGGCGAGAGCGCAGGCATAGTCGCTCTACGGCAAGGTTTCGCGACGCCGAGATGCGCCGCAGATCGGGACTCAGACGACCGAAGAGGTTGTGAGATACGCTCTTGCCAATTTCTGGTGTGGAACACCAGACCACAGCGCCGAAGGCGCGAAACACCACGCTTGCTCGCAAGCGTTAGCTAGTTTTTGTCCCTATCGGGACG
>JANTGM010000232.1 GCA_024762925.1 Kofleriaceae bacterium | reverse complement strand
TCGCTGCAGGCTTCTTCGCTGCAGGCTTCTTCGCTGCAGGCTTCTTCGCTGCAGGCTTCTTCGCTGCAGGCTTCTTCGCTGCAGGCTTCTTTGCTGCGGGTTTCTTCGCTGCGGGCTTCTTGGCCGGTGCTTTCGCCATATGGATTGTCGGCTTTCAGACGCGAAACCGAGGGGGGTTTCAGGTGTCGCTTTTCGCGGGTATTGCGGGTTGTTGGTTTGGGCTATCTACGGCCCTGGTTGGTCCGATCCACAAGCGTAGCGTCGGGCAGCCTCCCTAGGCAGCAGCTGCGGACCTAGGTCCTGGAGTCGAGAGTTGGAACTCTGAGACACGCCCAGGTGGCTCCAACAAAGTAGACTGAGCTACCCAGACTTGGCCAAACACGCCAACCGAACACCCCAGTTGCCGGATTCATATCACCTTAGCATGGGGAATCCCACGGCCCGGGCCACTTTTTCGGGCGGGGTCGATCTCTCAAAATATCTCCATGAATTCAGCTGTCTTGGTTCACTGACCGTGGTTCTAGCGCCCGGTAGATGACACCATGGCCCCATGGATCGCCGTCCTGTGCCGGAAGCAAAGAACCGCCTGGCTACCTTCAACGACGAAAGAAGTTCCATCGTCGACGACGTCACGAGTCGAGTTGTGGGTGGCCGACTTAGACTTGCCGAGCGAAGCCCCGATGACTCGCTTGAGTACGTCCTCAACGAAGTCGCCTTTGCCGAGATTCAGCGGCTGCAGAAGAGTTCCGCAACGCGCGAGAACAAGAAGCGACTCGCTCGGTGGCACGATTTGGCGCACAAGCTTGGGCAGATGACGGAGTTCGACAAGCGCAGGGAGCTTGAATCGATCGTCCGCTATCATGCCCAGGACATCGCTGGCAACTTCAACCCGCGCGTGTTTCGATTCGCGACCGACGTGCTGCCGCCAGCGCTCTCCTTCCTTCTCAATCCGATTTCCGGGCTCCGCGAGGGAGTTCGTGCGCTGGGAGCGATGGCCGAGCAGATTCGAATCGAAGGGCCAATCGAGCAGATTCAACGTTGCTGTGAGCGAGGAACGCTTGTCGTAACGCCTACACACTCATCCAACTTAGACTCCATCGTTCTCGGGTTTGCCTTGGACCGAGTTGGGCTGCCGCCAGTTACCTACGGCGCTGGCAAGAACCTCTTTACCAACCCCTTCATGAGCTACTTCATGGAGAATCTCGGTGCGTATCGAGTTGACCGCCGCATGCAATTTGGCCTCTATAAAGATGTGCTCAAGGAGTATTCCACTGTGCTGCTGGAGCGCGGTTATCACTCCCTCTTCTTTCCTGGCGGTACGCGAGCTCGTTCGAATAAGGTCGAGACCCGGCTCAAACTCGGCCTGCTCGGAACCACCGTTAGCGCCATGGTCAATCGCTCCAAGGCAGCTAGCGAGGAAATCCCGCGCATCTATGTCGTACCAGTCACGATAAACTATCGTCTTGTGCTCGAAGCCGAGACGCTCATCGCCGACTACCTCGAGGAGACGGGAAAGTCTCGCTACATCATTGAAGATGACGAGTTCTCTCGCATCGGGCGAATCGTCGAATTCGCTCGCAAGACGCTGGCTCACGAGGGGGCCGCGGTTCTGCGATTCGGTGCTCCGCTTGACGCCTTTGGCAATAAGGTCGACGACGAAGGAGAGTCGTTGGACAATCGCGGACACGTGCTTGATCCGCGCGGTTATCTGCGAGACGCCGGTGGTTCTGTGGTGCGAGATGCCCAGCGGGATAGCGTGTACACGCGGGTCTTGGGGGGCAAACTCTCAGCCGCGTATCGGCGCGATACCGTCCTTATGGGGACACATATCGTGGCGCGCGCTTGTTTGGAAGTTGCGCATGCCCGCACAGGCATCGGAGATATTCTTAGGCTCATGCGATTGAGCGAATCGGCTTTGGCTGTGCCCGTTGAAGATTTGACGTCCGCTGTCGGACAGTTGCGTGAGGCAATCTCAAAGCAGCCGGAGAACGGCATCTTGGACATCGCACTCAAGACCCTTACGCCCCAGGAAATTGTCGATCAGACCCTGCACTTCATGAGCACGTATCACGCAAAACGCGTGCTCTATCAGAGTGGATCGCACATTCGAGTTGGTTCCATGAAGTTGCTCTACTACTACCGAAACCGCTGTGCCCATGTACGCTTCCACCTCAACGAAAACAGCGAGGCTGGACGATGAAACCGCAGTCATACGACATTGATCGCGTTGGAATTCTCGGAGCCGGGCCCTTTGGTGTGGCGCTGGGGAGCATGCTGGCCAAGGGCGGCCGCCCCGTCACCATTTGGTCGACCACCGAGAGCATCGTCGAGTCGATCAATGGTGAGCACACCTGTGACCGACTTCCTGGTCACGAACTACCCGCAGGGCTTGTTGCTTCTGCCGATCTTGAGGAAGTCACGTCCAAGGCCCGGTTTCTCGTCCTAGCAGTGTCCTCAGAGAGCGCCTATGACCGCCTGCACAAGCTGGGAAACGTCGCGGATACCTCGCATATTGCAGTGCACGCGATTGGCGCCCTCGCACCGGAGCGCGACCGCCGCATCACAGAACTCATCGCGGAGGAAACCCCCATTCTTCGCAGCGGGGTCATCGCTGGGCCTTCCATGGCGGCAGACATTGCAGCGGGGCGTACGACCTCGCTCGTCTGTGCTTCGGAGTTTGATGAAGTAACACACGAGTCACGACGCTTGTTGAGCGTTCCCTCGAAGATGCGCCTGTATCGAAGCAGAGACGTTGTGGGGGCAGAATTGGCCTCGGCGCTGTCGGGGGCCTACACCATTGCTGTTGGTCTCGCCGACGGTCTCGAAGTGGGGATTGGCATTCGCGCAGTCTTGATAACGCGAGCGATTTCCGAGATGACTCTCCTCGGTACAGCACTTGGAGGGGCGGCTAAGACATTTTCTGGTCTTGCTGGTCTCGGCAACTTGCTTGTGCGCAGTGCGGTGGAAAGCGACCGCATCTCACCGAGCTATCGTCTTGGACGGGAGTTGGTGAAAGGCAAGGCAACGGTCCAAGGAGAGGGCACTCGTGCTGCGATTGCTGCGCTTCGACTTGCGCGTGGGCAAAACCTCTCGCTGCCCATTCTGGAGATGATCGTGAGCGTGATGTCAGGCGAGGTCACGGCGCAAGAAGCCTCGGTGCAGATCTTCGAGACCGTGACCGAGGAAGAATAGCTTTTCAGTTCGACACGACGTCGAGTCGAAGTTCAAACCGGCCAGTGGGTGCAGCACTGGAAGCACCATCGACCACCAGCAGGTAGTCACCTGCGGGCAGGCTCGCAACCTGGAGGCGACTTCGAAAGTTGCTATTGCTCGCGTCAACATCGTCGGCGCAGGCAAGTTCGGCGCCTTCGCATGCCGACTTCAAGTAGAGCACGGTGTCAAAGCTCGTGCCTGGGAGGTCGGTTGTTGCATCGATGCTTGAGGGCTGGGCCAGACGAAAGGAGAAGAACGCCTCGCCTGCGCCCGCACTTGCTTTGAACGCGCAGCTTCCTTGGAAGAAGTCTGATTGAAAGGCATGAGTCTCGGCTGTGATCGCAACACCCGATTCAATTGGCAACGCTTGGCTGCAGGCGAGGGCAGGGCTCTCGACTTGGCACTGGCTCGCAGCACAGAGCAAGCCGCTATCGCATCGTGACGTTATGCCAAGCGGATCGCAGGCTGCCAGCTCAGACTCGATGCTTCGGGTGCGCACATCCAATTGATAGGCTCCGTCTGCACTGCCCCCAAACTGGGCAGTCCCATCGACAGAGATGAACACCTCGCCGGTGAGTGCAAGCGCTTCGGTTTTCTCTGAGAAGCCAAAGTCTGAGCACGCTCTCTCCGTGCTCTCATCGCCGCAGGTGCTCTGGATGCTGAGCACCGCGTCGAAGTTCGGGGTAGCATCGGAGTCGACCGTGACCTGAGCAATCAGATCGGTGGGAACATCGGGAAGCGCAACTTGAAAGACGGTATCTCGTGCGGAGAGAGTGCCAGCAGAGCAAGTCGCCGAATTCGAGTTGCTGTAGTTGCCTGTGTCGCCGAGAAATGAGTCGCCGGAAGCAAGGAGAATTGGAGAAGCGCAAGCAAATCCCAAGATCGCGTCAGGGCCCGGCGCTGCATCTGCAATCCGCGCTGCATCAACAAGCGGTGCATCACTCGCTACGGAGCCATCGATGACCTCAGGGGTAGCGTCGAAGGGGCCTGCTTTGTCTGTCGTTCCACATGCCAAAGCTACGAGAGCGAGCGCGATCAACCATTCTGGACCCGACACTAGTGTGGGCTCCAGAGGCATAGAACGCCCTGGCTCGGTTCTTCGGCCTTTGAACGCCTTCGGCTCATCGTTGCTCAGATCCTTGCTTGCCCCAGCAAGGTCGTCCT
>JANTGM010000231.1 GCA_024762925.1 Kofleriaceae bacterium | reverse complement strand
TCAGCCCGTCTTCTTCGTTGTTCCTCGGTCGCTTGCCCCAGCAAACTCCCTCTTCCCGCCTCGCCAGCAAACGAGGCAACTTCGCGATCACGAATCAATGTCCATGGATCGCGCACTCGTGCGCGATTCATGAAAATAGAACGCGCTCACTGGTCTTCTCGCCCGCTGGAGAGACTGGCTCAGCCCGTCTTCTTCGTTGTTCCTCGGTCGCTTGCCCCGAGCGCATGGCCGCCGGTGCAAAGCAAACCAACTAGCGGAGACGGCTTGTGGCCCAGCGCATTGCTGCCGGTGCCAACCGATGAAGCTGGGTAAGTACCTTGCCGTGACGAGTCACGACAATGACAGGCTTGTTGCGTGCGACGCCTCTAAGAACTTCTCTTGCAACCTCGTCTGGCTCCGCCCATGGGATCTTCTTTTTGGCCGAATCGAGACTGCGACCATTGACGGAAGCATTGTCCAAGATCGGTGTTCGTACAAAGCCTGGGCACACAACGCTAACCTTAATGCCATGTTTGGCAGCCTCAGCACGCAGCCCGGTAGAGATGCCGACGACCGCGTGCTTGCTAGCGCTGTAGGCCACAAGGCCGGGACAAGGAATCAGGCCCGCTATCGAGGCCGTGTTGACGATGTGCCCAAACCCCTGCTTGATAAACAATGGGTACGCAGCATCGATGCCATGCACAACCCCTCGAACGTTGATGTCAAAGACTCGGTACCAATCATTCACGGGTGTATCCCGCACCGATCCAACAATGGCAATGCCCGCGTTGTTGAAGAGATAGTCGATGCGACCATGCTGTTGTGCTGTTTCATCCACAAGAGCTTGAACCGATGCCAAGTCGGAAACATCGACTAAGAAAAACTCTGCTCCGAGAGAGGCGGCGGCGACTTCACCGGCCTCCTGATTGATGTCGGCCACAATCACTTTGGCGCCAAGCTCTACAAGACGGCGAGACATTGCCAATCCAATGCCTGACGCGCCTCCCGTGACCACAGCTACCGAACCATGAAATGCCATGGCCAAACGATAACAGGAGAGGCTAGGAACGCTTTGGCGACCAAGGCACGTCGAGTCCTGCGGCGATCATGTTCTCGAGCACGTGCCGAGGCTGAACGAAGGTGTGCAAGAAGTCGAGTAAGCTCTCGGCAAGGCCTTCCAAAGAGGCATGTACGCCCCCATCTATGCAGACTCCTTCGGCGTCGAAGGCGTCTTTGGCGTGAGCAATGGAAACCGCTTGGGGCAATACGAGAGCTCCTGTGTGCGCACAAGTATTGCGCAGTTGCTCCAGCGATTTCGTGGCTCCCAGACGGCCGCCAGCTACACCAAGCATGGCAACAGGTTTGCCCTGCAAAGCTGATGGGTAACCAAGACTCTCGATGACGAGCTTGAGAAACGCACTGTAGGTCCCATGGTATTCGGGAGTTGCGAGAATGACGGCATCAGCGGCTGCCACGGTTTCTTCGACCCGCTTGGCATCGGAGCTCACAGGATCACCTGGGAAGGCGAGATTGAGATCTGCCCCATGCATGACCTCAACATCGGCTCCGCCGCGAACAAGCGTCGCATTCACTACCGCAACCGCATGCGCGGTGTAGCTTATGCGCTGGCGATTCCCAACTATTGTGACCACGTTCGACAAGAGACAAGTGTCCTTCTCGGTTGTTCGCAAATCAAGCGAGACACTTGGAGATTCCCCTTCCCTCCGCGAAGAAGAGGGCTACGATGCAGGGGTGCCCAAGCTATCGTTGTACTACTATCCAAGTTGCTACTATTGCGGGATGGTGCGGCGGACGATTGACCAACTCCGCTTTGACATTGAATTGCGCGACATCCATCAAGAGCGAAAGTGGCGTGATGAACTCATTGCGGCGCGTGGGCGACGCACGGTTCCGGTTCTCCGTATCGAAACCGACGACGGGAGAGTGGAGTGGATGGGTGAGTCGCGAGACATCATTCACCACTTGGAACTTCTAGCCGGCCAAGGCTGATAGGCTCGCGCCATGAAGCGCGCCCTAGTACCAATCTTTCTCGCGTGGTTCTCCCTTGCAGCCTGTGCTGGTTCGGCAACGGCAAAGCGTCACAAGAGTGTTGAGAGCCAGACTCTAGCGTGGGTAGAAAAACACGTAGACGAGCAGATTCTCTTTCTGGAGAAAACCGTCAATATCAATAGTGGTACCATGAACCTTGCTGGGGTTCGCGAAGTGGGCGAGCACTATCGGAAGGCCTTTGATGCCATTGGCATGAAGACCGAGTGGATCGAGTTGCCATCCGCTATGGGCCGTGCTGGCCACCTCGTAGCCACCCAGAAGGGCAAGCCCGGTGCCAAGCGACTCCTGCTCATTGGGCACCTGGACACCGTATTTGAGCTCGACAGCCCGTTTCAGCGATTTGAGCGCAGGGGCCACATGGCAACGGGCCCGGGAACCGCAGACATGAAGGGGGGCAACGCTGTCATTCTGTACGCGCTCCGGGCCCTGCACGCCGCAGGGGCACTGGACTCGCTCAACATAACGGTGGTGTTCACTGGAGACGAAGAAAAGCCTGGTGCGCCCTTGGCTGCAACAAGGAAGGTGCTCATTGAATCTGCGAAAAACTCTGATGTCGCCCTTGGATTCGAGTCGATCGTGGACCACATGGACACCGCGACAATTGCAAGACGCGGCTTTCGCGGCTGGGTTCTCAAGGTCAAAGGCAAGCAAGGGCACTCATCACAAATCTTTGGCACCAAGTTTGGCTATGGCGCGATTTACGAGGTAGCGCGCATCCTAAACGCCTTTCGCGAGACTCTCGGTGGGGAAGAGAATCTCACGTTTAGCCCAGGTCGCATCCTTGGCGGCACAGAGCTTAGGCATGACATGGCGGCAGCGAAGGGCGAAGTCTACGGAAAGTCGAATGTGATTCCCAAGGTGGTGGAAGCGGTAGGAGATTTGCGCGCGCTAACGCCAGAGCAAGTGGAGAGAACCCAAGCAGCGATGCAAGCCATCGTTCGCGCAAACCTGCCGGGCACCAAAGCCGAGCTCGTCTTTGAGGAAGGCTATCCACCCATGGCACCAACCGACGGGAATCGCAGCTTGCTCTCGATGCTCTCCAAGATCAATCAGTCGCTGGGCCGCAAGCCTATCGAAGCCGTTCCGCCATCGCGGCGCGGCGCAGCTGACATCTCGTTTGCAGCGCCGTATGTGCCATCTATGGGCGGTTTAGGGCTACTTGGCAACGGCGACCACTCCCCGGCAGAGAAGGTCGATCTGCGCTCGGTTGGCGTCTCGACATCACGTGCGGCCCTGCTCTTTTATCAGCTCGGTACACAACAGCGCTAGCCCGAGAAACTCGGCGGGGTTCTATAGCCGCTCCCAGTCGACCTTGCCACGTAAACTATCGTCGATGGTGTTGAAGCTGGACTGCAAATCGTCACGACTAAAGTCGTTCTTCACCTTTACGACGAAGATGAATTGGCGTTTCACAAACTTGGTTTGCTCCCCAATGATACCACAACCCGCACGCTTGATTCGCTTGCGATAGGCACTGGTCGCCTCACGCATCTTTTCTTCGGGGACGCCAGCGACCAGAATTATTCCGGCGACCTGCCGTTCCAAGAAGTAGATCACAAACCAACCAATCAAGGTGGCTGGAAGGGCCACAATAAAGATCTTCAAACCGCAGCACAAGCCAACAACCGTTACCAAGATGACGCGCCCTGTGTCCTTTGCTTCGCCGACCATGGTGCGAAAACGCAAGAGACCACCAATGCCAAAGATGACAAACGCCATGGCAGGCTCGACCTTGACGATGAGTGCGACCACAGCAGCCACCATTGAGTACATGAGAAACGTCTTTGGCTGCTCAAACTCACTAAGGCTGGACAAGCGACTGCGTGTGCTTGGGTGGTAGGCAATCACGGAACCGAGAATCAGTGACATGAGCAGAACGATGCACATATCGAGCAGCATCCATGGGTTTCCCAAGTTGGACCAACCCTCCGAGAGTGCATCGATACCGCTTTGAACCGCCGCATTGGGACTTTCCAACCCCGCCTGGGCCAACGCCAAGCTGGGCGTACAAATCAGCGCGGCCAGAGCCAAGAGCGAAGAGAGCCGACGCGGATTGCGGAACATTCGTCGATCAGACCATGAGGCGCGCATGCCAGCAACTTCGTGACACCTCGGGCGTGGGCCGCGGCCATTTAGGGGCTCTTCCTTGGGTACACGCATCCAGCCAAACGCGACATTGCCCAAATCTATCGTGGAAGAAGCCGAAGGAACGAAAACGCACGGAAACATGATCACAAGCCCTGATCATCAGTTCACTGATTGAACACGCCGCTCGCTATCACGCCGACACAGAAATCATCTCGGTGGAAACGACCGGAGGCAAGGTGCAATCGGAGGCAAGGTGCAATCGGAGGCAAGGTGCAATCGGAGGCAAGGTGCAATCGGAGGCAAGGTGCAATCGGAGGCAAGGT
>JANTGM010000230.1 GCA_024762925.1 Kofleriaceae bacterium | reverse complement strand
GATCCTTCCTTGCCCCAGCAAGGTCGTCCTTCGCGCCTTGTCAAAGAACGAGCTCCCGTCGCCAGCACATTTCTATTCCTCTGAGCCGCACACTAGCGCCAAGATGCATTGGCATTGAGCAAGCAAACTCGATTGTTCGCTCGCTGGCCGCTTTGCTCATCGTTATTCATCGGTCTCTTGCCCCAGCAAGCCCCCTTCGCGCGCCAGAAACGAACTCTCTTCGTTTCTGGTGACCAATGTCAATGAACTAGACACTAGGCACCTCGCTTGACGAGCACGTGAGTGCGAAGGACGCTAGGCTCTCGTCGTGGGATTTGGCGCGATTGTCTTGCTGTTTGCCGTGGCGGCTGGCTTCTACGGAGCCGCGATCTATTTCTCCCAGGACGCTCGCCTGAAGCGAACTCTTCGCGATGCACCGCGCAGAGACATCGCGAACGTCTCGGAACGCGAGCCTTCAAAGATCGTTGGTACGCTAGCGTATCTAGGGGAACCTCTGATCTCGCCCTTGACCGGGCGCACGTGTGCATACTACGAGATTCATGTTGAGCAGTACCGCAGCGACTCAGATAACGACGGCTACTGGCGCACGATCATTCGCGAGTCGCGAGGGCAAGACTTCATGCTCGAAGATGAGACGGGGCACGCGATTATCAATCCAGTGGGAGCACAGCTCGCTCTGACGATTGATTCGCATACCAAGTCGGGCAGTTTTGATGATCCGACCGATCGAGAGCGAAACTATCTCATCTCGCACGGGCAAGAAGGCAAGGGCTGGGTCTTCAACAAGGAGATTCGCTATCGCGAGGGCATTCTCGAAGCGAATGAGTCTGTGGCCGTTCTAGGCCGCGGCGTTCGAGAACCGGATCCCAAGGGTGTCGATCAGGCGGGCGGGTATCGTTCCGCTCCCCCGATGCGCCTTCGTATGCGCCGTTCTCAGAACGTGCCGCTTTTGATCAGTGATGACATCGGCACACTGCGCTAGGTATTCTAGGTTGCGAATGCGCACCAAGATTGTACTCGTGGTTCATGGCTCTAGCCAACCGTGAAGAATGTGGCCACGAATTCGAGCAGGGTACTCTGCAAGCAGGAATGTGCCAATTCTGTATCCCCAAGCCTGGGCGCCCTGGATCTGCGAGGTATTCTTATCTTAGCCTTTGCGGCATGGTGGTGGAGCTAGACGCCCCCAAGCCCAAGGGCCTTGCCACCACGCTTCTTGTACTCGGTCATTTGGTCATCCCCGATGGTTCCAACGGAGAAATACTGAGCCTTTGGGTGAAAGAAGTAGAGGCCACTCACCGCAGCAGTTGGCACCATTGCCATGCTCTCTGTGAGCGTGATGCCCGTTGCCTTTGTCGCATCTAGCAAATCAAAGAGCTGCTCCTTGGGAGCGTGGTCGGGGCAGGCGGGGTATCCAAACGCCGGGCGAATGCTCCGGTATTTCTCCTTAATGAGATCCGCCTTGCTTTCATCCCTTGAAATACCAAGTTCGCGTCGCACATGCTCGTGGGCAAGCTCAGCAAACGCTTCCGCGAGCCGGTCGGCGATGGCTTTTGCCATGATTGCTGAGTAGTCATCGTGCTCAGCCTCCATGGCCTTTGTTATGGCATCGAGACCGAGGCCTGCTGTAACGGCAAACGCTCCAATGTAGTCTGGCAACACGCCCGTCGGCGCAACAAAGTCGGCGAGATTGAAGCACGTCTTTAGCTCGCCCTGCTGCCGAAGCATCGGGAACCGCATGCGCTCGGTCGTTCGTGATTCGTCTCCATAGATGACGATGTCTTCACCGTGCCCTGCGGCGGGGTAGTAGCCGTATACGCCTTTCGCCTGCAGTTTGCCGCCATCGATCAAGCTTGAGAGCATGGCCTTGCCCTCGCTCAGAAGCTCCGAGGCCTTGTCTCCGTATCGTTGATCCTCAAGGAGTTTCGGGTAGGTGCCCTTAAGTTCCCATGCGTGGAAGAACGGTGTCCAATCAATGTACTCAGAGATCTTCTCAAGGCTCGGCGAGAGCTCTTTGCTGCCCAGGAAAGGCGGCTTGATAAGGTCTTCCACCTTCCATTCGAGCTTTGGCTTGCGAGCAATTGCGTCGGCAATCGGAGTTAGCGAGCGTTTTGTCTGCTTTGCCTGATACTGAGTCTTGATGCGCTCCTGTCTTGCTCGATTTTCAGCCACATACTCGTCTTTGGCCGTACCCAAGAGTTTGGCGACCACGCCAACCGCCAAGGATGCGTCGGCCACATGATGAATCGAACCATCGTACTGAGGAACGACTTTCACTGCAGTGTGCTTTGCACTCGTTGTCGCGCCTCCAATGAGAAGAGGCAAGGACATCTCGCGCCGTTTCATTTCCTTGGCCACGGCAACCATGTGGTCGAGCGAAGGAGTAATCAGACCTGAGACCCCAACCACATCTGCCTTGTGCTCAATGGCTGCGTCCAGGATATCCTTCGTCTGCACCATTACTCCGAGATCGATGATTTCGTATCCGTTGCAGCTAAGAACAACACCTACGATATTCTTGCCGATGTCGTGAACATCTCCTTTCACGGTGGCCATGATGATCTTGCCCTTGCCAGCGCTCGCCTCATTTGAGGCCTCCATGAGAGGCTCCAAGATCGCAACGGCTTTCTTCATCACGCGGGCGCTCTTGACGACCTGGGGCAGGAACATCTTCCCCTCGCCAAAGAGCTGACCTACGTGGTTCATGCCGTCCATGAGAGGACCTTCGATGATGGCGAGCGGCTCTAGATCCTGGAGCGCCTCCGCGACATCAACATCGACAAAGTCCCCAATACCCTTGAGCAGTGAGTGTGCCAAGCGTGCTCCAACGGCTTCTTCACGCCAAGCGTCTCGCTTTTCTTCGGTTTTTGCCTCTTGCTGGTAGGTAGAAGCAAAATCGATGAGCCTCTCGGTAGCATCCGGGCGTCGGTTCTCTAGGACATCTTCGACTCGTTCGCGCAGGTCGGCAGGGATTTCCTCGTAGACCTCAAGTTGCCCGGCGTTGACGATGCCCATGTCCAAGCCCGCTGCGATGGCTTTGTAGAGAAACGCGGAGTGCATCGCTTCGCGGATCGGATTGTTGCCGCGAAAGGCAAAGCTGATATTGGATACGCCGCCGCTAACCTTGCAGTAGGGAAGAGTCTCTTTGATCTCTTGCGTGGCTTCGATGAAAGAAACGGCATAGTCAGCATGTTCTTCGATCCCCGTTCCGACGGTGAGAATGTTCGGGTCGAAGATGATGTCCTCGGGGGGAAACCCTGCCTTGTCCACAAGCAAGTGGTACGCGCGGGTGCAGATGGCAACGCGTCGCTCGGTATTGTCAGCTTGGCCCTCTTCGTCAAAGGCCATAACCACAACCGCTGCACCGTATTGGCGAATGAGGCGCGCCTGCTCCAAGAACGCCTGCTCGCCTTCCTTCAGCGAGATGGAGTTGACGACGCCCTTGCCCTGAAGGCACTTGAGTCCCGTTTCCACGATGCTGAACTTGGATGAGTCGAGCATCACCGGAACTCGGCAGATGTCGGGCTCGGCAGCGATTAGGTTGAGAAAGTGCGTCATGGCAGTTTCGCCATCGAGCATTCCGTCATCGAGGTTGATGTCAATGATGTTTGCGCCGCCTTCCACTTGATTGCGCGCCACTTCGAGGGCTTCCTCAAACTTCTCTTCCATGATGAGACGTCGAAAGCGCCGCGAACCTGTGACGTTGGTGCGCTCGCCAATCATCGTGAAGTTGGATTCTTCGGTCACCTCAAATCGCTCGAGTCCGGAGAGTCGCAGACGCTTTGGTGGGACGCTTGGGGTGCGGGGCTTGATGCCCTTCGCGACGTTTGCAATCGCTTCGATGTGTTCGGGAGTTGTGCCGCAGCAGCCACCAACGATATTGAGCCAACCTGCTCGCATGAATTCCTCGAGAACGCTGGCGAGCGCCTCAGGAGTCTCGTCGTATCCTCCAAACTCGTTGGGCAGCCCCGCGTTTGGATAGCAACTTGTAGGAAGACTCGCGATCCGCGACATCTCTTCGACATACGGCCGCATGTCATCGGCACCAAGTGCGCAGTTGATGCCAATCGAGAGCAAGTCGTTGTGCGCGACCGAGGTGTAAAATGCTTCGACAGTTTGTCCTGATAGGGTGCGACCGCTCCGGTCGGTAATCGTGACCGAACACATGACTGGTGCTGGTGTCTTGTGCTCTCGGTTTGCCTTCGCGATCGCAAAAAGCGCCGCTTTCATGTTGAGCGTGTCGAAGGACGTTTCGGCTAAGAGAATGTCTACCCCGCCATCGAGAAGAGCAGTTGCCTGTTCGTGGTAGGCGACGACCAACTCATCAAAGGTAATGGCGCGAAAGGCCGGGTCGTTGACATCGGGCGAGAGTGACGCAGTCTTGTTGGCCGGGCCAATTGAACCCGCGACGAATGTGCGTTTGCCGCTCTCTTGTAGATAGGCATCGGCCGCTTCACGTGCGACCTTTGCCGAGGCGAGATTCATTTCGCGAACATGACTCTGCAGGTTGTAGTCTTCCATCGAGACCTGCGTTGCGTTGAACGTATTGGTTTC
>JANTGM010000229.1 GCA_024762925.1 Kofleriaceae bacterium | reverse complement strand
GCCAATTTCTGGTGTGGAACACCAGACCACAGCGCCGAAGGCGCGAAACACCACGCTTGCTCGCAAGCGTTAGCTAGTTTTTGTCCCTATCGGGACGGACACTAGCTAGAAGAGGTCGCGGACCATCGAGAAGTCTCTCCGCTCCCGACTGATGCGAAATTCATCAATTCTGCCACCCTCCATCGGCCCGAAGTTCGGCCCTGCGCCGCCGTCGTCCGAGGCTAACGAGCCAATCCCAAGCACCCACGGATTGGCGTTCCCCGCGATGCCAACAGGAGCGGGATCATTACAGCGAACGGTAGCCCCGTTTTCATTGACTTGCACACTGCCCTCCCCTGCCTGCGAGACACCATTGACATAGAGTTCCGGGCCAGGTTCTCCGAAGTTGAAGCCGATGTGCACCCAACGCTCGGTCGGCATCGCAGAATTGCTGCACAGCATAGAGGTGACGTTTCCCTGAATTCGCACCCCCAATTGCCCAGAAAAACTCCGAACCACAGCGAGATGGCCAGGAAACACTCTGCCCAAAGCGTCCCGCGAAACCACTCCGTCGTAGAGGGTAGGCAAGGCAACACCGAAGTACGCCCAGAAATCCACAGAGCCGGACGTGAGCTGCCAGTCCTGCGAATCAGGAATGACCACACGCGCCGTGCCGCCAAACTCAAGTGCCTGTCCACACACACCGGCAACTTCCAGGGGCCCATTCGCAACAGTTCCTGGATGCGCTCCTACGCGATCCACAAGTTCACTTGCCTGGGTGTCCATCGAGTAGGCGGCAATAACGCCGTTGCTCAGCCAACTTGCCTGGCATTGCGGTGCTAAGCCGGCATCAATCTGAGCCGCTGCGTCTACGGCCAGAGGCTCGTAGTCGATACGGCCACAGGACATGCCTGCCAGCAACATGCTTGCCGCCCCCAAGAGCTTCCACAGACGCGAAGTATGTGCATGCCCGTTATGTGGCCGCCACGGCGGGCAGTGACGAGCCGCGAGACTCAGGCCATCGTCCGAATTATTCTCATATCCCCCTGCGTTCACGATTTTGCCGAATCGATCGCATCGCGAACTGCAACGGCGAGTTGGCGGATGCTGAAGGGTTTGCCAACAATGGGCACGTCGTACTCAGCTCTCGCACTCTGAGGTACACCCGTCATCATGAGAGTGCACAGCTTGGGGTGCGTATTGTGCACATGCGAGAGCAGTGGGGTTGCTACGCTCTGCATCACGCCACTGATGAGCACGAGATCGAACGCCTCGCCTTCTTCGGCTAGCAGCGTGACCGCGCAGTCGTAATCGTTGGCGATGATTGGTGAATACCCTAGACCGGTGAGGCAACGAGCTACAAAGCGCGACACAGCGGGATCGTTCTCAGCGATGAGCACGCGCTCTGACCCACCTGGAATGATTTCTTCCGCCTTTGCGTCCTCGACCGACTCCGCCATAAGGCGCGGCAAACGTACTCGGAAGGTGGTGCCCTCATCAACCGCGGTTTCGATTTGCAGCACGCCTTGCATTTCGTCAACAATACTCTTTGTGATTGCTAGCCCCAGTCCCGTCCCCGATCCCGGTTCCTTGGTTGTGAAGAACGGATCAAAGATGCGCGGCAATACCTCGGGCGGAATACCATGGCCGTTGTCCGTCACCGTAATTTCGCAAAAGCTCCCCGGAAGCACTGAGGTCGTTTGCGTATCCTTCTCCGAGAGCTCGACACTGGCCGTTTGAATGGTGATTTCCCCATCCTCCTGTTGGGCCACTGCATCCCGCGCGTTAATTACAAGGTTCATCAAGACTTGATGAATAGACAGCCTATCTGCATAGACAGATCCGGACTCTGGATCGCTTCGCACCTCAAAGGCGATCGTTCGGGGGACGAGGCGACGGAGCATTCGGTGCTGCTCGTTGATGACATCATGAATGTCAATGGCTTCGAAAGCCCGTGCATGATTGCCCGAGAACATGAGCAGCCGCTCGGTAAGCTCGCTAGCTCGCTCTGCTGCGTCCATCATTTCGCCAAGCTCCCCGGGACCTTCTTGCCCTTGGGAGAGAATGCTTCCATAGCCGAGGATAATGGTGAGTAGATTATTGAAGTCGTGAGCGATGCTGCTCGTGAGCAGGCCCAGTGTCTCACGACGTTGCGCCTGGGCCAGGGCTTCCTCTGTCACCACCTGGTCGGAGATGTCCCGAAAGTAGCTGATGATTCCCTCTACACTGGGGTCATCAAGACAGTTCACGATTCGGGCGCAGATCCAGCGCACGTCGCCAGACTTTGTGACCACCCGCTGCTTGAACTCGGCTGCTCGACCAGGGGCCTCGAGGACCTTGAAAAAACACTCGTGGGCGATCTGGCGGTCTTCGGGGTGCAGAAATACCGCGCCTGTCGTTCCTATGACATCTTTGGGCTCGTGACCAACAACCGATGTAACAGCAGGGTTGGCGAAAGAGATGACCCCCTGCTTGTCGTAGATGACGATGCCATAGCTCGATAGCTCGACAATGGTTTGCAGAGGGCTCGGCAATTCGACTCCAGCGTTGAGTATACCACACAACAGTGCAGGTCTTCCCAACTCCTCCATCAGGCTCTGCGAGGGGTAAAATGCGCGCAAAGCCCGCTTTGCCCAATTGCGTGACCTGCCCAATCGGTTTAACGTTTACCCTTCGTGGGGAAGAACGAAACGTTCGAAGCCGAATCGGGGGGAGGGCTTGACGAGTCAACGGCTGCCACAGAGATTCTCTCTGGCGCTGAGGCCATTGCACCGAATGCAACAGCAACCCCCAAGACGGTAGTTCCCGGACTTCGTGCTTCTGAGGCTTCCCATACCACGGCTCCCACCAGCCATGGAAACACGTCGTATCTCACAACGAAGCAAATCTCCTCTCCGCAAGAAGCCATGCTGCTCCAGGAGAGCCAGCGCATGCGCTTTTTTACAGTCTTTGCCGCGGCAATGGCAGCTGTGCTGTGTTTCCTCATCCCGGCTCTTCACGGTGATCCACTGGCGACCAAGATTCACCTGGCGACCACCGCGCTGACGGTTGTCGTCACACTTACTCTAAGAATTATTCTAACAGACGAGACGAAGTACCGGCCCTGGATGGGGGTTCTGGCTGGGCTCACAGCGGCAACGGCGGTGGTGACCGGATTCTACTTCTGGGGCGTATCCTCCGCTGTCTGTCTTGTGGTGCCGATTGGCGTGTATTTCTTTGCCCTCAACGAGAGCATCACAGGGACACTGATTATTTACTTCTATGGTGCCAGCGGCCATGCAGCTCTCTCCTTGCTGCAGCTGAGCGATATCATTCCCGACGCCAGCCTGGTCCGTCCGGTTAAGAAGGACACGGTCTCCGACATCGGAATACTGCTGGCGTTACAAGCAGCATTTTTCGGAGCCTTCATTATGGCTCGGGCTCTGCGCAAAGCATCCCTGGCCACGATGGAACAGCTCGACAAAGCTGTGCGCAACATCGCGCAGCGCGAAGCACTGCTTAATGAGGCGAGAGATGAGTTGGCCCGTGCTGTGCGCGTCGGCGATCCGGGCCGGTTCTCCGAACAAGTCATTGGCTCCTACCAGCTCGGGGTAATTCTCGGGCGTGGTGCCATGGGCGATGTCTATGAAGCAACCCACACAGAGACCGGCGAGCTCGCTGCAGTCAAGCTACTCAACACCGAGGGCATGCGCGACAAAGAACTCGTTCATCGCTTTTATCGCGAGCTAGATATTGCCAGCTCTCTAGATATAGACAATGTCGTGCGTGTCCTTGAACACTCCACCCCCGACGCTCCTCTTCCCTACCTGGCAATGGAACGACTGAGCGGTTCGACCCTTTCGTCCAAACTTCGCAAGCACGGTCCGATGAAAGTGGCGGATACGATTCCACTGCTCCTTGCGCTCACGCAGGGCATCGACGCCGCCCACAACAAGGGCATCGTCCACCGCGACCTCAAGCCGCAGAACATCTTTGCCCACCAAGATTCCGGACACACCGTGTGGAAGATTCTCGACTTCGGCGTCTCCAAGCTCGTCAGCAACGACGGCACCCTCACCCAGGGCAAGCTCGTTGGAACTCCGGCCTATATGGCGCCGGAACAAGCCACCACAGGTACCGTGGACCACCGGGCCGATATCTATTCCATCGCCGTCTTGCTCTATCGCGTACTCACCGGAAGGCCGGCCTTTAGCGGAGCATCCATCCCGGCCATCATGCACAACGTGGCGAAGTCGATGCCACCGAGCCCAAGTTCTATCTCCGACCTTTCCAAAGAGTTTGATCTGTTTTTTGCGATCGGTATGGCGAAGAACCCAAACGACCGCTTCACCAGTGCCCAAGAGATGTTCCGGGCATTTCAAGCGACCCATGCCAGCAAGCTCTCCGATGAGCTGAAAAATCGAGGCCGAGCGCTTATCACGAAGACGCCCTGGGGACTCTCTGCGTCCTAGCCGGGGCTTTGGCATCCCGCACGACTAGTGCGCGATTCATGAATATCGAACGCGCTCACTGGTCTTCTCGCCCGCTGGAGAGACTGGCTTAGCCAGTTTTCTTCGTTGTTCCTCGGTCGCTTGCCCCAGCAAACTCCCTCTTCCCGCCTCGCCAGCAAACGAGCTGACTTCGCGATCACGAATCAATGTCCATGG
>JANTGM010000228.1 GCA_024762925.1 Kofleriaceae bacterium | reverse complement strand
GAGGAAACTCGAATAGAAGCCAACGCCAAACTGTCCGATGAGCTCAGGGCTCTCGTCGAGCTTTTCTTTGTTTTTCAGAAGCTCAGTAAATTCCTTAGTGCCCGATTTGGCGATGGTGCCAATGTTGGCGACTACTTCGTCGTGGGTCATCCCGATGCCATTGTCAATGATGCTCAAGGTGCGGGCTTCTTTGTCGATTTCGAGTCGAATGACGAGTTCGTCCTCGGTCTGCATCTCCTTGTTCGTCACACTCTCAAAACGACGCTTATCGAGTGCGTCGGAGGCGTTGGAGACGAGTTCTCGCAGGAACACATCGCGGTTGGAATACAGGGAGTGAATCATCAGCTCTAGGAGCCGAGAGGTCTCGGTCTGGAATTCAAATGTCTGAGCGCTCATGGCCGATATATAGCCAAATTTTGACAACTTCGCACTGTGCAATTCTCCCCACTTAGACCGTGGTCAAACTTCTCGCACTGCTGGCGGCATCGCTCCAAACCGCTGAGGAGATAGGATGTGGGTTAATGGCCAGCAAATCTGCTGGGGGGACTTATGAAAACTTCAAGACAACTAGTATTCGCGATCTTCTTCTTGGGCTCACTAGGGCTCGCAGCGTGCGGGGGCGACGATACAAATGCATCGGATGCTGGCAGCAGCACAAGTGATGCCAATACAAGCCGTCCAGATGCAGGTGATGAGCCCGTCACCTGCAACTTCACAAACTGCGATGGCTGCTGCGATGGCAACATTTGCAATCGCGATGCTGACGAAAACAAGTGTGGCCTCGATGGCCGAGCTTGCCAAACGTGCGAAGCTGGCGATGAGTGTTTTTCTGGTAGCTGCGCAACTCCAACGGAGTCATGCGATTTTGATTCTTGTGGCGGCTGCTGTGACGGAACGCAGTGCCTGGAAGGCAATGTAGGCGCTGCCTGTGGTGCTCTAGGTGATGCCTGCGTGGCCTGTGATGACGGTGATGTATGCGACGCAATAGGAGACTGCGTGCCTGCGACTTGCGACGATTCGAGTTGCCCCGATGGTTGCTGCACTGCAAATGGCGAGTGCATCCCAACGTTGATTCAGGACGTAGACGCTTGTGGCGATGGCGGAGAAGCCTGCAACTCGTGCAGCAATGATGCGATCGATTGTGTGTCGGGGATCTGTATCGAGGATCAGCCGTGCCTCGATTTCTGTACCGATGGCTGTTGTACAGCACAGGGCCAATGCCTTGACTTCACCGAGCAAGACCCAGAGAGCTGTGGCCAGGAAGGCATGTGCATGATGTGTACTGGTGATGACAGCTGCATTGCTGGTGCCTGCTCGCCCGATCCCGCATGGGACATCATTGTCGACTCAGCGGTTCTCTCACCAGTGGATGAGAACGGCAGCGACTGGGACACATTTGGCGGCTCCCTCCCAGATGGCTATGTTGTTGGCGCGCTTGGTGATGACCTCTTCTTCGATTGGTTCACCGCAAACGTTGACAACACGATCACGCCAAACTGGGATGAGAACGTCGGTGGCAACTACCCACAAAGCGCTCTGATCGCTCAAGGCATGAGCTTCGAGGTTCGCGACTCGGATACGGGCTTGTTTGAAACCATCGGCACATGCGTCATGAGCATCTCGATGGGCGATCTCATGCAGGGCACCAAGACGATCCAATGCGGGGCGCTGGTTCCAGAGCTAACGATTGACTTCGTGCAACAGTAGCTCTATGCAATGTTGGGTAGGCCACGAGCCCGCCCAACAGCGATCCCTCGGCGCGTGTCCCCAATTGCTGCAGCTGGAACGCGTCGGGCAGAACCTCAGCGCGTGGCTGCCTGCGGCGCGATGCTCAGAACTTCGAAGACGAGCTCTGAGATGCGCTTCATATACGCGTAGTCAATCTTCTCGGCCGTGTCTTCTGGCGTGTGGTAATGCGGGTTGAAGTCGCCGGATACGAATTCTTCGGAGACGCCGACTGTTGGCAGATTAATGCCAATGAATGATGCGTGGTCACTGGAGCCAAATTCCACGGACTGAACGGTCACACCGCGCTCTTGTCCAACTTGCTCGTAGAGAGCCTGCAGTCCTGGATCTGGCGACCACAGTTCCACAGCGCCGTCGCCATCTTCGTCCCAACTAATCAAGTCGAAGTTGTGCACCGCTCGCACATCAAGCTGTTCGCTTCGTATCTTGTCGGCAAAGGCCTGGCTGCCAACAAGGCCAACCTCCTCCTCGTCGAAGAAGACAAAGAGGTAGTTCCAGTTGCGCTCAGGTTGGTCGGCAAAGTAGCGGGCAGCGGCCAGTACCAGTGCCGTTCCGGTGCCATTGTCGCCTGCGGCCGGTGAGGTTTCAATGCTGTCAAAGTGCCCACCAAGCAATACCGTTGCGGTTGTCTCTATGGTTGCGGGTAGCGTTGCGAATACATTAGTCCCGGTTCCGTAGTCATGTCGCTCCGGTACCAACCCGTGAAGCTGCAGCTCGCTCTCCAAATACCCACGAACGATTTCGCGCTGCTCGGTAGTGAAGCGCTGCGCGATCGTCACACCATTGGCAATGGGCATGCCGCCAGCGAGTTTGTAGACAATCTCCCGCTCATAATCTTCAAGCCAGGTGGCACAGGCGAGGCCACTTAGGCATCCGGCATCCGGCATTGGCTCAAGCCCGGCATCTGGTGATGGGGGGTCTTCGGAACAGGCACCGACAATGAGCAGTGCTGCGAGTGTGGTGGTGAGCTTCGATGAGGGCATGTGGAAACCTGAGCCACTCTACCCGGCGATGTGCGCTCCGTGGATAAAATCGCACGTTCAGGTGCCAAAGCGTCGTGCTTCGCATTGACGTGACCTCTGTTGCTTTCGAGGATGCTGCTCGTGGCACATACAAGCGAGATTCTGGCGCTTTTCGTAGCAGTGAGCATGAGCATGAGCGGTTGTGGCAGCGCGCAACGCGGAGGGGCGAACGTGAAAGCAGACCTGGTTTTTGTGGGGGGCGACGTCTACACCATGGACGCGGAGAACGCGCGTGCAACAGCCGTGGCAGTTCGAGGGCAACACATCATTGCGGTTGGCGACGATGACACCATTGCAAAGCACGTCGGCAAGGGCACGCGTATTGTCGACTTGCAAGGTCGCACGCTCACGCCAGGGTTGAGCGACGCGCATTGCCATCTCTACGGTCTGGGAAAATCGCTAGAATCCGTAAACCTCAGAGACGTGAAAAGCGCTGAGGCAGCCGCGCAGTTGGTTCTTGAAGCGAGTGACGATCTGGAACCTGGCGAGTGGGCGACCGGTCGCGGTTGGGATCAAAATCTCTGGGAAGGACAGAACTTTCCCAATAAGGCGACGTTGGATGCGGTGCTTCCCAAGCGTCCAGTTGCTCTTCGCCGAGTGGATGGACACGCGCTGTGGGCGAACAGTGCAGCTCTCAGTATTGCCGGAATCGATCGGACAACAGCAGATCCCAAAGGTGGCACGATCGAGCGAGATGCCAAGGGAAATCCGACCGGCGTCTTCATCGACAACGCCATGACATTGGTGGAGCGAAACCTTCCAAAGCCAACGGAGGCGGTAATTAAACGCCGAATTCTGGCGGCCGCCAAAGTCGCCACAGCAGTGGGAATCACTAGCGTGCACGAAATGGGAATTTCCGACTCGGTCGTTTCTGTCTACCGAGGCTTGGCAAGTGAAGGCCGGTTGCCGCTTCGAGTCTACGGTTTTTTGGCGGGTGACGCTGAGGTTGTCGCTTCACTCCACACACGAGTTCCAGAAGTCGATCGCGATGGCACCCAGTTCTTCGTGCTTCGCGCGATCAAACTCTTTGCCGATGGCGCATTAGGCTCGCGCGGTGCTGCGATGTTGGCGCCGTATTCCGACGACCCAGGGAACAAGGGACTTTGGGTAACCGGTGAGGACGAACTCAAGACATCTGCTATTGCTGTTGCGAGGGCCGGTTGGCAACTGGGCGTGCATGCAATTGGCGATGCGGGAAACCGTGCTGTGCTCGATGCGTTTGAGGCCGCCAAGTCGGCCGTGCCCGATGGGGATCTGCGATTCCGAGTCGAGCACGCACAGATTCTCGCCGCCGATGATGTGCCGCGTTTTGCCAAACTTGGTGTGATTGCATCTATGCAACCAACGCACGCGACCAGTGACATGCCATGGGCGGAGCAACGCGTTGGTCCTGAGCGCATTGGGGGCGCATATGTATGGCGGAGCCTTCTTGATAGTGGCGCGCACCTCGCTGCTGGATCCGACTTTCCCGTCGAGCGTGTTGCTCCACTTCTTGGAGTGTATGCTGCGGTAACAAGGCAAGATGCAGACGGCAAACCCGAGGGTGGCTGGCTGCCAGAGCAGCGCCTAACATTGGAGGAGGCAATTCGCGCCTTCACCTCAGAAGCAGCGTATGCCGCCTTTGTCGAGGACTATCGGGGCGTTCTGAAGCCCGGTTTTGTTGCCGACCTGACAATATTCGATCGAAAACTGCAGCCGGATGCATCCTTGTTGCAAACGGAAGTCGACATGACCGTCGTGGGCGGTGCAGTCATGTTCGAAGACGAGTAAGCTTCGTCGTGCCCCATGCGGTTTTGCCCTTTTTGTAGCGCTGAGAACCAGGACGCCGCCACCGAGTGCGCCGCCTGCAATCGACGCTTGCCTCCGCTTCCGCCCCGCCGTCGCAAGAATGG
>JANTGM010000227.1 GCA_024762925.1 Kofleriaceae bacterium | reverse complement strand
CGCTAGGGACAAAAACTAGCTAACGCTTGCGAGCAAGCGTGGTGTTTCGCGCCTTCGGCGCTGTGGTCTGGTGTTCCACACCAGAAATTAGCTAGGCTCGCGTCCAACTGGGACGCGAACTAGGCTAGGCTCGCTCTCCCAGAAGAGAGCGGCTCATACGCCCACAGCTACTCGGCTGCGGGCTTTTCGAAGCGCAACGTCATTCGATCACTCTCGCCGATCGCCTCATAGCGCGCTCGATCGGTTTCGCCCTTTGCCAGCGCGGGCGGTAGGGTCCAAACGCCATCTTCATAGTCTTTGGTATCCTTGTCATTGGCGTTGATTTCACTCTTCGCAACAAGGCGAAGGCCCGCAGCTTCCACCTTCGATATCACCCAAGCCTCAGGTAGGTAGCCCTGCTCTGCACTCTCATCGGCCTTGGCGTCCGCCTTGGCGCGATGTTGCACCACACCAAATGTGCCACCGGGCTTGAGCACTGTGGCAATCGCTTTGAGTTTCGCCTCAAGCGAGTCACCGCGCTGCCAATTGTGCATTTCGCGAATTGCCAAAACGACATCGGCGCTCTCTGGCTCGCCGATTACAAGCTCATCGGTTCCCAAGTCAAATGTCTTGACGTTGCCGTAGAGCTCTTTCGAGCTGCCAAAGAATGCGTTTTGCCGCATCCCGTAGACCGTCCTCATCGAGTCTGCAGGGCCCTCAGCATTGTAGGTGCCACCGGTGAACTGGCCGTTCCTAGAAACCATCGGCGCGAGGATTTCAGTGTACCAACCTCGGCCAACTCCCATCTCCACAACGTGCGAGGTCGGAGCGATCCCAAAGAACTGCAACGTCTCCAATGGATGTCGGAATGCATCGCGCGCGACATTGGAGGGCTTGCGATGAGGACTTGCGATGAGGGCGCTAAGCGCATCCTTTGCGGTGGCGTAGTCGGTCGCTGCCAACGTCTTTGCCGAAGTCACAACGGCTTCGGTCCATCGCTCGCGTTCCGTCGCGAGTTCCTTCTCAAGCTGTTCGATGGCCTCAGCAACCTTCTTTGTGTCGGCAGCTTTTTTCGCCGCTTCGGCGTCGGCGGCTTTGGCCTTCGCTGCTTCGGCTTCGACGGCTTTGGCCTCGGCCTTCGGATCTGCGGCGTTCTGAGCCGCAGAAGTCGTTGTCGCCTTGGCCTTGTCTTCAGATTTATCCTTGGAGCACGATGCGAGCAAGCACAACGCAAGCCCTCCGGAAACGGCCAGGGAACGATATGGATGGAGCGTGCGATTCATTTGCCCGACTGTAGGACAAAAGCGCGCTCACCTGCAGGCCTTGACGCTAGAATGCCCGCGCCTTGCCTCCATCTCGTCCTATGTCGGCAACCGCACGAAACGCGCCGTCCGCGTCGACTTCGATGCAATTTGCGTGTCCAATGCTGCCGCGTGACTTGAGCTTGTGCCCTCGAGCTTCGAGCTCTGCAGACAGCGCCGATGGAAGCCGTGCCTCGTGCCAAATCTGATCGGGCAACCACTGATGATGCACACGCGGTGCGGCAACGGCTTCGGGCAGGGAGCGACCATGGTCAATGAGCTGCAATAGAATCTGCGCGACGGTAGTACTAATTGTCGGACCTCCTGGCGACCCCAGTACAGCGCGGAGCTTGCCATCCTTGAGGACAATCGTCGGCGTCATGCTGCTGAGCATTCGCTTGCCTGGTGCAATGGCATTCTGCGGCCCTTGAATGAGGCCAAACATATTTGGAGCTCCCACCTTCGCGGTAAAATCGTCCATCTCATTGTTGAGCGTCACCCCAGTTCCAGGGATTTGCACCTTGGCGCCGAAGCCACCGTTCAATGTGTAGGTATTTGCCACCGCGTAGCCCTTCGAATCGACTATTGAGAAATGTGTCGTTTCTTCCGATTCCTTTCGTGGAACTCCGGCGCCGATTTTCGATGAAGGCGTAGCGCGCTTTGGATCCACATCTGCCATGCGCTTTTCCATGTACGAGACGTCTAAGAGTTTTTCCATCGGAATCTCGATAAAGTCCGGATCCCCCATTAGCTGGTTGCGATCGGCGTAGGTCCGTCGCAGTGCTTCCACGTAGAGATGTACGCGGTCAGCCGAATCCCAGTCGAGCGTTTCGACATCTAGGGTGTCGGCTGCGGCCAAGACCTGACGAAGCACAACACCGCCAGCCGAGGGAGGCGGCATGGTTATGATCTGGTGTCCCCGGTAGTCGAAGACGATCGGCTTGCGCACTACTGGGCGATAGTCTGCTAAGTCCTTTTCGGTCCAAATGCCCCCCATCTCTTTCACCTTCGAAGCCATTGTCTTGGCGAGAGCACCTTTGTAGAACGCGTCTTGGCCATTATCGGCGATTGCCTGCAGCGTCTTCGCAAGCGCAGGTTGCTTCCAAACATCCCCCTCTTGGAGCTCCTTTCCGTCCTTTGTGAAGGTCGCCACAGTCTCTTCGATTGCTTGCGCAAGCTTGGGTGCCTTGCTGCCAAGGCCTTTGCGATACTCGCGCATCTTTGGCACGACCCAAGCTATGTCGTCGGCGTGAAATGAGTCCAGAGCCCAACCCTGTGCTGCGAGTTTTACTGAAGGCTGCACGAGTTCTTTCCAAGGTAGGGAACCGTAGTTCTTGTGTGCTAGCCAAAGTCCCGCAACAACGCCGGGAATTCCGGCGGCTCGAGGCCCATACCGGCTCTCATCAGTCAACTTGCCGTCCTTGTCCAAGTACATGTTCGCGGTCGCCCCTCCTGGCGCAACCTCACGGTAGTCAATGGTCGTTGAAGTCCCATCGGGAAGACGAATGACCATGAAGCCACCGCCGCCAATGTTGCCCGCAGAAGGATGGGTGACCCCAAGTGCGAAGCCAACAGCGACCGCCGCATCCACGCCATTTCCCCCCTTCTCCAAGACCGCGATGCCAATATCGGTGGCATTTGCTTCGGCACTGGTGACTGCTCCCTTGCGCCCGACAGCAACGCCCGGTGGCAAGCTCTCGGCCTCCCCAGCCGTCGCCTTGCCATCATCGGGCCCAGTCTCTACCTCTGACTCACCTGGCGCATCTTCTGTTGGCGCTGTTTCGATGGCCGACGCCCCGCTCTCCGGATTTGCCTTGTTTGATGACTTGTCGCAAGAAACCGCGACGAACAGCGCAAACAAGACGGCAAGCCCCCAAAACGCTTCGGAAGACGCCCAGGCCCCCAATCTTCTCGACTCGGCGATCATCACGGAATCGTACACGAAGAACGCCCTCGCTCGCAGAAGTAGGCAACAAGTCCGTGCTGATGGTGTCCACGAGGTGAGAGAGCACACGCCTGCCAATGCCTACGACACTTCAGCCCAAAACAACCTGCGCGAAGACACCGGCCGCCACCAATGCGCTGCATGTCACGAGCAGTTTTGCCGGCACTCAGCAGGCCGCCAAGGTTCTTACCCTCATCAGATCTCCAAAGCGGAGTACGAAACCTTGGCGGCGCCCGGATCTCACGGGGTTTTGCATAGGCACGCGTTTTGACACAGACCTCCCAGTTGTGGGTATGCCTTCCCCGAGCTTCATGTTGATCGAAGCTCGGGGCGAGTGCTTCGTTCTTCGCTTTCGGGAAACCTGGCGAGGCTGGCTCTCGACGCCAGAGGGCACTTCTACGCTTCGTGATCTCATCGATTGCGGCCAGGCTGGTTGCTCAAGAGAACCAGGGATCTTCGAGGTTGTCATTCCGCCACACGGAACACTGCGCCTCGAGTGGGGCGCGGTAGATATCTGCATCCGTCCCGAGCGGAAACCAAAGCCGGTCCCTCGCGAACCGGTTCAGATCGCGACACATCCACTACTGCGCCCGATCATCGGATCATCGGTGTTTTTCTTAGGACTCCTCCTGGTACTATCGAGACTTCCCGAAGACGAGTACTACCTAGAAGATGGCAAACGCGCAGAGGTAGAAAGGCTGGTACAGATCCAGGCGGATGCTCTGAAAGCAGAGCATCATAAGAATGAGCCTGCCACCGACTCGAGACCGCCCTCCCACCGAGACATTCCTAAGCCAACAAAGGCAAGAGAAACTCTTAGTAGTATCTCCCAAGGCGCAAATGAGGCGCCCCTCTACTTGCCGAGAACTCGCGAAGAAGCAGTCGGCCAAGCGAAACGCGCTGGCATTCTCGCCCTTATCCCGGGCACAAGCGGTCTGGGGTCTGCAGCGTTTGACAACTACGTGAAGAGTATTGCCTTTGACTCAAGCGACGAGAACATCCAGAGTTATGGGGATCTGGCTCCACACAATCTCGATGAAGCAGCCGGTGGATGGGGCTACGGCATTCGCAAGATCGGCCCAGGCAGCGGAGATGGCAAAGACTACGGAACCGTAAAGGCTGGTGACTATCAGCTCGGCACGGGCGAGTGGCTCTCGGGACTTGCAGCCTATGAGGCAAACGCGCTCTCACGCCCACACAAAGTCCGCAAGCCAGCCATGGCTGCCGCTGCCGAAGCAATCATTGACTCTGGAGTGAAGTACGATGTCATTCGCGGGCAGCTTGGTCTTCGAAAGCGCAAGCTCCGCCGTTGCTTTGAAGAGGACGAAACTCGTGACTTTGGTCCCCCAAGCCACCTACACATGACATTTCGCATCACAGCGAAAGGCACTGTCGAAAACGCTGAGGCCGCTGATGTTGAAGAAGCGCAAATTCGCTTGTGCGTCGAGAACACCTTGTTGTCCATCCACTTCCCAGAACCCAAAGATGGGAAACCAGTTCAGGTCGATGGCTTTTTGTTGCGCATCTAGTGTCGGATTCAAAAGTCTTGCTCGCGCTCGCTCGGTTCTTCGCCCTCTGGACGCCTTCGGCTCTGCGTTGCTCTGCGCCTCACTTGCCCTGGGGCAAGCGACCGAGGAACAACGAAGAAGACGGGCTGAGCCCGTCTGTTCAGCAGGCGAGAAGACGAGTGAGCGCGTTCTATCCTCATGAATCGCGCACGAGTGCGTGATCCATGAATATTGATTCGTGATCGCGAAGTCAGCTCGTTTGCTGGCGAGGCGAGAAGAGGGAGTTTGCTGGG
>JANTGM010000226.1 GCA_024762925.1 Kofleriaceae bacterium | reverse complement strand
AGGCATCACCTAGAGCACCACAGGCAGCGCCTACATTGCCTTCCAGGCACTGCGTTCCATCACAGCAGCCGCCACAGGAATCAAAATCGCATGACACCGTTGGAGTTGCGCAGCTACCAGAAAAACACTCATCGCCAGTTTCGCACGTTTGGCAAGCTCGGCCATCGAGGCCACACTTGTTTTCGTCAGCATCGCGATTGCAAATGTTGCCGTCGCAGCAACCATCGCAGTTTGTAAAGTTGCAGGTGACGGGCTCATCGCCAGCGTCTGGACGGCTTGTATCGGCATCACTTGTGCTACCACCAGCGTCCGATGCATTTGTGTCGTCGCCCCCGCATGCTGCGAGCCCTGCCGAGCCCAAGAAGAAGATCGCTAATACTAGTTGTCTTGAAATTTTCATAAGTCCCCCCAGCAGATTTGCCGGCCATTGGCCCACATCCTATCTCCCCAGCGTTTGGAACGATGCAGCCAGCGGTGTGACAAGTTTGACCACGGTCTAAGTGGTGAGAATTCCACAGTGCGAAGTTGCCAAAATTTGGCTATATATCGGCCATGAGCGCTCAGACATTTGAATTCCAGACCGAGACCTCTCGGCTCCTAGAGCTGATGATCCACTCCCTGTATTCCAACCGCGATGTGTTCCTGCGAGAGCTCATCTCCAACGCCTCCGACGCACTCGATAAGCGTCGTTTTGAGAGCGTGACGAACAAGGAGATGCAGACCGAGGACGAACTCGCCATTCGACTCGAAGTCGACAAAGAAGCCCGCACCTTGAGCATCATCGACAATGGCATCGGGATGACCCATGACGAAGTAGTCGCCAACATTGGCACCATCGCCAAATCGGGCACTAAGGAATTTACTGAGCTTTTGAAGAACAAAGAAAAGCTCGACGAGAGCCCTGAGCTCATCGGACAGTTTGGCGTTGGCTTCTATTCGAGTTTCCTCGTTGCAGACAGTGTCACACTGATCACCCGCAAGGCCGGAGAAGACACAGCAACGAAGTGGCAGTCCAAAGGAACGGGTTCCTACGAAATCTCCGATGCCGAACGCGACTTTGCTGGGACCAGTATTATTCTTAGCCTCAAAGCATCCGACGCCGAAGACGGCCTCCAGGACTACACCGACCCTTGGGTTGTGGAAGCTCTCATTCGCAAGTACAGCGACTTCGTTTCCTACCCCATTAAGATGGAAAAGGAGATTCCGGCAAGTGGCGAAGGTGAAGAGCCCACGAAGGAAGACTCCACGCTCAACTCGCAAAAGGCTATCTGGACTCGCCCTGCTAGTGAAGTTAGCGATGAAGACTACAACGAGTTCTACAAGCACATCTCTCGAGACTGGATTGACCCTCTCAAGCGCATCTCGACCAGCATTGAAGGCACTATCGAGGCGAAGGCTCTGCTCTTCCTACCCAAGAAGGCCCCATTCGACCTCTACCATCGCGATATGAGCAAGCGCGGCGTGCAGCTCTACGTCAAGCGTGTCTTCATCATGGATGACTGTGAAGACCTCCTTCCGAGCTACTTGCGATTTGTGAAAGGTGTCGTCGACTCAGAAGATCTCCCACTCAACGTGAGTCGTGAAGTCCTGCAGCAAAACCGGCAAGTGCGTGCCATTCAGAAGCACCTCGTCAAGAAGACTGTTGACGCCATCGTGAACATGCGCAGAAACGAGTGGGACGAGTACCAGCCGTTCTGGACCGAGTTTGGCCCGGCAATAAAAGAGGGGCTCTTGATGGGCCCCGAGCGCAACGAGAAGCTACTCGAAGCGGTGATCGCAGAATCCACCAAAGACGAGAGCAAGCGTCGCTCGCTTGAAGAGTATGTCGAGGATATGCCTGAGGGCCGTGAGGAGATTTACTACCTTAGTGGCACCTCCATCGATGCACTTCGCAAATCCCCCCATCTCGAGGGATTTCAAGCGAAGGGCATCGAGGTGTTGCTCTTTACTGACGCTGTCGATGAGATTTGGCTGCAGCAACCCATTACCTACAAGGACAAGAAGTTTGTGTCGGCAAGTCGCGGCGAAGTCGATCTTGAGAGCGAAAACAAAGAAGAAGAGGACAAAAAAGACGAAGAACGCAAGAGTGAGCTCTCCGAGCTCCTCACCGCGCTTCAAGACAGTCTCGACTCCGACGTAAAAGAAGTGCGGCTCTCAAAACGACTCACCAACTCGGCTGCCTGCCTCATCACCGACACGGGGGACCTGAGTCCACAGATGGAGCAAATCATGCGAGCGAGTGGCCAGGCGCTGCCGGATACCAAACGCATTCTTGAGGTCAACGGGGAGCATCCCGTCATCAAGGCTTTGGAATCACTGTACAAGGCAAACTCGAGCGATCCGAAGATTGCGAACTACGCCCAGCTATTGCATGGGCAAGCACTGCTTGCAGAAGGCGGCCAACTTGCCGATCCCGCGGGCTTTGCAGGACTTGTTGCCGACCTCATGGTTAGCGCAGCAAGTGCCTAGTGCGCGATCCATGGATATTGATTCGTGATCGCGAAGTCAGCTCGTTTGCTGGAGAGGCGGGAAGCGGGAGTTTGCTGGGGCAAGCGACCGAGGAACAACGAAGAAGACGGGCAAAGCCAGTCTCTCCAGCGGGCGAGAAGACCAGTGAGCGCGTTCAATATTCATGAATCGCGCACGAGAGCCATCCGTGTGTGAGTCTGGAGTCGGCTACCTCATGTGTACCCCGACTCCAGCTTGGGGCTTTTCGGTCGATGTGTGAGAATGAAGAGCAGTGGGGGAAAGAATTGCAGAGGGCAGCAATGTCTCGCCAGGATTTGACGAGTCCGAGGGGAATCGGCGCACCCTTACAGATGGCTCAATGGGTCTTTGGAGCCGACCTTCGATGTCGGCGCCCATCGCCTTTCTGCGCTACGTTCGCGAGCTCGCAACTGCCCGCGCAGAGCATAGCGACCAACATGTGTTTCTAACCCTGGTGGACAGTGGCGGCGAGGCAAATCGCAGCATGGTGCTTGCCCCTGGTGAGAGTGCCATTGTGGGGCGGCACAAAAAGTGTGACATCAAACTCCACCATGGGAACGTCGCTCTCAGGCATCTCGCAGTTCACATCGCCAGACCAAGCCAGAGCGCTGGCAATCGGGCACTGCTCCGTGTTTGGGATCTTCATACTGGTAAAACTCTTACTTGCGAAGATGGCACCGAAGTGGAGGCACTCGAAGCCGATGGCCCGGTGTTTCTCTCACTGGGTCGCTACCACCTGGCCATGATTCCATTGGGACAATTGCCAGAGTCGATGCCGCTTTCGACGAAGGATGCATGGGCCTCGCTACCACAGCGTGAGTTCCTCTCTTCCCTTGCACACGGAACAGGCACTGCGCTCTTGCCAGAGAGACGCTTTGACATGAATACAAGTTCGGTCACTCGCATGCCGAGTTCGATTGGGCTTCAAGCTCTGGAAAGCAGCCAAGCCGATCCAGTGGATACCGTTGCAACCTTGGTGGTGCAGGGAACCGACAAGCGCCGCGAGTTCAACATTGGAGCGCACCACCTGGAGCGCGGCATCTTGATTGGTCGCTACCGCAGATGTGTTGGCAGTGGGCTCGATGCAACCGTTAGCCGAGTGCACTTGATGATCGCCACAATTGGAGGCAAAACCGTCGCCATCGACACCGCTTCGACCATTGGCTCCCGCCTTGGCAGTGAGCGCTTCCAGACCACGTGCCTATCAGGGCCAAAGAAGGTCTGGCTCAGCCAATATAGCTACCTAGTCTGGCGTCCTAGCCGCTAGCTTCCGCTGCAACTGGCACACGGAGGATGGCAGAGCCAAATCGCCAATTCTGCGTGACAAGAGGCGATGCGCTGATCGGTTACAACTGCCAGTTCGCACTGATGCGAACCAGAACGACTTCAGAGTCGCGACAGGAAACTACGAGTCCAACACTGTGTGCCGTGGTAGAGTTTGCCTCGATGTACCGGTTCGCGTTGGCGCTCACCTCGTGCTTCGCCTGTTCCATGGTTTTTAGTGCAGCCCCAGGCGAGGAGCAACCTGCACAATACGATGCGTCGCAAGGCCCAGATTCCGGTGCCGAGATCGATGCTGGTGTTGAGGTACCAGTCATGTGCGGGCCCTCCCTCGTCGATGTGATCGACCTTTACAACATCGACAACGATGAGGGGCAGGCAACCCTGCTCAACACCGCAGCACAGGACGACGCGAGCTACTTCACCGATGGTGCCCCCGGGACCATCGCAACCTCTGCGGGCCTGCCAGCCTGTGGTCGCGCGCTCTCCCTGCTTGACACAAGGTCTTACGTTCACATTCCTCACGAAGCGCGCTTCGAGCAGGGCCCATCTCCGTCGACTTCCTGTTTCGCCCCAGCGCAAACGGACCTGTGGGGAATGATACGTATGAATCGCTGCTCACCAAGGACAAGACTGGGAATGACACGGGCCACCTAGCGCTCTTTCTCATTCCAGACTCGGTGGGAAGGCGCCTCGTCGCACGGTTACAGGATGGTAGTACTACGGTATATCGTTGCTCAGCTCCGGTAAGCTCGGACGAGTGGCACCACGTTGCTCTTAGCCTTTCAAACACGGGTTCATCGCCATCTCCGATCGAACTCTTCCTTGACGGAGAGTCGGCGAACGAGCTGGATATTACCTTCAAAGGTCTTAACTTCACTGTGGTGTGTGGCTCTGCCGCAGACTTCCCAAAGGGAACCAAACTCGAAGGGAACCTTCTTCCTTGGATTTGGGGAGCGTCAGCATCCGAAAGCGGGGACGGAGCCGATTTCATAACTCATCACTTCGATGGTGAACTCGACCATCTTCGAATTCGCTCCTCGGAAACTACTGAGCAGCAAGTCCGTGAGATTGCCGAGTCCTTTGGTTTCCTGTCAGGGCAATAGGCTGCACAGCACTCAGCATGGCTTGCTTCAAGGTCTGAAGTTCTACCAATTTCATATCTGGGTGCTCACCACCGTCATCAAACCCGACGTGACGCCAAGCGTGAGGTGAAGCACGGCCCCTATGCGATGCATCGAGAAGCAACTGGCGGGGCCGGCGGCCTTTCAAGCTGGCGCGACACTAGTGTGGGATCCAGAGGCATAGAACGCCCTGGCTCGGTTCTTCGCCCTTTGAACGCCTTCGGCTCATCGTTGCTCAGATCCTTCCTTGCCCCA
>JANTGM010000225.1 GCA_024762925.1 Kofleriaceae bacterium | reverse complement strand
CGTATCGAGATACGTGACCGACGAGCAACGCAGAGCGAAGCGCCCAGAAGGTGAGAAACCAAGCGAGGGCCGGTCAAACATTTTGGATCGCACACTAGTCTTCATAGCTCTCTTGAGGGAATTTGCGTTTTTCTTTGATGAGGTCTTCGAGTGTTACAGAGCCAGCCACTCCAACAAGGTGCACGAGCCTGTTATACGTCCTTGCCATGCTAAGAACGCTCATCGCTCTCACGTTTGTCGCCGCATGTCAGCCATCGTGCAAGAAGGACAAAGACAAGTTTGCAGAGCAATCAGCCGAGCTTGAAGTCTATCAGCGAGATGTCGCACCAATGCGCGCGGCGCTTAGCAAGACCCCACCGAGTTGGCTTGATACTGCTCCCGCCTGCCCAGCAGAAGCCTTACCGGCGCAGTTTGTAGAGTCGGGCTTCTCCCTTGGCGACTGCGCTGGTAGCAAGATTAACGAGTGCCTAGAGGAGTGCAAGCAATCGATTGTGGCTGCTTGCTACAGCGCTGCAATCGTTCTCCAAGCAGAGTCCCCCGAGGGAGACCGAACGCTCTCCACGCCTCTCTTTGCCCGTGCCTGCCAGCTTGGAAATGCATCGGCCTGCACCAACTGGGGCTCGGCCCTCGATGCAAAGAATCCAGAGAACCAAGACTGCTTGCTCGGCACCTTTCAAGCGACCTGCGAGCGCGGCCGAGACCCATGGGGCTGCACGATGTACAGCTACATGCTCGCCAGCGAAGGCTATGACGATGCAACTCTAAGTACAATTCGCAGCTTCGAACCAACAGCCTGCCGCTACGGGGAAGAAGACCCAGCGTGCCAAGCGATTCGCGATCTGCTGAAGGAAGCGAGCGTGGCCGAGACCACGTTCCAAGACGGCGGCACGTGAATCTCCCGAGTCACCTGTAGCATCAGCGCCACGGCAACATGTGGCAAAGCTGTGTATGTGCCCGACTTTGCGATCGAGCATTTTGGCGCCCTATTTGCTTTGCAGCGGCCTGTGCTGCGTTGCGTCCCGATCCTCGCTCTTTCCATGACCGCTTGTGGTGGGGGCTATGCGGCCAACTCCTTCCAAACTGGCATGCTGTGGGGTGGGATGAACTTTGAAGGCACGCGACTTAGCCATGGCTGTCTCGACATTGCCCTACGTGCGCAAGAGAGCCTCGAGGGAGATCCAACCATTGACGTGAGTCTTGGCAATCGCTGCCACAGAGCTCTCAACATAGACCTCGGCAAGCTGCGCATTCGTGGGCTCTTTGATGGCGAAGCGCCGCAACAACTCTCGCTCTTTGATCCAAACAACGAAATTCGCAGCGCGCTTCTCGGCGGCAATGCAGCTGCGGAAGAGCGCCTGGAAGTTGCCGGAGCCCATGGCGCCTATGAGCTCTGTGTCTCGGTGGATGAGATCGTACGAGCTCGAGATGCTGGACCACCACAGGAGACCTGCATCTTGGTGGGTCCGGCAGAGGAGGCAAGCTAATGCAGAGACAACTCGCTTGCGCCTTGGGCGCCCTTCTCATCATTACAACGCAAATGCCAGCGCAAGCCATTGCGGGCTCTTCTTGTGGAGGAAGCTCCGGTGGTGGAGGGGGGAGCTCAAGCTCCGGTGGTGGTGGTGGAGGGGGAAGCTCGAGCAGCAGCAGTTCCTCGACACCATCTTGCGTGCAAACAACCAAGACCGTAGGCCGGGCTGAGTGCCGCAGCTTTGGCGATGGTTGGGACCGTTCCAATCAACCACGCATTCGCCTGAGTATGGGACTGGTTCATCAGAGCCTCTCGCTCGCAGGGAAGACATGGGAGGGCGAGTCAACGCACGATGAAAACACTCACGCGTATCACTACGATCCCAGCCTCACAAGTACTCCATCACAGGCAGAACTATTCGGAGGCGCCTTTGGCATTCACTTTCTTATCCGCAATGCGCACCTCGGCATGGCGACCTCGATTACTGGGGGCGACACAGACGGTGCCACCCAAATTAGCAATGCAGGCCTTCACATGCGCTCAACCTTTGCCTTGCAGGTGGAGTCGACAGCAGTCGCAGGCTATGCAACGCGCATGGGAAAGTGGGGTCTGCTGGGCGAGCTACAAGCCGGCATGCGAATCACGAGCGTGCAAGTCGAAACCCGACTCGCCGACTGCATCGCCACGGCAATGACGTCAGACTTCTCAGCGATCGTGCGTCCGCAGTTCACGGTTCAGCGCTGGCTCTCCCCTTGGCTCACGACCGACCTATCCGTTGGCTCGGATCTCATGCAAGACCGCGACCTCAACATGGTGCTGAGCCTCACGGCACATTCTCGGTCCTACGATGGGATGTATTAACCAAAGAAATGCTGTGCGCATTTGATGCGGGGCATTTCTTGTTTTGCTGCTAGCGACACCATGCTGAGAACTGCTAGCACTATGCAATGGCATGGAAGCGCAAGAATGAGGGTGAGTTTGACGCAGTGCATGCAGCGGAAGAGCTCGACGAAGCCGTTGGCACCCAAGACGCGACCACCACTGAAGAATATATTCGTACCCTCGAAATCGAGCTCGAAGGAATGGGCAACCTTCTGAGCCAGAAGGAAGCGCTCTTGCAACGCGCAGAGGCTCGCGTCGCAGAACAAGAAGACGAAATTGAGCGCATCAAGATGCGGTTGCAAACCGAGGCGGATCAGCAAGTTGAATCGCGAGTCGCGGAAGTGATCGACGAACTACTTGATGTTGGCGATGATCTTGGACGTGCCATTCGTTCCGCGCAAGAGATGAACCATCATGAGTCGGTCATCCAGGGCATAGAAATGGTGCGCCAATCCTTTGGCAAGCGGCTTCAGAAAATTGGCGTTACGCGCATGCAAACCCTAGGCGCCAGGTTTGACCCGAGCTTGCACGATGCGGTCTCCATGATGCCAGTCACCGACCCCTCTCAAGATGGCATCATTCTCGCTGTCACTCGCGAGGGTTACACTCTGCACGGCAAGCTCTTGCGAGAGGCAAGAGTCGTGGTTGGCAAGCTCTCATCCTAGATGCGTGTGATTGTAGGGCGTTTTCTAAAGCAAAAGCCCTTCGCTCCAGCGCTATCAAGGCTACCCTCAGAGGCGATGATCTTGCGAACGCTTCTTGGGGCCCTCCTTCTTCTAGGCAGCTGTGCGGACGATGGCGGCAAGAAGACCAATGCGGTCCAGCAACCCGCAACAACGCCTCCTGCGCAGACTGATGCGGCCCCAAAAGCCGACTCAGAAGAACACGCAGCCAAAGCTGTTGCCAAGACCCGTATCGAGACCATCCAATTTCCCGCAGAAGACGGACTTCTTGTAACCGCAGACCTCTACCTTTGGCATGGGCAGGACGCGCCCTTTGTCGTGCTCTTCCACCAGGCGGGGTGGAGTCGTGGCGAGTACAAAGAGATTGCTCCCAAGCTTGGCGAACTTGGCTTTAACTGCATGGCCGTAGACCAGCGATCCGGTGAGGCGGTCAATGAAGTGGAGAACGAGACCTTTGCGCTGGCCAAGTCCAAGAAGATGCCAACCAAGTTTCTCGATGCGCTGCCGGATATGCGCGCTGCACTCAACCTTGTGAAGACTCGCTTTCCCAATGCCAAGCGCATTGCTTGGGGAAGTTCGTACTCTGCTGCGCTCGTCCTCGTCTTGGCTGGGCAAGAACCCGAGCTTATTGACGCTGTATTGGCCTTCTCACCGGGCGAGTATTTCGGGCGCTTTGGCAAGAGCAAGACCTATGTGCAAGAGGCTGCTAAGGACATCAAAGTGCCGGTCTTCATCACTGCTTCGAAATCCGAGCAAAAGGCTTGGAAGTCCATTTTCGAGGCGATTCCGGGCGATTCAAAGCAAAGCTTTATCCCCAAAACCGCTGGCAACCATGGTTCGCGAGCGCTTTGGAAGAAATACCGTGACTCAGAACAATACTGGTCCTCCGTGAAGAGCTTTCTGGGGTCACTGCCAAGCATCTAATTCTCGTATGCCCCGCCGAGTCCTGCATATCACTCGCGACTTTCCGCCGAATATCAATGGAGGATTGTCGGTCGCGGTTGGCGGCTTGGTAGAGTCCCAGGCTCGCGCGGGCATCGAGTGTGTCGTCGTGAGCTTTGACGACTATCGGCACTCTGGAGGAAGCGTGCGACGCGAACCCGAGCGCTCAACAACGGCATCGGGCATCCCCGTGATTCACGTTAGAGGAAAGTCTGCGATCAAGCGCGCGCAAGAACTTGCTGTGAATTTCATTGCCGATGTGGTGCATGTACACCACGAGTTGCTTTGGGACTTTGCGACCGATGTTGCGCGCTTCAATCGCTCGCCGACGGTTTTCACGGTGCACGTTCTTCAATCCGAACAGAATCGCTTGCGCGACGTTAAGACGACACAGAGTAGTGAAGCACAACAGCGAGCGTTGGCGGAGTGCACGATCTTGCACGCACCTTCACAGGCGGTGGCCGACCATCTGCTAGACAGCACACTTCGCCTCGGTGAGCGGCTCAATGTCGTGCGCTTGGGATGCGATGACTGGCCAGGTGCAGTCGAGGCAAGTGAGCAGGAGCGCTTTGATGGGCCACCAATGCTGCTCTACGTGGGCCGGTTCGCGGACATTTGCGGCTTTGCGCAGTTGCTCGAGGCTCTGCCCGCCCTTTTGGCCGCACAGCCCACACTGCAGGTGACGATCGCTGGTGGCATGCCCGACAATCCACGGGCCGAGAAGCGCTGGAAGAAACGCTGGGAGAAGCTTGCTGGGGCAAATGCCCGTCGGCTGCGGTGGGTCGGTTGGCTGCGATCCGATGAACTCTCAAGGCTTTACGGCAAGGCAACCATGCTCGTTGTGCCCAGTTGGTTTGAGACGTTTGGCCAAGTGGTGCTCGAAGGCATGCTGCATGGAACCCCGCTCATCACCACAGGCGCTGGAGCGATAGCCGAACTTGTGGACGACGAATGCGCACTACTAATTGATGCAAACGATGCCTCGGCAATCACAACCGCTGCAAACGAGCTTCTCGCCGATCCTGCAGCTGCCGAACAACGCCGAGCCAATGCGCTACAGCGCGTTCAAAACGGGTACCACTGGGACGATCGCATCGACGCCTTTCGCGCGCTGTACCAAGCCGCGATCGATTCCTAGTATCTTTGGGAATAGACCCTGGGCAACTCTGGTAGAACGGCTATCCTGCTCTAGTGTGGGATCCAGAGGCATAGAACGCCCTGGCTCGGTTCTTCGCCCTTTGAACGCCTTCGGCTCATCGTTGCTCAGATCCTTCCTTGCCCC
>JANTGM010000224.1 GCA_024762925.1 Kofleriaceae bacterium | reverse complement strand
ACCGTAGCCCTGGCCCGAGAGTCCAAAGGATTTAGTCACAAACGATTGCGAGCCATATTCGATTCCAGTCCACTCCTTGGAGCAGGGCGGATCGAAGCGGGCGAGAAGACGAGTGAGCGTGTTCTATATTCATGAATCGCGCACTAGAGTATCAACCTTATGTGAAGAGGCCTACTGGCTTGGTCTGGTAGCTGGGGCGCAACGTGTCCAGCAATCGTGCCCTGGAAGCGAGGAGTCGGTGTGTGTTGCACAGACGCACTAATTGAGAGTGTCGGGAATCAATCGTGGGAGGTGCGCGTTCGTGACTTGGATGAGGCTTCTAGTGCTAGAATTGACGGGTTGATCAGGAGAAAGGCAAGCATGAGAAGAACACGGATCGGCCTATGTCTGTTGGCACTCGGGGGCTGCGAGGCGGCTCAAACGCCCAATGCCATCGAACCGAGCATTCGCGAATCACAGCCAGTGGAGCGGGTCGACGAGAGTGTTACGCGCCCTGTCGTGGTTGCGGAGCCTGTGAAGGAGGTTGCGAAGCCCGAGCTCGGCACGCTCAAGATGAAGAAGCTCACAGCAAAGGCCGGGCCCAAGCGGGATGATGCCCTTCTTCAGGCGCAATGCAGAGTCGTGAACAAAGAGTGCGACCTGGCAACAGTGAAGCTCATGCTAGATGGCGAGCCGTTGGATCTGCGGGTGCCTGGTGCAACGGAGCAGGCCCCCTATGGTGATTGGGCTAGCCTTAGAACTCATCGCTCCGACGATGATGTACTGACGCTCAGCATGAAGTTCGCCTCCCATTATCAGCACCTGGGTTTGGTTCTTAGAGGGGGTGTTTTTGAAGTTCAGAATAGTACCAGGTGGCCCGTAGAGATACGTGGCGAGCTTGTTTCGGCAAGTGACTGGGAGGCTGGCGCGATTCGCTACCGCTGCGATGCATTCGCCATGGGCAACGAGCCCATCGATTGTGAGAACCTCGAGGTCTTCGTTGGCGACGAGCAGCTCTTTCGCGAAGCGGGAATTGTCTCTGGCAAGATCGACGCACAAGTACTCCCGGCTGGTGCGAAGAAGGCACTGCGCATTTCGACAGTACATATCGATGGGGAGTGGGAGCCCGTCTCCACAAAGGTCTTCGCAACCGTCGATGGCAAGACCGTTCCGGTTTGGGATTCCATGAGTAATGGAAAGCACCGCTATGCCAAAGACGGCTCATGGGAGGTCACCGAGTCGGAGTGTCGCAAGCCAGCCGAGCTTGACTACGATGACAAGCTTGGAGAGGAAATCGTTCGGAAGTACGGAAAGGAAGCATTCACCAAGAAGCGTTTTGTGTGGACTGGCACCCAGGTGCAGAGCAAAGTCGTAAAACGGTGGACTGATCGGCGTTCGGCGTGTCAGACGGAGGGCAGATGCCCGCATGTGTACGCGGGTGATGAGTCGGTGCTGCTAGGAGAAGTTCTGCGGAACCGCGTTGGCAAGGCAGCTTGGGCCAATGAATTTGTGGAAGTTCCCCGTGAACTTGTTCGCGACGGCACCTTGAAGATTCGTCTCGCCGAGGAAAAGGCCAACGAACGCACCTTCGTGGACCGCGTGTGGCTGGTTGTCAACGGAATGCGCATTGAGCCCGAAGCCTGTGCATCTCCGCTTTGTGAACTCGATGGCAAGACTCTATCGATGCGCACTGGCGACGCGGTGCAGTTGCGTTTTAAGAATATTCCTGAGGCTGGTGTCGTTCGCTTCTTTGCAAGCGGCTACTATGTATACGAGCAGTAGCATCCTCGCTGTCCTTCTCGGCACAACTCTGGCGCTGGTCGCCAGTTGTGATGTGCCCATTGCAAGCGAGGCACAGGCCAAGCCCTTGACCAGGGAGCCGAGGCTAGATTCCAACGCCAGCTGCAAGGAGTGCCACAAGGCGGTATTTTCCCGGTGGCGCTCAAGCCGGCATTCAAAAGCGGGTCGCAATCCCGCCTTCGACTTCGAATACAACTCGCATCCAGGCAAGTGGTGTATGGGCTGCCATGCTCCGCGATCGACCGCAGACCTCAAGCTCACACCTGCTCGTCGCCAAGGTGTGGACTGCCTAACCTGCCATGTCCAAGACGGCATCTTGCACTCGCGAAGTCGCGCTCCGTCATCGCCACATAAGACGAAAGCACGAGAGGATTTTGGCGGTCCCGAGATGTGTGCTGGATGCCATCAATTCAACTTTCCGGTGCTCAGTCCAAAGGGCGATCTGGTTCGCTACACCAAGCAACCCATGCAGAACACATTCGCCGAGTTTCGCGATAGTGGAAGCGGGGCGGAGTGCATCGACTGCCATATGCAGAGGGACGGACATCGTTTTCCCGGAGCCTACGTTTCAGAAAAAGTCCTAGAGGCGCTCAAGGTTGATCTGTGCCGCGATGCCACGGGGTATCAGGTGGCCATCGAGAACGCATTGTCGGCGCACAACCTACCCAGCGGAGGCGTGAACCGCGCCATCGTCTTGTCGTTAGAAAGCGAAGAGAACCCCAGTGGTCGCCGTCACTATCGAATGGAGAGGCTCTACGATGGCCCCGTTGGCGCGCGGAAGAAGCGCAAGGATACGACGCTTCAGCCGGGTGCCAAAGCGACGTGGAAGATCGCAGGCACGTTATTGGGATTGGGTAAGCAAGAGAGGCTCATCTTGGCCGCGCAGTTCTACTTTGGTACCGATCCGAATCCCAAGGCTCCAAAGGCCAAGGTTCAAGTCTTCAAGAGAGGGTATGCGGCGCAAGACATAGAGCGATGTGAGTTGCCCTGAGTTTGCGGCTTGCATCTACTGCCACTGCACATTCGCAGGTTCGGCATGCAAGAAGCAGCCGAATGAAAGACTGTCATTGATCCCGTCGCGGCCAGGGGTGTAGACACCACTGAGGACCAAAGCTCGCCTGCTTCACCAAGTGGATCTGCGAAAACTGAGGGGCTTGATTGATCGCCAGTTCGGATTCCCGACAAGAATGTCAGTCTTTCGACAGATATCGTTGAAAGCCAAACGCCAGGGCCTGATGTCGAGGCTCAGTCTTTGCCTCGAAATTTCTGCATGTCGCGTCGCTCCTTTTTCGTAGGACGCCCATGACGCTGGGCCCACTTCTGCTCCTCGTATTCTTCTTTGAGTGCGACCGAGGTCGCCTCGCGCAGGGCAACGCTATCTGGATGCTCTTCGTACAGTTCCTGCGCCTTCTCCGCTGACAAACGCTTCTCTGCTAAGCCGAGAACCTCGACTGTCCACTCGTACGGCCCTTTGGAAATGCAGACTTCATCTCCCACGTTGATTTGCTTGGATGCCTTGATTCGCTTGCCGTTGAGGAGGACCCGACCAACTTGCATCTCACTGGCTGCGATCGTGCGAGTCTTGAAGAACCGCGCAGCACATAGCCACTTATCAATTCGCACCGCCATAGACGAAACTGTCTCATATCCAAAGGTCGGGGAGCCAATCGCATTGCTGGATGCTCTTGGTTTCGCTGAATACAGTCGCCCCGCTGAGATTTGGGCGGACGAGCTGCCGCACTTCGCGTGCGCAGGCTACTGCTCGGCGATGAGCATCTCGCAGGGTTCGTATTTCAGTGCCTTTCCTGTGGCATCTGAGATGAGAAGGGCGGGATTGACCGCAACTGCCTTGGAATCAAGGAGGTCACGACAGGCGTTGGCTGCCCACTCTCTGATTGCCTTCTCTTGTCTGTTTTTTATAAGAGTATTTCTGATTTTCTTTGCATGCTCTTGAAATGCTTGCATGTCGGCATTCGTACGCTCTGCGATTCTGGCAACGATAAAGGCATCGCCTTCATCCACTTCGTATACCAAGGGCATGCGAGCGCCAATGGCGGTATCTCCCCACAGTGCATCTACGAGTTTTTTGGAGGCACCGACACCAGCAATGAACTCACTCGTCATGCCAATGTCCTTCGCGCTGCGCAACGCTGGAGCACGATTCTCAACCATAGTCGGGGTGTTCATCAACACTTCGAGCTGCTCTGGTGTGAGTTGCTCACGAATCTCTTTGGGCAAGTCCGCGCCCAGCGGAGCTGTGGCTTGTTTGCTTACAGGATATTGCTTCGCGAGTGGTTGTGATGAGGCCAGAGTTCTCTCGGCGGCATCTCTGGCTTGCTCGCGGGCGAGAGCCTCCGGTGCCATTCTGATACCGAGTGTGAACTTCATCTGATCAAACGCCAGCCCCTTGTTGGAGCGCTTCGAAATTCGCACTAGGTAATATGCTGATGGGGTTTCAATAACCTCGCTCACTGCACCGACAGCGAGCTTCTCGCAGGCCGCTACAACTTCTTGGCCGTAGCCTATCGCCTGCGCTGGGCGCCAGCCAACAAAACCACCGAGCGACGCGGACCAGTCATCGCTTGTGGCAATCGCAACCGCTGCAAAGTCTGAGCCTTTTCGAATCTTGGCGAGCGCGGTGCGTATCTTGTTGCGTGCGTCCTTCGACGGTTCCTGATCGCGTGCGACTTTGATGATGCTGAGTTCAATGCGTGCACGGTCACTCTGCCACCGAGGCTTTGTCTTGAACCACTCGGCTCTGAGTAGCTTTTCGTGGCTGTCGATGTAGCTCTTCACCATGTCCTGGCTGAGGCGTAGCTGCGATTGATAGTGTCCTAGGTCAAATTTGATGTAATCGATCGAGACTACCGAATTCGCCTCGACATATCGTTTGCGAACCTCTTTATCGGGAACCGTTTCGGCCTTGGCAATTTCGCGGCGCGTGAACTGGGCCATCAGCTCGCGTCGTTGCTCCTCTTGATACGCTTCGAGGCTAGGCAGCTGCAGGTATCCCAAGACAAAACGTTCAAGGTAGCTGGGGTCAAACTCGCTCCCCTCTTTCGTGAAGTAGACCTTCTTTCCATCCAGCTTGTGGCCCAGTAGGTAGAGATCGCCAGCCACAATCGAATCGCGCACAGACTTGTCAGACACGGCGTGTTTTCGTTTGGCTGCTTCTTGCGCAAAAAGCTCACGCTGCAGCAAGAATTCCAAGGCGAGAATACTGCGCTGGCTTGGTGGTACCTCACCAAAGACGAAAGGGATGCTGCGGTGAATGAAATGGTAGGACTCCAATGGCACATACGTTCCACGGAGCTTGAGAGCGTAGGGGGCACTCGGTCCAGACGACTTGTCCTCTTTGTCCTGGTCCGCGGTTTGGCTGCTGGTTGTTCTTGGTTCAGCAGGCGATGTTGCAACGTGCTTGTCCCCAGAGCAGCCAGCGACTAGCAACACACCCATTAGCCAACGTCTCATGCACATGGCGACATGCTGCCCCTCAGGAGCTAGCACGTCAAACCATCAAAGAAGATACTGCTATATCATGTCCCGCGCCCTCATCGTTTCACTTCTGACCCTTTCTCTCTTTGGCAAGCGTTGACTTCCCTGTGCCGCCCTTTTGGGCTCCGAATAAGATGATCATAAACCCTCGAATCAAACCAAACCGGTTCACTCCGGTTCGAACC
>JANTGM010000223.1 GCA_024762925.1 Kofleriaceae bacterium | reverse complement strand
GCTCGGACATTGAGGGCGCTCGGACATTGAGGGCGCTCGGACATTGAGGGCGCTCGGACATTGAGGGCGCTCGGACATTGAGGGCGCTCGGACATTGCCAGCCCAAGTCTCAGCGTTGTGAACGCCTAGTACAGCTCGGAGGCTTTGGCGTACTCCCGGGATGACACGTCATAGTCGACGAGTAGTCCTGCGGCACCATTGGCCTTTGCACAACTTAGGAAGTTTTCCTGATTCGCAGCCACGACCATGCGAGGCACCGCGTTGTCGATTTCTGAGTCCTGAAGAAACTTGCGTGCATTTGCAGCGTTCTTGAAGCCAAGAACGTAGTTCATGTCATTGCCAGCCTTGGCCATTACAGGAACTTGGTCTTCGATGCGCTTGCTCGAATCCTCTTCTTGGTTGACGAGAAGGAGCCAGAGCCCGTTGAGTACCGATCGAGCAGCGGTGTCCGCTTGTTGTTGCATGTCTACTGTGATTCTCCGTGTAGTGTCGTGTGTGGAATTGGTGGCAAAAAGTTGGTGTGCAGCTCAACGAGCGGGATTCGTTTGTCGGGCTTGCGAGGCAGTTAATGCAGCAATATGAAGAACCTGTCAAGACGAATTGCGATTTCGCAGGCCACCGAAAGGTGACATTTGTGAGTCAACAGGAATCTCATTCAGATAGGCTTGTGTCCACCAAAGTGGTAGTCAAGTCTAGACTGTGAGCCGACTTCCCATCATTAGCGACAAGCCAAGCACGCTTGTGGATGCCCAAGACCGTAATATTAGCTATTTACGGGTGTCTGTGACTGACCGATGCAACTACGCCTGTACCTACTGCGTGCCCGAGGGAGGTGTGCCTATGGTTCGGCGGGAACGTCTGCTCACATTTGAGGAGATCACACGGCTGGTGCAGATCATGGCCGGTATGGGAGTTCGCCGTGTTCGGCTCACCGGAGGCGAACCCACAATTCGCAAGGGGTTGGTCGAACTTGTTGCCTCACTCTCGCAGGTGGAGGGCATTGATGAAGTGGCGATGACCAGCAACGCCCATCTAATGGAGTCGATGGCAGCTCCGCTTGCCAAGGCTGGCCTCTCCAGCGTCAACGTCTCCTTAGACACACTGGAAGCCGGCCCATTTGCTCAGCTCACTCGCCGAGGGGAGATCGATCGGGTTGTTCGCGGCATTGATGCGTGCATCAAAGCTGGCATGCGAGTTTCCACAAATGCGGTTGCACTTCGAGGCGTCAATGACACAGAGGTGGTTGCGCTATGCGAGTTTGCTTGGGACCGCGACATTGTGCCGCGCTTCATCGAACACATGCCCATGTCGAGTGGTGATGCGTTTGATGCTGCGGAACAATTCTCTTCCGCTGAGATTCGGAGTGCACTTTTTGAACACTACGGAGAAGCGCTAGTGGCGGAAGGTAGTGACCAAGGCAAAGGTCCTGCGCGCTACTGGAGCGTTGCTGCAGGCACGCGAGGCACACGGCGAGTTGGGATCATCTCGGCAATGTCGGAACACTTCTGCAGCACATGCAATCGCCTACGGCTGTCCGCAACGGGCAAACTGCACACCTGTCTTGCGCACGATGACGCACTCGATCTTAAACAGATCCTACGTGGGGTATCTGCTACCGATGAGCAAATCCGTGTGGCGATCCGCGGCGCGCTTTCGCTAAAAAAGCCCGGGCACGAATTCGATCCCTCTGGAGCAGGAGGGCCGGCGAAACACATGATTAGTATCGGTGGCTAGCGGGAATAGCCAGCGGTCTACCTTCGGTTCCGTTTCCGAGCGTTTAGACGCCCTAGATCGCTAGTTTTCGGCCGGTATCTCTGTGCTAGGCTGGCTGCGATTGGGCGCGTAAGATAGTTCAATTCCCACGCCCGGAGACGTCATGAATCGCACGCTAAAAATTCTTTTGTCGCTGTCCATTATTGGAGCCGCGGCAGGTGTTCTCTTGTACTCCTCAATGAGCGAAGCTGAGTACTACAAGCATGTGCACGAAGTGCTCAAAGACCCGCAGCGATTTGAGAACACAAGTCTGAAAGTGCATGGCTTTGTGGAGGCCGGTTCCATCGTCGAAGAGATTCGCGATCAGAACATTCATCGCTCATTCATTCTCGAGTACGAAGGACAACGCATTCGTGTGCAGCACTCTGGTCCCAAGCCCGACACCTTTCGCGATTTGAGCGAAGTTGTTGCTCGCGGCACGTTGGTGAACAGAGACGGCGAGTTTCAGCTTGAAGCAGAAGAACTCATGGCCAAATGTCCTTCGAAGTACGAAGAAAATAAGCGCTCGCGGCAAGCCGAAATCGTTCAGTAGCGCTCGCCACACAGCAAGAAGAAAGACGACTGCATGAGTCTATCGAAGTTCTTTGACGGGTGGCTAACGTCGCTCGCCGATTCCCCCATCTCCTCTCTCGGCACCATCACGCTCTACATTGCGTTCATGATTGCCGCCTATGCCGCGGCGACAGGAATTGTTGGCAACGTGCAAAAGCGCGAGCGTCTCGTCAATAGCTCCATCAAGGCGCTGTATGCGCTCTGTGCCATCATGGTCATGGCCTCGGCGCTCCTGGTCTATGCCTTTGTCACCCACGACTACAGCATCAAGTACGTCACGATGTACTCGGACACAGCGATGCCGCTTATCTACAAGCTCACCGCATATTGGGGGGGACTAGACGGCTCTCTAATGTTCTGGGTCTTTGTGCTCTCGGTATTCTCGTCCATTGCCATCTGGACCAACGCTCGCCGACACAAGGACATGATTGGCTTTGTCGTTGGCACCATCGCAATTGTGCAGGTCTTCTTTTTGGCGCTGCTCATCTTCTCGAAAAACCCCTTCGCCACTTGGCTCACCGAACCGCCGCTAGATGGCAAAGGGCTCAATCCGCTGCTGCAAACCTATTGGATGGTGATTCATCCGCCGGCGCTCTACATCGGTTTTGTCGCTGCAACCATTCCATTCGCCTTTGGCATGGGGGCGCTCGCTTCGGGGCGTCTCGACAACCAGTGGATGAAGTCGGTCCGAGTTTGGACGTTCCTGTGCTGGTTCTTCCTGAGCTTCGGTCTCCTTCTCGGAGGACGATGGGCCTACGAAGAACTCGGATGGGGGGGCTACTGGGCATGGGATCCAGTCGAGAACGCAGGGCTTTTACCGTGGTTCACAGCGACGGCCTTTCTGCACTCCGTCATTATTCAAGAGCAGCGCGGAATGCTGCGCGTCTGGAACATGGCGCTGGTCATTATCACCTTCTTCCTCACCATCTTCGGCACGTTCATGACTCGGAGCGGCATCGTGCAGTCGGTTCACGCCTTTGGCGAAGACAACGAACTCGCTCTGCTCTTTGTGCTCTTCATGGCCTTCATCATCATCTCCTCGGTGGGCATGCTGATTTGGCGACTGCCGTACTTGCGCGCGAAGAACCAATTCGAGTCGCTCATTTCGCGAGAGTTCGCCTTCTTGCTCAACAACTGGGTTCTTCTTGGCAGCGCCTTCTTCGTACTCTTCGCGACACTATTTCCCACTCTCAGTGAAGCTCTCAACGGCGAGCGCATCACTGTTGGCCCTCCATTCTTCAATAAGTGGATGATTCCAATTGGGCTAATCCTGCTCTTCCTGGCCGGCGCCACGCCGCTGTTGGCATGGCGCCGAACAACACGAAAGCGCCTAGCAGCCCAGTTTGCCGTTCCTGTGGGATTGATGGTGGTGACGGTTGCGGCGCTTGCCCTCGGGGTTCCTCGTACTCGTGTCATGACACCAATCCTCGCCGGCGGTTTCAAAATGCCCATGGCCCTTATCAACTTCGGCATCATTGCCTTTGTCTTTGGATCGATAGGCCAGGAATTCTGGGGCGGCATGCGAGTTCGTATGCGGCAGACTGGTGGCGATCCCATGACCTCGCTCATTGGCATCATCATGGCCAAGCGTCGCAAGTACGGTGGCTACATCATTCACCTAGGCATCGCCGTCATGTTCATCGGTTTCTCGGGCAAGTGCTTCGAAGTTGAGCGCAATTTCACGCTATCCCCTGGTGAGACACATATCGTGCGCGACTACAGCATTACCTATGATCGGCTGGAAGTGGATGACACAAACTCCGATTACGTCATGCGATGGATCTCGCACCTCGATGTGTCAAAGGATGGTGCCTTCCTTGCGCATATGGCGCCCGAGGTTCGCAACTACACCAAAGAAGAGCAGCCAACACACGAAGTCGCTATCGAGAGTAGCCTCACGCCAGGCGACGACTTCTTCGAGGACCTCTACTTGGTCTTTAACTCGTTCGATCGACAAACCCACGTTGCGAGTTTCTCTGTCTATGTCAATCCACTCATCAACTGGGTGTGGCTTGGCTTTGGCTTTTTGGCTCTTGGGACAATCTTCTGTCTGGTGCGCGAGGACTGGGCAAGCACGCTGTCACAGCGGCGCAAGACCCGAGCCGGACGAAGCACACAGGCAATGCTCATTCTCGTTGCCGTGGGTGCCACGTTATTTGGTTTGACGGCACTGGCAGATGCACAGCCGGTGGAACACGAAAACGCCTCCAAGCACCAGGCCAGTGGCTCTGCTGCAGCGCTCAATCGTGAAAACGATGCGGCCCTAATGGCGCCATACAGGGCCAAGGTCGTTGAAGCACTTCGCGCGGAGAATCCCGAACTCGATCCAACCTCCACAGAGTTTCAGGGGGCGGTGCAGAGGAAACTTGAGCCGATCGTCGAGTCAAACCGACAGCTGATGAAGGATCTCATCTGCCTTTGTGGTTGCCCTCGAGAGAGCCTCTATCACTGCAAGTGCGGAATCGCCGCCCAAGAGCGCGGCTTCATCTTGGGCATTCTCGCCAACCACGATCTCTCCTCGGAGGCTGGGCGCGCAGCTGCGAGAGAAGATGTCGTGACCCAAATGATGGCTCGTCATGCGTCGGAAGAAGATGGTTCAGGCGAGCATGTGCTGATGGTGGTTCCCGACGAGGGCTACAACAAGCTGGCATGGGCTGTGCCATATCTCGGCTTCGCTGGGGCTCTCGTGCTGATCTTCGCGGTTTCGCGTCGCTGGGTTCGCACCGGCCAGGACGATTTGGTGGCCGTAGGCGATAGCATTTCTCTCGCTGAAGACGAAGACTACAGCGATATTCTCGATGACGAACTCCGAGAAACAGACTAAGAAAATGGCAAAAGGACGCGGGCAAAAGAGCCGCTTTCCCAAAGCTCAGGTTGTCTCGGGCAGCGAGGAGTCGGGGGATACTACTTCTTCTGAGGTAGAACTTCCGACCTACGCCACTCGTGATTTCTGGCGTTTGGTGTTGTTTCTGTTGCTGGTCATGGGGATGGGCTTTAGCCTCCACATCAACAATTGGCACATAACCGTGCCGGTTGTGGTCTTGTGGTTTGGATGGGGTGGCGTTTTGGCCACGGTGGGACTTATCTGGGAAGCTGGCCTGTCGATGGCTGGCGAGGGCACTGGCGATCGGATGGCCGAACTCGACGTTAGCGAATCGAGGCGGCATGAACTAGAAGCCGAGAA
>JANTGM010000222.1 GCA_024762925.1 Kofleriaceae bacterium | reverse complement strand
TAGGGACAAAAACTAGCTAACGCTTGCGAGCAAGCGTGGTGTTTCGCGCCTTCGGCGCTGTGGTCTGGTGTTCCACACCAGAAATTAGCTAGCTAGTTGCCCAGAGAACAAGCCTGCTTCGAGAGAGGAAATCTATGCTCCTGAACTTGGCACTAGGTTTTGGGCCAGCTGCAGACGCTCCTTGACCATGGTGGTCTCTTCCCGGTCCTCTTCAAGCGCAGCAATCTCCTTGAGGCAGTCGCTGACCTCATCCTTCAGGCTCCCAATCTCACTGCCCAGCGTATCGATTCGGCGTTCAATGCGCACTTGCTTCAAGGATGCGTCCCTGATGATTGGTGCAACCGTGATGTTTGCCGACTTGAGTGTTGCGGCGAGCACACGAACCTCCAGCTCCGCGTTCTTTCCGGGCAGCTTTCGCATGAGCGCGATCGCTTCCTCGATACCGTAATCTTGCTCGTCATCTTCAATCGGGTCAAAGCTATCCACCGTTGTGTCGTATGCGATATTTTCTGATCCTTCTTGGGATTGGGTTCCAATGACGTTGTTTGGAGCCTTCACGACTTCTACTACGACGCCGGTGATGTTGTCCTTGCCGCCACGGTCAAGGGCCAAATCGACTAAGCGTTCGAGGCCGGCCTGGCTACCTTCCATCCCCAAGACCTCGCCAATTTCTTCTGCCCTTGGGAAATACTCGTAGAGCCCATCAGAGCACAAGAGCAATCGGTCGCCGCTCTGTAGGGCACTGTGAAGGACTTCCACATTGACCTGCTCATTGGCTCCAATCGCTTCAACAAGGACACTCCCCCATTGCTCGAACACTGCCGCCCGATTGACACCCTTGTTCTTTGCGAGCCGCTCTGCAACGGTGTGGTCTGTGGTGAGCTGTGTGACCGAGTTGCCCCGAACAAGGTACGTTCGAGAGTCGCCAACGTGCCCAATCCAGACACCGTCTCCGGTAATGCAAGCAACCTCAAGGGTCGTGCCCATGCCTTCCTTTGCCTTGTCTTCACTAGCCCGCTTTCGAACCACTTCGTTAGCAAGGGTGCCAGCTCGCGTGAGCAGCTCCGTCATGATGGGGTGGGTGCGAGGACTGGGTTTGCTACCAATGCCATTGAGCACCCCTTGCTCTGATGAGAGCACCGTTCTCACTTCTTCTACGGCAAGCTGGCTAGCTACCTCCCCTGCTGCATGTCCTCCCATGCCATCGGCAACCACAAAGAATCGCCCTTCGAGATCGGAGTACATTGAGTCTTCATTGTGATCTCGAACCCGACCAACATCCGTTCTCTCGAAAACCAACAGCTCGGCTTCCGTATTCGCTCTGGGAACATATTTGGTCATTCGATACTGGTCTCGCAGAGAGGGCAGCTCTCGGCTCTTTCTTCCACAAGAGCCCGTCGCCTGATTGTTTCATATGCGCAGCTCATCAGCCAAGCCGATGTGCAGGTGCACAACAAGCAACTCACACGACCCAAGCGAATCTACTTGGTGAGTCCGAGTTCTTCTCGCAACGACTCCACTTGGTCGAAGGAGTAAGGAGCGCCCTTTACTGGAAGTTTTCTCATGAACGCTCGTGCCGTTGATTTATGGCGCTCGACGTTCGCCATAGCGACAAATGCCGCGGCCAGGTGCTTTTGGTACTTCTTTTTTGCGTACGCTGGGGGCTGGCTCAGCAGTGAGCAGATGTCCCACATCATGCCATCGAGTTCTGTGCCAATGTCGCTAGCGCGGAATCCGTCTTTGTACTGAGCAAGAAGAAGCGCACCACTCTGATAGCTGCTCGTCATCTCAGGAACCGAGACCTCTAGCATTCCCTCCGCGAACCACGCATCTCGGTCGGTCTTCGCAATCCAAGTTAGATAGTCCCGCTCGGCCTTTGGCAGGTTGGGAAATGTTCGCAGGAGCCACGCTGGCGAGACGATTGCCGCATACGCAAAGCCCTCTTCAGCAGAGAACTGCAACACAGGCGAACGTGGCTCTTGATGATAGAGCGCATCGAGCTCATCGGAATCGGCTTCTTCTTGCAGCACCTTGATGAGTTCTTGGGTCTCGCGGGTCCACTCTTGGTAGAAGGCAGTCTGTTCATCGCCCTTCAACGTTGCCCAGCGCTGCTGCAAGGCATTCGCTTTCTCCACCACTTCCTTCCAAGTTCGCTTGGGAGGCTGGGGGAGCTGCTCGTCATTTGACAGAGCCTCTTGCACTTGTGCGTCGTTCTCAACTTGAGCAGAAGGCGCTTGCGTCACGGGTCGCGTTTCACGATCACTTGACTCCCCTTTTCCACAGCCGCTGAAAAGCAAGGCGGCAAGACATACAGTACGCATGAAGAGCATCATACTCTCGCAGAGAGTGCCACCATCGCGAGCAAGCACGCTCAAAGCTACCCAAACAGGGCGTAGGCTGTGAGCCCAAAAACTCCCACCGCGCACATGGCGATTCCCATAAGGCCAAATGCGACGATGGCTGACTGCACCGAACGCACCCAATCGGGTTCCTCTGAAAAGCCCCGATGCCCTCGACGACCAATGGCACGTGCTGGTGCGAGCTGCTGAGTGTGGCGCTGAACGAGCATACGTTGCGCCCACCGAAATGCAACGAGATAGACGATTGCAAAACCGATCGCCAGACTCCAAACGAGCATATCAAGAGATACCACGAAGTGATTCTAACAGAATCCACCTCGTGTGCAGCGCGTTTCGGAAGACGCCCTCACCTCTTGCAGGGTGGGCGAGAAGGACGGCATGGTTGCCAGGTGGAAGCATTGAGCCCGAGTGCATCGCACTGTGAAATGACCCAAATCGTCATGCCTGGACACACCAATGGAGTTTCGGGGGTTCTCTTCGGTGGTGTGATGATGCAGTGGATCGATGTGTGTGGCGGAGTCTCGGCCATGCGTCATGCTGGTGGTGCCGTGGTTACTGCCTCGATTGATAGGCTTGATTTTATGGTTCCAGTGAGAGTAGGAGACATTGTGGTGCTGCAGTCACGGGTGAACTTCACCCATCGTTCTTCGATGGAAGTTGGCTGCCGCGTTGAAGTCGAAGATCCCGCAAACCGAACGCGCAAGTACACAACCAAAGCCTACTTGACGTTTGTCGCGATCGACAAGGGCGGCAAACCTCGCCCCATTGAGCCACTGGTTTTACTCAACAGTGAGGATGAGCGACGATTTGCGGACGCAAAAGAGCGACGATTGAGCCGCCTCGAGGCAGCCGGCAGACTTCGCGACAAATAGCGACGCACCAGGTTCGTGTTGATGATGACATCGCTGTCGGGGGGACACACAAAAACAGCCAGCCTGACCGTTAGCGATTTCGATGCGCGCAGTTGCGTGTAACGATTGCTTCGCTGGTGCGTCTAGTGCGCGATCCATGGACATTGATTCGTGATCGCGAAGTCAGCTCGTTTTCTGGCGGGAAGAGGGAGTTTGCTGGGGCAAGCGACCGAGGAACAACGAAGAAGACTGACAGAGCCAGTCTCTCCAGCGGGCGAGAAGACCAGTGAGCGCGTTCCATATTCATGAATCGCGCACTAGGAACCACTGCCATTTTTGGTGAACTTCCGAAGTTTCAAAGCGCAGGAAACGAATCCGTCCTCCAATCGGCTAGTGGGGTTTGCTACGATAGCGGAAGTGAAGACCCATAAGATCGATGCATCTAGCCCCATTGGCGAACTTGCACAGGAAGCCGCAGCGGTCATTCGCGAAGGAGGCGTTGTTTGTCTCCCATGCGCCGGCCGTTATCGCCTGTTCGCCGACCTATTCAACAATGATGCAGTCATGCGCCTGATGCAGGCGAAGAGTCGAATCAAAGCAGCCCCTGCCCTCGTCTTCATTGAAAACGCCTCAGACCTCGATACAGTGGCCGAAGAAATTCCAGAACTCGCGAGAAAGATCGCAAGTGAGCTTTGGCCGCAGCCCGTGACTATTCGCGCAAAACCCAGCTCCGAACTGCCGCAAAAGGTGCTCAAACAACTCGGCGGCAAGAAGGTACGTCTTGGGCTGCGAACTCCTGCGGGCGGCCTTGCGCAAGAGGTTCTTAAAGCTGTTGGCTCACCGCTCTTGGTCTCCAGTGCGAATCGTCAGAAGAAAGCCGGGGACAGTTCTTCGGCCCAGGTGACCAAGACATTTGGGCGCCATATCGATCTCTTCATCAACAGCGGCGATCTCAGTCCCGAGGCTGCCTCGACAATCGTCAACATCGAGAACGAGGCAGTGGTAATTGAGCGACATGGGGCCGTGGATGAAGCGACGATCGAGAATTGCGCTCGCTCGTAGTCACTGGCACATATAGGAAAAACTCTTAGAACTCCTATTCCTCCAGGAGGAGGCTATGCCTAGATGAGAAATAGGTAGAGATCGAACAGGTAGAATACAAACGTCACGCCTACAGCGAGCAAGGACGCGGATGCTGCAAGTTCGACTCCGGCTGCTTGCACCAGGCGTCGATTGAGAGAGCGACTTCCTTGAAAGACATACAGCCGCCCCTTTCCTGCGCTGATTCGCGAAGGCTGCCCTCGGTAGGCATCCTTGGAGCGCGAAACCTGTCCCCAAATCTCAACTCGATCCCCTTCACCAATTTCCGTTTGCCCCGCGATTGCAGGGACCACGATCGTTCGATTGGCAATGGCATCAACGAAAAGACGATGCCCATCCGCTTCCAAGAGAAAGTTCGCTAGCTCCATCGAGACCTCGCCGGAGTCACTCGTTTCGTGGCGATAGATGAGCTTTCCAGGCCGAGAGCCACCGCTTACGCTGCGCTCCCCCAGCACAATATTGCCCTCGATGCGCACAGCTCCCTCTTCGACTCCACCAACTGTTGAGCGCTGAAATGCAAACACTGAAGCTCGAGCCCCAAGAGAAGCCAGCGCCTTGCGCACGAGAGGAACGAGATCAACGGCGAATAGCAACCACACCAAACCGGCAGCACCACCGAGAACCCAGCGGTCATCGGAGTATCCATACGGGCTAGCCACGGGTTCGCAAGAGCCGGTAGACAAGAGATACAGAAGGACGGCATTTGCACCAATTCGCGCTCTGGAAAACCAGCGACCCAAGCCCTTGGCTGCGGGCAGAGCAAATAGGCCCCGAGCTGTCTTGGCGACGACCCAGAGGCTGAGCATCGCGTAGAACAGCGCCCACCCCATCGCCCCGAAGCGAGATGCTCGCACAGCGTTTTGGTAACCCTCGCTTGCAAGGGGAATGGGTTCAAGGGCTACGTAGTACGAGAGCCATGCGAAAAACATGAGTAGAGCCGCCACAACGGCGAGTCCCATTGAGCCTCTCGGTCGGCGCTCTGCGGCAACCGCTTCCACATACCCCTTCACCATATGCGCAAGCGATCGTAGCATCTTTGGAACTGGACATCTGGATTTAGCGATTTCAGTTTCCCCCAACGCAAACTAGTGTGGGATCCAGAGGCATAGAACGCCCTGGCTCGGTTCTTCACGCCTTGTCAAAGAACGAGCTCCCGTCGCCAGCACATTTCTATTCCTCTGAGCCGCACACTAGTTCATTGACATTGGTCATCTGAAACGAAGAGAGT
>JANTGM010000221.1 GCA_024762925.1 Kofleriaceae bacterium | reverse complement strand
GATTGACTGCCGAGAATCTTCTTGGAACGGCAGAATTCCACCGTGGCTAGCTCCCTTGGGCCTGGCTCATGGCAGCAGGGAAAGATGTTCCTCGGTCCGGGCGTCCGAAAGATGTTCCTCGGTCTGGGCGTCCGGGGACCTCTTTGAGTGTCGCAGTCTGGCATGGCAGCAGGGAAAGATGTTCCTCGGTCTGGGTGTCTTTGTAGTACCCTTGAACGGGCATTGGGTGAGGAAGGACAGTCTGCGTGGTCTCGGCAGTGGACCTTTGGGCGAGTTCTATCCGCTCCGACTGTGACTATCGGAATTGCTTGCGTCATGTTCGGGGCGATGAGTGGATGCAGCTACCTCTTCTCAGCGGCAGAAGCTGAGGACGACAGCGATGCAGGGGGCGGTTTCTCCGATGCCGCAACCGAATTCACAATTTCGGAGATCGAAGTCGTCACTCCATTTCCTGTTGTCTCCGCTCCTGAGATCGGCGATCGCCAGGCAATTTTTGAGGGGGTCGGCTCCTCTGCGGGAGCTCCGACTCTCGTTCTCTTGCACGGGGCGCTCGTTCCCGCCGATCTTGAGGTAACCATCTCGCTTGGGGAATGCCCACAGGGTGCTCCCCCTCTAGATACCGTCTCGATTTCCGAAACGCATGTGAGCAGCGATGGCAGCTTCGCAGCACTGCTGGTCCAAACGAACGTTGCCCCGCAGTTTGACACCATCTGCACACTAGAATTGCAGGTCTCTGGTAGCGATACCGATTCGCTCTCACAGGCTGACCAAGACCGGCTTGCCGATAGTCTTGCCCTTGTCGGTCTCAAGGAACTGCGCCCCACGACGACGCTGAGTACTGACACGCTCGGGCCTCTGTACTCCAGAATCGACATCGCGAGCGACATAGAGGTAACGGGCGCCGCCCCATGCATTCTTCGATCGACTAGCTCAGTAGCGATCGCCGGAACGCTCGATGCCAGTGGCCAAGCGGCTGTGGGCGGAACGGCGGGAGCGGCGGGGCCTGGGGGATGTACTGGTGGCATGAGCGGCGACGCCCCTTGCTCGCAGGGCGGCAAGGCGTCAACGGATGTGTTTTCAGGAGGCGGAGGCGGAGGCCACGCGACAGAAGGCGGACCTGGAGGCGCAGCTGGGACGCTCGTTGGTCCTGCCATTGGCGACGCGTACTTTGGTGAGGGGCTCACCGGTGGCGGTGGCGGCGGCAGCGGTTCGGTCGGCAGCTCCCCCGAGGCCGAAGGTGGAGGAGGAGGAGGCATCATCGCCATCATTGCCAACGGTGACATCGACCTAAGTGGTGCCATGTTGCGAGCCAATGGAGGGCAAGGTGAAGATGGCGGCGCAGCTGGCACGTCGGAGAGTGGCGGTGGGGCTGGCGCCGGTGGCGGAATTCTCGTTCGCAGTCACAGCACGATAACCATCGATACCGACACCAAGCTCGAGGCGCTTGGCGGCGACCCGAGCACGGGGCACTTTGCGGGCGGCGGCAGCGGAGCACAGGGGCGCGTGCGTTTCGACAACCCCGCCGGGGGGATGAGCGCGAGCACACCTGCCGCGTCTCGCCTGGTCCTGCTGCCGCCAGCCACATTTGTACAGCGAACCCCAACGTTTGCTCCGGTCGCCCTTGGAGACGGCAACATCCCGGGGCTCGTGCTCGCTCGCAATGGCGTCGAGACCTCCATGGACGCGATTTTCGACGGCAATCCAAAGCAACTCGATTCGATAGAGTTGGATCCAGGCGTCAACAGACTGTGTCTGTACCAGCCCGCGACAAGCGCTGAGATCGCGAAGAGCTGTGTGGCGCTTGTCTACCTGCCGTAGGCACTTGGAGGGGACACGCTCCTGCTCAGGGCCATCGATTTCTGGGTGCAGTCGAGCAGACGTGGGCACCCGCTGCGCTTCCGCGGATTCATGGCATCCCGCTGAACGGGTACAGCGCGGCTGCTGATTTGAACCGTGCTCGCGTGGACTATCTGAGCAGAAGGACGTCTGAGGCCCCTGATAGGCTCAAGAACTACGAAGCAAGAATGGGATAGCGCGAGAGGATCTGCTTTTCCGTCTCGGCGACTGCCCGACTTGCCCTGGTTCTGGGCAGTTGATCTTGGTTGTGGGTCAGGACCACTTGCATCACGCCTTCGTGTGCCCATCCTGCGGTGTAGCATGGAGAAATCCTCTAGCTTCTGAGTTGCCTCGCTATCTAGAGGTCGCCCGGATACAGGGGCATTCGGGGCTGAAGCGCGTTAGGGCTGGCAGACCGTATCGCAGCTTCCAGAGGGGCATTGCGCGTCCATGAAGCAGGTGGTGGTGCAGACGGGTGCAGACGCTACTATCACCAAAGCTAGCGCAAACGGTGTTTCCTGAGCAGGTCTCGGCATCGTCGGTACAATCCTGGCCGATGACATCCCAATCGGGAAGCAACGAGGCTTCGATCTGCAACTTGGCGTCGATGGCATCCTTTGGCGTCCTTCCGCCTCTGCCCGATGAGACCGACCAAAAATCGTTACAGGTTCGCTGCGACATGGAAGGAGATCCTAGGGAACCAAGAACTCTCCGCTCAGAGTTGGCATTCCGGAGTTGTCGCCATAGGAGCCGGGCAAGTCCGAGGCAGAGCCTGAATCGGAAATACCAAAGAAGACTCGGGTGGCCTCGTCGGGGACAAAGATTTGCTGCAGCACTCCGGAGTCCGTTCGTCCATCGCCGACCACGAGGAGTTGACGAAGCAGCGGAGCAGCATTGGGGTAGCTCAGGTCTGCGGATTCGAAGTTTTCCGGCGGCGGAGCTGCAGGTTCGCTGTCGTCCAAGAAGACAAGTGTGAGAGCTCCATTATGGCTGGACCAGTAGGCCGATAGCCCTTCATAGGGTCCTTCTAAGAATGCGCTTCCAACAGGATCGCCATCGGCGTCATGGGCAGTGCCACCAAAACTCACTGTGCCGGTGACCTCGGTGATCAGCAGGATGCGTCCTGTGCCAACAGGAAGCTCGACACTTGGGGGGAGTTCCCCGGCGCCGTTGCCTCCTGGCGCTGGAGGGATTGTGAGGCCTGCGCCAAAAATATTTGCGCTGCCCAAGATACCAATCGGGGCTGCGATCGGGACGGTTCTGGCGACGCGGGCGTCGGCAGCTTCGACGTCTATTACCACAGCATCTGTCGCGGGTTCTGCGCCACTGACCGGCTCAAAGCTGATGCGTCCGCAAGCTGAGATCGCTAGCATGAGGCATAGGAGTGCGGGGTACACCATGCAAGTATAAGCTATGTGGAGCGGTTCTCGTGCTCATTAGGGCTGTGAACCCCAAATGCCGGCGCTGCGTTGCAAGAGATGCCGCTGCCATCGCTGGGGAAACGGTTTGGGGAACCACGTGAAGGAGCCGGTTGGCGTTCCAATCGCAGCTTTAGAGTGCTGACTGCGGCGACCACTTCACTCCCCGAAGCTCGCCCTACTTGACGATTGCCCGGAAGCTGCCTTCTCGAATGGCTGGCTTGTCTAGCCCCGATGCCGGTGTCCACGAGAAGCTACCGCTGATCTCGCTGTCACTGCTTGCAGTGATTTTGATGGTCGCTTTCGAGAGCATCATATGCTCGGCCTTGGCGAGACTTTCCATGGCGAGCGTTTTCGCCTCTGCATCGTCGCCCTTTGCGGCCTTTCCTGCTGCGATATCTAATCCGACACCGACGAATCGTGAGCCACTCAGCGAGGTTGTGTAGTCCCCTGGGCCTGCGTAGTTGTCGATGACCAAGTGCAACTCTTGCCTCTTGACCGAGTCTCCGCTCATATCGTTTCTGCTAGCGTGAATACTGAGGGCCTTGTCTGTGTGCCTCGCCGCGGCACCATCAGCCCGCCACTCAAAGTCTCCGACTTTCATCGAAGCCTCGCCCTTGTCCTTTTTGACTCTGCCTTTCTTCTTGGCTAACGGGGCCTTGTCTTTACCCGCAGAGTCAGTCGACCCAGGTTCAGAGTTTTCCTTCGTTGCGGATTTGGTCCCATCCCCCTTGCACGCTGCAGAAGGCGCGAGCATCAGGAAGGCGAGAAGCACAAGACTCTTTGGAGAAGACATGAACGTAGCGTATCGAACGATGTGACACCTCAGCGAGTCTCTTTGGGGCCATACTCGATCAAGCGGTCGTCGGTGCTGCGTGCCTGAGCTTGGAGCCAGTCTTCGCTGCGGTGCACGTTCGAGATGCGCACTTCATCGATGTCTCCGTCAAACTCGCGAGGGGAGAGCCCCGGGTTGGCCCCGATCCACATGTCTGTGTTGAGCCTATCGAGGTTGCCAGTAACATCGACCTGGCCGATTTCTTGTCCACCTATGTATCCACGCAGCGCAGCGCCATCGTAGGTCATAGCGAGGGACTGCCACACGCCGCTGCTGCCCGTGCCCGAGAAGATAATCCGTCGCGCGCCCGCAATCCGCAGCCCCATGTCCCAGCCCTCCTCGTCCCGGTCCCAGGTCATCTGCCAGTAGCGTCCGTCGGAGCCGCCGCCGATCACATGCGGCCACTGGTTGGGGGAAGAGGCCACGCGAGCTCGCGCTTCCAGGGTGATCTGAGTGCCGGTGAGCTGCAGACCTGCACCGTCAACCGAGATGTAGTCGTCGCTACCGTCGAAATTCTGGGCGCCGCCGATGCTGCTACCTCCGGTGTTTGCGTTGTTGTTCTGCGTACCCGTGTTGCTCTTGCCCGTCGAGTCGGCGTAGGTGGTGGTGCTGGTCTCGTCACTAGACGCTTCCGACAGATGCCAGACACCCACGTAGCCGTTACTCCAGACATCGCTGGCTTGCTGCCGGTCATCGGCGGTGGCATCGCCGTAGTACATCCAGATGAAATCCCCCGCAGCGGAGAGCCGGGGTATCTTGACCCACACCACCGACTGGCCGGCCTCATTCCAATCTTCGATTTCATGACTCAGAAGGTTCTCGTTGGCAGCGTCGACGAAGAGAAGATCCTGGCCGAGGTTCTGGGTCTCGTCGTAGTCGATGCGGCTGGCGTCGAGCAAGACGGCGAGGGGAATCTCGTCGAGATTCGTGCTGGGGTCGTAGGTGAACGTCAGCCGACGCCGGTAGCCATACCCGTCATCGAACCAATCCGATTCGCCCATCACATCGGGAGACACCACCGCATCGGTGACGATGACCACCCCGGAGTCATCGACTAGCGGCGAACTCCCATCTAAGGGGGCCAGGGTGCTGGTGTCGAAGCTGCAAGCCACCAGGGCGCAGGCAAGCCATCCCCAGAGCAGTCGCACTATTGAGGTAGCTCCTGCGGAGCGCTTGTCGTCCCTTCCGGTGACGGCTCAACGCACTTGCGCACCATCATCTCATCCCTCGGATCATTCTGAAGACGAGCATAGCAAGGATGGCGGAAGACTGTCGCCTACAAAGCGATCGGGCCTATGTGCATGTCAATTCCCCACTTGTGCCTACATCGATTGGAGGCGACTGAGCTATCGGTCGTAAGAGTTATTCTAGCACCAGCGGCGTCAGCAAAGCCAGGCTGGTATCCGGACATCAGCGGTGGGTCACCGAGCAAGTTGTCCAGTGTGGGATCCAGAGGCATAGAACGCCCTGGCTCGGTTCTTCGCCCTTTAAACGCCTTCGGCTCATCGTTGCTCAGATCCTTCCTTGCCCCAGCAA
>JANTGM010000220.1 GCA_024762925.1 Kofleriaceae bacterium | reverse complement strand
CTGGCGACGGGAGCTCGTTCTTTGACAAGGCGCGAAGGACGACCTTGCTGGGGCAAGGAAGGATCTGAGCAACGATGAGCCGAAGGCGTTCAAAGGGAGAAGAACCGAGCCAGGGCGTTCTATGCCTCTGGATCCCACACTAGTTGTGCTTTGGCCCATCCAGATCGTATTGAGGTTTGGCTCAGTTGCGTCACCAGGCTGGGGCTAGTGACAATTCGGCCATGGTACTTCGAAGCGCTTTTTCTGTGGCAGTCCTGTTCCTGCCTGCTGCCTGTGGCAAGAGCGTATCCACTGAGCCCCAGACGAAGGCATCCAATGAGGCCTCAGAGGTCGCCCTGCTCATCGATGCTGCGCCTGCGCCCCCAACCGCCGACAGCGCGATTTCCAACGCCCGCACGGCTCCTCCAGGATGGAAGCGGTACGAGAACGTCGGCTACTCGGTGACGGCGCCACCAGCGCCGCCCAAGAATACCGACTTTGGTGATTCGGCCGAGCTACAAGGGCTAACGCTGGCGGGACAAGAGTTTCGCTTCGCCGATTGTTTTGCCCAGGTCATGCGCTTGCACTATGGGGGTAGCGAGGAATTCGATATTGAAAAGGGGCTCGATGGTGGCATAGAGAAAATGCTCGCAAACATTGGCGTGAAGAAGACAGAGTCTTCGAGAGAACCAAACGAAGGAAGAATTGCGCGGCAGTACCAAGTTGAGGGCACTTGGAAAGGCACTCAGATCCAAGGGTTGGGCCGAGGCATCGCAGCCGATGACAAGACTGTCATCATCGTCAATGCGTTTTGGCAGGCAACGGATACGACCTGCCCTGAGCTTGGCGAGTTCTTTGTCAACTCATTAGCTGTGGAAGTGAAATAGCGACCGTGCTCAACACTGGAACTATTCTTACATCGCTTTTGATCATCGCGACCGCAAGTTGTTCAGAGAAAAAGCCCGCCAAGACCAAGCCTTCCCCCCAGGTGACAGAGCCCAGCACCACCACGCCGCAGCCGCCAACGCCACCTTCGGGCAAGGCCATCGCCGACGGTCCGCACACCATCGAACGCACACCGCTCGAGAGCATTGTTCGCAAGGGACAAGATGGTGAGACCCGCACCTGGATGTCCTCAGCAGGTATCGAGGTTGCCAACGTGGACTACAAGGAGGTCTACCAGAGTCGCGGTGAGCACTTTGTGAGCTTTCGGGCCAACCTAAAGGGTGGCAGTGAGAACTGTCTGGTGCACTGGAAGGCCGAGTTCATCAAAGGCAAGACTGGCCGTGGCGTTTCTCTCGGCAAGGTCGGGGGCACACTTCCGGTTGCGGCAAACTCTGAGACGGTCGCATCGGCGGTCGCGGGTTTTGAGACAGCGGTTGCAAGCGACATCGGTAGTGCGAGCGTTGGCTATTGGACGCTCTGTGGTGAGGCACTGCCAACCCCAAGCATTTTTGATGTTGCCATCACCAGCACAGAACCAGAGCAGATCAAGTTTGGCAAGTCCTTCGACCTGCACCACACACGTCTCACGCTACAGTCGAAGATCGCACCTGCTGACAAAGACGCCAAGCGTTGCTATTTCGAAGTTGTGGTGGAAGACGCCGACAGTGATGGCTTCACCCTCAACCGCGACTTTGCCAGCTTCAGCATTCGTGCAAACGCCTCTAGCGGTCTCTCCATGAGGCGAACCACGTTTGAGGGCGGCAATGAAAAGGACTATGCCCCCCTCACGGCCGAGAAGCGCAGCTACCTGCGAAAGCTCACATGCAAAAGCCATTGGAAGCCAAAGCCCAAGAGCATCAGCGGCATTGCGGTCTCAGAACTTATCGCACATCGCCACGAGGGAGAGCCCACAACCGCAGAGCAGCATGTGCGCGCAACCTATGGGCACAGTGCAACCTTTCAGAACAAAACCGGCAAGGACTGCTCCTTCCGCATTCGGTATCGAATGTTGGACAAAGACGGCATGCCGCTAAACCGCGCTCCGGTCCTTAGCGAATCGGTACACCTGCACAAAGGCGCCAAGGTCGCCTACCAGGCAGAAAAGCAACGACTCTTTGTGTGGTTGCAGCAAGCCGACGATGTGGGCTCGCTTGTTGTTGAGCAAGCGGCACCAGTGAAGGACTGCTCGGGCTTTAACGCCAACCTTGCGCTACAGGCAAGCAACAAGACGAGCGGCAGCGGAGGGAACAAGGACTAAGAACAGTTCTGGTTCCATGAGCTCCACCTCCATAATCTCGAGCTGGCCACCACGGCTCACCATATCGACCCTGGCATACAAGCTCTGCCCGGGGCATGCAGCCAGAGCCTGATGTGCCAAGGCGCGTGCCTCTTCGCTTGGCGCTTCCACCGTGTTGATGCCACCAAACTCCGCCTGCACTCGAAAGTCGCCCCTCTGCGGAACCTTGCGAATGCCGTGGTGCACCTCGCCGCCAAGGATGATGACGGCTAACTCCCCTTCGCTCTGAATCTCAGGCACGAAGGGTTGCACCATCCAGGGCGCCTGTTCGGCGTTCAGCTCGACAAGGTCGTCTTGATGCAAGTGCTGCAGGCCCCATGAGCCGCCAGAGATGACGGGCTTGAGAATTGCGCTATGCCCCGCTTGCCAAACTCGCTCAAGCGCATCCTGCACTTCCTCCGCATTGCCGACGTATTCAGTTGGCACCACAGGCACACCAGAGTTTGCCAATTCACCAAGGTAGCGCTTGTCGAAATTCCACTTGAGCATAGCCGGCGGGTTGCGCAACGTTGTCTGGGACTCGACGCTGGCAATCCACACGCGAAACTCGTCGGGGCGCTCGAAGTAGTCCCACGTCGAGCGTATGAGGGCCACGTCGATGCTGCTCCAGTCAACCTGTGGATCGTCCCAACACCAGTGCATCGCTTCGTGCCCTGCCCGCTCAATGGCAGCGAGCAAGATCGGATCGTCGTTGCTGAGCTTTGCCGCGTTCTCGCTCGTGACGACCGCAATTCTCACGATTCATCATCCGGTGTTGGCTTGTCCTCGAGGTCTGCATCGGAAAAGGCTGGTGCTGTGGGAATCGTCGCCTCTAGGTCCGCCATGGGGTCACTAGCGTATGGCGGGGTTGCGACCGCTTGTCCAGTCTCGCTTGCGGTCTTGCCCAATTCTTCCTCGGCATTGGACTCCACAGCTTGCTCGGACTCTTGCTCCATATCGTCAGACGCGTCGTCCTCGTCAGACTCTTCCTCAGACTCGTCGTCCACGTCTAGCTCGTCGTCCTCCGACTCCGCTTCGTCATCTGCGCGGCCGTGCTCACGCAACTCCGCGTCTAGTTCATCATCGAGCTCTGGCTCTCCGCTGTCGACCGGATCGTTGTAGTGAGCAGGTGGCTCGTTATAGACCTTAGGAACGTTGTCATCTTTGCCGTGTTGGTGTTCGAGCAAGAGCGTATCGGTGGGCTTGCCAACCTTCTTTGGATCGGGCGGCGCGGGCTTGCCTCGCGCAATGGCCAAGTCGGCGATTGCTCCAAGCGTGTCAGAGTAGCTCCGTCCACTGGCGGTAGCGCAGAGCATAAAGGCCGCGCCATCAACCAAGTCGGGATTTGGGTTGACCTCGAGGATGTAGATTTCGTCGTCCTCAATGCGCATGTCGACGCGTGCGTAGTCCCGACAACCAACGGCAATGTAGGCTTCGCGGGCGACTCGGCGAATCTCCTCGGCCAAAGTTGCATCCAAGTCCTCTGGTGGCACGACCGCATCCATCGTGTAGAAGTCTTTGCTGTGCGGGTCCCACTTGGCGCGATAGGAGATGATCTGCGGCCGCCACTCGTCATTCGGGTTGAACTCCGAATCATCGAATTCCATCTCAAAGAGCGGAAGCACCTCGGGCGGATGGTTGCCGAGCACTGCCGCGTGAATCTCCCGACCATCCACGTACTCTTCCACCAGGGCCGGCATCTCGAACTCTTTGTGCACATAGGCAACGCGCGCCTCCAACGCCAAGTGGTTGTGAACGACTGAGTCCTTCTCAATGCCACCACTCGCGTCTTCGAACGCAGGTTTGACGATAAGCGGATAGGTGAGCCCGTGGTCCATGGCAATCGGCAAGGTCTTGGCGAGCAAGAACTCTGCCGTTGGCAGCCCCGCCGCTTCCAAGATGAGCTTGGTGCGAAACTTGTTTTGGCAGGTGGCCAACGTCATGGGCCGATTGCCAGTGAATGGCACGTTCATCATTTCGAAGAGGCCGGCGATGTAGGCCTCCTGAATCTGATCGTCGTTGAAGAACTCAACAAGGTTGAAGATTGCATCAGGACGGTGCAGGCGAATCGCGCCAATCGCTCGATCTAAGCTGTCTTCGACATTCACGAGCTCAACCTCGAAACGCGCATCTTCGAGAGCCTTGATGAATGCCGCCATCTCCTCGTCCACCGTTCCAACATCGGGCACCACGCGCGATGGATCCCAAGCAAGCGGCCTTGGACCTTCATCACGCCACTTCTCATAGATGTCTTCTTCGACTGAATTCCAAAGAACAAGCAGGCGACCACGACTCGACATGTCGCCATCTTCGCGACGTGCGCTTGCGGATGCAAGCGCCACAGAAACGATAGAGAGCGTTGCGTGTACACAACCACTTGCCTTACTCTTATCAACGTCGGGCGACGGGCTGGAACTTGGGCTTATACGAGCAACCAAATGATTGGACCTGCGGACCATTTGCGCTGAAACACGCGTTGGTCGCGCTGGGCAAACTCGTCGATGAGTCGGCGATTTCTCATGTTGCGCATCCGCATTGGTGGGCGGGAACCAACGAAGTAAAACTCGCAAGAGCCGCTCGCGCCTTTGAATGCGACCTTCCGTTCATTCGCAGAGAATGCCCGGAAAAGGCTCAGGCTACCCTTGTACGGCATCTCAGCTTGAAGCGCCCTGTCATCATCTGCGTTGACGATTGGGGGCATTGGATCACCGTCGTTCGTCACGAAGAAGGACGCTTCGTCGTTATCGACTCAAAGAACGCGCCCGTTCTTCAGGTCTTGACGTGGCCACAATTGCGACGCCGGTGGCGGTACTACGACGAAACTGACTGGGGTGAGTTCGTTCCGGTCTACGATCTTCATCCCGTCAAACCACAATTTCGTATCGATGCAAAGGCGCAGTTTTCTGTGGAACGCGCATATTTTCTTCGTCGCCAAGAAAATGCCGATCTCGCTGAACACTGGGATGACTACCTCTCTGACCTGCTCGATATCTGTCGTCCCCGCACCGCAAGCGGACGAGCGCCACGCAATGCAATGCCCATGTCGCTCTTCCTCCGGCAGCACGCTGAGATGCTCGTGGGTCGTCTCACTTACTGGCATGGCGACATCAATCCCGAAGCTGTGACCCGGCTTTTGCGCAACTTTCAGTTCGTCGCTGAGACCTACGCAATGCAGATCCCGATCGCCGGGCAAGACCAGGTGCTCGTCGACTTGTCGATGCTTCTCGGCATGTGGGCCGCAGCGGGCCACGGGATCGATTCGATGTATGGCGCTGGCGAAGACTCGTAGACGCTGCCTAGTGCGCGATTGATGAACATAGAACGCGCTCACTCGCCTTCTCGCCCGCTGGACAGACGGGCTCTGCCAGTCTTCTTCGTTGTTCATCACTCGCTTGCCCCAGCAAACTCCCTCTTCCCGCCTCGCCAGAAAACGAGCTGACTTCGCGATCACGAATCAATGTCCATGGATCGCGCACTCGT
>JANTGM010000219.1 GCA_024762925.1 Kofleriaceae bacterium | reverse complement strand
TGGAACACCAGACCACAGCGCCGAAGGCGCGAAACACCACGCTTGCTCGCAAGCGTTAGCTAGTTTTTGTCCCTAGCGGGACGGAAACTAGCTAGTGAGGTCCTCGCGACCCAGCCTCTGACCGCCAACAGAGTTTTACTGGTCCTTGCTGGTAGTATCCGACGAAGCGCCATCGGCGGAAGCGCCATCGCCCGAACGGGCATCGACCGGACTTGAACGACCATCGGCCGGAACAAAACCCGAGTCTCGAAGCCAGTGGTACGCAACCTCTCGCTGTTCTGGGCGAATCAACAGGAGAACAACGTCCTGTTTCTGCAGGCTTTGTTGGCCCTCGATAAGAATTGGCTTGCCGTTTCTCTTGGCAAGGAGAGGAAGGACGGCATTGCCAGGCGCCTTACTAACCGTTTCGCCCGGAAAGCCGAGTTCCCAGCGCTCCTCAATCAGAGATTTACTGAGCATTCCCCGTATCCAGAGACCCAGGGGGCGCTCCCCACCGAAGAGAATTGCCGCTGGCAGCTGCTCAACCATCTTGGCTGTCACCCCGCTGCTCTCCGTTTCGAGCCCGACCAGTGTGTGCGTTCCACGAAAATGCTCGTGAACCCGCTTTGCATACAAGAAGTTCACATGCTCATTGGGCGTGAGAGCAAGCGTTGCCTTTCGCGAGTCAATCACCCCGCGAATCATGGTGCGCTCCTCCAGACCATTGCCGTAGATGACAGAGAGCCCCTCTTTCTGCGCCGCAGCACATCGATCCTCGCTCGAATCCATGAGCACCACAGGCTCTCCACATTCCTCAAGCTCTTTAGCAATGCGCCGGGCGAGAATGTTCGCACCCAAGATTAGATAGCCATTGTCTTTTGGGCGAGCAAGGCCAAGAGCTTTGGCGAGCAGGCCTCCTGTGAGCCCCTGCAGAGTCACAGTGCAAGCGATGACCAAGAACACCAGGGCCCGCATGTCAGTACCAAACAACACACCGTTGGCTGCGAGCTCGACTGCGAACAGAGACGCAACCGCCGCAGCCACAATCCCCCGCGGTGCGAGCCATGAGAAAAACACCTTTTGCTGCCACGAAACATCCGCGCCCCATGTTGAAGCGAGAACAGAAATCGGACGCACAACGAACATGAGAAGCCCAACAACGATGAGCCCCTCTTCTGCAATATCAACGACGCTCTGAACCCGAACATCGGCAGCGAGCAAGACGAAGAGGGTTGCGATGGAGAACGAAGTTAATTGCTCTTTGAACTCGACGATCTCTTCAAAGGCGTGGCTCTGGGTATTGGAGATAACCATCCCCGCAGCAATTGCCGCTGTGATACCGCTCTCGTGAACAAGACCATTGGCGATTTGAAAACTCGCGATCGCAACCGCGAGGGAAAGCGTATTCTCAAGGCCAGAAGGAATTACGTCGCGCCAGCGAATGAGGATTGCCAAAAACGCGCCAGCACCAATACCTACAAGCGCGCCAATGCCAATGCGCCAAGCCACATCAAGAACGCCAACTGCTGCAGATGTTGTCGTTCCGATCATAACGACATCGAGCGCGACGACCGCAACCGTCGCACCCACTGCGTCAATGAAGATGCCCTCCGCTTCCAGAATGATGGCCGTGTCTTTCTTAATGTGAAAGCGATGCAAGAGCGGCGTGATGACTGTGGGACCAGTTACGATCACAAGAGTGCCAAAGAGAAACGAGATGTCCCATGGCCAACCCATCGCAAAGCGTGCTGCCAGTCCGCCACCAACAGCAGTAACCAGTGCGCCAACCGTGACAAGTCTTCGAATTGGCAGCGCCTGTCTTCGAAGCCGCTTGAGGTTCATCTGCATGCCACCCTCAAAGAGAATGATGGCGACCGCAAAGCCTACAAAGGCGTTGAGCCCTGTTCCCATCACCTCTGGACGCACGAGATTGCTGACATCGGGGCCAAGCAAGACACCGACCGCAAGTAGGACAACGATTCCCGGTAGCCGCAAGTGTGACGCCAGCGACTGCGCCAGAACCCCTGCGACCATTGCCAGACTAATTGTTAATGAGGCGTTATCCACGCTCTGGGGAGTCTAACCCTAGGTCTGTGCGAGCACGAGTAGAGACCGCAGCATCTTGTGGGTGAGGCCCCAGACGACCTCCTCCTGGTAGCGCCAACATGGCAGATAGAGCTTGCTTGCCCCGGTCTTGTATTCGTACTGGCTATCGAGTTCGCCGCGAGCTGCCCGCCCAAGTGGAAGCCAGAACGCGTGATCCGCTTCCATGCTCAGGACAATGGAGGGTGCCCGCAACTGCGAGAAGACATGTGGAGTGATGACCGTGGACAGTGGCCTTCCAGAGGCCATTGCCTGAACATCATCGAGAGCACCGAGGTATCGACTGCACTCATGAAGCGCAACGCCTAGCTCCTCGTGAGTCTCGCGACGCGCTGTGGCGATGGAGTCAACGTCCCCTTCCTCGGCCTTGCCACCAGGCAGGCAGACTTGCCCTGACCATCGATCGCCTTCGTGGACCGGTCGTCGCATGAGCAAGACTTCGGTCTCGTCCCCTGATCCGCGAACGAGTGCAGCAACGGCTGCCCGCTTGGGCGATTCAATTCGCGTGGGCGTTCGTCCTGAGAGTTTTTCTACCGCTCTCCGAAAGTCGAAGTCGCTACTCAGCTTTTGCGCTCTTCATCTGATCAAGCCAAGCGGGCCGTGCCTCTTTAAGAGAAGCGAGCTTTGGAGTGGCCTTTGCCAGAGCAAGCACACGACGCCCCTCAGGGAAGAAGACTTCGATCTTTCCTCCATCCAGAACATCCTCAACGACACCAACGCCAAACTTCACATGATCGATGCGCTCACCGGATTCAAACGTATCGCTGAACTTGTAGGGGCGAGTTGGCTTTGAAAGATCAGGCTCAACTGTCGCGTGAGTTTTTGGCTTGGCAGCGGCGGCCGCCTTCTTCTCTGCTGCGGTTAGTGCCTTCTTCTTCGGCTTCTTTGCCTTCTTTGGCTTGGCAGACTTGGTGTCACTGCCAGGCTCCTTGTACTTGTGAGTGCCTTTACACTCCTTGCACTCAACCTTTGCAATCTCGCCATCAACCATGGCGACAACTACGTGCCAGACATCGCCACATTTGCGGCAAGTAGACTCAATATCGGCACCAACTGACACGTTCATGTCTCTTATGATGCAAAGGCCTGGAGTTCCTGACAAGTGCACAAACGCCAACTTTGTCGATTGCGGATCGCTCAATGAGGCGTTTGTGGGAGTTGCAGTGTCTGAAGCCCATCTTCCGCGACAAGTTGTCTCCGACTAGTCGTTGACAAGCGCCATTCCCCCGCTCAATCCCCCAGCCCAGACTACACTTGTAACGTGAGTCGATTGTGCTTGTTTCTTGCTCTGGTCTTTGTTGGTGGATGGGCGGCTTGCTCGCAGGATCAAGCAAAGGCGCCTGAGCCCGCACCTCAAGAGCCCGCGTCCGTGGAATCGAAAGGCGACGAGCACCGAGAATCCCCCAAGACCAGTGGTGGCGACCTGGGCTATGGTGACGACGCTCGCCTCTTTGCAACGCCCCAAGATGCAATCACCGTCCTGCTCAATGAGCTCTCGGTCTCAGTAAAACCCCGAGTCATCGGTTTCGGTGAATACCACAAGCTAACGAGTTCTGCGGCTGTGCACTCTGCGCTGCGCCGATTTGCCGAAGAGATTTTCGATGCGATCGCAAAGGACTCCGCGCATCTTGTGCTCGAAACGTGGCAGGTCGACCCCTCGTGTGGAACACAAGGTCAAGAAGTTCGCAAGCAGGTGGTGAAAGCCATCGAAAGGCCACCGGAGACCGAGTCCGAAATGGCAATCCTCTTGCGCAAGATGCAAGACGCGGGAACAGCCCCACACGTGCTTCACTTTGATTGCGATGAATACAAGGCACTCTCAGCCACAAAGGGGCTCGACACAGAGAAACTCTTAACACTCATTAGTAAGAAGCTTGAGGAGCAGGCACGCAAGGCACTGCAGATTGGCCCGAAGGAGAAGCTTGTGCTGGTCTATGGCGGGGCCACTCACAACAATCTCTTCCCCTACGCGGGTCTTGAGCAATGGAGTTTTGCGCGGGCCCTCGCTGATGCAACGAACCAGGCGTATGTCGAAATCGACCTCTACGTACCAGAGCTTGTGGAGGGAGATCCGCTGCTAACCCAAGAAGCCTGGTACCCCTTGCTAAAAGAAGCGCGCAAGGACCAGGTCATTCTCATTCGGCGCGACCCCGCTTCCTACATCCTGATTCTCCGTAAGGGATACGGAGCCAAGACAAGTAGCCCCTTGCCCAAAGGGGCCCAGAACCAATGATGAATTCGCTCAGTATCGAGCACTTCCTCGGATGCAGTTCTGTCAAGGTACACCACGTGCCTTTCAGCCACCACACAAACCTTGAGTAGCGCGGTACATCGAGGCCGTGCTCGTCGCTCGTCGCAAAGAGTTTCCCTTCGAGTCCGTGACCTACGTAGTTGATGCGTGCACTGCGAAGTAGCGGACCACGCACATACATCGAGCCTTGCCGTACACAAAAGGCAAGCGGAGGGATTAGTCTGGGTTAGATCAGCGTTGTTTAGCGCATGTGGACGCGCAGAACATTTCTCGGTGGCTCCGGAACGCTTGCCCTTGCCCTCCTGTCCCGCGTACGACTCGCCCATGCGAGGTCCAGAGAGACTCCTAGCCTAGCGGCACTCACGAGGGCGATCGAGTACGGCCGCCAGCTTCGCACCGGATCTCTGCAGAATACGGAATGGCAGGACCGAGTTGAGGAAGAACTCAAGAGCTGCTCGGTGGAAGAACTCGCGAAGGCTGTCGCGCTTGGTAAGCTTCGCCGGGCACAACCCAACGTGAAGCGAGGTGCCGGCATCATGCGTGTTCGCACAACACGTCCTTTGCTCACCGAAGAAGGCTCTGACATGAAAGTGTTCTTCTTCAAGAAGGAGCGCTCTGATCCACCACATTGTCACTTCAACTTGGTGGCCGCTCACATCGTTCTTGAGGGTAAGTTTCGCGTTCGACACTACGACAGAGTGCGCGAGCAAGATGGCGGTGTTGTTCTTCGCCCAACCCGTGATCGCATTGTGGGCCCAGGAGACGTCACATCCATTTCTGATGATCGCGACAATGCTCATTGGCGCTATGCAGAAACCGACGGAATCTTGCTCGATGTGCAACAAGGGAGAATCGATCCCACGATTCCAATTCGAAAAAGACAGATGTTGGATCTCAATGCAGCAACCAAGGTCTCAGATGATCTCATCTGGGCACCTCACATGACCAATAGCAGTGCACTGCGAAAGTACGGCAAGTAAGTCACGCACCCAAGTAAGTCACACACCAAGGAATAGTTCGCAATCGCGAAACGTAAGAGTGGCATGCCCACGTTGATCTCGCGATCGGAAGCCTTGGAGAGAATTGCATTTGAAGGAGGCAAACCCTCCTGCCTGATGTGCGCGGTAAAAGATCGCCAAGTCGGCCCCGTGCATGCTGTCTACGAAGACGATGAGATGCTGGTCATGCTGCCTCGCTACGTTCGCCGTTGGGGTCACATCATGGTGATGCCTCGGGAGCATGTCGTCTCCTATCGGGACATTGATGCAACGCTGTGGGCTCGTGCCTCGATCCTTGCGCACAAAGCAGCGCGAATCATTGAGAAGGTTCAGCGTCCCATTCGATGCTACCTGGCGTCGACTGGCAGCAGCGCTGGCGAAATCACCCAGAGTTCCATGCACCTGCACATTCACGTGATTCCGCTCTACGAATCT
>JANTGM010000218.1 GCA_024762925.1 Kofleriaceae bacterium | reverse complement strand
CTCGCTCGGTGCCCGGATACACGCCATCGATATCGCAGAACGTCTTGTCGCTCTGGTGATCGCAGCTGCCCTCGCGGCAGGCGAGTGGATCGTCGTCTGTTGGAATACAGCCGGGGGCTGTCGCCAAGGCGGTAATGATGAGAGGAGCACTGAGAGTGGTTGCGATAAGCCAGGTTTTCATAGGATGCCTTGGTGGTAAGAGACGAAACAATGCGAGCTAGGGGACAGTGAATCGGTGGAGTTTGAGCGCAGAATCAATGCACGAAGTAACGTATTCCCGCCATGACGGCAACATCTTGCCCTCTTGGCAAAGGGCTCAGGTGAGGTGACTTCGTGGAGGCGTGGATAGTATCGGTGCTGGCCCGAGCGAGTTGCGCGAGCTGCAAGAAATATCGCAAGTTTTGCGAGCAAAAGGCTGGGCTCCTCGTCACACATCGCTAACTCATCGAATGTTGCAGAATCGCGGGCTTTGAGAAATGGGTAGGGAAGCACAAATCTGGGTGCCGATGGGCCGGCGCTGCTCTGGTGAGGTGTGTGTGCTGCATCGGTGTTCCAAGAACCCAAGTAGTAGAGCCCAAGGTGCACTTGCAAGTGATGGCAATGCAGATCGGCAATGCAGATCGAGCTTTGCAGTTTGCTGCATCCGTGGGAGGCCCTAGCAACTCTAGGTCGCGAGCGACGTGGCAGATTCGCTACGAGCGACGTGGCAGATTCGCTACGAGCGACGTGGCAGATTGTGATCTGCAAAGTCGTGAGGTCCGAAGACGCACGCTGGGGCATTGCGGAGGCCACTCGCATGTCGCGCTTGTTGGAGACCCGCACGAATCAGGCGGTTGGCTCGCTCGATTGTGCTGCGCAAGAGTTTTTCTTAGGAGATACTCCCGTGGCCAGGAGCCCCTCGAACAGCTCACAAGTTCCCGCCACTTTGGCGAGGTCACCTCAGCCAGCTCCGGGCGATGGCAAGGCCTGTGCTGCACACCTAGGATGCTCGCCATGAGATCAGAACTTATCGCAATTGGCGAGAGTGCTTGCGATGCGGCTTTGGGTGCTAGCCTTTGCACCCCAGCGAGCCAGCAGTTATGGTTCCGCCGTGTCTCTGTGGTTGTCCAAATCAGTCGTTGCCGCTATTGTCGAACAGCTTGTCGATGGACCCACGGCAACAGCAGGTGTGCCTCGCATTCACAAGGCGCTCGCTTCTATTCGCAATGACATCGCGCCTTGGTCACCGCAGAGCGAGAATCTTGCTGCTCTTGTCGTCGGGGATGTGTCGAATGCTGCCAACTGGGACGACTTGGCCGAGAGCTGGCGCCCCACACTGGCACCTGGTGGCATTTTGCTCTCTGTGGGGCGCAGATCGGCCTCTTTGGCGAGTCAGAAGCTGCTTTGCGCGGGATTCACCGACCTGCAACAGGTGCGGGTAGGGCGAAGGCTCGTGACTTCTGGGCGACTCGGCCCACAGGCCCAAATCTTCGGGGCATAGGCACGTACATGTCGCACCTTCCCGCTTTCGCAACACGAAAGGCCTTTGGTGGACCGCAGCTGTGCTAAGCATCGCTCACTTTCATGACCTTGCTTTTCCTCAGTCTAGTGGCGCTCGCCGCAGCTCCGATCATCTATCGGGTTGCTGACCGAGCGGCTTTGGCGCTTGCCGCCCTAGATGGCTTTGTCATGGTCACCATTGCCGGGCTGGCTGCGGTGCACATCATTCCCCACGCGGTCGAGGTGGGTGGCCCGCTTGTCATTCTCGTTGCGGTCTTGGGATTCTTGGGGCCCGGCTGGGCCGAGCATGCCATGCATCGCTCGGCCGATCGAGTGCACAGCTTCACGATGGTGTTGGCAGTGCTGGGATTGCTGCTGCACGGATTCTTCGATGGAGTTGGGCTTGCCGATCCGGTGGAGCACGAGTCCAAACTTGGTATTGCTGTGGTCCTGCACAGACTTCCGGTTGCCATCACGCTGTGGTGGCTCTTGCGTCCACGCGATTGGCGCCTGGCAACAGCAGTTTTGATTGGCCTCGCGTTCATGACGGTTAGTGGGTTTTTCACCGCCGATGCCTTGGCACCAATGCTCGCTTCGAAGTGGCTCTCCTTCGTGCAAGCGCTCATTGCAGGATCGGTCTTGCACGTTGTTGTGCACCGGCCACCACCAACCGTTATGCCATCGTCGGTAGGGCAGGGGCGTCTGCTCTCCGGGGTGGGCGCGATCATCGGGCTCATTGCCGTCGGCTTGTTCTCAAGCGAACACATTGGCGATGTCGCCCACATCCAAAGCAACTTTGGGCGCCTCTTCATCGCACTCTCACTTGAGTCCGCACCTGCGCTCCTCTTGGCGTTTGCCCTGGCCGGCGTCGTTCAAGCCGCCTTACCTGGTATGGGCTTGGCTTGGATGAAACGCGGCGGTTCTGGATCGCAGGCAATTCGCGGTGTCGCATTTGGACTGCCACTGCCGATCTGCAGCTGTGGTGTCATTCCACTTTATCAAAGCCTCATCAAGCAAACCGTGCCAGCGGTGGCAGCCATGGCGTTCTTGGTTGCAACTCCCGAACTCGGCGTCGATGCAATTCTTATCTCGCTTCCACTGCTCGGCCCAGAAATGACGGTTATGCGGGTTGTCGCGGCAGTTATCATCGCGCTCGTCGTGGGTGTGTGTGTGGGGCGTGTTGCCGATCGCCACGCTGGACACGATGAAGAACCGCACACCGCGCTGGGTCGCAATGAGAGTTTTTCTCATAGACTCGTCGCTGGCCTGCGCTACGGCTTCGTCGAAGTAGTCGATCATACCGGCCCCTGGATTATTCTTGGTATCGTTGTTGCTGCGCTTGTCGGGCCGCTCTTTGACAGCCCATGGCTCCTTGGACTTCCCTGGGGTGTCGACGTCATCATCTTCACCTTCTTGGGAATGCCAACCTACGTCTGCGCATCGGGGGCAACGCCGCTTGTAGCCGTTCTGCTCTTGCAAGGCGGCTCGCCAGGTGCGGCGCTGGCATTTCTCATGGCGGGGCCCGCCACCAATGTCACAACATTTGGCGTTCTAAGCCAACTGCACGGTCGTCGTCTGGCACTTCTCTTCGCGGCAACGATTGCCGGCTTGGCGATCGCTCTCGGCATGCTGATAAATGTCATCGTCGGCGAAATTGGCGGGCTCACACTACCCACGCTGCACAGTGATGACCCGAGCATGATTCGCATTGTTTGTCTCATTGCACTGGGGCTCCTCTATGTGCTCTCTGTACTTCGTCAAGGGCCACGAGGTTTCATGGCGCAAGTACACTCCCCGTTTCAAGACGATGACTGCCACGATCACGATCACGATCATGGCCACAGCCACGGTTGCGCGAGCGATCACTGTCACTAAAGACGGGCGACTCAAGGACTCTGGGCAGGTCTCCTTCGCGACGGTGGGAGACGAGAGACGAGGAAAGAACGCAGCCCGTAACCGAAATCTCCGTGTGCCGAAATCTCCCTAGAGATCCACCAGCTCGAGACGCCAGCGGCCGTCTATAAGAACTGTTATGATCGTCGTTTTTCGACCTAGGGAGTCGGTAAGCGAGATGCTCGCTTGGTCGCCGTCGCGCCCCATATTTACGATCGACACGGCATCTGGGCCGGTGTTGTGCAGTTGCAATACATCGCGCGCCTCATACCGTCCTTCGCCGCCGACGAGCTTTGTCGCCCGACGTGCTGCTTCTTCGAGCTGTGCTCGTGTCTTTGGGCCTAGCATCTCAAGTGCGGCATCGCGGTCGCCCGACGCGGAGGCCTCCAGGAACGCGCGCACGGCTTCGGTTGGGCCATCGGAGTCGCGATTGCAGCCACGACCCGCCACGGCTGCAGCCAACGCCATCGCAATCAGCGCCGTGATTGCTGCCGTGAGTCCATGTCCCTGAGAAGCCAATCGCCTATCCCTGCCACAAGCCGAGCTTCTTCCGCACCTTAGTCATGGTCTTGGCCGCACTTTGCCGCGCCTTCTCTGCGCCCTTGTTCAATGCGTCGTGCACTTCGTCGGGGTTGGCGACAAGCTCCGCTTTGCGCGTTCGAATCGGGGTGAGGTGCTCGATGAGATTGTCGGCAAGCCGCTTCTTGCAATCAACGCAACCGATGCCCGCCGTCGTACAACCGTCCACAACCCACGTTCGATCCTCGTCTGTCGAGAAGAACCCATGCAGCGAGTAGACGTTGCACTTGTCAGGGTTGCCCGTATCCTCGCGCTTTTCACGCTGTGGGTCGGTCATCGCTCGATTGATGCGCTTACGTATGTCTTTGTCGGTGGCGCCGAGTGCGATGGTGTTGCCGAGCGACTTGGACATCTTTGCCTTACCATCGAGTCCGATGATCTTTGGGGTCGAGGTAAGCTTTGCTTCAGGTTCTTTGAACACCTTGCCCCAGCGATTGTTGAAGCCGCGAGCGATGCGTCGTGCAAACTCGATGTGCTGGACCTGGTCTTGGCCAACAGGAACGGCTTCTGCGTTGTAGAGAAGAATGTCGGCGGACTGCAGAACGGGATAATCGAAGAGACCTACATTGATGTTGTCTGCTTGACGCTGGCTCTTGTCTTTGAACTGCGTCATGCGGCTCAGATCACCGAACTGCGCAACACTGTTTAGGATCCAGCACAGCTCCGTATGCTCAGGGACCTGACTCTGGACAAAAAGGACCGATCTCTCGGGATCCACGCCACAGGCCAAGATGTCACTGGCCATCTCAAATACCCGAGTCTTCATTTCCTTGGGCTCGTAGCTCTGCGTGATCGCATGATAATCGACGACACAGAAGTAGCAGAAGAACTCCTCTTGCAATGCCGTCCAGTTGCGAATGGCTCCAAGATAGTTTCCAAGGTGGAGCTCGCCAGAGGGTTGGATGCCTGAGAATACGGTCTTCATAGGACATTCTGTGTACTTGCGGACGCTTCGGGCGTCAACTATGCTGTGAATCTCTGGGGGGCTTCGTCCGTCCAATCCCAGTATGAAATGGAGAAGGCTACCTATGGCCCAGACTAGATTGACTCTTGCCCCATTGGCGTTGGCATTGGGCGCAACTCTCGCCCTCGCTGCAAGTTGCACTGTGCAAGCCCAGCGTCCTCGTGTTCAGACTGCTGGCTATGTGGCCGTTGGTCCTGGCCAGACCTACACCGTGCAGAGCATGCCTCCGCAGCCACTCTACGAGCAGCAGACGGCATCCCCTGGCTATGGCTACGTGTGGATTGATGGTTCGTGGAACTGGAGTGGCCAAGATTGGCAATGGAGCCGGGGGCATTGGGTGCGGGATCGTGCCAACTACGTCTACATCGCCCCATACTACGACTACAATGGGACAAACTATGTCTACGTGCGTGGCTACTGGCAGCATCGCAGCCGGGTTCCAAATCACTATCGTGGAACGGCTCGTACAACAGGGCGTCCTGCCATCTACCGCCAGCCTCGTCGTGCACCCGTTGTCGACCACAGGCGGCCGACGGCTCGCCCCCCTGTATCGCGTCCTGGAGCCCCACGTCCTGCTCGTCCAGTAGCTCCGCCACCACGGAGCGTTCGCCCCACACCACCGCCGCGTCCAGTGGCTCCCGCTCCTCGTCCAGACCGGCGTCCTGTCGCTCCGCCACCTCGTGGGGTTCGTCCAACTCCTCCTCGCGCCGTGCCTCCAGGCCGCGGTGGCTCTCGTCCAGTCGCTCCGCCACCTCGTGGGGTTCGTCCACCAACTCCTCCTCGCGCCGTGCCTCCAGGCCGCGGTGGCTCTCGTCCAGTAGCTCCGCCACCACGCGGCGTTCGTCCAACTCCTCCTCGCGCTGTGCCTCCAGGCCGCGGTGGCTCTCGTCCAGTTGCTCCCGCTCCAGGCCGTGCCCAACCTCGTCCTCCTCGCGCTGT
>JANTGM010000217.1 GCA_024762925.1 Kofleriaceae bacterium | reverse complement strand
CGGTCGCTTGCCCCAGCAAACTCCCTCTTCCCGCCTCGCCAGCAAACGAGCTGACTTCGCGATCACGAATCAATGTCCATGGATCGCGCACTCGTGCTTGAGTTCTTGACCTCGCTGGGGCCTTGCTGGGCCTCATGCTGCCCAGATGCTTCGTTCATCGTTGCCCAACGAATCGAGCACTAGGATGAAGCCTCTCGCCCTAGTTACCGCTTTGCTTGTCTTCTGCTCGTGCAAGAGTCGCAGCCAAGCCGAGGTTGCTGGTGTGTGGGTCGCCCAAGCGGAAGGTATCGAAAGTCTTCCTCAAGGCAAGGCCGTGGCTCTCGAGCGAGGACGGCTGCCAGCAGATGCTTCCGACAAAGTGCTTGGCGAGGGGCCTGATGTCTTGCTGGCCATCGGACGTGACGTTCGCTGGGCCAAGATCCGCGATCTGCGAAAGGGGCTCATTGAGAGTGGACGCACCCCATATCTTGTTGTTGCCAATGGTCGCAAGAAGGGCGCATTCAAACTGCATGACGAGTTGCAGGGGGAAGCCATCAAAGTTTTTGTGAGCGTAGGTGGCAAGCTCTGCGTTGCTCCTCCGAACAGCCCAGAGGCAAAGTGCGTGCAGCGCGGCGATCGCTCTCATGTCGATCGAGCTTTCACTCGAGAGCTTGTGCGTGAGGCGGTCAAAGGCTATGGGCTTCACGATGTCACTGTCGATGTTCCCGCGGACTTGGAGTGGGCCGATGTCGTGCGGGCTGTTGATGGGGCGAGAACGTGTTGTTTTGAGGACAAAGTCCGCGTGCATCTCAAGTAGCTCGCAGCTCTGGTTTGAGAACAATCCCCATGATGACCCCGCCGCAGACAGGGAGCTTTTGGGCTTGGTGCACAGCCGCCGCTTCAACGAAGCGCTTCAGTCATCGTTCGAAAAAGTGTGAGACAAAAAACTGAGACACAAAAAAGCCCAGGGCCAATTGGCTCTGGGCTTTGCTAGTTGTGTTGGAAAAATGGAATTTAGAATTTAGAGAACGCGAACGTTCTCTGCGCGTGGGCCTTTGGGGCCTTCACCGATCTCAAACGAGACACGTTGTCCCTCTTGTAGGTCATCGAAGTGGCATCCTTCGCAAGCAGACATGTGAAAGAACACGTCTTTGTCATTGCCCGTAGCGATGAATCCAAATCCCTTGTCCGTGAGTCGTTTGATAGTACCTTCAGTCATCTTTATCTCTTTTCGTATTCGCCGTTAGCGGCACCACCTTGGTGCCTGTGGCTTGTTTTCGTTTTAGCACAAGCTCTGAGAAGGATCGCCACAAGAATCGTATGAAAGTGTCTATTTGCGGCAGCGTGCCATGATAGGTGACAAGCACGCAAAGCCCGGCTGCTCATGCAACCAGGCTTCTTAACTGAGCTTGTGAAGCTAGCGATCCGCTAGCTTTGAAGAGCCAAGTCCAACTAGGGAATGGGATCTACCAGCGATCGTCGTCGCGTCCGCCGCGCCCGCGTCCACCACGTTGGCTGCCTTTTCCACGGCCTCGACCGCCTCGGCCCTTGCCGCCATCGTAGCCGCCGCCACCGCCGCCATCGTAGCCACCGCCGCCGCCGCCGCCACCGTAGCCGCCGCCGCCGCCGCCGTAACCACCACGCCCACCACCGCCGCTGCGGCGAGGTTTGTCTTCAGCTTCGTTTACACGAACTGCGCGACCATCGAGCTCTGCTCCGTCCATCTCGGCGATTGCCTTCTGCGCATCGGCAGGGGCATCGAAGGTTACGAAACCAAAACCGCGCGAACGGCCTGTATCACGGTCAAGGATGACCTTTGCATCCGTGACTGTGCCAAAGGCAGAAAAGGCTGCTGCCAAACTCTGGTCCGTTGTGTCCCAGCTCAGGCCGCCTACAAACAATTTACTCGACATTCTTCCTAAATCCTTATCCTGCACGGTACTTGCTCGTGCGCCAATCTCAGCGTCCCACTCAAGCAGCGAGACGTGCCTCTTTTACCCCAAAACCCGACCTTAGGATCGATTTCTCTCCATCCCTCGGTCACAAATACGTAAGCCAGTATGCCAGAACACGTTTTGTATGTGAGGGGTAATTTCTCCGTACAGGGACGAGCCCACAAAGTGCCATATACTGGGGGCGCATGGCCTTCGCACAAGAACAACAGGATGCCCTCTATCTGCTTGAGGGAATCGAAAATGGCACGCTGGCGGCGTCCTCCGCGGCCCGCCGCATCGAAGAAGCCGATCCAGCACTATCGTATTTCATCGTGACTTGGCTGCGGGAGCGCTATGGCCGGGATCACCCCGCGGCAGAGGGTGTCATTGGGCGATTGGTCGAACTAACTAGTGGATATCGTACCGTGAAGGCGAAGTTGGCCGAGGGCAAACGCGATCCCATCGTTGCTTGGTTTGAGGAGGAGTACTCCTACCGAGATTTTGACGCGAAGCACTTCATTGAGCTTGTGGTCGAGAAACTTGAAGGCTGAGGCGGCTTCTTCATGTTTGGGCTCGCTGCAGCTTGATGATGACGTCCACGGGCGGCTCTCAGAAATTGTCGTATGCCCAAGCCACTATCACCGCCCGGAGGATGACGGTGTTGTCTCGAAAGGCACGTTCGTGGGACGGGCTGTTTTTTGTGGTGGTGACAGAGGCATTCTTTGAGCGGCCCCAGCCAATGCTTGAGCCACACCGATGACCTCTACACGGAGAGTCGATCACCCATGAGGGCTTTGTCTCCTGAGACTGCTCTTGGCCCGGCTTCGAAGGAAAGCGGGCGAAGAAGGCCTAGTGTTTTCCTATGGCAGCTATCTCGCTGTTCAGCGCTGGAACGTGCTCGTCGAGCCCGCTCCCACCTGACCTCTTCGGGGGGGGCGGGCGGAGCAACAGCGGCGAGGAAGCACCCAGGGAAGTCGCCTTGGTGTGTCTGCTGCGTGGGGATGATAGAAAAACTCTCATTTCAGGCTCTCAGCCGGGGCAGTCGATTTGCAGTTCGGGATGTCAGAACTGGCGTTGGCCGCCGTTGGTCGTGAGAACGCCCTCGGTCCGGAAAGTGCCTACATGCCGCGCAAGAGCTCCAAGAGCGCCTCGGTCCTCGGGTGCACGCTTACCGGCTTTCGGTATACGGCGAACAGGGTCGCGTCGGGCGCAAAATCGACCTCAAGGCGCCGCATGTTGGCATTCCGGGCGACCACCTCGGGCAGGGCCGCAATGGCGTCTAGCGCGTGGCACGCCTCTTGGGCCATGCTCATGTCCTCTACCACAACAACGTCACGCGGGCGGAGATCCGCAGGCCAATGCGAGAGTCCCCCAGGGGCACCATCGCTGCCGGGAATTGCGAACGTCGCGCTGGTACGTAAGTTCGCCAGCGTCCATCGCTGCTGCGCGTAGGCACTAGAGGGCGCGCAGTACAGTCCATAGTGCAGCGACTGCAATGCCTCCACATGGAGCTGCTTGTGAACCGGCGGCACTTCGACGAGCGCTACATCAACTTGACCTCGCAGAATCTGCACCGCAACTTCGGAAGGCCGACTCGAGTGAACCGAAGCCGTTAGGTTAGGATGCGTCGCTCTAAGAGTTTTTAGTAGCGGCCACAGAAAACGCTCGGCGTAGGCGCGCTCGGCCCACAGGCCCACCCGCCCACTCCAGAGATTTCCGTCCACCATGGAAACGCCTTCGTCGATGGCGCGCATGCCATCGCGGACCATGTCGAGCAGCGCCTTCCCCGAGGCGTTGAGTCGAAGACCCCTCCCCACTCGATCAAAGAGCGGCGCGCCCAGGTTTTCCTCGAGCAAGCCGATGCTGCGGGAGAGCGAAGCGGGACTCACAAAGAGCGCCGCGGCTGCCGTCGGCAGGTGCTCGGTTTCGGCAACTACCCGAAAGACGGGGAGCCAGTTCCACAATTCTCGCAGTCGGCGGGTGCGCTTCATCTTTCGTTAACAATAATCAAATAAATACTTCTAATAGTACATGTAAACAAAACAGTTACCACACCGTAGGAGGGACAAGAGCAATTCGCTCACCACCCCCTACAAGGAATAATTCATGACTAAAGTACTATTATCACTAGCTTTAAGTGCAACTCTCAGCACGGCCTGCAGCTCGGACGATCCGGCCATGAGCGCCGACGGCGCGCCGGTCGATTCCACCGCGTTCGTCAACTATGAGGATATCGTGTTGCCCGATCTGGGCCCGGATTCCGTCTACGAAGGCTGGCTTATCGTAGATGGTACACCGATTTCCACCGGCCGATTTACCGTAGACGCCGATGGCAATCCCAGTGATCAGAGCTTTATGGTCGACGCTGCTGATGCGGACAGCGCTGTGGTCTTCGTCCTAACCATCGAGCCCGCGGTAGGCGACGATCCCAGCCCCGCAGACACCCACATTCTGGCAGGCGCTATCGCAAGTGGCTCCGCCACCCTGGCAACCAATCATCCTGCAGCCCTGAACACCGACTTTGCCAATGCTGCCGGCGGCTACATCTTGGCGACGCCCACCACGGGAGACGCGACGCTGCAGGAGCAAGGCATCTGGTGGCTCACTCCTGGAGACACCCCAAGCGTTGGCCTTACCCTGCCGAGCTTACCCGCCGGGTGGGCCTACGAGGGCTGGATTGTCGGTGCCAACGGGCCTGTGAGCACCGGCCGCTTTGTCGACCCAGCTGCTACCGACAGCGATGGTGCGGGCAGCACTAAGGGACCCACTGGCGACGGCCCCCCATTTCCCGGGCAGGACTTCATTACCCCCGCGACGGTTCTCAACGACGGCACCACCGTTGCTGTCATTAGCGTAGAGCCCGATCCAGATACCTCGGATGCGCCCTTCCTGATCAAGCCGCTCATTCACGATCCCATCGGAACCGAGGTGGCCCCGGTCCAGCATCAGATGACCAACAACGCCGCGGCCACGTTGCCATCGGTCACCGTAACGATCGTCTCAGAATAGGATGTCGGGGGGCTCCCCTGTGACGGGGGAGCTTGATCTGCTTTCGTAGACACGTTCTGTCGTGCGAGTTACTAAGGCACCAGAGAGGTCTCAATCATGGGAACCCCTATGCAGCAAGGAATTCAAGGCGGAGGCGTTCCGACTGCTCTTGGGCAGTTTCCTTCTGGGGGAATGAGGCCTACAACCAGGCGATGATTCGCGAGTACCTCATCGATGCCGAGAAGAGGCAGCAATTTGCTGCAATCGTCACTCTCAACTATCTCTTCGAGCACGACGGCGTGCTCCCCTTGCCTCTTGTCGGCAACGACTCGCATCTTGAGCCCAGCTTGCTTTGGCTAGAAGGCCGCGGCCATGTGGAGAAGGTGGACAAGGAGGGCTACACGCTATCGGAGTCTGGCCGTTGTGCGTCTCAACGCTATCGAGCACGGTTTCGCGAATTCGTGCGGACCTTTGATATCTATGCCTTTGTCGATCTTGATGAGGCGGAGTTTGCTTACGAAAAGTTCTTTGAGTTTAAGGAAGAATCCGAGTGGGATGATTACATCGAGCAAGAGAACTGGGCTGACCTTCGAATTGCTGTCGCCGAGTACAAGAACATCGATCCGGTAGAGATTGTCTTTCTGAGCTTTGTCAACGAGGGGCTCTTTGATGACGCCGAGAATTGGCAACGCGACTTGCACGACGAGGAACTCTGGCTGGAAGTGCAGGAACTGTGCAACTGCTCGGTCGCAATTGAAGACCTCGCTTTCGACGACCCAGATGACGGTCATATCGAGGGACACGAAGTCTTGGAGGACATCATCCGCGAGGGCGCGGAGATGAACCTCGAACTCAAAGTTCTCGAGGACGAACTCTCGAGTGACGAGCCCGATAGTGATCGGGATGAGGACGAAGAGGAGCTTGATATCGAAGCGTATTACGCCCCCTACATCGAACCAGGCTACGTAGCTCCGCTGTGGAAGACAGCTTGGTGGGGCAAGGAAGGATCTGAGCAACGATGAGCCGAAGGCGTTCAAAGGGCGAAGAACCGAGCCAGGGCGTTCTATGCCTCTGGATCCCACACTAGT
>JANTGM010000216.1 GCA_024762925.1 Kofleriaceae bacterium | reverse complement strand
GCGCTGCCTTGGCCTTGCCTGCTTTCGGCGCTGCCTTGGCCTTGCCTGCTTTCGGCGCTGCCTTGGCCTTGCCTGCTTTCGGCGCTGCCTTGGCCTTCACCTCAGGACCGTCCCACGTACCATCCATTCGCACGCCAACGTAGGTGGGAAACCGAGGCACTCCTTGGTCAGTCAATTCCTGGTAGCGATAGGTTACCAATGCACCAATCTCCGGAGGATTCTCGCGCTCTGCATCGGAGAGCCCGGTGCCAGCAAAGAACTTCACACCTTTTGGCGTTATGAGTTCGAGAGCTCCCACTCGATTGCGATGGCGACCTTGGCCACCTTTGTAGCCAATCACTTTGGCTTCTGCGTCGTGGAACGTCTTCACCTTAAGAAGCGTTGTAGAGCGGCTGCGGATGTACTCGGAGGCTGGCTGGCGCAACATAAGCCCCTCGCCAGCGAGCGCCTCCACCCGCCGGAGTTCTTCTTCGAGATGATCATGCCCTTTGCAAACAATGTGCTCGAGCACGCTGGCGTACTGAAGCGATGAGGAAAATTCTGAGTGCATATACTCCATGCGTTCCTCAAAAAGGCCACTGGCGTCGGGCGCATCAAACATAACGAAGCGGATGTCCTTCCAGTGGTCGCTCTTGTCTTGCCGCCGGGCGACGCTCACCGTCTTTTGAAACAGTCCCCGCCCCATCCAGAGTTCGCCATCCAGAGGGACGTTCGGGAAGTCCTCGATAAACCAATCGGGTGCGTGATAGATGTTGCCGAGTCTTGAGACAAATTCTTGGCCGGTCCAAAGCGCGCGCACCCCATCGAGCTTCTCGCTCATCCACCAACCGGTGGGGTCAACGTGAGTCTCCCATTTTTGCGCAAGGAGCAGCTTCGGCGAACTCGACTTCGAAGCCTTGACGCTCAGGACCTTGCGACCAACCCGAGCGGTCTCTGCAGCGGCTCCTCGAATCGACGCGAGGTGTTTGCACGACCGCAAATCAATTGGAGCGGATTGGTTGCGCCACGCGGGACAGCTGCACGAATAGACGCCACCGGTGTTGCGCAACTCATATGGCTTGGCCGCCGAGCCCTGCACCAACACCGTCTCGCCATCCGCAATCTCTTGCTTGACGTCGACGTCGGTCGCCACCGGCGCTGCTGCAACGCGCGCTTTGGCAGCTTCATCGCCAAGCAGTTCCTTGAGATCGGCTTCGTTGTGAATGGGAATGCCAAGAGCCTCAGCTTTCTCCAGCTTCATGCCCGCTCTCGCTCCGCAAAAGAGGATATCCGTCTTCTTGGTCACCGATTTGCCAACGGTGGCGCCCAAGGCTTCGAGCTGCGCAGTTGCCTGGTCCCGTGTGAGATCAGACAGGGCCCCGGTGACCACGACGACTTTCCCCTCGACTTCAATCGGCATAGTTTGCCCATGAAGAATATGGGCCATTGCGACAATGATCTATGGATGACATGCAGGAACTGGTATGGGGTGGGCGAGAACCTCTGGCTCTGGCGTCCGGATTTCCCCAAGCACACTACGTTGCATCGATGGCATCGATCGCAGCACCGAGCGTCGCTTGCGTTACTTGCGTGACAAAACTCATATCCAAGGTGCCCGGCAAGTCCATTCCGCCCAAGCAGTGATAGTTGGGGTTTCGAAAGTTGGCAGTGTCCGTGATCATGACGCCTGGATAGTCGTGCACCCAGAAGCTTGCGTGGTCTGAGCGCCGCAGATCAGCAGTTTGTGAGATGAGCTTTAGGGATTCGGGAACGGGAAGCACTGACGTTGTGAGTCCTACCAAGTCGCCATATGTGGCAAACGACGCGGCAATGCTACTTGATGCTTCGTCGGCAATGAGTGATATGTAATCACCACGAAACTGCCGTGCCTCCAGTTCGGCGACTTGATCGGGGAAGAGAACGTCAAAACCTGCAGGCACCATTTGACTATTGGGTTCGTTGGAAACGAAGCCAACGCCGTCAAACGAAAAGACCGCGTGAATCTCGGTGTCTTTAGCGACTGCTCGATCGGCATAAGCACGAGAACCGATAAGACCACCTTCCTCTTCGTCCCAACACGCGATCACCAAGGTGTGCCGACTTGTGCGGTCTGCAAGCAAGCGCGCAATTTCGAGGGTTGCAGCGATGCCCGTCGCATTGTCGTCTGCCCCTGAACAACCGGAGATGTGATCATAGTGTGACGACACGATGACCTCGCCAGCTGCGGCGTCTGTCCCTTCTTGGCGGCCGATCACATTGATGCCGGTGCCATAATCCTCCAGCTCAACATCATAGCCATATTGTTCAAGTCGGCTCCGGCAAAGATCTTGTACCGATTGCCAGCCAGCTGTGTCGGGCACGCGTTCAATGGCCACAGCGGCAATATCGCCAGAAAGCCGGGCGGTCTCGACGCATGGCATCAGCTCCTCGGCAGAAGTTCCGCCGCAGGCGATTGCGCCATCAATCACTTCCGCTGGCATCGAGTCACTTCCGCAGGCTGTGAGATGCAGAAGGCTCAGGCTGAGGACAGTCTGTGGTGAGGGCAAGCGACGGAGCACGGAGCAAACGTATCAGCCGAAAGAGCCATTTCAAACCACCGGGAAACGTGTTCTGGGATGTCATCGGAGCATCGACGTGGAGCCGCCAAACTAGAAGATTCCTTAGACGGTGATGAGCGGTAGTGCAATGCAAGAATCGCAATCGAGGAACAGGAACGTCCCGCCAATTCGCTGATGTCTGGCGTTGGAATCATCCTAATGTGCAACGTTTACGCATATTCAAGAGTCTCCGTTCGTGGTTTGAGGCAATCAGTAGCCTCCGATTGGTCCGTCCTTTGCACCCACCAGCAACAGCAATCTAGAGATTTCGGAGAGCAGGATGAGAGCATTTCGTGTGATGGCAATTGGTGTTGCTTCAGTGAGTTTGCTGTTTGGTTGCGGGGGTGACACCGCAAGTGACGGGGACGCTGGCGTGAATTCGATCGATGGAGGTGTCCTTATCGACGCCGCCCCCGGTTTTGACGCAAGTCCATGTCCCAGCGGCCAAGAGCTTGTCGGCGAAGTCTGCGTGACTCCAAATGAAAGTGGCAGTCCATTTCTCTGCACGGTGCCTCCTGTTGTGCCATGTGGTGGAGATGTCGTGGGAACCTGGCAATTCGTTGACTCTTGTGAATTCACTCCACACTTCAATCCGTTTGCGACGTCCTGTGGAGAGGACGAAATCGCTACGCATTTCTTCTACATCGAATACGAAGGAACGCTGAGCTTTACTGTCGATGGCAGCTACACCGATCAGCACACACCGACGCGACACTCGGTTTCCGACATGCCCATGACATGTGGCGGGTACAATGATTGTGATCGACTCGCAAACTCCTTTGGACTCGGTGTCTGCACGCAAGTTGACGATCGCTGCGAGTGTGTGGACGACGGCCGCGTTGGCGAACTTGAGAACTATGGGGATCCGTATTCCATCGTAGGAAACGAGATCATCTTTGGCACGGGCGACCAAGGATCGCCGTATTGCGTTGACGGCGATACCCTCTACATCGAGCGGCTCGACGTAGACGTCTATGAACCTCTCAAGTTGCAACGCATGTAACCCGCGAGGAGTGGCTCGGGACACGCGCAGGTGAAGCTGACCGCCTTGGACGGGGATGGGTGGGTTTTATTCAGCAAACTGGCACCGCACCGCATTGGGCGGAATAGGTTTCGCTGAGGCGCGAAGACGGATGCGAAATGAGTCGACTTGGAAGACGCAAAACGGCAGAGTAGGGCGAGATGTTGGTCGCTCGCACCATAACGATTCCGGTTGCTCTTGCGGTCCTCGTTTGTGGGCTGCTCATGCCTGGCCTCGCCGAAGCGAAACCAGCACCAACGATCGCAGTCTCCTACTTTGAGAACAACACCGGTGACGAACAGTACTCTCCTCTCAGCCGCGGTCTCGCGGATATGCTCATTACTGATCTCTCCAGCGTTACCGGCGCGCAGATTGTGGAGAGGAATCGCCTAAACCTTCTTCTCCAGGAACTCGAACTGAGTAAGAGCCCATTTATCGACCCAACAACGGCGGTGAAAATGGGACGTGGGCTGGGCGCAAACTACATTGTAACGGGAGCATTTGCATCGGTCGATCCGCTGATGCGCATCGACGCACGCATTGTGGATGTCGCAACAGGCAAGGTAATTCACTCATCGGAAGTCCATGGACCGATCGCAGATTTTTTCTTACTAGAGAAGGAACTCGCCCTCACGTTGACCGAGGGAATTGGTATCAAGCTGACAGCCAAGGAGAACGCGAAGCTTGGCAGAGTTGCCACCGACTCCTTTGAGGCCTTTCGCGCTTGGTCGGCAAGTCTGGAAGCGATCGACCGAGGAGAGATCGAGGTTGCACGCCGGGCCCTCGACGAGGCCCTTGAGAAAGATAGTGGCTTTGGCCCAGCGGCCAAGCTGCTCAGCAACCTGAAAACGACGACAAGCGACTTGTCTTCGAGGAGACACGCAATGCTCGTTTCCGACGCAGCATCGATCATCAAGGCGCTGAAGAAACTGAAACGGACGAAAGGCTCCAAGAAGGAGGTACTCAACATCATCGACTTTGGGGCTGTGGAATCGTCGCTACCAACGGCCGCCCGTGAAGCGAGAGAGATCGCCCGAATGGTGATGGACCTGAAGATTCCGGACACCGTGCAGTTTGGTGTCCCGGGCTACCGACGCTCGGTGAACAACTGGGCCATGAGCACCTACGTCATGGCCTCGTATCACTTGCACTCACACGCCGATGTTGTGAGCTATGGCCAAGCGTTCATGAAACGATACCCTCGGGGACGCTACTTTCGCGCCATAGAGAGCATTGTCAACCAGACCGTGTCCGACCTGAGCCGAGCGCGTGAGGGACGCCAGAAGGTTCCTGCCATCAAGGAAGCAGCAAACGTGAGACGGCAGGAACTTCTGTGTCGACACCGAAGAGATCTAGAACAGAAGATACGCGATTGTGCAACCTTTGTTACGCGCATTGCTGCGAGCAAGACGGCCGAGAAACGGGACAAGCGGCTAAACGATGGAATCGAAGACCTCATCGATGCTGTTGAAACGTCTCCAACGTCCGCGGCTCTCGTGCTCGCACAGAAAACGATTCAAAGCGCCTCGAAGGATCGAGACATTCTCAAGTCGCTGGAGAACCTTAAGACATTTGCTGAGAAGAGACAAGCTGCAGCAGACCGAGCACCAGCAGACATTCAAGACATCACGTGCAGATGGCATCCGCAGCGGTCCGTTCGTCTCAAGGCATGCAGAAATCGGGCTCGCCTCTCGCGAACTCTGGGTGAGAAAAGGCTGCTCTCCTCGGTCGCTCGCGTTCTTTCTGAGGCGGGTAAGAAAGGTCACGAGCCCACCACAATGCTGTCGACCGCTGATTTTGTGACTCCCCTGGCTGCCAGCTTGCCTCCGAGCACCCGAATAACAGAGCGCATCAACCAGCTTCGCCAGAGTGCCGCTGCCAGGCAACGCAGTGGCGATGAGGCTGCCAAGGTCAAGCCCAAGAACCTACAGGCCGCTCTGCGTGCGTCAGAAGCGCTTTGGGCCGCAGGGCGTGCAAGGCAAGCGAAGCGCCTAATCTCGTCCGCGCTTCTCACATATCCCGACGACGGCGGCCTACAGGACATCTTAGTACGCATGGCCCTCGACGAAGGGGACATTCGATCCGCACAGAGCATCGCGAACACCTATGCTCGGTCCAGGGCAAATGCAGGACTGTCAAAAGATGACAGGCTCGCACGCAAGATCGACTCTCACCAGTCAAAGCTGCAGCGCCACGCGAGGTCGGAGGCAAAGGAACACGCAGACGCGGCAAGGGCTCTCTTCGAAGCTGGCAGGCGAAGCGAAGCCAAGAAGCTCCTTAGCGCGGCCTTACGAAGATTCCCTAGTAACAAGTCTCTCAACAGAGCCGCTCTTGATTTCGCAGAGAACGAAGGCAATCGCGCTGCAGCGATGAAGGCAGTGGAACACTGGAAACGCGCAGCAGGCCCAGATGCGGTGAGTTCGCGATTGCAAAAGTCCGCCGCCAGAATTCCGACATACCTTGAGACACGGCATGTCGAATCACAAGTCCAGGATGAACTTGCCCACAATTTGGCCAAGGCCGGCCAGTGGCAAGTCGCCGCAGACCTATTTCTCCGCATTGCTCGCGAGTTTCCCAAAGGGCACTCACCAGAAGAGGACTCTCTCAACGAAGCCGCCAAGTACTACCGCCTGTGCGGCAAGATTAAGAAGTCCCGGGCACTCTACGAAGAAATTGCAAAGCGCTTCAATGGTTCTCGCAAAGCAGAGGTGGCCGCCACTATGTTGGGCATACTTCCCAAGTAACAGCCAGTTTGTCCATCGGCGAGAAGACCAGTGAGCGCGTTCTATCTTCATGGATCCCACACTAGTGCGCGATTCAAAGGCATGGAAACTTCCTTGCGCACTTGAGCGATTCATGATCTGAAGAGGCATGCGAGGACTTCCAATAGAGTTGCGCGAGCGAATCGTGGCCGCCCATGTTGAGCAGGGATTGTCGGTGCTTGAGGTGGCCGAACTTTTTGGGGTTTCACATTCCTCTGTTCGCCGCTATGTGGCAGCCGCAGGCAGGGGGGATTCGCTTG
>JANTGM010000215.1 GCA_024762925.1 Kofleriaceae bacterium | reverse complement strand
AAGAAGACCGCGCCGAAGAAGACCGCGCCGAAGAAGACCCCTCCGAAGAAACCTGAAGCGGAAACTACCGCCAGGCGCTTTGAGATGGACGCGAAGTTTTGGCAGGTGGACCTACAGGGCAGCGACGTAGTCGTCACCTACGGCAAAAAGGGAACGAATGGGCAGACAAGAACCAAGGGTCACAGCTCAGCTCGTGCGGCAAAAGAAGCCGCAGCCACGCTGATTCAACAAAAGACAAAGAAGGGCTACAAGCCCGTGGGGGACCATGGACCGGCAGCCGCTGCACGCAACCCAGATCTCGAAGCCTTGGTACGTCAAGATCCGGAGAGTGCTGATGGCTACCTTGTCTATGGAGACTGGCTACAGGCTGAAGGGCAGGCATTGGGAGAGCTTGTGGCAGTTCAGCATGGACTCTCCCAAAAGCCGAGTAACAAGGCCCTCAAGGCCGCAGAGGGAAAGCTCATGAAAACAAACTTGCATGCTTTCTTGGGCCCTGAGCACCCTGCATCCACCACGGCACTGAGCCGCAAGCGCCCAAGGTACTCAGGCGTTCCCAACGAATGGAAAGAGGGTTCTAGCTGGACGTATGGCTACACCACAACTATGTGGCGCCACGGATTCATTCACGACCTCTACTTCGACACACATTATCTTTGTGAAGAGGAGAACTACTTCAGTGACGACGCTGCTGACATCCTTGCAACAATGCTCGCCTTGCCCTCGGCAAGCTTTGTGCAGCGAATCAACATCGGTGAGGTGTGGATGCAGGAGGGCTACGAAGGCCCGGACACTACCTCGACGTTCAACGTGATCAGTGAGTCTCCCTGCGCTGGCAGCTTGCGGGAACTGGTGGTCATAGGTGGCGCCCACGATCTTGATGGGGTGTCCTTGGATGCCAGTCGGATCTGGAAAGCGTGTCCTCAGTTGGAAGTGGTGGAAATCATGGCGGGCAACATTTCCTTGGGAAACATCAAAGCGCCCAACATCAAGCAGTTTACCGTTTTTACGGGAGGTCTCGATCCGGTGAGCATGAAAGCCATCGCGAAAGCCCAATGGCCGAAACTCACAGACCTAAACATTCTCTTTGGTGGTAGCCGGTACGGTGGAACTTGCACGATTGCTGATCTCAAGCCTCTCTTGCGACGCAAGGACTTAGCGATAAAGAGGCTTGGACTACAGAACATGGAGTTTGGCGATGAGGTTTGCGCAGCTCTCGTAGGTTCGCCCTTGGTTCCACACCTTGACGAGCTCATTTTGGGACTTGGCATCATTGGCGATGAAGGTGCCCGCAGCCTTATCGACAACAAATCCAAGTTCGCTCACCTTAATCTATTGGAGGTCGCTGGTTACTTCTCCAATGACATCGCCAAAGAACTTGAGGGCGTTGCTAAGAAGGTCGTCGTCGATAGGCGAGGTGATGCTGATGACCAATATCGCTATGTATCGGTTGGGGAGTGAGCCCCGGCGCGCGAACCCCGGCCGCTTCCCAACGCCAAGGACGCAGCCCGAATCTGTATCCAGTGGTAGAACCGACTTGCTAGAGCAGTTCGCCAGCGGTCGAGCTAGCACCAGGGCGCCATCCGCATTGCGAGAAGTATTCTGAATCGTGATGCAGTACAAGCGATCCTGAGCGCCAAATGCGCACTAGGTAAATCTCTAACGCACCCATGCCTACATTGCCGCCTTGGATATCTAGCTTGATCGCCTCTGGCGCGCCACCGTACAATAAGAATGCTTAGGGGAAGCAACTATGACGAAGTGCAAGATGAAACTGCGATTCTCGGGTGGCAAGCATTCAGCGGGGAAGACGCTGGCGATTGCTACTGGACTACTGCTAGCGGCTGCATGTGGTGCTGGGGATGAGGGAGCAGGCGAAGGCAACGACGGGGGAACTGCTGGCGATGGCGGTGCGGATCGTGCCGACGGCGCCGTGACGGAAACCGTTACGCTATCTGGTCGCGTGATGGCTCCATCAGGGGAGTTCCCTATTTCGGGAGCTCTCGTCTATTTCACAACAGTTACACCCGACCCGATTCCGACGGGCGTTTACGACTATGAGTGCGACGACATGCAGGGCAAGCCTCACACGCTTTCCAACGCCGATGGAACTTGGTCGATTGACGTACCGGTTGGTAGCTGGAGCATCGTCACTCGCAAAGGCAACTTTCGTCGAATTCGAAACCTCGAAGTCATGACTGGGATGGATCCTGCGGTGCCTGAGGTGGAGACGACTCTGCCTGGAGCAACTACCGGCGATGGTCTCGACACCATCCCAACCTTTGGCGTCGTGAAGACCTCGCCTGATCTCACCTACAACTTGCTCGGCAAGTTTGGCATGGGGCAGGTTAATGGATCTGGAGAGCTCATTGAAGGCTCGGAACAGTTCGACATCTATGCTGACTCGGGCGGTGGCGCGTACCCACACACCTCGGCGCTCTTTGATAGCCAAAGTGTTCTGAACAGCTACCAGATGATCTACTTACCGTGTTTCTCAAGTAGTGTGGGTGTTGCGTTCGTAAACGACCATGTCGATATGCTTCGCAACTACGTCTCTGCAGGTGGTCGAATCTACAACTCATGCACGGTATCGCTGTGGTCTGAATCGGCATTCCCCGACTACATCGACTTCTTTCAGGGGGACACGACGAACAAGTTCGACATCGGTCGCCGCACAAACTCTGCCTACCAAACCACCGGCGATGTGCTGGATGATGGACTCAGTGCTTGGCTGAGCGTTGTCACTTCTGAAGCGCCAAACAGCGTTCCCTTTCGAAATGGCTACGTAACCATCGACGCCACATCCGAGGTCGATGATGGACACGGTCTTGAAGAAGACAACGGCGTCGTCAAGCCATACACATGGGTGGAGGATAATGGTCTGTACCCAGGCTCGCCGCTCATGGTCACGTACAACTATGATGCTGGCAAGGTCTTCTACTCAGTGTACGAGACCTCTGAGGGCTCGCCAACCATGACACCACAGGAGCTGGTCTTGCTCTATGTGATTCTTGAGGTGGGCGTCTGCGAGAATATTGACGATATCATCGACTAGTGCGCGATCCATGGACATTGATTCGTGATCGCGAAGTGAGCTCGTTTGCTGGCGAGGCGGAAAGAGGGAGTTTGCTGGGGCAAGCGACCGAGAAACAACGAAGAAGACTGGCTGAGCCAGTCTCTCCAGCGGGCGAGAAGACCAGTGAGCGCCCACTGGCGTCCAGAGGGCGAAGAACCGAGCGAGCGCGAGCAAGACTTTTGAATCCGACACTAGCTAGCTAGTGACGTTGCTCGTTAGCCAGATCTCGTAGCTCTGCCATGAGTTCTGGAGGCACCTTCGTTGGGCGAGTGTTCCCGTGTTTGTGCTCCGCGGAATGTGAGCTCTTCTCATCGCCCGTGTCTGCCGTTTCGGTGTGCCGTTTGAGTGCCCGCATCTCGGAATCTGTGCGTTCGAAATGCTCGTTTCGGGGCATGAGGCTTGAGCCGAGGTGAGCCGAGACGAGATAGATTTGTTCTGAGTCGGAGGTCCGGAGATACAAGCGACCATTTGTCGTGCGCGCACCGATGTAGACTTTGAGGGGCTTGGCTCCGCCACGGGTTGAGACTTCGATGTAGGGCGTGCTGTCCTCAAATAGGCCCGTCGCAAGTCTGTCGATGGGTGGGTCGACGAAGTCCTTCGCAAAGAGCCTTGCCACCACAGCAACACTCTTGCTAGCCCGCTCGCGATTGAAGTTAGAAATACTAGGAGACTCCTCGACGAACATTCGCGGCTGCTCTGAGGATGCGACGAGGCTGAGCGCTTCGGACGGGCCTACAAAGCGCACAGCTTCAATCTCTGCGAGGTCCAGGTTGGTGATTGCAGGAGCGCGAAGCTGGGCCAGTGAAAGGTCAAAAAACCGCCTGCACGAGCCACGCACAGCATAGACCTGCTCCTCGCCCAAGCGTTGGACGAAGGTCTCCTCGCGGCTTGAGGCTCCAATAGCGAAGGCGTTCTCTACGCCTTGCTTTGTCCATGTCTTCACCACGACACGCGCATCGTCGGCGAGGCGATGCTTTGGCTCTGGTTGAGGGGCGACCCGGCGAACGATTTCAATCTCTGCTAGGACAGCGAGGATCGATTCAATGGAGGGCATCTTGGCGGGATAGACGAGGGGAGCGTCAATGTTCCATTGACCTCCGGATAGGCTCACCATTACCGGCTCTGCGCCCGGCTGAGTGATTTCGAAACGCTCAACGCTGGTGGGGGCTACCTGCAAGGAAAGCGCTGGCAGAGATTCTGAAACGGCGTCTTGAGCATTGACCGGCTCCTTCGACTTGCAGGCTGAGAGGTTCACGAGAGCCACCAGCATGAAGACTCTGCGACCTAGCGCGCCCATCTGAGTTCCTGCAGCACACTTCTCATTTGTGACTTCTTTGCGAGACCATTCGTGCGCCGTGCGATGTGGCCATCGGCTTCTAGGTAGAGCAGCGTTGGAACCGCCGAGATCTTGAAGAAGCCACCGAGGTGCTCATACTTCTTCCGATCAACGTTTAGCGTCACAACATCAATCGTGTCTACTTCCTCCGCAAGTTCGGCGATCCATGGCTTCATCACCTGGCATGGTGTGCAGTAGTCGCGAGAGAAGACCAAGAGCATTGGGCGATCTGTGGTCTGAGCAAGCGTTGAGCCTTGTTTGACGGGCTCGGTCTTCTTGGGCGTCTTTGCATCACAGCCCATTGCTAGCGCAACGAAAGCGGCGGCGAACGACGTATGGAGGGCTCTTGGCATCGGTAGCTGAAGAAAAGTGTAGCAGGGCAAGGGCAAACTGGCGGAGCGTGGTCTCCAAATGCCCTAAGAACTATGCGCATAGGTCCAAGCGCTCACAGCAAAACAGCGGCTTGCGCTTCCGCGTTCTCCGTTTCCAAAGCGACGAAGTCTGGTACCGTAACCATGTTGCGCGTCTTGAGCAGCATAGAGCGATGGTGCGGCAAGCCCTGGTGCCAATTGCCTCTCATGTGGGTTGCCTTTGTGGCCCTCGTGTCAGTGTCTTGTGGCGGCCAGCAGAAGGCTGCTCCGAGTCGCTCGCATTCAACGCAGAGGGCGGCCGAACTCGCCGGCAGCTGGAGAGTCACTATGTGGCATCCCACGCGCGGCACCGTGGTGGCTAGTCTGCACGTGGACGAGTCGGGGCATGGCAAGTACCAAATCACTGCCACCAACCTTGAGCGGAGCGGCAACCTTCACGTCATCGGCTGGGACGGAGAATGGCTGGATGCCAGCGCAGAAGGAGCCCGCCAGCGCCTGCGAGCGATTCTGCAGGCGGGGATTCTCTACGTCGAATTACCCGTTGTTGGGCAAGTGAAACTCTTCCGCCAAAGCCCGCAGCATGGGCCGGTCGACTTTCGCGGCTCTTGATCGTTGTTGCCCGAAACAAAGGCTGGCGCAAGAGACGATCGGCAACGAGCTGAAGCCAGAGGAGTTCAAACTCGACTAAGACGGCAAGTGTGGTCTCGTTTGCGGAGGTGATCCTTTCGCCCAAATAGAGGTTTCCGACACCAACCCGCTGTTCTGCGCAAACGAAGAGGGGCAATGGTCGGTCGACTTCAATCCCCTCCTTGTCACGGCAAACCACGATGAGGGTTCTTCTGATGGTATTGAAGTTGCCTTCGAGACGCCACGGGCGCGACCTCTTGACACTCGCCAATATTTCTATTTTACTAGAAGAATGGAAACAGAGAGCGCGCTGCAGGTCCTCACTGGGCTCGCCCACGAGACAAGGCTTTCCATCTTCCGCCTCCTCGTCGAAGTTGGGCATGAAGGGCTCCTCGCAGGCGAGATTGCGACTCACCTCGAGATTCCGGGAACCACCCTCTCCTTCCACCTCAAGAACATGAGCCAGGCGGGACTCGTTGTGTCAGAGCGCCTCGGCACGTCGATTCGCTACTCGGCTGATTTCGACGCCATGAACGGTCTGGTGAGCTACTTGACCGCGAATTGTTGCGGCGGAAACATGAGCGCGTGCGCTCCCCGGAAGAAGTCAACCCGGCGCCGCAAGGCCACGGCATCTCGCTAGGAAGCCCCCTTTCGCAATGAAGACACGAGTAGGTATCAACGGGTTTGGCCGTACAGGACGGCTTCTTCTTCGAGCAGCATGGGACTCCCCCAACCATCCCTTGGCTGGCTCTCCCCGCCCCCAAGGCGCCTTGGTCTGAACTTCACGAAACCAACGAGACAAACATGGGTATCTTTGAAAAATTCCTCTCCCTCTGGGTCGCTCTTGCAATCGCAGCGGGGGTTGCACTGGGCCTGGCCTGGCCTGGCATCTTTGAAACCGTAGCAGAGCTGCACTGGGCCAGGGTGAACCTCGTCGTCGCGGTTCTGATTTGGGTCATGGTGTATCCCATGATGCTCAAGGTCGATCCAAGCTGTCTAAAGGATGTCGGAAAAAAACCTAAGGGGCTCGCCCTCACCTTGGTTGTCAACTGGCTCATCAAACCCTTCACGATGGCGGGTCTCGGCATTCTTTTCTTCCAGCACATTTTCGCGGGCCTCGTGTCTCCAGAGCTAGCACACGAGTATATCGGCGGCATGATCCTCCTTGGAGTTGCCCCCTGCACTGCCATGGTGTTCGTCTGGAGCAACCTAACCAATGGCGACGCCAACTACACCCTGGTCCAAGTCTCGCTCAACG
>JANTGM010000214.1 GCA_024762925.1 Kofleriaceae bacterium | reverse complement strand
CCACAGCGCCGAAGGCGCGAAACACCACGCTTGCTCGCAAGCGTTAGCTAGTTTTTGTCCCTAGCGGGACGGAAACTAGCTAGTGCGCGATCCATGGACATTGATTCGTGATCGCGAACTCTCTGGATCACGCACGAGAGACGTGGAACCGCTAATAGCGGTCCACAGCACTGGAGATAGTGCCTGGACGACCGATTCATGTGCTGAACAGATGCCCAAACGCAGCAAAGAAATCATTCTCGGCATCGACTTTGGAACATCCTACTCTTCGGCAGCAGCACTCATTGATGGAGAGATTCAATGGGTGCTTGACCGCGGAGACCCTATGATTCCGAGCGTGGTGCACCTGCCGGCAAAAGGGGCTCCAATCGTCGGCGTCGACGCCCACATAAGGCTTGCAACCGATCCGACCACGACGGTGCAGTCCATCAAGCGAATTTTAGGGCGGCGTCTTGAGGATCGTGATGTTCGCCTATTGGACGCAGGCGTTGGCTACCAAATCGTTCCAGGACCGCGCGGCAAGGTGGCCCTCAAGATTGGCGGGCAAACCTACGCGTGTGAGCAAATTGCCGCGGCGATCTTGACGTATCTTCGCGACATGGCCGAGCGACGCTTTGGCAGTCGCATTCGCAAGGTCATCATAGCCGTACCAGCCGAATCAGAGCCTAGCTTCATCACTGCACTGCGCCGGGCCGCACGGGTCTCACACCTGGAATTGCTGCAGGTAATCCCAGAGCCGATTGCTGGAGCTCTCTCGCTCGGGCTGCATGGCAACGCGTGCAATCGACGAATTGCGGTCTGTGACTTTGGTGGCGGAACGTTCGACGCCACGCTCATTGAACAACAGGGGTTGCAGTTCACGCCCGTTGCGTGTCATGGAAACACGCTCCTTGGTGGCGACGACTTTGATGACATCCTCGCCGAAGAGGTCGCCAATTCAGTCCAGCGACGCTGCGGATTCAACATGCGCAATGATGTCGTTCGCTGGCATCACTTGCGAAGTCGATGTGAGTCGGCCAAGAGAATCCTCTCCTCTGAGGAGGAAGCGCACCTCAGTATGTCCGATGCATACGTCGAACAAGGGCAGCAACGCAACATCGATCTACTGTTGGATCGAAAATGGGCAGAGAGCAAGTGGCAACCGTTGATTGTGCAGATGCGAGCTGTGCTTTCGCGATTGTTGGAAACCTCCCACTGGGCACCAAGCGAAATCCAGGAAGTGGTTCTAATTGGCGGGACGTCGCTAATTCCGCTGGTTCGCACAAGCATTGCGAAGTTCTTTGAGCGCGAGCAAGTCACCAGCAATGAGTTCGCGAACGTTGCAGTGGCATACGGAGCAACCTTGCAGACCGCAGGACACTTAGCCGTCTCGACACAGCTTCCTTCGCTTACCCTCGCAAGCTAGCGCGCGATCACATCGCAGCAAATCAACGATCTTCGCTGAATTTTTTTTCGCAGCGATCTATAGTGTGGTCGTGTCTTATCGCTGTAGGGGATTTCGATTTGCTGGTGTTGCGTCTGGAGTCAAAAAAGATGGTGCACTCGACCTTGGAATGATCGCGAGTGACTCCCTCGTTCCAACGGCAGCCGTCTTCACGAAGAACAGGGCAGCAGCAGCCCCCGTCAAGCTCAGCAGAACTATTCTTAAAAAAAGCGCGGGACGTGCGCGGGCAGTCGTCGTTAACAGTGGCAACGCAAATGCTTGTACCGGCCGCCAAGGAACACTTGACGCCAAGCGCATGGCAAAACTCGGAGCAGCAGCAATTGGTGCAGAGCCAACCGAAGTGCTTGTTGCCTCGACAGGAGTCATCGGGTTGCCTCTCGATATCGAGCGCATCGGGAACGGCTTGCCCGGGGCAGCAGAGAGTTTGCGAAGTGGCAACATCACCCAGTTCGCAGAAGCGATTCTCACGACTGACAAAGGTGCCAAGATTTCTCAGCGACGCATCGCGATCGATGGCAAGCGGATCACTCTGCTTGGATGTACAAAAGGCGCAGGAATGATCGCGCCGAATATGGCGACGACGCTGAGCTTTGTCGTCACGGATGCCAAGCTCTCGCCCAAGGCCTTGCAAGGCGCCTTGAGCACAGCGGTCGTCCCAACCTTTAACGCAATCAGTGTCGATGGCGATAGTTCGACCAATGACATGATAACGGCCATGGCCTCAGGGGCAGCTGGCGGCTCCTCGCTTCGGGGCGCCGACTTGCGCGAGTTCACGACCTGCCTCACCGACTTGCTCGACGACCTGGCCCGCAAGCTCATGCGAGACGGGGAAGGGGTCCACCATGTCGTCGACATCTTTGTTCGCGGGACCCGAAACGACCAAGCAGCTCGACGCATTGCGCAAACCATCGCCAACTCGCCACTGGTAAAGACCGCCATTGCCGGCTGTGATCCCAATTGGGGCCGAATTCTCGCTGCTGCGGGGCGAGCCGGGGTATCCATGAATCTCGCCAAGACCAGCTTGCGGATCGGGTCTGTACCGGTTCTGCGGGATGGGGAGCCCAGCGCAAATGCGGATTGGGAACAGCGAGCCTCTGACGCTATGCGTAAAGCCGAGTATCCCTTGGTCTTGGACATGGGAATGGGGCCTGGTCGCGCACGCTACCTCGCCTGCGACCTAAGCAAAGAGTACGTCGGCATCAACGCCGACTACCGCTCGTAAGACGACGACGACGGGCCCGACCTCTTGGCGCTGAGAAGCGGCCCGTTCCGATTGACAGCCCAGAAGAGCGGGGCTCAAACTCTGGCGCATGTTGATCGGTGTTCCCAAGGAAATCAAAACCAAAGAGTTTCGCGTTGGCCTCACAGCCTCTGGCGTCCATACGCTAGTCAAGCTTGGTCACGATGTCATCATTGAGACCAGTGCAGGTGTGGGCAGTGGCATTGCCGATGACGAGTATGTCGCGGCTGGCGCTTCAATTGTTCCCGACAAAGAAACGTTGTGGAGCAAAGCCGAGATGGTCGTCAAGGTAAAGGAACCGATCGAGCCTGAGTATGCACTCATGCGTGAAGGTCAGCTGCTCTTTACCTACTTGCATCTCGCAGCCGCTCAACCTCTTGGACATCAACTCATCGAGCGCAAAGTCAACTCTGTTGCCTACGAGACCATCGAGACCGAGGATGGGCGTCTTCCCCTCCTTACTCCAATGAGTGCAGTGGCAGGTCGTATGTCGGTGCAGGCCGGTGCGAGCATTCTCGAAAAAGAGCGCGGCGGTAAAGGAATTCTCCTCGGTGGCGTTCCTGGCGTTCGTCGAAGCAAGGTCACAATCATTGGTGGCGGAATCGTCGGCGCAAACGCGGCGAAGATCGCGGTGGGGTTTGGTGCGGAAGTCACCATCCTCGACATCAATACGGATGTACTCGCGCACCTAGCCGACGTCTACCAAGACCGCATCAGTACCCTGTACTCAGACGCCTCCAACATTGAGAAGTGCGTGACGGAATCCGATCTTGTTGTCGGCGCCGTTCTTGTTACGGGTGCACGCGCTCCTCGCCTGGTGACGCGAGAGATGATCAAGAAAATGAGCCCAGGCTCGGTGATTGTTGATGTTGCAGTTGACCAAGGGGGCTGCGTCGAAACTTGCAAGCCAACCACCCATGAAGAACCAACGTTCGTTGTAGATGATGTGGTGCACTACTGTGTTGCCAACATGCCGGGCGCTGTGCCGTACACCTCGACCTTCGCACTCACCAACGCGACGATGCCGTATGTGATTGCCTTGGCCAACAAGGGCCTCGACAAGGCAGCCGCCGACGATCCCGCCATTCTCTTGGGAATAAACACCTACAAAGGAACGGTGCCCCACCCCGCAGTCGCAGAAGCACTCGAAGTGCCTCACGTCCCACTCACCTTTTAATATCAACACGTTAGAATGTCGCTTGGCCCCGGGAATATCCGCGGGCCAGCGCCAGTTGCTACCCTGTGAGTGCTTTGTCAATTCGCAAGGAGCGAACCAAATTCGAGGAGACGGTCTTGCCGCACGCAAACGCGTTGTACGGCAGCGCATACCGTCTCACTCGCAACGCCGGCGATGCCGAGGACTTGGTCCAAGAGACCATGCTGCGCGCCTACCGCTTTTGGCATACCTACACCGAAGGGTCAAACTGCAAAGCTTGGCTCTTCAGGATCCTTAGCAACACCTTCATCAACTCCTACCAACGCAAGAAACGGTCTGGCGAGATCTTAAACGCAGCGGCCGCGGAGCAAGAGAGCACTGATGGCGTGTTGATTCACGCAAAGGCGCAAAGCCAGCTCTCTCCCGAAGAACTCTTAGTTCAACAAAGTCTTTCCGAAGATGTCGAGCGGGCCTTGGCGGCCATCCCAAAAGACTTTCGCATTGCGGTCGTGCTGTGCGACGTCGAGGGATTTAGCTACAAGGAAATCTCCGAGATTCTTGAGTGCCCGGTTGGAACGGTAATGAGTCGGCTGTACCGCGGTCGACGTCTTCTGCAAAAAGAGCTACGCGAGTTCGCCAAGCGCGAAGGCCTGCTCAAAGACGAAAAGCCCCCCCGAGAAGGTACGATCAACCTAGAAGAGTACCGACGGTCCCAGAAAGACAAGGTTTCGCAATCCTAAGATTGCCAGGATTCTAAGAATTATGCCGAACGCCTGCGCTGACATTCAATCCACCCTTAGTGCATACCTCGATGCAGAGTTGCAAGACGTCGAGGTTCGCGAGTTTGAGACGCACCTGAGTGAGTGCACGACCTGCCAAGAATCGTTTGAGCGGGCGGAACAAGAGCACAGCTCACTGCGGTCTCACTTGCGTGCCACACCGCCAGCCTCCGACTTCTTGCACAAGAAGATCCTTGCCGCGCTCGACAACGAAGATGCAGCTCGAAAGCGTGCGGTGAGAACAAACTGGCTCTCAATGCCAGTCGCCGCTTCTGTTCTTGCCGCTGCAGCTCTCGCGCTCTTTGTATGGTCTGACTTGATCGCGCCACAAGAGCAGCCCACGCCCCCAGTCGCCAAGTCCAGCCAGGTGACCCAAGATGTGGCCAGGCAGCACTTGCGAGAAGCCCCGCTATTTGTGAGCGATGATCGTGGCGCAGTTGGTCGTGGAGCTGCCGAATTCCTCAAAACTCACGTTCGTGCCCCGCGATTCTCTTCACAAGAAGTGAAGTTGCTCGGTTGGACTCCGGCCCAACTTGGGGGCAATCAGAGCGCTACGTTTGTCTATGAAGTAACAAATCAGACAGGACGCCACCGAGTGCACGCACACGCAGTCGCTCTGGCCGACATCGATCTCCGCTCGCAGTCCAAGGTCGTCATCGACGGTGCTGAGTTGTGGGTTGATGGAGCGTACGGGTTTAACACCGTCACCTATCACCCTCGCGATGGGCGCCTCGCTTATGTATTTAGTTCAGACATGGGGTTGGATGCGTTGGTAGCCATGGTGACCCACAGCGACACAGTAAACACGCTACGCCCATAGTCTCCGTTCGGATCGTGTGGGTGGGACATACACCCTCATTCGCCCCGAAGGCATACCGAGTGCCGCCTTGCTGGTCTCAAATTGCTCGCGATAGAATTACTGCTCGCAGCAATCGGGGACAACCATGGCTACACGCAAGATTCTTCTTATTGACGACGATCTCTCTTTCTATGGCCAACTCAGCCAGCAACTCGCTCCCTTTGGGTTCGAGGTGCATCAGGCAGGGCTCTCCGAAGATTCCCTAGAGGAGGCGAACGAGATTTCCGCTGAAGTGGTGGTGATTGCCGTCGATCTGCCCGAGAAGGTGGGCTTTGCCATTTGCCACAAAGCCAAGAAGGTCTTGAGCATTCCCGTGGTTCTCAAAACAACCACGATTGCTCCCGAAGGATTCGAGAAGCATCAACGGCTCAAGTCCCACGCAGACGGCTACCTCGATCAGCGCACAATGACTGCAGAAGAACTCTGTGACACGATTGATGCACTCGTAGGCCTTGGAGAAGCCGAAGAAGAGTCGATCCAAGACATTGACGAGATGGGCATCGAAGTTGAAGAGCTCGAAATGGACGAAATCGATATCGACGATTTCGATGTCGACTCCCTCGATGTGGATGTGCCCGAAGTTTCTGAGCCGCTGTCCCCATTCGATTCTGACCAGGGCGCTATGGGGGAATTTGCCGCGGATGACAGCACGCGAGTAGCTCCACCCGCAGCATTTCTAGAGCCCGGTCTCGACGAGGAAATGGATGCAGCCTTTGGCGCCATGGGCCTTGGTGATGACGTTGGCAGCTTTGATACCTCTGACGTTCCCGACGAGAACCTACAAACCATGGATGACATCGGTGTCCGCATGGAGACCTCGGATGGAATTCCCGAGGACGTAACCGCCGTTGCCCCCGATGAAGGCATCGAGCCGGTCTACGAGAACGATGACAGTGAAGACCTCTTGCTATCCGAACGAGCGGAAAGCGAGCCAGGATATGAACTAGAGCTTGATGACTTTGAGAGTATTGATGAGAGCGCTGTTCCGGAGCCCATCTCTGATACTGCGTCATCAGAATTCGACTCTGATGACGCCACCGTCGCGGGCGTTGACCTCGTCGATTCGATTCCTGCCCCCGTAGCAGAGCCCTATCGGCCGGAAATGGAAATCGACGAACCAGAGAGTGAGGCATCGGCTGAGGTGGAAGAGGTCGCCAAGGTTGAAGAGGTCCTTGAGGTGGAAGAAGTCATTGAGGTGGAAGAGGTCGCTACAGTAGCGGTTTCCGAAGAGGAAGAGTCCGGTGTGGAAGAGGTGGCCGCCGAGGTGGAAGTCGAAGGTGAGCCCGAAGAAGAAGAAGAAGAGGTTGCTGCTGAGCCGGAGCCCGAAGAAGAAGAGGTTGCTGCTGAGCCGGAGCCCGAAGAAGAAGAGGTTGCTGCTGAGCCGG
>JANTGM010000213.1 GCA_024762925.1 Kofleriaceae bacterium | reverse complement strand
TCGGTCGCTTGCCCCAGCAAACTCCCTCTTCTCGCCTCGCCAGCAAACGAGCTGACTTCGCGATCACGAATCAATGTCCATGGATCGCGCACTCGTGTCAATGCATCAGGCACCAGCGTGTCCCCGTCCGCATCGTCATGCGGTGTGTACCAGACTACCCACAGCACTTCGGCATCAGGGCTCCTATTGCAGAAATTGACTCCTGCGCTTTGTTGAGAAATCTCTCGCTGGAGGGAATTGTTACTCGGTGTTTGTGGCCTTCCCAAGCAAGCGCGATGCGCTCATCGATGGAGCGAGCCGTCAACGCGGTCTCGATGCGCAGCGCGTTCTCCCGATTGTAACCGTGATTTTCATCGGGCGTCTCTAGGTGAATCACAGCATCATATCGGGCAAGCTCCGCTTCGCGGGTTGTGTGCAGCGCATCCCAGTACGAACCCGCCTCCTCTGGCCAATATGCAACTCCATCAACAGTTCCTCGATCGCACAAGACAACTGCCACCTCATTTTCATCGCGCATCAGGCGCTCGAGTTCCAGTTGAATGTGGTAGATGGCGCGCTGTGCCGCCTTGCGACCATGTAGGCTTTCATGTCTTGGGAACCCTCCTGAGAACACGATGCTAGCTGCCTCGGGAAGCACTGCGACGTGCTTGCAGAAGATCCGCTCCGCGATTTCAAGTACCGCGGTTTTGCCACCTCCAGGCCCTCCGGTGAGCGCGATAAATACTGGAGGCTGAGTGGGAGCATCACAACTGCATGTCCTGTGACCAAACTGAATCGGGGGCATGACCAAGTTATACCAATTGCGCTCGGTGGCTCTCCCCGTGCGAAGATGCTCTCGTGTTTGACGCACTTCTCACTTGGTTGCACGCGATGGGCGACACAACCGACTCGCCGGCAGTTCTTGCGATCTTAATGGGCGCTGCGGCCGTGGAGTACATCGTGCCCCCCTTTCCCGGCGACTCGATAACCTTGCTAGGTGGCATCTTAGTGAGTGCTTTTTCGTGGAACCTCGGCTTGGTCTTCGCAGCGGTAATGCTTGGTTCAGTAGCGGGCAGCTTGGTCGCCTTTGCCTTTGGCCAGAGGCTCCTGCGACGGCAGCCAGCGCTAGCAACTGGTGACGGAAAGCTCTCCAAGATCGTCAAGCAGTTTGAAGAGCGCGGAAGCTGGTACTTGCTCATAAACCGCTTTCTGCCCGGAATACGTCCGCTATTCTTCGTCGCCGCCGGTCTTGCAGGCATGCGCCCCCGAAGGGTTCTAGCGCTAAGTGCGGCGAGCGCAGCGCTGTGGAATGCGGCGATCATGGCCGCTGGCGCCACCGTTGGTGACAACCTTGGGCGATTAGAAGAACTCCTAGTCCAATACAGCACGGCAGCTTGGATCGTGCTTGGTGCGATTGCTTTTGTGATTGCCATTCGCACGTTCTGGGGACGGGATCGTCGCCCAAGCCCATAGTGACGCGGCCGCGCATTATTTGCATCCCGGGGCAGTGTTGCCGCGGAATCTTCACGCGGTTTCGCCCCATGCCGCCAGGCTCGCCTTCGTTCAATGGCATGTCGATTGCTCTCTGATGCCCCATGCCGAACTTTACAGAGCCTGTGAGCATCTTCATGTCGACCCCCGTTCACAGCATCGTTCAGACTGCGAGCCTCCAAGAAGCCGACGATGCATTGCGTGCCCGAGGGGTCTCCTCACTTGCTGTGCTCGATGATTCTGGGAGCCTGGTTGGGATCATTTCCAACACGGACATATTGGGAAGTGGATTGCGCAATGCTGGCAACCGTCCAGACGCCGCGCTTCTCGAATCGACAGGTACCGTGCAAAACGTCATGACTCCCAATGTTATCTCGGTGGACATTTCGAGCAGCATGAGTGATGCGGCTGCTCGAATGGTGGAAGCCCATGTACATCGGGTCTTTGTTACCGCACGAGGCGATGTCGCAGGCGTCCTCAGCACCTGGGACATCATGGCAGCAGTGGAAGCTGTTCGTGTTGCAAAGCCCGCTTCAGAGTTCATGTCGACACCCGTCTTCACGGTGCGCGCATCCGAAACCATCGCACTTGCTTCTGAGAGACTTGGAAAGGCACACGTGACCGGGCTCCTTGTTGTTGATGAATCGGAGTGGCCTGTCGGAGTCTTTAGTCAGCGCGAAGCACTGGAAGCTGGTGATGCTCCGCGATCGGCGAAGGTTGAAACCGCCATGAATGCCGCCGTTCTCACGCTCCCCGATCGCACGGAGCTTCACAATGTCGCACGGCAAGCCAGAGCTATGAACGCACGGCGAGTTGCTGTGATGAACCGCCATGAACTCGTTGGTATTATGACAGGTGTCGACTTTGCCAAGGCGATTAGCTAATGCGTTGTTGTCGTAAGAGTTTTTCCCACGCCCGCTGGATTGCTGTTCCGCTGCTGGCCCTGGCCTGTGGCGGCTCCCCAAAACCGGCAGAGCCCGCTGAAGGCACGTTGACGTCCCCCGCCTGGAGCGAAGCGGAGTCCCCGGTTCCACCAACGCCGCAAGAAACGCCCCGTGATCCTCAGTGCACGGGCGCTGAACTAAATGCGAATGGGTTGGCGCGCTCGGGCTTGTGCGACATCGAGGGGCATAGCGCGCCTCTTCCAAAAGAAGTGACGGCGAGCTTGCTACGCACCTCAGTCACCGCAATCGCTGGACAAGTTGTAGATGTTCACATTGTTTTGCGAAACACGGGCACAGAGCCCGCAGAGCTCTTCTTGGACCACAGCTGTGGCTTTGAGAACCTAACGACGAAAGTGCTGCGCGACGCCGGTAAGAATCGTCTCGACCGAGTTGGCAGAAAGGACTGTCCGCTCGATGCCGACTGTGTCGGCCAAGTTGCACACTTCACTCTCTCTCCACAAGGACAGGCGACGATCACACTCCCTTTGGCGGCGTCGGTCAGTGTGATTGGTGATGCGTGCGAAGAGCTTCCAGGTCGCGCACTCTCACCAGGGATTTACTCGGTGGAGTGGCAGACCCCCTACGCCAAGGAGTCCTTTGTCTCAAGCTTCAAAGTTACGAAGCTTGAACGACTCGCCAGAAGCAAGTGCAAGAGCTATGCGAGCATTGTGGCCAAGAAAGCCGAGCCAGACATCAAACTGCGGCGAGGTGTCGAACGAGAACTTCGCGCCACATGCGAGAGCCAGCAGCCTAGCCAAGCGTTCGCAGACTGTCGCATGAACGCCAAAACGGAAATCGAGCTGGCAAACTGCCAGGAAGTACAGCTGCCAAGATGAGCACACAAAATCGCACAGCTTACCTGGCTGCTCTCGGCATTCTTGCAGCCATCGGCTGTGGAGGCGGACGGTCGAAGCCCGTTACCACTTCAACCACCAATAGCGAAGAGGCTGGGCGCGTGACCAACATGCATCAGCACTTTCACGATGTCGGCGAGATTCAACTGGCACTGATCTCCGGTAATCTTGTATCGACACGAGAGCTTGCTAAGCAGGTTCGCGCCGGGTTTCAAGGACCACAGCCACAAGGCTGGGCGCCCTTCATTGAGCGCTCTGTTGCGTCCGCCGAGATGTTGGAAGTAACCGATGATCTCAACATGGCGGCTCGACTGGCAGCGACCCTTGCGAACACCTGCGGAGATTGTCATCGCGCCCACGAACTCACTGTCGTTGAACATGTAGCGGCTCCGCCTCCTCGGGAAGAGGATCGGTTCTCCGACTTCATGGTGCAACATCGGTGGGCAGCTGACCGTATGTGGGAAGGGCTCATTGCCCCGTCAGATGAAGCCTGGTTGGCCGGTGCCTCAGTGTTGGCAACAACCGAGCTCACACCAGAGGACGTAGGTGAGAGGCTCGTGCTGACACCCGAGATAGAGACCATCCTAAGACAAATTCGCAGCGATGCGTCTTCAGCAGGCAGCGCAACGTCAGCCGAGGAGCGACAAGAACTTTATGGCAGTTTCCTGGCTGGCTGTGCAAGCTGCCATCGGGATATGATGAACCAACGAGACTGATTGGATACGAACCCACTATGAGTGATATGAAAATCTCCGACTACATGACAAAGAGCCCGCACACGATCGGGCAAGAGCAAACGCTGACCAAGGCCCATGAACTCATGAGGCAGTTTTCCTGTCGGCACTTGCCGGTCTTGCATGGAGGTAAACTCGTTGGAACGGTCTCGCTTCGCGATCTCGACCTGACCGAAGGACTGAGCGATGTAAATCCAGATAGGGTGTTGGTCGAAGAGGCCATGAGCTCAGAGCCCCACGTCGTTGGTCCCAATACTCCACTCAAGGAGGTCGTTGACTACCTTGTCGACCACGGATATGGGTCTGCAATTGTCACAGAGGGCAAAGAAGTTGTGGGCGTATTCACCGCTGTCGATGCCTTGCGATGTTTGCGCGATCACCTCGCGAAGTAGAAGCACACTTCGTTGCCGCAGACGTGTGCTCGACTGCGGCTAGCGAAACAACTGGGCGGTCTCGTCGCCTTGCTCGAATCCCCTAGCCACCACAGCCATGCACTCATCGCTGCTCATGTTGTAGGAGGAAACCGCATGCTCAACTAGAGCCTCTATTCCCTCAGCGTCCTCGGGCCCTCGGATGAGACTCACGAGCAATACCGCAGGGTCCGCAACGTTCGAGTCCCCATGGGCTCCGTGGTGTGTCGTCACCGCGGTCACGAGTGAGTCGGGGAAGTTCCATTCTTCACACATCCAACCTGCGACCTCGGCATGCGTCCATTCAAACTGGTCGCGTTCTGCTACAGAAATATCGCCACCACCCTTCTGCCATTCGAGAAAGACATTCGCGTAGGCGTTTTTCTTAGACTCCATAAGGATCGGCACGGCCATGTCTTGCAGTAGACCGGCGGTGTAGCTTGTGGACTGCGTGGTTGGGTGCAGCTTGGCAGCAAAGCCTCTTGCAATCGCTGCTCGGTGAGCCGCAGCTCGCCAGAACTGCCTCATTTCGATATATTGAGACGTTGAAGGCAGGGAACGCCCCACGGCCACAGCAACCAAGATCGACTCGATCTGGCTTCGCCCCAAGAGAGCCGCAGCTTGCGGTACGCTGTTGACAGGGTGCTTCATCGCGTTCGCCGCAGAGTTGACCATCGCAAGCATGGAGGTTGAGACCCCTGGATCGCTCATGATCACCTGTGCCACATCGTGCAAAGAGGTTTGATCATTCCGCAGAAGCTTCATAGCCTTCATGGCGACTGCAGGAAACTTGGGCATTTGATAGTCGCCCAAGACTCGACTCAGCTTCTTTGATCCAACGTTGGATTTCTTCGAGCTGCCACCAGACTTTTTCTTACTGAAGAACCCCAATGGAACCCTAATCTGCTCTCCGAGCCATCTTATTTGCGAAAATACTAATTAGCCCACCAAGCATCATATACCCCGTTGTGACCTCCAGCATGACGAGCGCTTGTTGCGCTGTGGTCACCGGGCAGATGTCACCGAAGCCCAGAGTGGTGAGCGTCACAACGCTGAAGTAGTACGGCGAAAGAAGAGTCTCGTGATCGCCAAACGGCACTCCTATTAGTTTGTACCCAGCACCAAAAAGCACCGCCAGTACCGCCGTAAAAACACTCCAACGAACTAGGCTCCGACCACAATCCGATGTGAGCCACCAGATTCGGAACAAGAATTCATTGAGGCGACTGTGATGGCGAAATTCGTGCAAGTAGTTCTGATCAGCAACAAAACGCCGCATCGCGTACGCTCCGCAGAAGTCAACGTTCATAATATCGGTCCCAAGCCAAGATGCGCTCTGGTAGCCCTTCATCCGCTTGACGCTCGCACCACGCAAGTCCGCTTCTTCGAAATGGGCTTTGCCTACAAGAGAACTGGAGAGGTCCGCATCGCGGAGACTCGCCTTCGTGAGGTTTGCTCCCTCAAAGTTGCTTCCAGTAAGGCGAGCACCACTGAGATCTGCTGCTCGAAAATCCGCACCAAGCAATTGGGCATTCGTAAAACAGCTGCCCGATAACGCGGCAGAAAACAGGTTGGCACCACTCAAATCAGCGTGAGCAAACCCCGCGTTCTCCGCCTTGCAATTGCTCAAGTTCGCGTCATTGAGCTTTGCCATCAAGAACTCCGCACCAGAAATGCACGCTTGATGAAGGTTTGCCCCAGTTAGATCAGCACCCTCGAAGTGGGCGCCAGTGAGGTCGGCAAAGCTGAGGTCAAAACCCGATAGATCCTTGCCTGAGAAGTCAACGCCTGCGAGATCGGCGGAGCGATACTCAGACAGCTCAGACGTCAGAGCTTCCCCTTCAGCAGCCCGTCCTTCAGTGGAAGCGAGAGGAACGGACTGTTCCCAGGCATCTACAGCACCGTTGTTTGTGACTTCTCCCATCCCGTACCTATCGAATCGACCAAGAGCCAGCAGGGTTTAGGGGGAGCTGCAAAGTTACCAGGGCTAGCTAGTGTCGGGGCCAGAATGGTTGACCGATGATCGCGACGGGAGTTCGTTTACTGGCAAGGCGCGAACAACGAGCTTGCCGCCTCGAGACCTGACGAATTTGATAGCCACGCGAATTGGTCGTGCGTTTGTCGAGAGACGGCTTCTTTCGACGAGGATCATTGACCAAAGCCACATGCGGACAAATCTTCATCCCACGCAAATCGCGAATGAAGGATTGGGCGTCGTATCCTTTGTCGACACCAAGCGTCGCCTTCGCCTTGCGAGGCGCCACAGTGGCCTTGAGCAGGTCTATTGCGCCTTCCCTCTCCGCGGTACCTGTTGCCTTGACCACATTGACGGCCAGTACAATTCCGTTGCGATTCTCATCGAGAACGTTGAGTGTTTGCTGGCGAGGCGGGAAGAGGGAGTTTGCTGGGGCAAGCGACCGAGGAACAACGAAGAAGACTGGCTGAGCCAGTCTCTCCAGCGGGCGAGAAG
>JANTGM010000212.1 GCA_024762925.1 Kofleriaceae bacterium | reverse complement strand
AGTGCGCGATCCATGGACATTGATTCGTGATCGCGAAGTCAGCTCGTTTGCTGGCGAGGCGGGAAGAGGGAGTTTGCTGGGGCAAGCGACCGAGGAATAACGAAGAAGACTGGCTGAGCCAGTCTGTCCAGCGGGCGAGAAGGCGAGTGAGCGCGTTCTATATTCACGCGCACTAGCGTCGGGTGTAGTTGACACGGCGAATGAACCCACCATCGTGTTCGGTGATCAGAAGATTTCCATTCGGATCCATCGTGATGGCGCGAGGTTCGGAGATGCGAACCGTTGGGTCGTCGAATCGCAGACCATCGCCAGCATGGCTGTCATCAGAGTCGCCGTCGACAAAGAGATGAATGCTGCCACCACTCACGTACCAGACCTGCCCGCCCTTGTGCGTGGCGACAAAGAAGCCGCCATCGGGATGTCCCCAGACGCCACGAACTTCGTCGAGTCCCGTTGCTACAGCCGCCTGCCCATCGCCACCGCCAGTGCGTGACCCATTGCCGGCAATCGGAGTTTTCTCCCCAGTGGGTGTCACGCGATACACCCGGTGACCACCGCGATCGGCCACGAGCAAATCTCCAGAAGGTTCCACAAAGAGATTGCCCAAGGAGACAAATCCCGTCACAAAGGACTCAACACCACTAGCGGGCGTCCAACGCTTGAGGGTTGAGCCTGCGGCCACATAGGCCAAGCTCTCATCGTCTGCGACCCACAACCCGCGCCCGGTGCTTGCACCACCTATGGCGAAGAGTGTCTCTAGGTTTCCATCGCGAACGCGACGAACAGAGTCGTTGCCTAGATCGAGTATGTAGAACGTTCCACCTGTCCCAAGCCAGAGTCCATTTGGCGCCGAGAGTTGCCTTTGGGTCGCTGGTCCATCGCCATTGTTGCCTGCGGTGCTGGTTCCAGCAACCGTCGTGATGATTCCCGCAGCATCGACACGCCGAATGCCGTGCCCATCCTTGTCCGCGATGTAGAGATTGCCAGCAGCATCGGCCTGCGCGATGTGTGGGCGACTGAGTTCGGCACTCGATGCTTGCCCGCCCTCAAAGCCCTGCTGCCAACCGTTCACCCCTTTGTCTTCGATTTGCCCCGTGCCTGCAATCGTCTCGATCGTTCCGTACTGAGCAAAGACTTCGGCGTGATTGTCTCCGGCATCCGTGGTGGCCGAGGCATCAACAGGGGCCGCAACCATGGCATCAATGCTCGAAGAGGCACTGCTACTGCAGGCCCCTAGAGCGACAAGAAGTAGTAGTCGTGCGCGTGTCGACATCATTGGCCGCTATGGCGCTTCGAGGATGCCACGCTCTACGTTGGTTACTGGAGTACCCTCGCTGGTGTTGCCATAGCGAACTCGCAATCCAGACGACCGCTCAAAGCCCCATGCGTCAAGCAGAGCGATGGGATCAATCAGGTTGTTCTTCCCAGATCCAACCCTTTTGCTCACACGCCCTGAGACTTCAACGCTGTTTATGACGCCGTTGGAGGCAGTGATGTGTCCCATGTAGAGCATTGTGTGGCAGGCATCTTCAAACCCCTGAAAGCTGTTGCAACGGCTCAAGTGTGGGTTTGTGAGAATTAGATCCCGCAGAACCGAGCGGCGCGCCGCGGGTAAACAGTGAATGGTTCCATCTGAGAGAAACGCGCAGTTCGAGGCCCACTTTTGGCCGCTGCTTCCGCGGGCCATCAGATCTGGATGGTGTACTTCATCGTAGTGAGCAGCGATATTGCCGGTTCCGCCGGTACGCTGTTCGTAGCGAGCTTGCTCAAACTCCTGGCAGTTGCCAAATCCATCGCATTGCTCTTCGGTTTCGGTGCCCACGATCGCATTGTAGGTCAGCTGCGTTGCTGCAACATCTTCAGCCAAGACTTCTGGAGTAATAACGGTGTAGTCAAAGTCCATGTTGTCGATTGGTGGCGTCGTAGATGGGTATGGGCTCCAGCGGCCTTCTCCATCGCCACGAGTTTCGCGAATATCGAAAGCGACTGCGCCGTTGAGTCGCGCTTGCGAGACCAGGGCACGCACAGCCTCGGGAATCTTGTTTCCGCCATAACCAGTGCTTGGGTCGGCGGTCTGCTCAACTTCGTGCTCAAGTAGATTCGCGTTGTACGCATTCTCAAGTGCGCGTTCGACTGCCGCGTCGGAAACTGAGAAAGATGACGATTCCGTAGCATCGCGAATCGTCAGCATCTCGTTCTTTGAAACGCTGCGACCTGCTGCCGCGAAAAGCTCATCGACATCTGTCGCAGAGAGTTTGCCATCCGCCGTGAGGCGTACCACGGCATTTTCCACCGCGGCTGTGTCGGTCTTGCCATCGGGCAGTTCGGTGCCGTCGTTAGGTCCGGCGTCGGCGGCGCACGCAACAACGAGAGGAAGGGAAAGGAGAGCGAAACGAATTGTGGATTTCATGATGACCTTGTTGGAAGTAGGTATGTGCCACTTCTAAGCACATGTCGTTCCAACTTTTACCTACTGAAATCATTACGCTTCTGGTGGAAACAGGAGAAGTCACCCTGGCTAAAATGACTAGATCACAATCCAGTTACGCTAAAGCTCACAGGCTCTCCCGCCTGCACCGGCATGGCAAATCGAACGGTATCGTCAGCGCCAATTTCGTACTCAACCTCTGCCTCCTTCACGATCACCACGAGTTCCGAACCGCGGGCGCCTGATGGCAGGGTGACTACCAGTTGCATAAGTTCCTCAGCTTGGGCTGTGATGGCTCCGCGTATCGAGTTGGGCGTGCCTTGCAATTCGAGGTTTGGAAGCACAACAGAAAATGTCTCACTTGGCAACGTTGGTTTTATTCGCCACCCTGTAGGATTCGCCGAGATTCCCAAGAGGCCAAGGCTCGCACGCACCGTCGCCATGTGCGCTTCAGTGCTCACGTAGGGGAAATCCCCATCAGGGTGAGGCCCATAGAGAGCTGCGGCTCCTGGCTCATCTCGCCCAGAACCTGCATAGCTATTGGGCCCGGTCCAAACCCCGTAGACATGCTCGGGTGTGGCATCGGCACCAAACGCCAGACTGCTGCGAAGAAGGTTCTGCCAGGCGGCGTCGGGATTGCGTCTTGCGAGTGCCTCCGTAACCCACGCGTTGATCGCAGGGCGAGTAGGCCCACCCGCAAAGACCGCGTCAGCCCCAGCTTCGAGAGTGTCTAGAAGCGTGTTGATGCGACTCTCATCAGCCGCACCAGCCAGCACCGGAAGCGCCTGAGTTGTCGCAAACGCTACGCCTGGCACCAAGGACTCGCCGGTATCGGAAACCGCTCGTTCATAGTACGACCCATTCCAGCCCGCATTTTCAAGAGCTGAAACCTGCTCCGTGAGCATAGCGGCAAACCCATCGGCTGAAGCCACCTCTGCTGTGGCCAGAATTTCCGCGATCAAAGGAAATCCGTACACCACGGCCGCTGCATTGAGCACCGAGGATGCTCCTAGGGGAAGTTCTGAGCTACTCGCCTCACGCAGAAGCTCTCCGCCAAAGTCGCTGGTTCCAAATGCCACAAGCCCCTGTGGTCCCAAGCCGATGTTTTGCTCAAGGTACTCAAGCGACCTTGAAAGATGTTCGCGAACCTCGGCCAACTCAGCTGCAGCAACTGGCCAATAGGGGCTTTTTGATACGAGAAACTCTGAATCACGGGTTGCCGCAATATAGCGCCCCACAGCTGCGGGCAAGAAGATATATGCATCACTGCGATTGGCATCGTTCCCTCCATCGCTGAACCCATCGACGCCAGCGAGCGAGCCTGGATATCGGTAGGGAGTCACACTTTCGGAGCCGTGCTGAGAACTCATCGCGTAGAGAAGCGTCTCGCGCGCCAAGCTCGGGTTTAGATGAATCAGCCCCTCCGCGTTGAGTGCGAGGTTGGAAGCGTGACCCGACATTCCAGCAACGTATTGGGTCGCACCACCAACTCCAACGACTCGGAGACCGCGCAATTCATCATAACTCGCCTGCGCTTGCACATAGTAACTCGACCACGCAAGCTCACGCTGTACAACCCCGCTATCAGCTGCCTCGACTGCCATCCAAGCAAGACGGTTCTTCCAACCGCTCGCTGCCAGGTTCAACAGCTCACCTTGATTCTCGCGAAGTTCCTCCAGCGCTGTATCCACGTCCACGTCCTCGGTGGCGTAGCCAATGGAGAAGCGTCGAGTCACCGAACCTCCCGTTGGGAGCGCAACAGGTACACGAAGCGCCAAGACACCCCCCTGCTCCGCTCCGTCGAGTTCCAAGCTCCGAGTGTCTCCAGAGCCCACGTCTGCGGCACGATCTGGGATACCGCGCTTTGTGGCGCCCGCATCCCACAACTCGTCATCACTGAGCCACACCGCATCTGGCGCCGTTGCCTGGTCAACGGTTGCTAAGAAAATCTCTGACGGAAAGAAGTCAAGCTCTGCTGTACTCGCTCTATCACGTACATCGGCCGGCAGTTCCTTGGCTGTTGTCTGAACAGTCGCAACCCGCGTTTCGTGTGAGTAGCCAAGGGTGTGCGTAAACTGCCCGCTTGCGGCACGGCGACGACGAGTACGCTCTTCTGCCACCTCCTCGTCCCCATCTCCACGGATCACGGGCTCGGCGATCAGCGGGTGCAGGTTGATGTCCCAAAACTCAACGAGACCAACTTCTTTGTTTGCGTTGCTCAGATTCTCAAGCGTGACCTCGGCCACCAGCGCACGGGCATTCGTGTCCGCGGCGAATACTCGGCGCGTTACTCGCACATCCTTCAACGTGGTGATCGTCTCGTAGTAGCCAACGCCAAAGCGCCGCGTTTGCTTCTTTAGCGCCTTACCGACCGAGAAGTCGTTGTAGCGAGTGGACTGCACGGAATCGTCGATTACAATGTAGTTGAATCCGCCACCAAGCTGCACAGGAAAGTTCTTAGACAGTGGGTCTCTCCAGGAGTCGGCTTTGTTGAGCCATCCGCTCCCCCGATCTTGCCTGAGGATCTCAACAGCTCCCGATGCGTGTGCGAGCGCCATTGTTCCCCTCCCGTTGCCAATGAGATGAACCGGATCGCTCTGAGCTACTCCGCTCGAGGACTCCACACGTGCCACCGAGTCGCAGCGATGTTCGATGCCAAAATCGAAAGCCGGCAGTCCATGTTCATCCACTGCCCACTGCCCTGCATGCCCGCCACCGATCAAACACCCCATAAGCGCTGTCGGGTCTTGTGCATTTGCCGCGGCGCAACTCTCAGCGATGTCGCGCTTTGGGTCCTCGAAGTCTGCGCAGATTCCTGATCCTTGTCCGCACGCCGAAAGCGACAAACCTCCCGTTGCGAAAACCAACATTGCCCATCGAATACGCCTCACGCTCCGCATGGCCGGCCTTTTAGCATTGGGCCAGACCGCCAGGGAGATTTTCTGCCACGGGCCAAGTGTTTGGATTCACGAGAATTGTTCCATTCCGCGTCTTCCCGAATGTCAGCAGGCAGGCCGGCAACCTACACTTGCCAACATGCGTCGCGCCAAGATTGTTTGCACTTTAGGACCCGCCAGCAGCAGCCCCGAACGACTCCGGCAACTCATTGATGCGGGCATGAATGTAGCCAGACTCAACTTCTCCCATGGTGACTACGACACCCATGAGAAGAACCTGAAGAATCTGCGTATTCAGGCGAAGGAGGCTGGACGCTCGGTTGCCGCCCTACTTGATCTGCAGGGTCCAAAGATTCGCGTCGCTAGGTTTGAGAATGATGAAGTCGATCTGAAACGTGGTGCACGCTTCACCATCACAACTGACATGACCGTTGTTGGAAACGTGGATCGAGTTGCCACAAGCTACTCGGGAATCGTTGGAGATGTGGCCAGGGGTGACCTCATTCTTCTCGATGATGGGTTCTTGGCGCTGCGAGTTGCCGAAGTTACCGAGACCGAAGTGCGCACTGTGGTGGAAGAAGGCGGAACGCTCAAGAATAACAAAGGCATCAATTTGCCGAGCGTCGCGGTCTCCGCTCCTGCCCTCACTCCGAAGGACCGAGAAGACTTGGCCTTCGCGCTCAAACTCAACGTAGACTTCATTGCACTATCCTTCGTTCGCTCGCCAGAAGATGTCTTAGAGGCAAAACAGCTCGCGACTGTTGGTGATGTGAGCATTCCCATTATCGCCAAAATTGAAAAGCCACAGGCCGTCGATCGCATTCATGAGATTATCGCGGTCGCCGATGGCATTATGGTCGCCCGAGGAGACCTCGGAGTCGAGATGGGCCCAGAGAAGGTTCCGCTAGCTCAAAAGAAGATCATTCACGCTACCAATGCAGCTGGCAAGATTGTCATCACGGCAACACAGATGCTCGAATCTATGATTACGCACGCTCGCCCGACACGCGCCGAAGCCTCAGATGTTGCCAATGCCGTTCTCGACAGCACAGATGCGCTGATGCTGTCTGGAGAGACTGCTGTTGGACGCGACCCAGTCGGTGTTGTTCGGACCATGGGGCGTATCATTGAGGAGATCGAGAACAGTGAAGAGTTCAACACCGCCCTGGAAACGAAGTCACTCAATCTCAAGGTGTCGGCCAATGCTGTAGCCCACGCGGCAGAGGTTGCCGCGGCACAGATGAGCATCGACACAATCGCCGTGATTTCCAACTCAGGTGGGGCTGCACGACTCATGAGCGAGCACAGGCCGAAAGCTGGTATCGTCGCCTTCACAACCAACGAGGCGGTGTATCGACGACTCGCCTTGCAATGGGGTGTGATGCCGATGCTAATCGAGCCCTGCGTGACCGAGGACGAGCTCTACGAGCGAGTCGAACACGAGCTGCTCACACACAAGCTTGTTGATCCGGGGGAGAAGATCATCATCACGGCCGCAGTACCAATTGGCTGTGGAGGGCAGACGAACCAACTCCGAATTCATCAAGTCTCTGTCTAGTGCCCCGGAGCCCCGACCGGGGAACATTTCACGGAGCCGGAGCCCCGGAGCCCCGACCGGGGAACATTTCGACGCAACTATGCCGGGCGTTTCCCGATACCCCCGGCGTGAACCCCAGACCCGTATTCAAAGGCACCACCTACC
>JANTGM010000211.1 GCA_024762925.1 Kofleriaceae bacterium | reverse complement strand
AGAGGGAGTTTGCTGGGGCAAGCGACCGAGGAACAACGAAGAAGACTGGCTGAGCCAGTCTCTCCAGCGGGCGAGAAGGCGAGTGAGCGCGTTCTATGTTCATGAATCGCGCACTAGGCTTTGAGTCACTCGCAAGCTGTGTAGACGAGCCGACCGCCATCTGAGAGAGCCTGCAAAGGCGCGAGGCTGAACGTTCGCATCCAAGAAATATTCTTACGCATTCATCGTTGCCATGGCAGCACGCGCATCCACCTTGGCCTCAAGGATGGCGGTGTGCATTGGCCGCGTGATTCGGCTGATCGCGCACTGGCCGCAATTGGGCGCTGAGCAAGTGAACCTTATCGCTCACTCCATGGGCTCGATACTCGGTATGCGTTCAGCAGCCTTAGCGACCGTAGAGTGCTCGCCTGGGCGACTTCAAGGGTTGCATTCCCACTGACCACTACGACGAGATTGGCCAAGTCGGTGACGTTGCACAACACGCCACCGGCTTTGACCATCGCCTTCGACCTGGCGACGAGACTACCCGCAGCAGCGCAAGTCTACGAGTTTATCGCAGACGCCATTCTGCCGTTCTGGCCTCCAATACTGGAGGCTGTGCCGTATACTGGAGGCTAGAGTTCTCGATGGCAAAACCACCAGTCGTATCCGTCATTCTTAGAGAGCGCAACGGCGGCATCGGCCTGACTCTTTGGTGGAGGAATGATGACTCTGTTGCCAATGAGTTCGTTCTCGGGCCAGTTGGCCGGCGTGGCGACAGCATTTTCATCCGATGTGATGAGCGCCTTCGTTGCCCTCACGATCTCGTCCATGTTTCGACCGATTTCCTGGGGGTAGTAGAGAACGAGGCGAACCTTCGCTTCCGGATCGACTACGAAGACCGCCCGAACGGTATTTGTTCCTTTGCCAGGATGGAGCATGCCAAGCTTGTTGGCGATGCTGTCATTGGCGGCAACAACTGGGAAGGTAATTTCCGTGTCCAGGTTGTCCTTGATCCACTCCACCCATTTGATGTGGCTAAAGACCTGATCGACTGACATCCCAATGAGCTTCACACCCATTTCCTCAAACTGCTTGATACGACTCTGAAAGCCGACAAACTCAGTGGTGCACACCGGAGTAAAATCTGCAGGGTGGCTAAAAAGAACAAACCACTGGCCTTTCAAATCGCTGGGCAAATTCATCGGCCCGTGTGTTGTGACAACTTCCATTTCGGGGAACGCATCCCCCAGTAGCGGCATATTGACTTTCTCTTCCATCGTGTCCTCCTGTTCTGGTACGCACAAGTGCATACCGCAGGCCAGCGACGAGGTCATCTTCTGTACCGAAAGAACTGCTGACGCGAAGAATGTCGCAACGCCTTGCGACGCGGTGTCGCAACACTTCGCATGCCCAGCGCTACTAGAATTCTAGCACTATGACTCCCTTTCTTTGGATTGTCGGCAGCGGCGTCTTGATGACTGCCGTTGCCCTTGTGGGCAGCTTCACCCTGCTCATGAACAAGGCTACGCAGGACCGCCTCATCCTCCCCCTCGTCGCGTTCTCCGCAGGCTCAATGCTTGGAGGCGCGTTCTTCCACATGATCCCCGCAGGGCTCATTGCGATGGACCAAACTCTTCTCTTCGCCTGGCTTCTCGGCGGGTTCACGGTCTTCTTTGCCCTAGAGCAGTTTCTTCACTGGCATCATTGTCACCGAGCCTCTGCAGGCTGCAAGAAACCCTTGGGAGTCTTGGTGCTAGTTGGGGACGGACTTCACAACCTCATCGGCGGTTTCGCCGTGGCCGGAACGTTTCTTATCGACATCCGTTTGGGAGTCACGACCTGGCTTGCCGCGGTTGCACACGAGATACCGCAAGAGCTGGGAGACTTTGGTGTCTTGGTGCACAGCGGCTGGAGTCGCGGCAAAGCGCTACTCTACAACGTCTTGTCAGGATCCACGTTTCTCATCGGTGGTGTAGTCGCCTATGCAGTCTCTTCTCACACGGACATCAGTTTTCTTGTGCCGTTTGCCGCCGGGAATTTCATCTACATTGGCGCCTCCGATCTTGTGCCCGAAGTTAACAAGCACGGCAGCCTTAGCGTCAACCTGATCCACTTCCTGGCCTTTGTAGCTGGGATCGCCCTTCTCTTCATCGTGAGAATTGCCCTCATGTAGCTCTTTTCCAAGAGAAGAAAAATCCTCGCGTTCTCGTGGGTGCGGTATCAATGCTTCTTCACGACACGTGGAACGAAGAAGAAGAGGGCGTCCATGACAAGACCGCCGAAGACAGCTTCACTAAGATAGAGTCTCCAACGCCATGGCCAACACATCCACTCTCACTCCCACAAGTATCTCCACGAAAACTCAAGAGGCCCTGCTGCATGCACTCGCCGACGAACGAGAAGCAGAGGATGCCTACGCTGCGGTCCTGGCTGCGTACGGAAACATTCGTCCATTCTGCAACATCATTGAAGCAGAGCGGCGGCACCAACAAGAGCTCATAGTCCTGTTTGATCGCTATGGACTCGCTGTTCCCAAGCGGCAGCAATCTACGGCGACTGCTCCCGACTCCATCTTCGAGGCCTGTCGCAGAGCGGTTGATGCCGAAGTGCGAAACGTCGCGATGTTTGATGCACTAATCGAAGGCGTTGAGGAAGAAGACATTCGCGAGACCTTCTTGCGCCTGCAAGAGGCTTCGCGCGATAGACACCTGCCAGCGTTTCGACGATGTATGGGACGAAGCCACGGGGCACGATAACGATGTTTGGCCATTCACCACCGGCTCATTGAGATGCCAACCCGCTGCATGCCCCTGCCAAATCGAAGCGGAAGCAGCGCCCCCGGAGAGAGATTGCCGAAGTACATCCAAAGGCTAGCTTGGTCTGTATTGGCGGGAATCCGTGGGACGTTGACCCAAATACGACGCACGGCGCCAACACTCCGAGTCCCGAGCGATTGCGATGCACTTCCAAGGCGTTAGCAGTCGCCTTGCTGGGATCCCCATGTGCCAGGCTCCGTGCCTTTTGAGCTCCTATCTCGCGACTCAACACCTCGTGAATCCTTCAACACCTTCCATGCCTTCGATCATTTCCCAGGTTTCTTGAACGGACCGAATCGAGCGGTCAAGGCCAGTTGCTATCCTGACGCGTATGGACGGTCGGAATGGGCAGTATCTTCTCGCCATCGCCGTGGCCGTCACGCTTGGGTGTGGCCGCATGGGCTTCGACGAAGCGGATGTCACCACAGATTGGGTGTTCGTCGACCAAGCCAAATCGGATTTCGATTTGGGTGACTACGGATCTGGCACAGCTCCACTCGAGTGGAGTGGAGAGCAAGTAGAGTTTGCTGGCAGCCCACCTTCTAGCTCAGAAATATTCGGAGTCTTCATCTCTGCTACATTTGACACTGGGGACGCGTTGGCTGCCTGGCACACCCTGGCCTGGCAGAGCACTGGTCCACACGGGCGCGCCCTGCCCGATTTTGGCGCAGCAGATGAGGGCTATGACGACGATGGCATCGTCATGGGTGACAACATCCTACTGTTGCACCTCGATGAAGTGACGATCGACGATGGAAGTCCGATCATCGACAGTTCTGGAGCTGGGAACGATGGCCAGATGGTCTTTGCGGGACAAGCTGCCTCAACAGCATTGGGAGAGTTTGGCGGTGCGCTGGACTTGGATCGCGATGCTTGGGTCTCGCTCGATGGCGTGAATTTCAACTTTGGAACTGGCGACTTCACCTACTCGATTTGGGTAAAGATGCGGGATTGCGACCAAAGCAACGACAACCGAATTGCTATGGGAGGCGGTGGTGCTGACGATTCACCGCATATGTGGATTGGTGTGCGCTGCCCTGAAGTCTGTCCCGATGGAGATGGCGCTTTCATGAATTTCCTCGACGAGTCGCGCACAGGACCCAGCCTGCAAGTGTGTACAGGTGTTGCGCTCGATGACGGAGCTTGGCACCACCTTGTCGGTGTCAAAAAGGGCCATACGTCGCCACCAGCGTTGGTGCAGCTCTTTGTCGACGGTCGCGAGGTTGGCGCCGAAAGCTACGATTTTACAAATAATACCTTTACCTATGATGGCGGAGAGATTCGCCTCGGCGGCTTTAATCTCGGTGGTGACACCTACAACACGAGCATCGTTGTCGACGAAGCCGCGATCTGGAAGCGCGCACTCACAACCGCCGAGGTGAACGCGATCTATCGGCGAGGTGTCACAGATCTTGCGTTGCAAGTTCGCGTGTGCCCCGATGGGACATGCGATAACGAACCGTTTTTGGGCCCCGATGGCACTAGTAACACCTACTTTCGCGAAGCCGACGTAGTAGGAGCGTCGGGATCTCAAGGCAACAACATCGCGACACTTGGCCTCGTTGGTGCTAAGGCGCAGTACCGCGCTCGCTTCGCCACCGAGTCTCAAGCTGCCTCGCCAGGACTCAGAGAAGTTCGGCTCGCTGCCAAACGACCTGAGCGATAACCCAACACACCGCCATCTCGAAGCAAGAATCTATGAGAGAATTGATTCGATGCGGCATGGTGGCTTTAATACGCGACTGACCATCGCGATCGGGCTCGCCTATATTGGGCCACCGATCTTGGGGCTCTCTTTTCTTGTCTTCATCACCAGGGTGGTGACCACATCCGATGTGGCGCAGCTCATGAGCGGCTCCATCCTCCCGTACTACATCATCGGTTCTACAATCGTGGCGGTGCTGTTCTTTCGCTGGTTCTTGCGTCCAGTTGCCCGTCTCGATGGCGGAGACGGTGATCCAGATGAAGCTCTGACGCGGATGCGTTCCTTCCTGTGGACCTACTGGGTCTGCTTCATAGGCAGGCACTTCATGGGTGTCGTCGTCGTTCTCACCTCATCTCAATCGGTGTTGAGCAAAGATGCAAATGCAGGCATGTGGATCCGAATGCTCAGCCTGGCTGTGATGCTCTCATGCCTTTTTGGACTTCCAGCCTTCGTCTACTTGCTCGATTTCTTCGCAGCCACCTTCAAGAAGCACCGCCTTCGCGAACCGCTCTTTCGCGTGCGAACCCGCGTCTTCATGATCGCGGTCTTGCTACCAGTCCTCCTAAACACCGCCGTTCTGCAGTACCTCATGCCACGGCTCGGCGGTCTCGATGCCGAACTCGTTGGCCTTTGGCTCGTCCTCCTAACCGTCGCAATTGTGGCGGCCTACAACCTCATGCGCTCACTCGATCAATCGATGACTGCCTTGCGCCAAGTCTCAGCTCAGGACCACAACAAGGGTCAGCGATCGCTCAGGCCCAAAGACCTTCAGCTTCGCTCCATGGACGAATTCGGCGTCTTGACCTGTGAGTACCGAGAGCTACTAACCAACTTGCAGCAACAGGCCACGCTGCTCAGTCTGCGCAATCAAGTCTTGCTCACCTCCAACGAAGAGTCTGATCCGGATGCGGTCTTCCTGCGCCTATTGGACATTGTCTCAACCCATTTGGGAAGCAAGTGCTCCGCGCTGGTGTCGATCACAGCAATGGGGCAGATCGAGATTCTAGCATCCAAGGGACAGCGCTCGCTCCCAAGCACCATCAACGCAGAGGAAAAACTCTTAGATGCGGTCCGTGCAAGCACTACAACAATCTTGCCCGCGACAGAAGCAAGCTGGTGGCCTCGAGAGACTGCCGAGTTTGTAGTGCTACCACTTCGCGAGGCAAGCGAGTCGAGTGGATATCAAGCGGTCCTTGTAAGCCTCGAAGAAAATGATGGCAGTCTCGCCTCGGACAAGATCAAACTCCTGGGCCAGCTTGGGCCTGAGGTTGCTGCAGCCGTGCGGGCTACTCAGGTTCAAAAGGAGAAGTCGGAGCTTGAAGAGATGCTTCTTGGGGCTCAACGCATGGAGGTGATTGGCCGGCTCGCGGCTGGTATTGCCCATGACTTCAACAACATCCTCATGGTTGTGTCCGGATCTGCAGGCATGCTGAAGATTGAAGCCAATGCCAATGAGCTGGCGGGGATTGCAGAACACACCGAACTCATCATGGAGGCCTCGGATCGTGGTTCCGACCTAACCCAGCAACTGCTCACCTTTGCAAGGCCAAGCGAGGGCAGCATCGATGTGCTTGACGTGAACGAGGTCGTGCGCAATCTAGAGGCCTTCCTCCGCCGGCTACTGCCCGATGAGATTGAGTTCGAGGTCAATCTCGCCGACACAGCAAACGTCAAAGCAAACAAGGGCCAGCTTGAGCAGGTTGTGACCAACCTTGTCATAAACGCGCGCGATGCGATGGAAGGTACCGGCCAACTGCGCCTAGAGACATCTGAGTCGGGCCCCTGGCTTGAGTTGCGTGTCATTGATTCGGGCAGTGGTATGTCACCCGACGTCGCGGCCCACATCTTCGAACCGTTCTACTCCACAAAGCCAGAGAGCAAGGGCACAGGCCTGGGCCTTGCGACGGTGTATGGCATCGTCAAGAACTGCGCAGGCAGCATCGAGGTTGAGAGTACGGTTGGCAAAGGCACTAGCATGATTGTTCGACTTCCAACGACAGCAGAGAGTTTGCAAGAGAAGCCCGAAGTACGCAGGCCAAAAAGGCAATCTCGTACGGGCACGGTCTTATTCGCCGAAGATGACAAGTCCATTCGAAAAATCATTGCAGACCTGCTCAAGAGCAAGGGCTTCGATGTTGTGGCGGTTGCCAATGGTCGCGATGCCATCAAAAAGATCGAGGATGACTCACTAAAGATCGACCTATTGCTATCCGACATTATCATGCCAGGCGTCAAGGGCACCGAGGTTGCGACCAGAATGGCCGACAAGCGCCCAGACACCAGAATTCTTCTGATGACCGGCTACGCGGATCCAGAGATGCTCGGGAAGGCCATTGCTGCAGGCCTACCAATCATCCGAAAGCCCTTTGCTCCCGAGCAGCTTCTTGTGCAGATTGATGAACTCCTGAGCTAGTACGCTGAGCAAGATTTTGAATCCGACACTAGTGTGCGGCTCAGAGGAATAGAAATGTCCTGGCGACGGGAGCTCGTTCTTTGACAAGGCGCGAAGGACGACCTTGCTGGGGCAAGGAAGGATC
>JANTGM010000210.1 GCA_024762925.1 Kofleriaceae bacterium | reverse complement strand
TCAACTAGTGTGGGATCCAGAGGCATAGAACGCCCTGGCTCGGTTCTTCGCCCTTTGAACGCCTTCGGCTCATCGTTGCTCAGATCCTTCCTTGCCCTAGCGCGCGATCCATGGGATTCGTGATCGCGAAGTCAGCTCGTTTTCTGGCGAGGCCAGGAAGAGGGAGTTTGCTGGCGCAAGCGACGGAGGAACAACGAAGAAGACGGGCTGAGCCAGTCTGTCCAGCGGGCGAGAAGACCAGTGAGCGCGTTCTATATTCATGAAATGCGCACGAGTGCGCGATCCATGGACATTGATTCGTGATCGCGAAGTCAGCTCGTTTGCTGGCGAGGCGGAAAGAGGGAGTTTGCTGGGGCAAGCGACCGAGGAACAACGAAGAAGACGGGCTGAGCCAGTCTCTCCAGCGGGCGAGAAGACGAGTGAGCGCGTTCTCTATTCATGAATCGCGCACGAGCTAGTCGTTACGGCAGAGCTAGCGTTGTCTGGCTCTGAAGCTGTGACGGCGCAGAAGCTGCTGCTGACGCGACCGATGCAACCGCCGAAGCGGGTATCGGCACAATGAGTTCGACATTTAGGTCTTGTGGGTCGGTGCTCACCCTACCGCTCCACGCAGCTACATAATCCATCGCAGAGAGACGTCGGAAGCGTCTCTCCAAGCAAGTGTCTTCGTCATGGTCAACAAGGGTGGCGAAGATCGAGAGAGTGTTGTTGCCGTTATCAACAAGCTCAAGAATTCGCACCTGCGTTGGCCAGTCAGCGATCGCGCTGGTTGTCATTTCCCAGTAGCCTGGATGCTCGGCGTCTGCACCTTCAATGCGCTTGACCTTGTTGTCATGAGAATGCCCAACGAGCGCGAGAATCACGTTGGGGTACGCCGCAATGGCCGCTTGCAAATCACTGGGCTCCAACGCTTCCTCGATGGGATCGCCGTTCTCTCCTTCACGCCGATCGATCAGATCGCTTGGATGGTGTGAAGCGAGCATTACCAAGACGCCGTCGCTCTCTGCCTGTTCAAGGGCGGGAATAAGGAAGCCATCAAGGCGAGATTGCGTGAACATGCCGTATTCGCCGCCACCAGTATCATCATTGGTGTCGATGCTAATTAGTCGCAAAAGGCCCGGGACAACGTCAACAGTGTAGTTTGCCCCGAACGTCGTATCCGCGCCCAGCGCAAAACCATGACCAACAGGCCCGGGCGTGGTTGGCGACTGGTGGAGTTCGGCGATGATTTGATCCCTGTCTACGAAGCGCCGATCGGGATCCGGTGGTATCGGCTGATTGGTCACAGGCGCGCCCCACTCTCGGTAGTCACGCGTTCCAAGCACGCCAATGGATCCGAGCTCGACGCCAGCAGAGCCCTCGATTACCGACGTTCCGACAACCTGAAGATCGTGATTGCCAAAAACAAAATACCAAGGCGCGGGGAACGCCACGGCGTCGAATGGGTCTTTTGGATCTTCGACACCTGCCACAGGATCATTGTCCTCTCCCGAGTCGGTCTCAACTCCACTTGCTCCATCCATGATGTCGATGAACCAACGCATCTCATTGTACTGCGCACTGTCGATGCAGTCGCCGGTGATGACGCCAAAGTCAAACTCGCGACCAAGTGCTTCAATCCGCGTGAGCGTTCGATTAAACGCCGACAACATCTGGCCGACATACGCTTCTTGCGGCCTCAGCGCGCCGCCGAAGACCGGATTGTCCAAATTGCCAAAGCGGATTGGCGATTCATCATCGGCAAGTTGCGGATCGGAGAGGTGAACGAAGTACGCCAACGACTTGCGCGTCGCAAAGTCCGTCGTGCCACCAAGGTCGGTGCGTTGCACGTGGGGAATGCCTTCGCCAAGCCGATAGCGGTCGTAGCCAAGGGCTGTGTACTCCGCCTCTCCGGATACTGTGGAGGGGTTGATGTCCTGCGCCATTGCAACGCGATTAGTTTCCAGCTCGACCGCACCTACCAGGGTCGAAGAGACGTGTGCAAGAGACACTGTTCCCTCGGCCTCAAGGCTTGAGCAAGCGGCAAGAGTATCTTCAACGACTGCAGCGTCGGGAATACCGCTGGACAGATTGTCACCACAGCCCATCGACAGTAGAGCGCACATCAGAAGTCGAAATCGGCGAGCCATCACTGCAGCATAGGCGAAACTGGATTGCCTTGGCGATCAAATTTCAGTGCTCACACGCATATTGAATCGTTCTAAGACAATTGCGGAGCGACGCACGAGGTCACCCCCAGAAACCCAATATGCCCGCGCTCAGCCTTCTGAGAGCGCTGCCTGCATATCTCGCATGATCGCATCGGCCTCATCATCGACGCGTTTGTGCACAGCTGGCATTGCATCGTGCAAGATCGGCGTCTCTTCCTCGGTGAGACGGAGCAAAGGCCGTGGTTTCATGATGCGCACCAGCCGATCCGCAACAATTCGCGGGTCGCGATAGTCGCTCGGGACACCGATCTCGAGCAACCGCGTGATGAGCATCGCGAACCGAGCTTCGCTTTCTTGCGATTTCCACGCAAGCCGTGACTGCTGAGCCATGCCGATCGCGTTGAGATAGGTATCGTGTGCATCGGTGGATGAGACCAAGGCACCATCAAGGCTTAGTTCGACGCCCACATGAGCAACTCCTCGCGCTGGGCCTCGGCGCAAACCGCTGCTGAGCATGTGCCCCAGTGTCCACGACTCTTGCTTGCGAAACCTCTCAAGACGGTGAAAAACACGATCGGTTTCATGATGGTAAGCGATGCCATCGGCGAGTGCACCCGGTGCAACTTCCGGCAATCGAATACGCGCCATGGTTGCAAAGTCGGGCAGCATTGCACCCAGCCCAAACGCCGGTTCGTCCGAGCGCCAGGACGCGGCGACGAGATGTGCGTAGAAGTTCAAGTCAGTCGATCGTAATCGGTCCGTCGTCGAGATCCTCGGCAACCCACATAAAGTTATCGAGAAGTACTTGTGACGTGAGTTCTGCGTCGCCTTCATCAAAGAGATAGAACGTGAGCGAGAACTCCTCTCCAGGCTTAATGGGCGCCTTTGTGGTTAGCCAACCTGTGCCGCCGCGATCGTCGTATCCCGTGCCTGCCAAATCTTGGTTGCCCATGCAGCTTGCGCCTAGGTCTGGACTGCAGACATCGAAGAATCCTGTGTTGATCGAAATGACATTGTCGTTCTCGTCAAAGGAGATGTTGTCTGTGATGCCTTCGCTCTCTAGGTACGCAACGAAGGTATCGTCGAACTCTGTGCACAGGTACTCGGGAAACTCGGCCGACATGAAGTTGAAGTCGAATTGAAACCCTGTTGCCCCCAGGGGAGCCTTGAGTCGCATCGCGAGTTTCACCATGTCTTGAACCTGTGCAGGATCAGCGGTTCCACAACCATCTGCTGGGTCGCCCTTGGGTGATGGGTGGGTTGTTGAGACGTCGTAGGTTCCACCGTTGTCCTTATCCTCTTGCGGCGAAACTCCACCAGTTGCAAGGGTCGCCATCGCAACGCCGGTCTTTGGCCGATACGATTGGCCGTAACCATCAACAACTGCGTGTTGCACCGCTCGAACCTCTTCGAGGTTGACAGATAGCAACGAGCCATCGCAAAGCTCCATTGCTTTTGCCAAATCAGAAGCAGCATCGCCAAGTCCAGTGTCGCAGACGATTTGCACAGGTGGCTCTGGCTGGGGTGGCCCCGCATCGGGAAAGCCAACGTTGCCCGAGTCGTCCTCGGTTTCTGCTGTTATCTCCGAGCCACAGGCCAAGAGGGAGAGGGAGCAGAGGACAACAGTGATGCATTGGGCCGTTTTCACATGGAGGATGACTGCAACACCCGAGCCGAGCCAAGTGTCACGAGTTCTGCGCTCTTAGCGAGCTGCTAGGCTTTGTGCTTGGAGGGCTATCGCCCCGCATGTGGTGGAGTCTCCCACCTAGTCGCCGGTCTCACTACCTACCATCGCCTCAACTTCGATTTCGATGCGCCAACTTGGTTCTAAGAGCGCAGCAACAACCACCATAGTCGCAACAGGCTCCACATCTCCGAAGAGTTCCTTATGTGCCCTTCCAACCTCATGCGCATCCGCTGCGTCGACGATGAACATTCGAGTTCGAATCACGCCATGCAGCGAGCCTCCCAATCGTTCGATGGCTTGCTTGGCGATCGTCCCGCATCGCAGCATTTGCCCAAAGGCATCCTGCTCAGGCTCGCAACCAAGCTCAGGCACCGGCGCAGTACCCGCCACATGAATTCTGTTGCCAACTCGAACTGCTCTGGAAAACCCATATTGAGCCTCATAGGGCGACACACCATGAATGCTTGTTCGCTTCACACAGTTGAGTGTATCGAAGAGTGGAATGCAGGGCATTGGCAATGCGACTGCAACGCTAGAGCGTGATTCAAAGAGATTGAGCGGGCTCACTCGCCGCTGAACGCGTTGACGAGCCAACGCTCATCGTTGCTTGATCGGCAATGAGATCCAGCGACAGGCCATTTTAGAGCCGGCTCCTTTGGTAGGCTACGAACTTGAGGCAACGTCTGACACCAAATCTGTTTTTCGTCTCGTTGCCGTTTATCGCCGTTATTGGCATTGCGGGAATTGCTGCTCCCGAATGGCTCGCTGCCGGCGCCGGAGCCTTTACCAAAGCATGGTTCTCCTCATTCGACTGGTTCACCATGCTCCTCTCCACGGGAACCGTGGTGTTAAGCCTGGTGCTGGCATTCTCGCGTTTCGGCAAGATCGTCTTGGGCAAATCGGATGAGAAGCCCGAGTTTTCGACGGTTTCCTGGCTCTCAATGCTCTTCGCGGCAGGCATGGGCACGGGCATTCTCTTTTGGGGCGTCGCTGAGCCAATCACTCACTACCTTGGGGCTCCGGGGCTTGAAGCAAAGACGGAAAGCGGGGCGCACTACGCACTTGTGCTAACCGCGTTGCACTGGGGCCTTCACGCATGGTCGATCTATGCCATTGCTGGCCTGGTGCTCGCGTACTTCTGTTTCTGCCATGCGCGTCCGTACTTGCCCGGCGAGCCAATTCGTTCAAGCTTCCGCGGAGCATGGGTTGAGCCCCTCTCAAAGGCCACCGACTTCCTGGCGATCATCGCTATTGTATTTGGCGTTGCTGGCTCGCTCACCATGGGCAGTCTACAAATCCAATCCGGTTTGAGTCTGCTCTTTGGAGTCGATCGAGACTCCAATCTCGTAACAACGGCCATCCTGCTTGCTCTCGTTGTCGCCTACATGACTTCCGCTGCGACCAGCCTCGACAAAGGCATCAAGTGGCTGTCCAACGTCAACATCGCGCTCTGCGTCGCACTGGGATTATTCTTACTCTTCACCGGCCCGAGCCTCTATCTGCTCAAGATGTTCTTTGTGTCTCTTGGTGATTACCTGCGAGAGCTCCCAAGCCTAAGCACCCAGTTCTTTCCCAGTAAAGGCGACAGCGGATGGTTTCACAGTTGGACCATCACCTACTTCCTTTGGTGGATCGCGTGGGCGCCATTCGTTGGCGTATTCATCGCTCGAATTAGCCGTGGTCGCACCATTCGAGAATTTGTCCTAGGTGTTATTTTCGTTCCCACAGTATTCTCACTCTTGTGGTTCTCCATTCTTGGTGGCGCAGGCTTGTATGCAGAGATGAGCGGAGCTAGTGGGCTTTCTTCTGTTGTTGCGCAAGACCTCACCTTGGCCTTGTTCACGCTCTTCGACGGCTTCCCGATGAGCAACGTCTTATCGTTCACCGCCATCTTGCTCGTGTTTGTCTTTCTTGTGACAAGCGTCGACAGCGCGACCTTCGTATTGGGTATGCTCACAAGCCAGGGCTCCATGAACCCCACCGTGCGCAAGAAACTCTCTTGGGGCGTCACACTTGGAGTTCTTGGCGGCGCACTAACACTAAGTCGCAACGTAGACGTCGTGAAGTCGATCGCAATTCTTGGCGCGATTCCTTTCAGCATCTTTCTCGTCCTGCAGATCGCAGGCTTCTTGCGGGTCCTTGTCCGCGACGAGCGACGCAAGAATCCTTAGGCTCCTCTATCGAGAGAGCAAGATGCCAGCGCTCCGCCAACGCTCGCAGATGCCCACATCGACTACATCTGTGCCAAGCGTGGTGCCCTGAATCGCAGCAAGACCGATTGCGGAGATCAGGCTACCGAGCTTGCCCTCCCACACGGGTGTCGAGTTTTGAAAGAGAACACCCCCTGAGCAGGCAATGGCGTAGAGCAGAAGCTGGTGTGGGACAAGATCCGGGTGCTCTGGCCTAGGAATCGTTCCAGCGCCATTGGTGAGCAAAATCGCCGGGCTTGTAACCGATACGCCTTTGGCCTGTACTCCGGCAACAATCCCGTTTGTGTTCTTAGTGTAGGTAACAGTAACGCCATAGGTTCCGGATGGCGGTGTTGGTGCTTGGTACACATAAACGGTGGGAGTTGAGTTGCTCAAATCCGCCGAAGTCATGACCTGGGTCAATGTGCCCTCTATCGCACCGGGGATTCTGACCGTGTTCACCGCCGTCGGCATCTCGCCCTCGTTCACCACGAAGACGACCAGGTGATCACCTTGTGTGCCCTCGAACCCCTGTAGCAGATGGGTTGTTGACCCATTGAATGTGGCGTTGATGGCGTTCTTTATAGTCGGCTCCTCGGGAACCACGTTGGCGTCGGGAGTTCCTGATGAGCCATCGCTCGCTGCACTCGCATCGATCAGTGCAGTAGCATCGCCGACATCATTCCCACTCGATGCTTCAAAGACAAGCGAGCAGGCCAAAGCGCCGCGAATCGAACAATGGAGGTTCGCACGATTTTCATCGTAGACCGCAGTCACACAGATCACAAGCAACCAAGATTTTCATCACACAAGGTCTGATTTCCCTTGACGCAAACTCCGAACCGCGCGTCCAGATCATGAGAATACCACCTAGGCCACACAAACCCTACCTACTTTCCTAGCTAGTTCGCGTCCCAGTTGGACGCGCACTAGCTAATTTCTGGTGTGGAACACCAGACCACAGCGCCGAAGGCGCGAAACACCACGCTTGCTCGCAAGCGTTAGCTAGTTTTTGTCCCTAGCG
>JANTGM010000209.1 GCA_024762925.1 Kofleriaceae bacterium | reverse complement strand
GTGGAACACCAGACCACAGCGCCGAAGGCGCGAAACACCACGCTTGCTCGCAAGCGTTAGCTAGTTTTTGTCCCTATCGGGACGGAAACTAGCTAGTGTCGGATTCAAAACTCTTGCTCGCGCTTGCTCGGTTCTTCGCCCTCTGGACGCCTTCGGCTCTGCGTTGGTCAGCGTTCTATGGTCGTGGAATCGCGCACTAGCGCTTCTGTAGAATCACGCTGCCGATCGAGTAACCCGCGCCAAACGAGCAAAGCACGCCGTTGGAGCCCGAGGCGAGGTCCTTGCTGTGCAAGTGAAACGCAATCATCGAGCCAGCTCCTGCCGTGTTGCCGAAGGTGTCGAGGATCGTCGGTGCTTCATCGGGCGTGGTGTCGCGCCCAACAACCCGCTTTGTGATGAGGCGGTTCATGTTGCCATTCGCCTGATGAAGCCAATATCGCGAGATATCTTCTACTTCAAGGCCCTGTGAACCCATGTGTTCTTTAATGAAGTTTGTCGCCATTGGAACGATGTCCTTAAAGACCTTTCGCCCCTGCTGCACGAAGAGTTTGTCGGCTTCGTCACGTCGCTCGGGTTCACAGCGCTGAAGGTAGCCACCGTTGTTGCGAATGTTGTGCGAGTAGCGAGTTAGGGCGCGAGTGTCTTTGATTTCCCAAACTTCCTCGCCCTTGGCGTTGTCGAGCGCTTCGATGATGAACGCGGCACAACCGTCGCCAAAGATGAAATGCGAGTCGCGATCGCACCAGTTTAGGTGACCACTCATGATCTCGGGGACAACCACAATCGCACAACGTGCAGAGCCACCCCGAACCGCGTCGACGGCTGCTTGAATTGCGAACGTTCCCGACGAGCAGGCAACGTTCATGTCGTAGGCAAATCCGCGAGCACCAAGGGCACTTTGCACTTCCATGGCTACGGCAGGGTACTGGCGTTGCATATTCGAAGAGGCGAGCAAAACCATGTCGACTTCTTCGCCGACACGACCTGCTTCCTTGAGCGCACCCTTGCAAGCTTCGACCGCGAGCTCGGCTTGGTGGCACAGCTCCTCATTGGGGCGCTGATGAATCACAGGGCGCATGATTGTCGGATCCATGATTCCCGACTTGTTGACCACGTGGCGCTGTTTGATTCCCGATGCGTTCTCGATGAACTCCGCTGTCGACTCGCGCAGCTCGGTGACGTCGCCAGCTTCAATCGCGGCAGCGTTCTCCGTGTTGAAGAGTCGCACGTACTGATTGAAGGCGGTGCAAAGCTCCTCATTGGTGATGGTGAACTCGGGGACCGAGATGCCAGAGCCTGTGATTGCGATTGCACTCATAGCGCGTCCATAACATGCCCGCGCTAGCCTTGGAAGGTTGCAGTGGGGGCCCCAGAATCTTTTGTGATTTAATGATGTTGAGGCGGATGTTTCAGCGCAGCTTCTTGAGCGCTTCTTTCAAGAATCCACTCTGCGGGTGCTTTGCCAAGGCCATGCGTAGATTGAGCACAGCACTCGCCGTATCACCTGTTCGCTTTGCAGCAATGGCGCGCCGGTAGAGCTGCTGTGCCTTTGGGCTGAGCAAGGCAAGAGCCGAGGCTATCTCCTGCGGCGCCCGCACGGTTGTGGTGGTCTTCTTGCGACGCTTGGCCTCGTCAATCAGGTACTTTTCACGGTGCTCAGGGGATCGCAACACGCGGTACGCCTCTGCGATGCGAGCGTAGACAACAATCAGGCGCTCATGTTGGCTCGGCGATAACACGTTGCGATGCCGGTCGGGATGAAGCCCGCCTGCCATGTTGTGGAAGGCGCCCTGAATCGTCTTATCGTCTGCGTCTGGTGGAACGTCTAGAAGTTCGAAGTGGTCCAGGCCTTCGAGCGCAGGCATGATGCGGTCGAGATAGGCGAGCAGTTCACGCTTGCTCCAGGGGCGCACCTAGCTCTCTCCCGTTTCTGCTCGCTTGGCCATTTTCACACGCTGTTTCTCGGCTTTTGCGCGCTCCTTTTCTGCCTTCTTTTCGAGCTTCTGTTGCTCTTTTTCGTGCTTCTGGCGCAGTTTCGCCGCCTGCTTCTCGCTAAGGCCTTCGGGCAAATCGAGGGTGGTTCGGAAATTGTCTGATACTGGAGCACCAATCACATTGAGCTTCGCTTCCACTTCGTTCTCGGTTCGCAAGTCACGAGCGCGAACATGCAAGATGCAATCTGGGTCGACTCGAAAGGTCACTTCAATTTCCGCCTCGCCTCGATCTCCGGGGGGAATGTCGTTGAGCTCTAGACTGCCAAGCAGTTCATTCTCATCCTGGCGTCTGGCTCCACCGCGATAGCATTCGATAACGACCCGGCTTTGGTTGGCATGGGCTGTCGTGAATAGGTTCGTTCTCTCAATCGGGATCGGAGAGTTCTTCTCAAGAAACGGCTCGGAGTACCCGCCTGCAGTCGCAATGCGAAGGGTGGCTGGCGTCACATCGAGGAGAAGAGCCGCCCCTCCTTGGCTTGTTTCCCCCTCCTCAGGAATGCCCATGTCGATCGGCATGGGGTTGTCGGCCAGCTCGTCTGTGAGTTCACCTCGCTCACCTTCGTGCACTGCTCCGGCGAGCATCGCTGCTTGGATGGCGGCACCATGAGCGACCACCTCATCGGGGTTGATGCGCGTTGCGGGTTCTTTTGCGAAGTATTCTGATAGCCGCTGTCGCACGAGAGGGATTCTCGTGGAACCACCAACCATGATGACATCGTCAATATCTTTGACCTCAAGCCCTGTACTCGCAAGCACGTTCCGACATACATCAATCGTGCGCTCAACATAGCCCTCGATCATGCTATCGAACTTATCGCGAGAGAGCTCGAACTCCACGGAAACGGACTTCCCCGAGTTGTTGACGACAATTCCGTCGATTGTTCCACCAGCCTCTTCGTTTGAGGTGAGGTACTGTTTGATCTGTTCTGCCGCAATACTCAATCGGTTCATGGCAGTTGGAATCGGCCGTGGATCGATGTGTAGCGTCCTGTTCATCTGTGAAGCGAGGAACTCGGCGATCATCTGATCGATATCGTCTCCACCAAGGAAAAACTCTCCGTCTGTGCCAAGAACTTCGAAAATGTCTGAGTCGATCTTGAGCACGCTGAAGTCGAACGTGCCGCCACCAAAGTCGAAGACGGCAACGCGCTGATCCATCGATCGACCGTAGCCGTAGGCAAGTGCCGCTGCTGTCGGCTCATTGACCAAGCGCATGACTTCCAAACCGGCGATACGTCCAGCCTCTTTTGTACCTTGCCGTTGGGAATCAGAAAAGTTCGCAGGCACGGTAATTACAGCACCCGTAACTTCTTCTTCAAATTGCTCTTCGCAAAGTTGGCGCAGGTGGGTGAGTACCATGGCGGAAACCTCGGGCACCGTCATTCGCCGTCCACCCACAACAATGATTGGCTGCTGATTGTTGCCCTCTTCCACTGGATACGGCAGAGAGGCCATGGCGAGTTGCACCAAGGGCGCTCGCACGTTCTGACCAATGAGCCGCTTTGCCGAGTAGATGGTCTGCGAGGGATCGGTTGCTTTGCGAACCTTGGCGCTATTGCCCAAAATTCGGCCGCCACCCGCCGGCAGAGAAACGACCGAGGCATGCACCCGATTTCCCTTGCTGTCCGCCGCCAGCCGGACGCCCTCAGGTGTGGCAACGCCAGCTACCGAGTTGGTTGTCCCAAGATCGATTCCAATGGAAAGTCCCATCTATCCGGAATTGTATACCAATAGGGGAGATACCGACATTTCCTGGCATTCGGTGGTGTGACTGGTCTCATCAAGAGAAGAATCCCGCTCGGATGCGTGTCCAATAGACTGGCGTGCTGTCGAGATTTGTGCCGCGCGGAGAAGACTTCGAGGAGCTTCACTTATGGAAGTGCACATCGCATCCACGGGCGGAAAGACAGAGACCACGAGGTGCATTCAGCGCTCGATTCCCCTTGCGCGTCAACGGCATTGCCTCTAGTGTTCGCGGCCATTGGCGGAGTAGCTCAGTCGGTAGAGCGGGGGCCTCATAAGCCCTGAGTCGACAGTTCAAACCTGTCCTTCGCCACCAAGCGTCCCAGTTGTTTCAGCTGGGACGTGTTTCGTTTTGGCAGTCCTTCGGCTTCACCCAAACTGCCATTGCTGGACCAGATTCGATTCCGTCCACAGAGCAATCGTCCTGATGCGATTGAGTTTCCTTTTGGCCTCTCTGAGTTGACAAGCCGCATTCAAGTTGTGAAAGTGTCGCCGTCGTTAAGCAATTGGCGACGGCTTCGGGGTTCGTCTAAAGGCAGGACATCAGTTTTTGGTACTGATTATAGAGGTTCGAATCCTCTACCCCGAACCAGTTTGAGCCTGGGCCTGGTCATTCTGGGCTTGGGATGTGGCGAACTGGTGAATAGGCCTGTGACGGCATTGCCCTATTTGCCAATGCCGCGTTACCGTTAGAGTTCCCTTGCGATTTCGCAGGTGTAAAGAGCGGGACCGGATGAAGCTGCAAAAAGACCAACAACTCTTCTTTGGCTGCAAGATTGACAGCAAGATGCGCGAGTCTCTCGCTCAGGCCCGTCCTGGCGACCGAAAGTACTTTGAAGGCGACTCGGATGAGTTTCTGCAAATCTGCACCTTTGAACAGGAAAAGTGGATTGGCAAAGTACTCAAGGCGGGCATGAACGTAGGGGAAATCGAGGATATCCATCGCAACATTGCTTCGATTCTCCGGCGTATCTCGCCGAACATCAGGGCATCTGCACCCTCTGTGAAGATTTTTCATGCGATTCCTGATGACGAACCTGTGAGCTTGGATGAGCCTGCACCTGCCGAACCAGCACAGAGTGGTGGCGGCCCATACATCGACTACTAGCCGATTGGAAAAAGATGCCATCGCGAAGACTCCGAATACTTCGTAGATGCGCACATCCGAAGGCCCGTCGAACGATGAGCCTGAAGGCTGCGACTCGACAGGTCATGGCCGATCCACTCGTTACGTGCAAGCTATGCGACGAGGGCAACGATCGCTGTCTATGCCATCGGAGCACCACAACAGCAGTTGGCTCCGATGTCATTACAGGCAGCTGTGCCAACACCTCGAGACCTTGAGGCAAAGCCAAAGGCAAAGACGCCCTAGTTCCTTTCTCGCCACAGTTGGAGGTTTGAAATTGCCCGTGCGTGTGTGGAGCTTTGTTGAGGTGCGGACACCTTCGCGTGATACTCTAGCTGTATGCACCTGCGCTCTCTTTGTGACATTCGGCTAGCACTTCTTCTCGCCCTAACAGCTTGCGGTGCTAGCGAGGGAGAGAACGCAGACGCCGGTCCACAAGAAGCGCAGAGTTTGCAGATTACTCCAGAAAATGTGGAGCTAACAGTGATTAACGGAGTGGCAGTCCAGCAGCCCTACACTGTGCTGGCGACCTATGCCGAGGGAAACACTGTTGATGTGACAGATCTCGTGAGCTTGTCGGTGGACAATGCTCTTGTAGGAAGTTTTCTCAGTGGCGTATTCGAAACTGGTGTTGCCGGTGGTGAGTCGATCGTGCGAGCTAGCTTGGGCGAGCAGAGCACAGAGACAGGAATCGTGGTTGTGCTGAGGAACGAGCGTGTCGACGAAGGAGCTCCTGCCAATGCCGCAGACCTATTCGACGAAGCCACCGAGGATCCACTGCTCGCACCGTCTCTGGTGTACCCAGATGACGGGACCTATCTTCCGCCAAACCTCGGAGATTTTGAGATGCACTGGACAAGCACCGCTCAAACGGATCTCTACGAAGTTTCCCTAAAAAGCGAGCACTCCACTCTGAGGGTCTTTACCACCCAAGATGCTTCCCTAGGAGCGTTCACGGCCTTTACACCGCAAGAGTGGCGTGCAATCGGTGAGTCGGCTCGTGGAAACGATGTGCAGCTGCAGGTGCGAGCACTAAATACCGCAGCACCCGAGACTCTTGGTGCCAGCGAAGCGCGCATCGCAAAGCTCACGGATACTAACGTCGAAGGCGGCATCTACTATTGGGCTTCGAGTGGTGCGCTGGCAGGCGGCATCTATCGCCATGACATGAGCCGTCCAGGCGAATCGGCGGAGGCGTTTTACACAACCGCTGAGACTCCCAGTTCGAGGTGCGTGGCATGCCATGTGCTCTCACGTGATGGCGACAAGATGGCGGTCACCTACGATGGTGGCAATGGTGCGGGGTCGATCGTTGATGTAGCGAGCAAGACGCCCCTGTTGGCAACCGATAGAACATTTGAATGGAACTTCGCAGCCTTTGAACCCGGTGGTGAGCGGATCGTGACGGTTCGACAGGGCGTGTTAACGCTGCGTGACGTCGATTCTGGCGAGGTTGTCAACACCGTCCCAACGGGAGGCACCGCGAGTCATGTGGACTTCGCCGCAACAGGTGACCGAATTGTCTATGCGGCAGTTGCCTCGCCGGCTGCAGATTGGAGTTTTACTGGTGGCAGCATTGTCTTGCAGAGCTTCGATTCAGGCTCGGCAATGTGGGGGCCCCCGGTGACCTTGTACCAGCCACCCGCTGGTACGAACGCGTACTATCCAAGTTTCTCACCAGACGGCGAATGGGTGCTTTTCAATCAGAGTGCGGCCACGTCCTACGATGCAGCAACAGCAGAACTCTATGTGATGCGGTCAGATGGCAGCACAGAGCCCCTTCGGCTCGAAAGTCCCAATGTCACTTCCGGCCTGACGAATTCATGGGCGCGCTGGGCACCGTTTGTTCAAGAGCTGCGACCAGCGGGCGAGACTCCAGAGCAGTTTTTTTGGCTCACCTTCTCGTCGAAGCGCGCCTTTGGTGTACGACTTGGACAGGGCACACCGCAGCTTTGGATGACTCCCTTCTTTCCCGCGCGAGCCGCCGCGGGCACAGACCCATCTGGGCCAGCGTTTCGTCTGCCGTTTCAGGAGCTCGGCACCAACAACCACATCGCGCAATGGACGACCCGCGTCGTACCTGTGGACTAGTGTGCGGCTCAGAGGCATAGAACGCCCTGGCTCGGTTCTTCGGCCTTTGAACGCCTTCGGCTCATCGTTGCTCAGATCCTTCTTTGCCCCAGCAAGGTCGTCCTTCGCGCCTTGTCAAAGAACGAGCTCCCGTCGCCAGC
>JANTGM010000208.1 GCA_024762925.1 Kofleriaceae bacterium | reverse complement strand
CGCTAGGGACAAAAACTAGCTAACGCTTGCGAGCAAGCGTGGTGTTTCGCGCCTTCGGCGCTGTGGTCTGGTGTTCCACACCAGAAATTAGCTAGGCAAGGCAGCATTAACGGTAGCGCTTGCGAAGAAGCGTCTGATGATTCTCTTGGCTCTGTTCTACACCACCAATGAAAATCTTCTCTGCGTGGCTTGAGAGTTCTAGAGGGTCACCACTCCAGAGCACGAGGTCTGCCGCTTCGCCTGGTTTGAGTGTCCCCCGTTTCGCGCCAAAGACTTCGGCAGGGACTGTTGTGATTGAGGCAAAAGCCTGCTCCCAAGTGAGACCGTGCGCCACAGCGAGTCCTGCAAGCTGGCGCAAGGTTCGGGCGCTGGAGGCATCTTCCAGTGGCGAGATGATGACTTGGACACCTGCTTTCACAAGTCGAGTCGCTGCATCGTCGACGACGTGCACTTGGTCAAATGAGTTGGGAAGATTGGCCTTTGGGCTTAGAATTACGGGGACCTTGGCGGCGGCGAGTTCGTCAGCAAGCATCCAGGCTTCTGTGGCGCCTGTAAGAATAATTCGTATCCTATACTCCTTGGCGAGTTTGAGGACTGCGGCGATGTCACTCTGCCGATCCACATTCACGACCATGGGCATCTCGCGCTTGAGCACCGAGAGCAAGGCGTCGAGGTCTAGATGTCCTGCTCCGTACGGCCGGGTCTGTCCTCGATCGTAGGCGCTGCGGTTCTTCCCATAGTGCCGTGCATCATCAAAGAGCGCTCGCAACCGCTGCAAGGCGTGTCCGCGAGAGCCATCGCCTGCGGTGCGAGCCCCTCGTCCTAGCGTCACGTGAAGAGCGGTGCTGTCATCGACCGTATTGTCCTCGACGGAACCTTTGGCCATGGTCATCCAGGCGCTCTGGCCTGCGATGAGCCCACCGTGAGGGACGGAGATGGTGGAAGTAATGCCACCATTGCGAGCCACATCAATCACGATGGAATTTGGGTTGAAGCCGTCGGTGACGCGAAAGGCAGCATGAATGGGCTTGTCCCCTCCAAAGCGGCCCTCGTTTGTATAGCCGACAGCATTGATTTCTACGAGACCAAGTCGAGTGCCTGCAGCGATGAGACCGGGCGTAAGAGTTTTACCGGTTCCATCGATAGTACGCGCGCCAGCAACGGCTTTCCCCTTGCCAATGGTGGTGACCTTGCCCTTGCTGATGACCACAGTGACGCCCTCCTGGGTGCCTTTGTCGCTGCGAAGCGTCACGTTCGTGATGGCTGTGGGCACAGCTTGTGCGGCGGCGAAAGAGCTCGTGCCGGCGACAAGCAAGAGGGCAAAGAGTGAGAATTTCGTTTTCATCGTGATGCTCCTGCTGAATTGCCAAGTTCAAAATCGGTTGGGGCCCGTCCAATCGAGCGCTCGTAGCCAATCTCGCCGCCTTGAATCACCACGTCGGCGAGGCTGTACACACTAAAGGGATGACCTGACCAAAGCACCACGTCTGCGCGCTTTCCCGCTTCCAGAGTTCCTGTGACTGAGTCGATTCCCAATGCCCAGGCCGCGTTTGCTGTGATCCAACGCAGGGCCTGGTCTTCCGATACGGGGATGCCCGCGACTCGTCCCGCATACATGCCCTTGGCAGCCTCTTGATTGAGATGCTGGATGTCGATTGCCGAGTCGGAGTGAATGATCGCTCGTCCACCGGCATCGGTCATGAGTGCGGCGTTCTCTTGGATGCCATCCATGGCTTCCATTTTGAAGCCCCACCACTCTGTCCATGTCGAAATCGAGATGTCGTGTTCGACAAGAAGGTCACGAACCTTGTAGGCCTCGATTGCGTGGTGAAAGGAACGAATGTCGAAGCCGTACTCGTCGGAGATTTCAACGAGCTGGCGAATGTCATCTGCGCGGTAGCAGTGTACCTGTACCAAGACCTCCCCGCGCAAGACAGCTGCAAGGGTGTCCATACCAAGGTCACGAGGTGGCGGCTCGGGGGCAGCTTCCGCCTCTTCTGTACCCGCGCCGCGTTTCTTTTTCCAAGCTGCATATGACGCCTCGTACTTTTTCCTAGCGACGTTGTACTCGGCGGCTTTCTGATAGGCAGCTCGGAACGCCGCATACAAGCCCATACGAGTTTGCGGGCCGCCCTTTTCACCATAGACGCGCTTTGGGTTCTCCCCGCAAGCCATCTTGAGCGTTGGTGGTGCTCCGGGAAAGGTATGATCGCTCGCCACTCCGCCTGGCCGCATGATGGTCGTGTAACCCCGTCCACCGATAAGGTTTGCCGAGCCAGGGAGAATGAGCGCCGTTGTCACACCTCCAGCACGAGCACGGGTGATTTGCGGGTCTTGCGTCCAATATCCATAGCGGGCCCTGGCCTGCGGTGTGGTTGGAGCCACGGCTTCGTTGCCATCCGCGTTCGCCGAAGTGCTGGGAGACGAATAGACCCCGATATGAGAGTGGGTGTCGATGATGCCAGGCGTGACGAAGCGGCCCTTACCATCAATGACGCGTGCGCTTGGCGGAATAGAAATGTTCTTACCGAGTGCAGTGATGCTGCCGCCTTGCATGACGATGCTGCCATCCGAGATGGTTTTGCCGGCCGCGGTCATGATCGTGACATTGGTGATGGCAACCGGGGTGGCCTTCGGGTTGACCAGCGCCTCATCAAGGGTGTGAACGTCGCGCTCTTGGTGCCTCGATGCGGGGTACAGGCTGGCGCTGTCGGTCCAGCTTCCACCTGCCTTCTTGTCGGTCGTGGCCGTGGGCTCTTTGTGAGAGCCACCGCAAGCGAGAAGCCCCAGCAGCAACGTTGAGAGAAAAGCACGTTTCATGCTCGTCTTGTATCAGATGGTGGGGCGCGGGATCGAGCGCCCGAATCCAGGCTAGCTGTCCAAGCGAAAGCGCGCGACAAGCTCGGAGAGTTGTCCAGCTTGGAACGCGAACTGGCCTGCGGTCTCCGCCGTAATGTCAGCTGTGTTGGCGCTTTTCTGTGCCGATTCGCGAACGAGAGAGATGGCGCCGCTCACCTCGGAGAGTCCTCTGGCTTGGTCAGACGCCGCTATGGCAATTGCACTGACGTGCTCATTGACCTGAGAGGATGACACCACGATGTTGTCGAGTTGGGCTGCCACAGCCTTGCCATAGACAACACCATCTTGGGCGTCTCGCACTGACTGCCGCACCATGCTTGCCGTATTGGCTGCAGCCTCTGCTGCGCGTTGTGCGAGTGCCCGCACCTCATCGGCAACCACCGCAAATCCCTGACCTGCATCGCCAGCCCGAGCGGCTTCGACAGCGGCGTTGAGCGCGAGCAGGTTGGTCTGGAATGCGATCTTGCCGATGGCTTGGATGATCTCTGCGGTTTGGTCGGCAGAGTTCTGAATCTGAGCGAGCACACCTGTGAGCCCTTGCATGGACGACTGTGCGGTGATCGCGTGGTGCTTAGACGTTGCCGACATCTTCTCGGCTCGCATCGCGTTGCCGCTAGTTTCCTTGGTGAGCTGGCCTATCGATTCGACCTCTGTGGAGATTTGCACAACGGACTCGGCTTGGGTCTGAGCCGAGCGGTTGAGTTGGTAGCTCTCCTCACGCAACGATTGGCTGCTCTCCTCAATTTGGGTCGCCGCGTGGGCAACTTGCGATACTGCCGCTCCGAGAACTTCTGAGGTCTGGTTGAGATGGTCCTTGAGGATGGCATGGTCCCCGCAATAGTGGCCCATCACCCGCGCGGTAAGATTCTTGTCTGCTAGTTGCTCTAGCACTGTCGCCGCTTCGGTGGTTGGTCTCGCAATTTCGTCTCGCATGATGTTGATGCCCTCGCAAAGCTCGCGGAACGCCCCCGAGTAGGGCGTGGGATTGATGCGAGCGCGAAGGTCTCCACGAATCGAAGCGTCAGTTAGGATGCCTACCTCCTCAACGAGGGAGCGGATACCCTGCTGCATTTTGCTCAGCCCACGCCCCAACGCGTCTTTTTCGGAACGCAGAGGAATCTCCGCACAGAGAACCCCATCACCCAGACTCTCGGCAAAATGTGACATGCTCTCGTTGGCGAGCCGCATGTCGCGAAACGACTGTGCCAATGCCCCCATCTCGTCACTAGTACTGAGCGTTGGCTCGGTCTCAATGTCGCCTTCTGCAAGCTTGCGAGCGTATTGAGAGAGCTTCCTGATAGGGAGTGTGATGGATCGGGTAAGAAGAATTCCTACTGCAGCAATGATGGCGGATCCCAGCAGGACTACAAACCACAGGCTTGAGACAAGTCGTCTGGAGCTCGCAACGGCAGATGACGTCTGCTCTTGCATGAGGGCTTCACGGTCTGCAATGCGTTGCTCCACAGAGCCAACAATGGCTGCAGCGGCCGGAACAGCGACGGTCGAAAGAAGGTGATTGGCTTGATCCCAGTCTGGCTGAGCGCGAAGCGTGGCGATGCGTCCGAGCATTGGTGCAAGTGTGCTCGTTTTCTCAAGAAGACGCTCAAACGTCGTGTGTTGGGCCGGAGATAGCAGCGCCCGCTCTTGTGTGAGCTTCGCCAGCGCTACATCTGCTTGCTTCCAATACTTGCGTATGCGATTGGCGTCCGCCAGACGTCCAGAGTGCGAATAGGTGTGCAGACTGGCAGCGGCCATGCTGCTCGAGCCACGAAAGTCCATCATGGCGAGAAGAAGCTGGCGCCGTATTGGCAACATTGGCCGCGCCACCTCCGCTTCGATGAGTTGCGAAATCTCTCCAAACACGCCGGCAATCTGCGGTGCCGCTTCGACGTCGAGCATGTGAAGCGCTGGCATATTTTCCGAGGTGCGAGCGATTGCCTCAATCTTCTCTTGGTGTGCTTGCAGCGCCAGCAACTGCTTCTGCGCATCTTCCACATACGGCGGATCGCGCTCAGGCATGTGGTTCGGTGCGTCCCGCAAAGTCGCGAGGGCTGGGTAGATTTCCAAGTCCCAGGCTTTCTGCCGTTCCGTCTTGAATGACTGCTTTCCAAGAAGCACCCAACCCCGTAGCGCGGTCATCGAATGCTGGATTCCCGAGAGCAGTACTCGGTTTGCGCGCACTGCTGGGCCGTGGTGACTAAGGGTTTCCTCGGTCTGCTCCGCCGTTTCACCAACTTGCCGAATTGTGTAGGTAATGGTTGTGAGCATGGAGATTGCGATCGCACCAAAGCCAAGAAGGAACTTCGTTCGTAGCCGCAGCCCCTTCGGCCGCTCCGCTATGCGCTTCTGGCGCTCTGGCGAGCGCGTTGAGGTGTGCTTCCGAGACATGGTGACCCTAGCTGAGTCGACCAAAGCCCTGCCTACTTAAGTCGCCATAGATCCCTCGTGTTACCCTCCGCGGACCGGTTGTGCCCAATTCTGCTGATACGCCATTCGCGACATCCATTTGTCATTGCTGCGCGCACTCGCGAATCGTGCGCACGCAATCGTCGGCATTCTTGATGTGCAAGGCGGAGGGCATGCGCAAGTACCAACCACAGCCCGTCGTGCGCTGTGCGGTCTATCGCAAGAGGGTCGATGCCTAGGTCACTTGGTTGGAAGCCCTTCGCAGCAGTGTTTTTTGTCGTCTTCTGCGCGTACGGCTACTTCTACCAAGCTGGCGGCTGGAATCAGAACAGCCGGTTTGACTTGGTGCGAGCCAATGTCGAGTCGGGCACCTCGCGCATCGATCCCTACCATCGCAACACTGGTGACAAAGCGTGCCGCGGGCCCAAAGGGCGCTGCGTAAAAGCCGGGGAGGGCACGCACTTCTATTGTGACAAGGCGCCCGGTGCATCATGGCTGGCAACACCGTCCTATGCAGTTCTCTACTGGACCGCTGGCAGCGAACGTTCAAGCGACGAATTCCTCGCCTTTGCCGCATATGTCGGATCGCTAACGTCCGTGGCCTTGCCATCTGCTCTCGCGGTGGTTGCCTTGTTTTGGCTCATGCTGCTCTTTGGACTTCCTCGGCGCACAGCGTTGGGACTCTCGCTTGGCTATGGTCTTGCGACCTTGGCCTTTCCCTACGCCACACTTTTCTATGGACACCAACTCGCCGCAGCGCTCTTGCTCTTAGGCTTTGCGGCTCTTGTTCGCGAACGAAAAGGCACAGCGCTTCTCGGCCGCTTGGGGCTCTTTGCTGCCGGCGCAGCTCTCGGCATGAGTGTTGTTGTCGAGTACCCTAGCGCCGTCCCATTGATTGCGATCTCGGTCTATGCCCTAACGTGGATGCGCCCTTGGCAGCGGCTCGCATGGTTGGCAGCGGGCATTGCGGTTCCCGGCTTGTGCTGTGCTGTCTACCACTGGATGGTCTTTGGCGGGCCCGCCACCTTGCCCTACGAATTCTCAACCCAGCCACACAGGTCCCAGGGCTTCTTCATGGGGCTTGGCGTTCCCGAACCACGCGTTCTCAAGGAGCTCTTGTTTGGGCAGTATCGCGGGCTTCTGTATTCTGCGCCCTGGCTTGTGGCAGCACTTCCCGGCGCGATTCTCATGTTTCGCCACAGCAAACACCGAGCCGAACTCTATGTCTCGCTCTTCATCGTCGCCTTTGTCTTCTGGCTCAACTCGTCGCTGGTTGATTGGCAAGGCGGTTGGGCGATGGGGCCGCGTTATCTCATCTCGGCAATTCCCTTCTTGGTCATCATGGCCTCAGGCCTGTTTTTGCCGGGTGCGATTCGCAACGACAAGCTTCGAATGGTCGTGGCAGCCGTTGTGCTCGCACTTGGCTTGCACTCGGCGCACATGATGTTGATGGGAACCGCGGTCAAACCGGAAGTGCCGTCATACATAAAGGCACCTTACAAAGACTATCTTCGGCCCAGCTTCTCGAAGGGCAAGCTCTCGATTAGCACCCAGGGGATCAATATGCCCAATGCGCCAAGGCGCGCAAAGCTGAAGGCGTGGAACATCGGCCAGAAAGTCTTTGGTCTCAGTGGTCGGAGCAGCCTCATTCCGCTCTTTGTGATTCAGGTGCTCTTGCTCGGCTGGCTGTGGCGTAGATTGCGACTGTCGCCGACCGATGGTTCTTCTGAGATGCGCAAAGCGTAAGAAGACGAGTGAGCGCGTTCTATGTTCATCAATCGCGCACGAGTGCGCGATCCATGGACATTGATTCGTGATCGCGAAGTCAGCTCGTTTTCTGGCGAGGCGGGAAGAGGGAGTTTGCTGGGGCAAGCGAGTGAT
>JANTGM010000207.1 GCA_024762925.1 Kofleriaceae bacterium | reverse complement strand
CGCCGCTACATGAGCTTTGGCTCAAAGACCCCGGTGGCAACCTCGTTGAGATTTACGCCCGTCTCACAGAGAGCGAACTTGCGACCATGCCGGCCGACCAAGAGCCCTCTTTCTTGCTAGATACGAGTGACGCGACGAAAACGGCGAGGCACGCGCGATGAGCACTCCGCACGACTCCCTGCGAGGCGAGTCATGAGCCACGATCATGCCCCACGCAATTTTGGTCGTGCATTTGCCATCGGCATCTCTCTCAATGTCGTCTACGTACTCGTAGAGGCTGGCATCGGCATACGAGTGGGGTCTGTGGGACTCGTTGCCGATGCGGGCCACAATGCCAGTGACGTGCTCAGTCTAATCCTGGCCTGGGCGGGCGCTGCAATGGCGCGACGAGCCGCATCCGACCAATTCACCTATGGGCTGCGGCGAACACCCGTGCTCACCTCTCTGTTCAACGCGCTGCTGCTGTTTGGTGCCATGGGAGCTATCGCCTGGGAGGCAATCGGACGACTGGGTACGACGACGCCAGTCCCTGGCGAAACCATGATCTGGGTGGCCGCGGTTGGACTCATTGTAAATTTTGGCACGGCGATGCTCTTCGTTCGCAATGAAGGGGATGTCAATATTCGAGGTGCCTACTTGCATATGCTGGCAGACGGCCTCGTAACACTGGGGGTTCTAGTCGCCGGCGTTGCAATTGCCTATACTGGCCTTAGCTGGATTGACCCAATCATAAGTCTGGTCATCGTGCTTGTGGTGACTTGGAGTACGTGGGGACTCTTTCGTGAGTCGCTTAACCTGTCCCTAGATGCCGCCCCATCTCGGATCGATGTGCCTGCCGTCCGAACTTGGCTGCTTTCACTTCCGGGCGTGCAAGGCGTGCATGATCTCCATATCTGGGCGATGAGCACCACCGAAGTGGCTCTTACTGTCCACCTGGTCGTAGACTCGGATGAGGCAATGACCAGCAGCCTGGTTCTGCAGGCCCAAGAAGGCCTAATTGCACACTTCGACGTGCATCATGCGACGATTCAAGTTGAAGGCCCCGAGGTTGCCAATACGCAGCCCGCTACCATTTGTTCGTAGAGAAAGGCATCCTTCGTGGCCTTTCTTCGTCCTCTTGAGCGTCTGGCCACGTGGGCAGTGGCTGCCCTCAATTTACATGCCCTGAGAATCCAATGACGAGATCGCGACACATCCTGAAGTTAACCGCCTGCGCGGCACTGCTCTTGACCGCCTGCGCACATAAGGAGCCCACCATGTCCCAACACGAGACAACACCGTCTACTCGAGACACACCTTCGGCTACCAAGGCCCTCGATGAAAGGGGCCCTGTGCTTCGGGTGATTGACACCGACTTTTCCAAAGGCAGGCTTGAGCTAGAGCACACCATCACCTTGCAGGATGTAGAGAAATTTCACGGCCATCTTTGCGATGGCGTGGTCCTTGGCTTTATCGCCCTCACCGAGGCATTTCAGCAGCTGTATCCCGACGGCATTGTCGATCGAACCAACACTCGCATCGCAAGCGGCGGATCCCCCTGCATCACAGATACTGCGATCTACCTCACCGGAGGACGCTACCAGTTCGACACCTTCTATGTTGCAAACGACCTGCCCGGGCTGTACGTCGTGCAACGCATCGATACCGGAGAGGCGGTTTCCGTCTCGCTAAACAAGGGCGTCAAGCCTGCGCGGATTGGCGAGATGGGGAACAAGGCCGTCAAACGAGAATTGGACGGGTGTGAGCTCGATACGCTCAAGCACCTAGAAGATGCCTTTTCGGCTCAACTGCTTGCGGCGAACCCTGAGGACATTTTCACCGTCACGCCCATGGCCAACTTCAAGTGGGCTCCCACCTTGGTGGACGATCTAGTAAAGACAGATATACTCAACAAAGACACCCCGCACTGCCGCTAGTCGGTATTGTTCGTAGCTCCATGGACCTGCTGCTCTATCTTCTGCTGACGCTGTTCTTCTCCACGCTGTTCTCAATGGGCGGCGTCGGTTCAGCGATTGCGCTGATCAGTATTTTCCCCATGGTGGGCATGCCACTAGACCTGGCCAAGGCCGTTGGTCTTTTTATCAACACGACCAGCACGATTAGCGCCAGTGTGATGAACCTGGTGCGCGGTGTACTCGACTTTCGCTTCGCGATCCCCCTGGTGGTATCGAGTCTGATTTGCACGCCTCTGGGCGCGTATGCCAGTCAATTCGTTTCCGAATACTGGGTCAAGTGGCTCCTCATTGCATTTGTGCTGGTAAGCGCCACGCTACTCATTTGGCGTCACCGCGAAGCCCGATTCGAATACACCAAGAGCTGGCTGCTCTTTCTCATCGGCGGCACGATTGGCGTGCTCTCAGGGCTGCTCGGCGTTGGCGGAGGGACGCTCATTATCCCGCTGCTAATCCTGCTTGGATTCGATTCGAAGAAGGCCGCCTATACCGTGAGCTTCGTGATTCCCTTTTCCTCCCTTGGAGGCTTCTTTACCTACCTTCACTTCGTCGACATGGACTGGAAGCTGCTCGGCGTTGTCGCCATAGCAGCGTTCTTAGGCGGAATACTCGGTAACCGAATCATGCATTACCGGCTCACCGAGGCCCAGGTTAAAAAGCTCATTGGCGTCATACTCTACCTATTGGCCGCCAAGCTCATCTATTCGCAATTCTAAAACCCCGAGAGAACCTGAACATGCTTGAATACAACGTAAGCGCAAAGCGCATGGACCCACATGGCAGCATTGCGGAATGCAAGAAGGCCACCGTCACTCTCGACACCGATGTGGCTGGGCGAGACGACGCGTTCAACCCAGCTGAGCTGCTCCTCGGTGCACTGGCCGCGTGCATGATCAAGAACGCCGAGCGCGTGAGTCCCTTGATTCAATTCGACCTTGGCGACATCGAGATTCACCTCAAAGGCTACCGTCAAGACAGGCCCCCTAAGATGCAGCGCATCGACTACGTAATCCGCGTACGCAGTGATGCGCCACAGAGAAAGATCGACCTGCTACACACCAATATTCGCAAGCATGGAACGGTGTACAACACCCTGGCCATGGGCTGCGAGGTGGATGGCCGAATCGAAAGATTTTGAAGCCCTCAGATCGAAACATCGGAGAACCTCATGAACGAAAAAGATTTTGGCGACTACCTGCGCGGGTTCGACTACGACGAGCGCAAAGCCATGAAGATCCGCATTCCCGAGATGCTAGAACTCTACCGCAAGGGCGAGGCACAGCTCATCGACATCCGCTTCGACGAAGAGTTCGCAGCCTGGCAACTCGGCATCGGCGAGCATATTCCGCTCCCACAGTTGCCTGATCGCCTCGGCGAGCTTGCGCCTGATAAGACCATTGTCACCATGTGCCCGCATTACGACCGCGCAGAGGTCGCTCGCCTGTACCTCACAATAAAAGGCTATCAGGCACGGTACTTGACCGATGGCATGCTCGGCCTCGCCAATCACCTGCGCGGCGATAATGCCCGCGACTACATGAGCCAATTCATCGCCCCGAAGGAATAGCAGCTCTTAAGAAGCGGGTTTAGGAATGAAAGAGGAACACTACAACAGCAGGATAGGCTGGCTGCGAGCTTCCGTCCTGGGTGCGAACGATGGCATCGTGTCAACATCCAGCCTGGTGGTAGGGATTGCCGCCGCCAGTCCGGGACGAGCAGAAGTACTGCTGGCCGCAATCGCGGGGTTGGTTGCAGGCGCCATGTCCATGGCTGCAGGAGAATACGTCTCGGTCAGTTCACAGGCGGATACAGAAAATGCTGACATGGAGCGTGAAAGGCTAGAGCTTGAGCAGTGTCCTGCCGAAGAGCATGAGGAACTGGCTGAAATTTACCGACAGCGCGGACTCGATAAAGAACTTGCTGGCGAGGTCGCAAAACAGCTTATGACCCACAATGCCTTGGAAGCTCATGCACGGGATGAACTGGGCCTGACAGAACAACAAAAAGTTCACCCTGTCATGGCAGCCCTGTCATCAGCCGGCTCCTTTACCCTTGGCGCCGCGGTTCCCGTGCTCATCGCCGCCTTTGTGCCGATGCACGCAATGATAGCCGCCGTTTCAATAGGCTCGCTTATCTTACTAAGCTCGTTGGGATTTATCGCAGCAACAGCGGGAGGCGCGAGTCGACTAAAAGGCGCAACTCGAGTGACATTCTGGGGTGCTTTGGCGATGGCAGCCACAATTGCCGTTGGACACGTTTTCGGAGCGGTGAGCTAGCCCGATCGCTTCGCTCCGCGCCATGAATACTGTCGCTGGCCGCGTCCCGCACTGCGGGCGCCCCCGTGGATCATCCTCGCCATAGCGGGCAGAAAAAGACCACGATACCTGCATCCTTCCCGATCTCGTTCGTCTTCATAACCGCTGCCTACTGGCACGGAGTAGAAAACGCATGTCCACGATATCCCAGACTCTTCACGAGGCACCCCGGCGCCACCCACTTATGGTGGCGATTGCCATGGGCGCCGCATGGCTGCTCCTGTACTTGCAGCTTGAGCCCCTCTCCTTTGCTCTCGTTCGTGCATTGCCGATCGACCAGGGTGGCCATCTCGCCGGTGCGCTGCAGTTTTTCTTCTACGACACTCCCAAAGTCCTGCTCCTGCTCACAGGCGTCGTATTCGTGATGGGCATCGTTCATACCTTCATATCCCCGGAACGAACGCGCAAGCTTCTCTCCGGCCGGCGCTCGGGAGTCGGAAACACCATGGCCGCAGCACTGGGGATTGTCACGCCGTTCTGCTCTTGCTCGGCAGTCCCGCTCTTCATAGGATTCCTGCAAGCCGGCGTCCCGCTTGGCATAACGTTTTCCTTTCTCATTGCCGCTCCGCTCGTCAATGAAATTGCCCTGGCCATGCTCGCTGCCATGTTTGGCTGGAAGATTGCGCTGCTCTATTTGAGCATGGGCCTGCTCGTGGCGATTGCGGCAGGATTGCTCATCGGTGCCTTGCGCATGGAGAACAGTCTAGAAGACTGGGTGCGCGACCTTCAGACGAGCCCTGCCGCGCCCGTGACCGCGGATGCTCTCGACTGGGGCGGACGCTTTGCGAGTGGAGCCGAACACTTTCGGGAAATTGTCGGCAAGGTCTGGCCGTATATCGTGGTCGGCGTTGCCTTGGGCGCCGCGATTCACGGCTACGTACCTGAGAATCTCATGGCTTCCATCATGGGAAGTGACTCGTGGTGGTCGGTGCCCGCTGCGGTCGGTCTCGGCGTTCCCATGTACACCAACGCTGCTGGCGTCATTCCCATCGTCGAGGCGCTACTTGCCAAGGGCGCGAGCCTGGGGACCGCATTGGCGTTCATGATGAGTGTGATCGCCCTCTCCGCCCCGGAGATGCTCATTCTGCGAAAAGTTCTGAAGCCAAAGCTCATCGTCACCTTCGCGAGCATCGTAGCCATCGGCATCCTCTTTGTCGGTTTTGTCTTTAATCATGTCCTCTAACCCCCCGTTGCACAGAGAAAGTCTATGAAACACATCAAAGTACTCGGAAGCGGCTGCAAGAAATGCAAACTCACAACCAAGGCGATCCAGGATCGAGCTGATGCTCTCGATATTGGAATCGAACTCGAGAAGGTCGAGGACTTCGCCCAAATCGCGCGCTACGCCGTCATGTCGACACCAAGCGTTGTTATCGACGAAGTCGTGGTTCACACAGGAAGCGTGCCAAACGCGGCCACCATTGATGGCTGGCTGCAATGAAGGCCAAGTCTCTTGTACTTCTCGTGTTGACGGTAGGCGCTGTGGCCATGGCCTTCTACGTGCGAGCCAACGGTGCCAGCGATCCGGTGGGAGACGCAATCGCTGAGACCTCCGCAGAGCAACGCGCGCTCCCAACGTTCATCGAGCTCGGTTCCGACAGATGTATGAGCTGCAAAGCAATGCAGCCTGTACTCGAGAAGCTGCGCAAGGAGCACAAAGAGCAATTGAAGGTTCGATTCATCGACGTGTGGGATCATCCGGCGGAGGGTGAGCGCTATGGAGTAACAAGCATCCCAACCCAGATCTTGCTTGACTCGAATGGAGTAGAGTTAGTGCGGCACACGGGCTTTTGGTCTGGCGACGCCATCAAAGAGGCGTTTGCATCCCACGGCTCCCCTCTCGATGGGCCGCCGAGCCGAACTCCGTGATTGAGTCCCTACTACAAACTCTGGAGAGAGCGAGCTGGCTTGCACCGGCCGCCGCACTGCTTTGGGGGCTTGCCAGTGTGTTGCTCAGCCCGTGCCACCTCACGAGTGTTCCACTGCTGGTTGGGTTCTTAGGACGCGTAAAAGGACAGCCCCTAACAGAGCGCGCCCTGGCGGCCTGGGTAACGGTTGGGGTTTCCTTGAGCCTTGTGGTGCTGGCAGGCGTGAGTCTGCTAGCAGGTCGCATTCTCGGTGACCTTTGGGGCATGGGGCCCTGGCTGATGGTCATCTTCTTGCTGCTGGCGGGTCTTTATCTCCTGGGGGCATTTGAGTTGCCCACCTTCGCCCAGCTTCGACCCGAGCGCGCGAGAGCCGGCATGGGTGGCGCGGTGGCGGCCGGAGGAGTGCTTGGACTAACCCTTGGCCCCTGCACCTTCTCCTTCTTCACGCCCCTGCTAGCCTTCGGCATGGGATCGGCTTCGCTCGCGCTAAAAGTCGTTACCATTTTATCCTTTGTGGCCGCACACCTTTCCGCCACTTGGGGCGCAGGGCTCCTGGGGGCCCGTTTCGGAGGCTTGCTTTCTGGAAGCGGTCGATTTGCGCGCTTCATCAAGGCGCTCGTCGGAGTCACGTGCATCGCACTCGCGCTTGAATTGATCATGACGACGCCCTAGGTGATGTGCGGCGATTGGGTGCGTCGTCCGGATTCCGCCAGATCGTTGCGCTTCGTGGGCTGTCCTCGGGTGCCGCCCTCGCCACCGTGGTCGGGGTGCTCGTGGAAGTGCCAGTCATGCTCTCGCTGGTGGCTTTCGCCAATCGCACCACGAACTGGTTTCCCGCAGCCTCGGAGTCATAGACGATGCAAGACTACAATTTCACCAGCATTCTCTTCCTATGCGTTGCCAACGCCTCTCGCTCGCAAATGGCAGAGCGGGAACTCTGACCGGGGAACATTTCGACGCAACTATGCCGGGCGTTTCCCGATACCCCCGGCGTGAACCCCAGACCCGTATTCAAAGGCACCACCTACC
>JANTGM010000206.1 GCA_024762925.1 Kofleriaceae bacterium | reverse complement strand
CTAGGCAATACGCGTTGACGCTACCAGTCGCCGCATGATGAAATCGGGCTAGAACTCTCCAGTTAAGGGTGGACCTAAAAACGATCCACTCTCAGGGCGACTTGCGGCTCAGCCGATATCCGAGGAGTGCGACAAGTACGACTCCCCCAAGCCATGGCAGGAGTGCGGTTTGGTCCCGAAATCCGAAGTAGAGCAGCCACCCTGAGAACAGTGCATAGAGCGCTGCCGCTACGAGGGATGTGCGAGATGCGGGCTTGTGCAATTGCCCGCGCAGGTAGGCAATCAGCAGCGAGAGTGCACTGAGTCCCGAGAAGAGCACCAGTGTTGCACCCACTGACTCAAGAGCCCCTTTTAGGTCATGAAGGGAGAGCACCAACAGTGCAACAGTGGCTTGGAAAGCGAGGCCTGCTCGCGGTGTCTCGCCTTCATGACAAACGAAGACGCTCGGTAGTGCGCCATCGGAGGCCATTGTGCTGGCGATATGCGGACCAATCATCAACATCGCACTCATGGCCGAGAGGAATGCAATGATGGCGAGAATTGACATGAAGCGAGCGCCCACTTCGCCTGCAAGCTGTTGTGTGACTGCGTGACCAAGTGTGGCCTTGTCGGAAAACACAGTGGTTCCAAGGTCGAGGTTTGCAACAAAGATCCAATTGACGAGCATGTAGAAACCGGCGACCAGCAGGCAGCCAAGCATCATGGCGCGTCCAACATCCCTGTCAGGACGCTGAAAACTCTCGGCCGCGTAGGCGCTCGTATTCCAACCAGAGAAGGCGTAGCTGATGTAGAAGAGGCTGCCGAAGAACGCCGCGGTTGTGGTGCCACCCGAAGGAGGCTGCCAGTCGGGCCAGCTATGGTCACCTGCAACGAGCCCCAAACCGGCAAAGCCAAGGAGCAGAAGCGCCTTAACAGCCACGAGGCTGTTTTGCACCCACTTGGAAGAATGCGTGCCGAAGGCATGTGCTAGCGACATGAGCACAATCGCCGCTCCCGCAAGAACCTTCGCGTTGCCAACGGGGATTAGCGTGTCCAAGAAGGTTGTGGCGGCTAGAGCATTGATGGCGGCCGGCTGAGCGAATCCAATGATAAGCGTTACCCAACCCGCAACATAAGCAACTGCTGGATGTAGAAACTCTCGCAGGTAGCGATACTCACCACCAGAACGCGGGATTTGCCGAGCGAGTTCTGCGTAGCAGATCGCTCCAAGGAGTGCGAGCGCCGCGCCTACGGCCCACGCCAGCAGGATCGGGCCAGCCGACATTTCCTGAGCCATGTAGCCTGAACTAAGAAAAATCCCGGATCCCACCATGCTGGCTACGCACAGTCCAACTCCAGACCAAAGGCCGAGCTTCTCTTGGTTTCGTGCGTTGAGCATAGGGGTGGAGTGGGGATGATAGGCCTGCAAGAGTATCGAAAAGCTTTGGTCGAGGCTGGTCCGCTGGGCACAACCTCAGTTGTGCGCTCAAGTTGCGAGCCGTTTTTCGCTGGGAGCGGGTTTTTGTCTCGTTTGCACGCCCAACTACCACCGTGAGCGAGCCTGTCAGGGCATCATAGCGACATGAGCAATCGAGCCTACGAGCTTCTCGGCACGTCGGAACGTCCCGGCCCATTTCTCTTCACATGCGAGCATGCGAGCAACGACTTGCCGGAAGGCGTTCAACCGACCCGCGAAGATCGCAAGCTGCTTGAAGAACACTGGGGCTGGGACATTGGCGCTCGTGATGTCGTTGTGCAACTGGTAGCACAGCTCGGAGGACAAGCCGTCGTCTCAAGATTCTCCCGACTTTGGGTGGATCCAAATCGCGATGCGAAATCAGAGTCGCTAATCGTCACGTCAATCGATGGACAGTCCGTGAGCTTCAATCAGGAGGTCGACGATGCACAGAGAGCATGTCGCTTGCGTGACTGGTTTGAGCCGTATCACGAGGCCGTAAAGCAAGTCGGACGTGCACGCAGCTGTCAGCCGGAGCCGGTGGAGATTCTATCGGTGCACTCGTTTACGCCTCTGTATCTTGGCAAGACTCGCCCCATGGAGATTGGTGTGCTGTTTAACGAACACGATGAACGGGCGTGGTACATGGAGGAGGCGCTCACTGCACAGGGGTTCGAGGTCGCACTCAACGCTCCATACTCGGGAAAACCCCCAGATCGTTTGATCTACGCGGCGCAGAGGCATGGACAGTACCTGCAGATTCCCTATCTTGAGCTCGAGATTCGCCAAGATCTCATCGAGACTTCTCAGCTCGCTAGGGAGGTCGGGAATCGCATCGCAACAGGTTTGTCAACCTACCTCGACTTGTGCAGACCACGGGTGGGTTAGCTTGGAAGCATAGCTCAGAGGCGCAAAGCCAGGATGGGCACCTAGAAGATGTCGAAAATTACAAGTGGGTAGATTGCTGCGTAGGCAAGCAGGAGCAGAAGCCCTGTCTTCATGCTGTGCCTTCCAGCCAGAGCTAGGAGAATGGTAGCGAATGCCACGGCAGCCATTGCGACGATACCACCGCGAATCGCGAGCGAAGCGGTTACTGCGGTGGGAGCGATGAGCGGGCCAATGGCGAGCGAGAGCGTGGAGTCAATGAGTGACGCACCAAAGATGCCGCCGATTGCGAGCTGGTGTTCCCCTTTTCGGATCGCGGTTACGTCTACGAATAGTTCTGGTAGCGAGGTGCCGATGGAAGCTCCAAAGAAGCTAATGAGGTACTCGGGGACCGAGAATAGGATGGAGAGTTCTGTGAATGCCTTGACTGCTAAGGTGGCTCCAACGCCCACCAGCAACAGATAGGTCAGAGCCACAACTGCGTGATACAGCTTACCGCCTTCCGTTTCTTCCAGCGTTGGATTGCGAAGCGTACCTTGTCTCCACATTGCGACTGAGGTCATGAGCCACGCGAGAATGAGAATCGCTGCGTCCGAACGCGAGAGATCTCCATCGGAAATCAGGACAACGCTCATTGCAACGCTGAGTAGCGTGACACCACCGATGAGACCAATCTCATTTCGCTTGACGGCAAAGGCGCCACCAAGAATCGGAAAGAGGCTCAAGACCAGCGTGACCTGCGCGGTCGCTGAACCAATCGAGTCTCCAACATTGAGATCCCCGTGACCACTGAGCGAGGAGGCGATGGAGTTGGCGATCTCGGGCATGTCGGTGCCGATCGCAACCAGAGTTATTCCCAGAAAGAATGGCGGTATTCGGGTGCCGGCGGCGATTGCAGAGATGTGGACTAGTGCGCGTCTGCTTCCCAGCATTGCGAGCGCGAGGCCCGCCACGATTGCAAGTATCCAAAGCCCCATGACCGGGCGAGCAAGAAAGCAAGAGCGAGTCCAACGCCCAAAACCTGGTATCGTCGTTTTGGCGCGGAAAGCCGCTTCTTTGAAGAAAATGCTGCGCAATCGCTGAGTGGCAAAGCACGAAATGCGGTGTTTTTGCGTGTTACGTTTGGCGTAGGCGGGCCCAAGGGTTGCAGCACCTGGAGCCATGGTCGGAGGAGTCCAGTAATGAGCATTCGCAAAATCGTCGTTGGAGTGGATTTCTCCTCCGATTCAAGCAGTGCAGTGGCACTTGCTGTCTCACTCGCGGAAGAACTTACAGCCGAGTTGGTTCTGATTCATGTGGGTCTTGTGGCCTCCGAGAAGCCACCATCCCACTTGCCATCTGTCCAAGAATGGGAACGGCTTGTGAACCAGCGAGCTTCAGAGGCAAAGGCACAACTGGAGGAGATGCTGACAGAGGTGAAGAAGAAGGGGGTGACCGCATCGTGTCAGGTGGTTGAAGGTGCACCCGCTGACGCGTTGGCATCTGCCGCTGAGAATCACAAGGCGGATTTGCTGATCGTTGCGACTCACGGAATGGGAGCCGCCAAACACTTCCTTCTTGGGAGCGTTGCCGAGCGAGTTGTGCGACTTGCAACGTGTAATGTGCTTGTCACACGCGAGGATGCTGTGGCCACCGTAGCACCCCGACGAATCCTGCTCGCCACGGACTTTTCTGCCCATGCGGAGATGGCGTTGCAGATTGCCCTCGAACTTGCGGGGCAGGGAGGCACTATCGACATTGTGCACTTCTGGGACCTTTCGCCTGCGGTTACGCCGATACTTGGGGCAGAGGTCGATGGTATTTCCGGTGCGCTCGAGGATGAGCTTGAACACGATGCGATTGAGCGTGGATCAAAACTGATACAGAAATACCAGCGCAAAGGCATGACACTCTCGTTTGAAGTAATCCGAGGTAAGGCGGCAGCTGGTATCGTTCGACATCAGAATCGTTCTGAGGATGCATACGACCTAGTCGTAACTGGTAGCCACGGACGACGCGGGATTCGCCGCTTCTTTTTGGGAAGTGTTGCGGAGAAAGTGGTGCGCAATGTTTCGTGCTCGGCACTGGTGGTGCACCAGAATTCCGAGTCTGATTAGCTTCAAGTTCCCGCCGGCAAGAGGCAACTCGGCCGTCTCACCAAGGCCGTCGATGCAATTGAAGAGGTCAATGGAGACCTCTTTCGTCGCACGGCTCTGGGCGATAACTTCAACGGCAGAGGTGGAGCCACCAGAGGGCCGCTCAGCCCACGCCTGTGAATTGCGAAATACTGCAGCGAAGGAGAGCGCTCGGGTTCTCCTAACATGGAAGTTCTCGACCTCAGTTATGTGTGGCAGCGACGGCGAGCGCCCAAGGTCACCGCTGGGCCATCTTGGCGCGATTTTGCGCAGCAACCACCATGAGACTTCGAATGATCGACTTGGCAATAATGCGCTCCCCTGGCACCAACCGGTGCGAGAGCCCGTTTAGGAGCAAGAAGACCCTTCCAATGATTGCGAAGTGACTGGGGACGCGATCGAGGGGACTTGCCTTTAGAGCCCCCAAGACGTTTGCCGAACTGTAGTCGCCCATGAGCATGAGGATGAGAGTTTTGAAGTCTTCTGGGCTCTGTCCACCAATCTCAAAGCCGATGGAGCGCGCAGCCTCAATCGAGCCATCGGTGTCACCCGACATGGTCTTGATGATCATCGTGGCGACACCCACCGAGAACCCACTTGGAAGCTCCTTGGCTAGTCCGAAGTCGATGAGGCCAACAGTGCCATCCGCCTCGATGAGCATGTTTCCGGGATGTGGATCGCCGTGAAAGAAGCCATGTTCGAAGATCATCGTGCAGTAGATGTCGGCAACTCTCTCGGCTGTGCTCTTGAGACACAGACCCATCTCTTGGAGGGCCTCTGTGTCGCCAATTCGCCGACCGGGCAGGAAGTCGAGCACGAGGATCCGCTGGGTACTGAGGTCTTCATGAACGATGGGGATACGAACGCGTCCATCGTCTGCAAAGGAGGCGCGAACGCGTTGCGTTGATCGAGCTTCGCGGGTGAAGTCGAGTTCCATCGTGACGAACTCTGAGAGTTCCTCTGCGATCGATCGCAGGTCGATGCGCTTGTTGAGCTTGTGAACGACGCGCAAAGAGCGCCGCATGGAAGAGAGGTCGATTGGGAAGATCTTTCGGGCCTCAGGGTACTGAATCTTGATGACGACATCCCCACCATCCTTGAGCTTGGCTCGATGGACTTGCGCCAGTGATGCTGCCGCAATAGGCTCTTCATCCACGTGGGAGAAAATCTCTTCGACAGGCCGTGCGAGTTCTTCTGATACGTATGTGCGCAACTCAGAGAAAGGCCGTCCTGGCACTTGGTCGTGCAAGCCACTTAGCGGCTCCACAAACGCCGCCGGGAAGTAGTCCGCACGCGAGCCTGCGATTTGGCCAAACTTGACCATGCCACCACGCAAGCTCGTCGCCAGGTTGTAGATAGACTCGCCGGTTCGTCGGTGCGCACGATTCCATTCGGCTTCGCTTGGTTTCCAAAATGGCAGGCGGTCACGAAACATCAGCCAGAGGTATCGACACACACCGGCCACCAGCGTCCAGGTGGTTCTGAAGAGACGGTAAAACCGATTGTTGCGCATAGGCGGCGAAGGCCAGAGAGATCGTCCCAGATCTTACGAGGACTGTTTCAGAAGAGAGCCTGTCACACAAGGGACTCTGCATCCTACCCATGGAAGGGCTGGCTTGCGAGACCTGGCAATCGGGTTCATGTGCACCGAAAACCGAAGAGCCACCTCGGATTTCCGGGGCGGGCTCCTACGAGAGCCAAAGGCTCTGGCATTCGGACGTTAGAGGTCGTCTACTGTGGTCTCCGCTGTTACGAACATGGCCTTGGACGTGACACCATCTGACTGCGCCCACGTTCCGTAGAACTCAAGGCCGTCGGGATGGGTGACAATCTGTGACTCAAAGGCGAACTCATCGTCTTCAGCCAGGCTTCCTTGGGCGAGCGACATGTCGACGACTGGCCCGAAGGTCTCACCACCATCAACGCTCACCTTCACTTTGATGCCAAGGTCTTCACCGCGTTGACCGGATTCGCCCAAGCTCCTATGTCGAGATTGTAGTGTCGGAACCAGAAGTTGTAGTTGGTGAGTTGCGCCCATAGTCCCTGGAGGTCATCGGTGTAGGTCCAGCCTATCCATAGGTTCTTTCCTCGCGATGAGCGAGAGAGTTCTCCCGGTCATTGACCTCGGTATCATCCGCGAGATTCGCCTCCGTTGCCTCCGCAGTGAGTGAGCTAATGTTTTCGCCAGGCTCATTGTCCAGCAGGATTACGTCGTCATAAACGGATGTGGCACAAGCAGCATCTACCGCTGGTACGAGTTTATCTGAAGTCATGTCACCCATTCCTCGCCGAACGACGATGTCGGAAGGTCCGCCCTTGTCCTCGATGCCTTCTTTCCAGAACATCGCTAGATGGATTCCTCCTGGCCCAGCGTCTGTTCCACCTTGTGTGAGGAATCGAACCCGCCGCGCGTTTTTCTCAGGGGTTACTAACGACACATCCTGCACTCTCTGCGGGCGGTTGGTTGAACGGGAATGTCAGGTATCGGATGAGCGTTCCTTCGGCGAGACCTTGAGAGCCCTTGGTCTCCTCCCACGCCACAATGGCGTTGCTGCCCACTAAGCCCACGTTTGCGCAAGATGCGCCGGCACTGGGGTGGCGATTCATTTCACTGGCTGGGGCTGGTTGGATTCGGCGATCAGCCTCGTCGTGATTGCCATCGTCTTATGGAGCACCTGAGGGCTTTTCCGAGACGCATTGCGCTTGTCCCTGGATGCCGCCCCAAGTCGCGTGGATGTGGCTGGAGTTCGCTCTTGGCTCCTTGAATGCCCAAGTGTCATATCGATACACGACTTGCATATCTGGGCAATGAGCACTCGTGTGGGATCCAGAGGCATAGAACGCCCTGGCTCGGTTCTTCGCCCTTTGAACGCCTTCGGCTCATCGTTGCTCAGATCCTTGCTTGCCC
>JANTGM010000205.1 GCA_024762925.1 Kofleriaceae bacterium | reverse complement strand
CGTTCGCCGCTCATGGCCTTGACAGGCCACGCTTGGAGGCCAGCGCGTTCGTGGCTCATGGCCTTGACAGGCCACGCTTGGAGGCCAAGTTCGTTCGTGGCAGCCAGCGTTTCAAGGAGTGGGTCGGCTCTAGGGAAAACCCTGATAATCTCGATCCTGCACCCTTTGGCAGGCACGTTCCTGTGGTTGGGAGTCGTTCTCGGACCCACTGGGGCACAGTCTACCCACCAGAAGTACTTGCAAATAGAGAAGAATTCTGGTCCTCCGACTCCGCTTTTGTGCTCAAGGCCTACATCGAATGCGCCGATTCGATTTTATAAGGAGTAGAACCATCCCTTGAACGTCGTACCCATCAAAGTCCAGTCACTATCACCCGCTGCCAAAGGCGTACTAGAGCGCTTCCAGCAAGGTACCTACCAGGTAGATCTCGGTTCACTTGCTGACACACTCATGGAGTCGATGGGGGATGACTCCGACCTGGAGGGTGGCAGCTTTGGCCCTGGATCTAGGTCCAGGGATCGATAGCTCGCTGCCTCGAGCACACAACCCTCATCGATTTCTTCTTGGCCCATGAGGTCGGCGATTGTGCGCGAGACCTTGATAATCCGGTCCACTGCGCGAGCGCTCATGCCGCGTCGCACCTCGAACAAGCGACCGAGGGCCTTCTCAGCGGGACCTGTGAGGGTGCACGTCTTGCGGGTGGCTACAGGGCCCATTTCCGCGTTCGTCCGGAAGCCATAGGGCGCCAATCGGTGGAGTTGCCGATCTCTGGCAAGGAGCACTCGCTCTCGAATCGCCGCAGACGACTCGCCAACAGCTCGACCTCGCAACTCTCCAAGTTGCACATTGGGCACGAAGATCTGCAGGTCCATGCGGTCGAGCAGAGGCCCGCTAAGACGGGCCCGATAGCGATCGATTTGGGCCAGGGTGCATGTGCACTGGCGCTCTTCGGATCCAAGCCAGCCGCATGGACAAGGATTCGCAGAGGCAGCGAGCAAGACCGAGGCAGGTAATTCGATTCGCCCGGAAACTCGTCCAATGACCATGCGGCGGTCTTCTAGCGGCTGCCGCATGGACTCCAGGGTACTGCGCTGAAACTCGGGAAGCTCGTCGAGAAAAAGCACTCCATTGTGGGCTAGCGAGATCTCCCCAGCCACTGGTGGAGAGCCGCCACCAACAAGAGCTGGCGCGCTTATCGTGTGGTGTGGTGCCCGAAATGGTCTCGTTTTCAGTAGCTGCCCGTTGTTGAGACTCAAGGAGGAGTAGATTCGCGTAGTCTCCAACGCCTCATCTCGTGTGAGCGGAGGCAGAATGGTGGGAATCCGCCGGGCGAGCATGGTCTTGCCAGTGCCGGGCGGCCCGACGAGAAGCAGATTGTGGCCACCTGCAACCGCGACCTCCAGAGCAACTCGAGCGCCAGCTTGTCCGCGCACTTCGCTCATATCGCAGCTAGCGGCGGAGTACTCGGCTGTGGTGACCGCAGCGGGCATCTGGGGCTCGAGGTGCGCTCCTCTGCAGTACTCCACGATCTCGGATAGATGCTCGATCGCCAAGACTTCGATACCCGAGACCTCGGCGGCCTCTTGCGCACAACTTGAGGGCACCACAATGCCCTGCATCCCTTCGTCGCGGGCCATGAGCCCGGCGGAGAGCATGCCCCGAACCCCTCGAACCGCTCCATCGAGGCCGAGTTCGCCCATCACGAGAAAGCCCTTGAGACGCTCTAGGTTGAGCAAACCCTCGGCCCCTAGAACGGTGAGAGCGATGGGTAGATCGAACGCCGCACCCTCTTTGCGCCGGTCGGCAGGTGCCAGGTTGACCGTTACCTTCTTGCGCGGCATCGCTTGGCCAATGTGCTCGAGAGAGGCGCGAATGCGTACCGCTCCTTCCCGAACCGAGGCTGTTGGAAGGCCCACAACGTGATACGAGGGCAGATTCCCCGACGCCACATCGACCTCGACCTCAATTGGAAAGGCGTCGATGCCCGAAAACGCGCAGGACTTGAGCATGGCCATCATGTGCCTTGGTAGAGCATGAGTTGTGCCAGTGCCAAACCCGCGAATCCTGGGCGCTTGTGTCCGGCGGTTCGGTCACCTGGTCCAAGCCTCGGACATGACCCTCGGATTTCGGACAGCCAGAAGCTGCCGACCTCGGCTTGCCAATGTAAGGTCCGTCCTCAGAATCGAGGACCCCCCGAGGAACCAACCATGCTCAAGCACCGCATCACAGACGTATTGAACGGCAAGTTTTCCCCAGGCAAGCGCATCGCAATTGAAGGATGGGTTCGAACCCGTCGAGACTCAAAGGCGGGCTTTTCCTTCATCGCCGTTCACGACGGCTCCTGCTTTGCCGCGCTGCAAGTGGTCGCCCCAAAAGAACTCGCGAACTACGAGAGCGAAGTGCAGAAGCTAAGCACTGGTTGCTCGGTTCATGTTGAGGGCACATTGGTTGAGTCGCAAGGCAAAGGACAGTCGCTCGAGATTCAGGCAGAGACAGTAACGGTCGTTGGATGGGTTGAAGATCCCGAGACCTACCCCATGCAGCCCAAGCGCCACACGATGGAGTACCTGCGCGAGGTGGCTCACCTTCGGCCCCGCACCAACATCATCGGCGCTGTCACTCGCGTGCGCCACTGCCTAAGCCAGGCGGTGCATCGCTACTTTCATGAGAACGGCTTTTATTGGATTCACACGCCCATCATCACTGCGAGTGATTGCGAAGGTGCGGGCGAGATGTTCCGCGTTTCCACGCTCGATATGCAAAACGTTCCTCGCAACGAAGCAGGTGACGTTGACTTTGCGAAAGACTTCTTCGGACGCGAGGCACACCTCACCGTTTCGGGGCAACTCAACGTAGAGACCTACTGCATGGCAATGAGCCGGGTCTATACCTTTGGCCCAACCTTCCGAGCGGAGAACTCCAACACGCGCCGCCACCTCGCCGAGTTCTGGATGGTCGAGCCGGAAATTGCATTTGCGGACATCTTCGACGACATGACGCTTGCAGAAGAGTTCTTAAAATACATCTTCAAAGCGGTGCTCAACGAGCGCGGAGACGATCTTGCGTTCTTTAACAAGTGGGTCGACAAGGGCTGCATCGAGCGCTTGGAGAACTTTGTAAACGCCGACTTTGAGCGCATGGAGTATGGCGATGCAATTGAGAGGCTCAAGTCGGCAAAGAAGGCCAAGTTCGAGTACAAAGTGGATTGGGGCATTGACCTGCAAAGCGAGCACGAGCGCTACCTCACCGAGAAGATCGTGGGGCGGCCGGTAGCCATATACAACTACCCAAAGGACATTAAGGCGTTTTACATGCGCATGAACGACGACGGAAAAACCGTTGCAGCCATGGACGTCTTGGCCCCGGGCATCGGTGAGATGATCGGCGGATCGCAGCGGGAAGAGCGACTCGATGTGCTCGACGCTCGTCTCGACGAGATGGAACTGCCAAAGGAAGACTACTGGTGGTACCGGGATCTCAGAAAATACGGAACGGTTCCTCACGCGGGATTCGGCCTGGGCTTTGAGCGCGCGATCCTCTACGCCACGGGCGTCGACAACATTCGCGAGGTCATTCCCTTCCCCCGGGCTCCTCGACAGGCGGAATTCTAGCCTTGCACAAGTGGGTGCTAGCAGCCCTGATTGTTGGCAGTGCATGCAAACCTTCTGATACCGAGAAAGCCGCAACAAAGGGCGATCCTGGACCGGCAGACGTCACTGGGGCCCAAACTGCACAAGCGAAACCAGATACGTCATCTCGTTTTGTGGCTCCAAAGCCGCTGCGTTTCAAAGTCGATGAAGTGCATGTGGAGGTCCCAGCCATGGGCGAGGACTTCGCACTCCTCGACGTAAAAGAGCTGCCACCCATCACCGACTGGAAGACGATCATTGTGCGAAGCGTAGATGGTCGTGAGTTCACCGGAACCAAGCCGCTGCTGCTCACGGGCACCCGCACGATGCGCGTTGTCACCCTAGCGAGCGGGGTTTGGGAGTTCCGCGTGATGGAGGAGGTTCCAAGCGAGGGCGACGCCGCCCCAAAGCCGCCAAGAATTCGCCACAAGATGACGAATGCCAAGAGCGTTATCATCTACACCAAGAGCTACGAGCCACCGCCGCCATCAGAGCCCGTGACCGAGCTAACACTGACCTCCAAAGCCCAGGACGTCATTCTCAATAAGGCTGCGATGGACGCGGTGGATCGCATGCCCGAACCTGGGCAGCGCGAGGGGCGCGATACCTGGTCCCTGGCCACACTTCTCGCCGCCGCCAAGCTCAAGGCCGGCGGGGGCATTCGCTTTACCGATAAGGCTGGCAAGACGCTCGAACTCACTTCAGAAGAACTCGCAGACAAGGGCAAGGCGCACATCATCAAGCGAAATAGGCGTGGCCTCTTTAACTACCGACACTGGACCCTAGGACCGCCACCAAAGCGCGTGGACGGCCTTCGCGGCGTGGTCTCGATAGAACTCCTGTAGCTGTAAGCCAGCTCCCTGCTCTCTCCGAGCTGGCAGGGGTCGAATCTCTCAGTTCACGGGCCCAGATTCGGTCTTTTCGCGTTGGAATAGATCTTGGTGCAAGCTCGGCCGGGATGTACTCTCAGTGCTCCAAACGCTGGGAAGGATCACCAATTTATGAAGAACGCATTCACTTCATCAGGACTTCGCTCCACAATCGCAAGCATTGCTCTTGGGACACTCGTTTTGCCAGCTTGTGGTGGAGCTTCCGCCAGCCAGGATGCGGGGGACAACGTAACAGGGGAAGTGATTTGTGAACCAGCGGAAACCCGCACTTGCTACTCAGGACCGGCGGATACCGAAGGCGTAGGCCCTTGCATCGGCGGGACCGAGACGTGCAACGAGAGTGGAACGGCTTGGAGTGGCTGCGACGGTGAGATCACTCCGATCGCGGAGACCTGTGACAACAACATCGACGACAACTGCAATGGCGAAGTTGATGACATTCTCGATATCGATGGCGATGGCTACACAACGTGTGATGGTGACTGTTGCGAGACCACAGAGCAGTGTGAGCACCCAGCTCTTGTGAATCCGGGCGCTGTTGAAGTGACGGCCGAGGATGGGGCTGAGAGTGGCGATGAAAACTGCAATGGAGAGGTCGATGAAGCCGCTGTGCTTTGTGACTCGGCCCTATTGCTGGACGACGCAGATCCTCTCCACGCGGCGAACGCGCTTGATGTTTGCGACGCCTCCTATGGCTTGGTGTCAGCTGCCTATGTGCGTGCCGATGGAACTCCATTTTCCGCCAGCGTGCAGCACGGAATTCAAACAGCCTTTGGCACCAACGTCGTTCCGCAGCTTGGCAGCAGCATGCTCTCGCTTTCGAGTGGCGCCGCCCGAACCTTGGGACAACCAGGTGCTTGCACAAACCAGAGCTGTGACGGCAGCGGAGCTGGGAGCGCACCGACAGGATTTCCACAGGACGTTCCCGGTTGCACAGGTGGCAGCGACATCAACGATGACATCGCGCTCGAACTGAGCCTCAAGGCGCCGGCCAATGCAAAAGGCTACTCATTCGACTTCAAATTCTACTCATTTGAATACCCAGAGTGGGTGTGCACAACATTCAACGACCAGTTCGTGGCATTGGTTGAGCCGGCGCCTGAGGGTGCCATCAACGGCAACATCGCATTCGATTCGCAGACCAATCCAGTGAGCGTCAACATCGCATTCTTTGATGTTTGCGAAGGTTGCCCACTTGGTACCGCAGACTTGGCCGGAACCGGCTTTGACACCCTGAACGATGCGGGGGCCACCGATTGGCTGCGAACGCAGGCGCCCATTACTGGAGGCGAAGAGTTCACGATTACGTTTCTTCTCTGGGATACCGGGGACGCAGCCTTCGACTCAACCGTGCTTATCGACAACTTTCGCTGGCTAGCGGACCCGGTTGCCGTGAGCACGGGCGTCATTGACTAGTCCGCGATCCATGCACATTGATTCGTGATCGCGAAGTCAGCGCGTTTGCTGGCGAGGCGAGAAGAGGGAGTTTGCTGGGGCAAGCGACCGAGGAACAACGAAGAAGACTGGCTGAGCCAGTCTCCAGCGGGCGAGAAGGCGAGTGAGCGCGTTCTATATTCATGAATCGCGCACTAGTGTCGGGTCCAAAATGGTGGATCGACGATCGGGACGGGAGTTCGTTCACTGGCAAGGCGCGAACAACGAGCTTGCTGGGGCAAGCGAGGCGCTGAGCAACTCCTAGGAAACCCGACGGCGGCGCATGAGGCAAACCAGAGCGACCAAGAGAGCGCCTAGGAAGGTGCCCTTGGAGCCGCTCGTACTGCAGCCGCCATCGTTGCTTGATTCTTCATCTTCGGTCTCCTCGGGTTCAGAAGAGTTCTCATCGTAGAAACTCGGTGGCACAACGCCATCAACGTCGCACCAAACGCGCTGGCCGGATTCGCATTGCTCCCTCATGCGCGCATCAATCCACTCGTACCAAGCACTCGCCATCGTATCCACGCCGCCTTTGAGACAGTCACTCTCATCATAGGCTCTCGAGGTCGCTCCAATGACTCGATCTTTGCGGACATGGGTGGTTTCGATGGTTGCATAGGTCGGCCCACCCGAGTCGCCATGGCACTTGCGCGAAGTGCTTGGCTCGTCGCCAATCTGCAGCTCAAAGTCGCCAATCTCGAAGATATTTGCGGTGGCACAGTGTTTAATCCCGCCTGGTGCGCCCTGCTCGGGTCCGCGCTGTCCCCAACCCGCGATACGAACTTCGTCGCCCACGGCCAAAGCTCGTGCTTCCTCTGGTGTCATCACGATCGCAGGCGCAATATCCTCAACGGCCTCATCCAAGAACATCAGGCCAATGTCGCGAAAGTTTGAAAGCCCATGTGGTGCCTCTTCGACGTCTAGCGTGAAGTCTTCGTGAAATAGCACAGTGTGGGCAGCTCGCGCATCAGCAGGCAATGCTGCGGGCGTTTGTGACTGCTGCGTTAGGGACGTTAGATCGGCAGTTGTGCTGATGTAGTAGGTCGCGCTGGTGAGTGTGCCAACGCCTCCTGTGAGAGCGGAAGGGTCGAGGCAATGAGCGGCTGTGAGAACCGTATCCGGCGCAATCAACGTGCCCGTGCACATGAGCGCTCGAAGTGGATACTCCTGGCCTCCGAACTCTACTGAGGCATCAATCAGAAGAGCGACGGTTTGCGGCAAGACATCCGAATCACACGACTCGCCATTGATGATGGGTTGAGTTTGCTCGCCAATACGCTCGTCTGCGTTGACGCATCCTGTAAGAGAGAGAACGGAGGCGAGGAGGAAGAGCTTGCGGGGCATCATTAGCGGGACCCTACACCATGCAGATAGATCCACAAACAGATACGGTGTTGGCCCAACACAAGGCTGAGCGCGACGTGATACGGACCACGACTGCACGCCACCAACCTAATGCGCAGATCGAACTGATTGACCGGAAGATCGCACCGGGAACTCGTTTTCTGGCAAGACGCAAGGAGTGGAGCGTATCGAGATACGTGACCGACGAGCAACGCAGAGCGAAGCGCCCAGAAGGTGAGAAACCAAGCGAGGGCCGGTCAAACATTT
>JANTGM010000204.1 GCA_024762925.1 Kofleriaceae bacterium | reverse complement strand
GGTAGGTGGTGCCTTTGAATACGGGTCTGGGGTTCACGCCGGGGGTATCGGGAAACGCCCGGCATAGTTGCGTCGAAATGTTCCCCGGTCAGAGTTCAGGCGTCGAAATGTTCCCCGGTCAGAGTTCAGGGGAGTTCAGGGAGTTCAGGGAGTTCAGGGAGTTCAGGAAAGAGCGGACCGGTGAGATGGATTTCTTGCGAGAGTTGGCCGTAGTACATGACGTCTATAAACTCTAGAAACGACCTTCTACCCTCGTCTCGTAACTTCTTACGAAGCCCAATGCCTGGAGTGGGCCAAGACTTTGCGATCTTCTGCACCTCGCATTTTTTCTTCAGGTGTGATCGAGCAATTGCGCTCCCACCAGTCGCGTTGCTGATCGAGTAGATCAACGTGTAGCTGCCACTCCTTTTCTTTTGCATAGTGCTTCCGCAAGGACTGGTTGCTGAGATGCATTTTTGCCCAGATGACTCGCTCCATTGTCTCCCCCTGTTCCTTTGGGGCGTCCAAGAGAAAGACGGTCCAGTACAGGAGTTCTGCAAGGTTTCGTACCAACGGTGGGACTGCGACCGACAATTCGATCGGCTGCTTGTCGTTGCAGAGTTCTCGAATTGCTTGCCACGACTGCTGGCCGTTCTTTAGGGCAGCGCCTAGGGCATAGGGCAACATTCGGTGCAGTCGGCTCAGTCGCTTGTTCTCTGCACCACCTTGGCCAATCTGCCGTTCGAAGGTGCGCACAACTTCGTCTAGCCTGCGTTGAGGCTCTGTCAGATCCAAGGTTGGTAGTGATTCAAAATCCACATCTTGAGGATCCGATCAACCTGTTCCGATGTCCATGAGGAGGTCCTCATAGAGCTCAAAGTGAGATTTCGTGGCCCATATGTGGCCCAGAGCGCCTCCCGAAACCGCGAAACCCCTCCGACTCCTGGGAATCAAAGGGGCTTTTGCGGGGTGGACGATGGGGCTTGAACCCACGACAACCGGAATCACAATCCGGGACTCTACCAACTGAGCTACGTCCACCGTGATGTCTTGCGACTTCGGCCGAACATATAAACCAAAAGTGGCACTCGGGTCGAGGGGCGGTTGGAAATTTCTTCTCTATGCAGCCTGCTCGATCTTCTAACTAGGCTCTAACGCTACAAGATGGGCAGTTCTAGGCCGTTTTCCTGCGAACGAAGGCAGCAATTTTGTCCACGGAATCCAGGTTGTCGGGTAGCATTTCAGCGTCGTCGACCTGGATTTCGAAGGTCTCCTCAAGAAAGCCAATGACTTCGAGGACGCCGGTGGAATCGACGATGCCTTCGTCGAGTAGCGAGAGCTCGTCGGAAAGCTCTTCGCCTTCTGGCAGATAGAAGTTGGTGGTGATGAATTCTCGGATGGCTTGTTTCATTTTGTACTCCTGGTCATGCGAGCTCCATTGAGCTGCTGCTATTGCGAAATCACGTAAGGCCTGTCTTCTTGATCTTTCCGGTGGCGCCCTTCGGCAAGTCATCGAGAAAGACGACGTACTTGGGCACCATGAAGTTCTCCAGTCGCAATTGGCATTCGCGAAGGATTGTCTTTTCATCTGCCGTAGCACCATCAGCAAGCACGACGAACGCTTTGATCGCTTGCCCGAGAACGTCGTCATCAACTCCAATGACCGCCGCCTCCTTCACCACTGGCAGGTTCATCAAAACGTTCTCAACTTCCTTGGGCGCAACCTTCTCGCCCCGTGACTTGATGATGTCGTCCATGCGACCGACAAAGTAGAGGTAGCCTTCTTCGTCCTGCTTGCATAGGTCGCCGGTATAAAGAACCTGCTCGCCCGCGAGGGGGCCCGGTCGAAGTCGCTTGGCGGTGGCTTCAGGCTTTTCCCAATATCCGCGCATCACGGTTGCACCGCGGATGACCAGCTCGCCAATCTTGCCTGCTGGCAGTCTCTTATCTTCGTCGTCTACAAGCCACAGCTCTGTGTTCGGAATCGCGACGCCTACACTCTCGGGTTTGCGATCGATATCGGCGGGAGGAAGGTAGGTGCATCGCTTGCACTCGGTGAGGCCATACATGGAGAAGACCTTCGCTGTGGGAAAGGTCTCTCGCAAGAACGCGATGTGTTTCTGTGGAAGAGCGGCGGCAGTGTTGGTCACAAAGCGAACGCTCGAGAGGTCAAAGTCATCGAGCGACTTGAGTTGCGCGAGTATGGCGAAGATTGTGGGAACCCCAGGGAAGCCAGTTACCTTCTCTTTGACCATCACGTTTAGGACCTGCGCTGGAAACGCAAAGGAGCGTTCCAACACCAATCGCGCGCCGAACCGAAAGGCCATGATCATTTGGTAGAGGCCGTAATCGAATGCCAGAGGCAAAACGCCAAGCAGCACATCCTCTTTCACCGTTTCGAGGTACGTGCCCACGGAGGTTGCCGCTGTGAGCATGTTGCGATGTGTCAGCATGACGCCCTTTGGGTCCCCGGTGGTTCCCGACGTGTAGATGATGGACGCCAGATCCATCTCGTGATTTGTGCGCACGGGAGCGGTGTCCTGTTGACTCGCCGCCAGCGCCTCGTCCCAACGCCGAGCACCCGGTAGTCCGTCTAGCCCCCCCTCCCGAACCTTGCCGGAAACAATCGTCGATCGGAGATGTTCTGATCGGGGAATGGCGGCCTCATAGACTTTCGCGTAGCGCGCATCGGCAATGAGAGCAGCTGCACGGCAGTCATTAAGGAGATATGCGAGCTTATCTGCTTTGGTGAGCGGATTGATGATGCTCACGACGGCATTCGCCTTGAGAACAGCCCAGAACGCGATGACGGTCTCAGCCGAGTTGTCCGCGAAGATGAGAACTCGGCCTCCTCGCTCTATCCCGCCGGCCTCAAGCGAGTTCGCGAGCGCATTGGCTGCGCCATTGATATCCGCGTAGGTGTAGCGCACGTCTTTGCAGACGAGAGCAACCTTACTTGGGTCCCTCTGGGCTGCGTGTTCGAGGTAGTCTTGAAGCTGTGGTGTGGCGCCGTGCATATTATGACTCTGCGGTGTTGTCTGAACTCTGGTTGACGTTGGTTGTGAGGTGAATGTCGGGACCGAGGGCGATAGATTCTGTGAGTAAGCGTTGATGCAGTAGCTGGGTGGAAACCACCCCTACCAGGGCCATGTTGTCAGCATTTGAGAATTGTCCCGAGGCGGCTCGGCGCTGGCATTTGTTCCAAAGTTGCGAGACGGTCTTCGGAGCAAAGACGCCTGCCTCTTTCACGTTCTCCTCGCGGAGCAGTTCTGCCACCCATTCCGATGCTTCGCCGCCAACAAGGGCTAGAGCGTCGGGCGCTCGATACGGTTGCTTCTTTCGCTGCAGAATCGACGACGGAACCACACCTTCGCTTGCTCGTTTGACAACGTGTTTTTCATCGAGGACGCGAAGCTTGTAGGAGGGTGGTAGTGAGGCCGCGAGCGCCATAACGTTTGGGTCTAGGAACGGGAAACGTCCCTCGATGGAGTGCGACATGAGCATTCTGTCGCCCTGAGACGCCAAGATGTAACCCGTCAATAGTGTGCGAAACTCAAAATACTGATCCTGTGCAAGGTGTGACCAGTCTGCGAATTCTTCTGGAAGTACGCTCGTGAGCTCTTTGGCGGCGTCCACTCCCTCAAGTGACGAGCGCATCTCCGAAGAGAAGAGACGCTTGAGAGCACTTGTCGTTTGCCAACGTGTGCCATGCGCGAAGCCTGGCTCTTGCCATTGCTCAAGATTGCGACCAAAGAACTGGCGAGCCATGGCCTGCTGGCGGACTGGAGAACGAGCCAAATAGGGGTAGAGGCGCTCAAGCAGGCGAGGGCGCATTTGGGATTTTGGGTTCTTTGCCCAAAAACGCCGCACAACGCCTTCGCGAAAAAGATCGTATCCAGCGAAGACTTCATCCGCACCTTCGCCTGTCATCACAACTTTGATGCCACTCTCTCGTACGAGCTTCGAGAGCAAGAAGAGGGGAGCGGGAGCTGTGCGCAAGATCGGGCGCTCGGCGTGATACAGGACATCGGGCAAGACACTTGCGATGTCAGCGCGCGAAACGCACATCTCATGGTGCTCACTGCCAAGGTGCTCAACCATGATTTTCTGGTACTCGCTCTCGTCGTATTCCGTATCGCGAAAGCGCAAAGAGAAGGTCTTGAGTTGTTTGCCTAGTGCGCGCTTGCCCATGGCCGCAACCAGTGAGCTGTCTAGACCGCCGGAGAGGTAACTGGCTACTGGGACATCTGCTCGGAGCATCCGAAGCGAGCTAGCCTGGTTGAGAGCGTCACGGACCACTTCGACGGCGTCATCGACGGTCCCCTGAAATGTAGACGCCTCGCCGGTTGGATAGCTCTGTCGCCAAAACTCATGATCATGCCATTGGCCATTTTGATAGTGGCGCGCGGTTCCCGGTGGCACTTCGTTTATGCCGGCGAAAACACTCCGGGGGGGCACGATGCTCCAGAACGTGAATGTCTGGTCGATTCCGCGAGGGTCGAAGTTGCGAGGAATGGAGGCATCCGCGGCATAGAGTGCTTTGACTTCGCTGGCAAAATATAGGCGGTCGTTGTGGGAGCAGGTGTAGAGCGGGCGGATGCCGACCGGGTCGCGTGCCAGTACTAAGGAGTTTTTCTTAGGCTCCCACAAGGCCATCGCCCACTGCCCATTGAATCGAGAGAATGCGTCGTCGCCCCACGCTTGGTAGCCGTGCAAAACAACTTCGGTATCGCTCTGTGTGCGAAACTTGTAGCCAAGCTCCTCAAGCTCTTGGCGAAGCTCCACATAGTTGTAGACTTCCCCGTTGAAACTCAGCCAAAGCGTGCCATCGTAGCTCGCCATGGGTTGGTGACCTGCCACAAGGTCGATAATCGAAAGCCGTGCATGTCCGAGGCCTGCCTCGTCATCTCGGTAGATGCCAAACTCGTCTGGACCGCGATGGCGCAACGCGCGCACCATGCGGGTGAGTTCGTCGCGCTTAGGCGCAGAAGCCGTGGGGCCAAGCCCAACAATGCCTGCAATACCACACATCGGAGTTCGCTCTAGACTTCGTCTACCGGCTCGATGAGAAGTGGTCGCGCGTGCAGGTATTTGGTGGTGCGACGCTTTGTTTCAATGTCCTTAAAGATGCGCTCGACTTGCTGCACCGAGAGATCAACCACAGGAGCCACCTCGGCTGCGGGGACGTTGTGATTCTTTGCGTAGAGGCACAGGTCCATTCGGTCGTAGGGGAGGGCGAAATAGAATTCTTCCTGGGTCTGCGACAGTGAATACGTATCTGTTGTTGGTGGTTGTCGCCAGATTTCCTCGGGCACTCCTAGGTGTTTTGCTAACGCGTACACTTGCGTCTTGTACAGGTGCGCAATCGGTTTGAAGTCTGCCGCACCATCACCCTGTTTCACAAAGAACCCCTGGTCGTACTCAAGTCGGTTCGGGGTTCCGGACACGGCATAGGCAAGCCGATCGCCATGGTAGTACTCCGTGAGTTTGCGAACGCGTTGCTTGTAGTTTGTCGCCGCCACCAGTTGCATGTAGGCCTTCGGCGGCATGCGCGACGTTTGGCGATTGCCCTCCGGATCTTCTACTGTGAGTTGAAAGACGTTGAGCCTGTCGCTATCGAGAATGGACGGAAGCGTGATTTTGCATTTCCAGCCAGGGCCATAGTCCGGAAACACCTCTCGTACAGCTTCGTCCTGTCGGGCATAGCAGCCCAGGCCTTCGAGGGCGGGACCAATGTCTTCGGTGAGCGTCTCGATACCGAGCTTGTCTGCAATGAGGTTGGCAAGGGTCACCGCTTTGTCGGAAGAGTCGCGTTCCGGCATGAGAATGCCGAGCACTTTCTCCTTGCCAAGAGCCAAGACGGAGAGCGCGGCTACGACGGAGCTATCAACACCGCCAGAGAGCCCCACCACGGCGCCACGCCTGCGAAGCTGGCCCATCACTTGTTCGCGAATGGTTGCGCGGATCTCCTCCGCAACCTTTGCTTCGTCAATGCGAAGTACGTCTGCCGTGAATGCGCTCATGACCAATCCTTGTTCAGTCTTCGTGCCAAGCGCGACCGCTGTGGGCTGCATGGCACTGTGGTTTGCATGAGCCCGCAGATTGCTTGTGGAGCACGAGGTTCACAAGAGGGCGAGCCTGAGCAGGAGCTCGAAAGCCGCCCACCGCACATCGCAACGCGCATTTCGTGCGCACTCCGACTCGCGTCGCGCACGTCTTCCGCGCACGATTCGGCTGGTTGCCAAGCTCTGCTCCTGGCCTTAGATTGCGCCGCATGGCGGGTTGTAACTATGTCGTGCGGCAGGCTGTCCCCGCAGACGTTCGCGAGGGCATGATGCAGGTCTGGAGGAAGAATCTTCCCGTTCACGATGCGGCAGAGAAGTATCGGTGGTTCTTCGAGGATGCACCAGAACAACCCAAGGCGGTATTCGTGCTCTACGCTCTGACGGAGGGGAAAGCGGACGAAATTGTGGGCACCTCCAGCGTTGGCATTCGCCGATTCTCTGTGAATGGCAAGACACTGCGGGTTGCCCTGCTTGCTGATCTGGCAATCAACAAGGAACACAGGCAGCTGCGCTGGGCGCTAAATATGGTGCGAGAGGTGCGAGACTATGCGTTGCGCAATCACGCTGTGCTCTACGGGTTTCCGAATCACAAGGCTGTTGGAGTTTTTCGTAGGGCAGGGTGTAAGGGGCTTGGCTCCATGCCGAGATACGCACGGGTCTTGCGCCATGCTGGCTACATCGAACGGCTAACAGAACGCGAGGATGTTCCGCATTGGGCATCGCCCATCCTGAAAAGTGGCTTGGGACAATCGGTCTTGGGTGCGGGGGCAGATGTAATGCGGATGGCAGAACTCGCACCTAAGTACATTGCTGGCGCAACACAGTTCCGTTTGCAGTGGATCGAGAGCGATGACGCACGCATCGACGATCTTTGGCAACAAGCTAGGAGCCACTACCCGATTGTGGGCGAGCGCACCTCAGAGTTTCTCTCATGGCGCTTTCCAAAGGCCGAGGGACATCGCTTCGCCGCTCTCGTCGATCGCAAGCGCCCGGAGCTTCGCGCTTACGCTGTCGTGCTTCGCTCTGGCACCGTGATTCACATGCGAGACTTCTTTGGCTTTCCTGACGACATCGGGCCGCTGATTCGGCAGCTGCTTCCGATTCTCTACGGGGAAGGTGTAACAAGCATTTCGGTTCGATTCCTCGGCGCCAAGCGATTTGCCGATGCGCTTCGCGAGTGCGGATTTGCTATGCGACAAGGAGCCCGCGACATCGTGGTCGATGCCACCGACGCATTTGACGTGAGCGAGGTTGAGCAGTGGTTTTTAAGCGACGGTGATGAAGACGCGTGAGGAGCGCCCAGCCTTCGCTGGCGCTAGCAGCGAGTATTGACAGTGCGCTCCCTGTCGTTCCTCGCTGGGCGCTCTCCTGTGCTGGGAACGTTGTCAATACCGGCAGTCGTCCTCATGTCCGGATGTGCAAGGGGCTGGCGCGCCTAGCAGGATTTGAACCGCTTTTGTGTTTCCGTGGCGCACGGAATCGCCAAAGCCGGCTTCCCGTCCATGTATTGACAGTGCGCCCCTGTCGTTTCGCGCTAGGCGATCGCCTGTGCCCGTT
>JANTGM010000203.1 GCA_024762925.1 Kofleriaceae bacterium | reverse complement strand
TCCTTGCTTGCCCCAGCAAGGTCGTCCTTCGCGCCTTGTCAAAGAACGAGCTCCCGTCGCCAGCACATTTCTATTCCTCTGAGCCGCACACTAGTTCGCGATGACTTCCGCTGCGCGAAGAACTGCTGCGGGACGACGTCGAACTCCGAGCTTTTGGTAGAGGCGAAACAGTCGTGACTTGACGGTGCCAAGTCGCACCCGCTGTTGGGTCGCAATCTCTTCATTGCTCATGCCGCGCCACAAAAGCTCAAGCAGGGCAGCGTCATTTCGGCTCAGAGCTAGGCCGCGGGAGAGAACGTCTGCGACGGACCCACCTGCATTTGAATAGGCAACTGAGACTTCGAGAGCGAGGTGTCCGCTCCAAGCGTTGAGGGCCCGACCGCGAACTCGATAGGTCGTGCCTTCGTGGCTCCACTTCTCGATCACTTGCTCGTTTGAAGACCGAATTCGCTCGATCATCGGGAGGAGCTTTGCGAGACACCACTCGGGGAGTGATGCTGTGTTGGTAGCCATCATGGTTTGCAAGCTGTTGTTCAAATAGACCGTTTGTCCAAGTGTGTTCACAACAGCCATGCCGGCCTCGGTGTTATCGAGTACAGCAAGAAACTGATCCGTGCTGTAGGAACTTGCCTGATTAGGAGGGGAGGTTGCTTCCTGGGTTTGCAGCATGGGCTGCGCTAGTACAGGATTCGTGCCGACACCAATGCACCTTAAGTTCTCGAACCTTAGAGCCCTGTGTCGGTAGGAGTGCGAGGTTTACTCCCCAGTTTCGCTCTTGGACTGCTCATTGTTGTTGGCACAAGTGCAACCAAGAGTGCTGTGAGAACCTCGATGACCCACCGATGGTAAAACGGATCGTCTGACCTGCTCGCCCTGTCAGCGAGCTGACTTGGCGAGCAGGATGCCCATGGCGCTAGAGCGAAGAGCAGGTGCTAGCTAAGTAGCCCACGATCTTGGCAGATTCGGCGAGAACCTTGCCATCAGCAACAAGAACAGGGGCCGTTTCGGCTCCAGTATGCTCTTTGAGTTCGGCCAGCATATCCGGGTTGTCGCTGACATTGCGCACTTGCAGAGAGCTGAGGTGCAGGTTGTCTCTTGCCAGAAGCACGGCCCGCGAAGCGCCACAGTTGTTGCGAACATAGACAACCGAGTTTTCTGGGAGAGAGCCTGCCGCCTGGGTTTCTGCAAGTGTTCCCGAATATGCTGCGTCGATGTCTTCGCAATTTTTTGCCACCACATCCATGTCGCGCTGACCTATGGAGGAGACATGGCGAACAACACCACCAGCATCAACAATGACGGTTGCCCGATCGGCGATGCCGAATTCTTCCTTATAGACGCCCAAACTCTGCGCTAGTGCACCTTTGGGATGGAAGTCGGCGAGCATGGGATACGAGATCCCCCCAAGGCTGCTTCCAAAGTTGGCGTGTACCGGAGCGCTATCAATGCTTATTGCTAGGGCTTGAGTATTGGCACGTTCAAGTCGTTTCAACTGCACTTCCAGTGCAGGCAACTCAAGGCTTCAGGTGGGGGTGAAGTCGAGAGGATAGAAGAGCAAGAGCAGGTGCTTTCTGCCGGCGAATTGCTCAAGTGTGATCTCGCGTCCAAATTGGTCACGAAGCGCAAAGGATGGGGCTTTCGATCCGATTTCAATCATGGGGAATGCTCGCTATTGGGTAGAGTTGGTCCGTGGTCATCATCTGCTTGCATGGAATGGGACGCACGCGGTTTTCAATGGCCAAGCTAGCACGTAATTTGCGACGTGCCGGTCACACGGTGCATCTCTTTGGCTATCAGAGGCGCGCCAGTCTTTCCCACGCAGCTCGAAAATTGGTGAGGTTTCTCCACGACAACGAGCTTGAGCAAGGTGGCTCTGAACTTGGATTTGTCGGGCACTCTGCGGGTGGGGTGTTGCTGCGCTACTTGGCCGCAGAGCTCCCGGAGTTTTCCGCCGGCAGGAGTGTGGCCTTGGGGAGTCCAATCGCAGGATCGGTAATTGCGCAGCGGTATGCGCAAAGGCCATGGATGAAGGTTGCCGTGGGACCAATCCTTCAGAGCTTGCACCCCGATGAGGTTCAGAAGCTGCCACCGCCGCCCTGTTCCCTTGCCGCCGTTGCTGGCACTGGCAAGACACGCTTCCTTCCGGCGTCGCTGCTGATGGCACCAATTGCCGCTGGACGGCCCTCAGATACCACCGTGCTGGTGGAAGAGACGCAGGCTGCAACGATGCACGATTGGACCTCGGTTCCCGTGATTCACACGCTCCTGCCAAGCGATACCCGAGTGCACGAACTCGTTCGTCGCTATCTGGAGACTGGCCGATTCGAGGGTTGAGCTACACTCCTGGCACCATGACTCGGTGTGCTGCCAACCTTGCTCTCTGTGCGTTTCTCTTTGCGGCCTGTGGTGGCGACGATGCCCCCGCAGACGCCACTGGGGAGTACGCAATCTCCATTACCTCCGGGGAAAATGGATGCAACTTCACGAACTGGAATGTTGGCGCAACCAATACCGGGATTCCCGTCGACATTGTTGAGGATGACAGCGGTGTAACAGCCACTGTTGGCGGAATCTCAGCGTTATTCTTAGATCTGCTTTTGGGCAGCCATGCATTCACCGGTAAAATTCGTGGCTCGGACTTGTCGCTAGAAATCGAAGGCACAGTGGAGCGCAACCAAGATGGGTGCACGCACTTTGTCAATTCCAGCCTGGATGCGAGCATTGATGGGGATATCCTCATCGGTACCCTGATCTACACAGTCGCTGACAACGGCTCAGCGGAATGCGCTGCCCTGGCGGGGTGTGAATCGGTCCAGAATTTCAACGGAACCCGGCCGCCACAATAGCGCCAACCTGGCAAAAGGCGGTCCGATCGCCTGCTATAGGCGGACTGTGATGACGGTCATGGCTGGTGGCTCCGCGTCTGGCATATAGATGACCTATGGCCGAACCGACAGGAGGGTGACTTTCACCTTCAAGGAGATGCGCTATAGTGACTGCGTTGGCCTCAGAACGCGAAAAAGTTCTATGCAAGAACTGTCGTCTTGAATTTGATCAGGACGCCCTGTTTTGCCCGAACTGTGGCACTGCCAAGAGCCGTGACCTCTCCGGAGATCCGATTGTTGGCACTACCATTGGCGACCGCTACCTACTGATCAAGCAGATCGGCCAAGGTGCCTCAGGAGCCATCTATTTGGGCGAACACGTGACTTTGCGCCGCAAAGTTGTCGTGAAAGTTCTGCATCATGAGCTGAGCCGAGATGACTTGGCAATCGAGCGATTTCGCCGCGAAGCCACCACCGTGGGCGAGCTCGACAACGACCACATTGTGCAAATCTACGACTTCGGTCGCATTCTCGACGGTCGGCTCTACCTGGCTATGGAGTATCTCGAGGGCAAGACCCTCGCGGACATCATGGAAGAGGAGGGGCAGCTGGAGATTGAGCGAGTCGTTGACCTGCTCACCCAGCTTGGCGAGGCACTCATCGAGGCCCACGCCATGGGCTATGTGCACCGAGATCTGCGGCCGAGAAACCTCTTTCTGGCCATGCGACGAACGCGTGCTAACTACCTTAAACTTCTCGACTTTGGGCTGGCGAAGCTCGTTGAGCAAGAGGGCGAGGCCGCTTCGACATCGTTGGGAATGACGTTTGGCGATCCCCACTATATGTCCCCTGAACAGGCCCGCGGTGATGCTGTGGACAGGCGCGCCGACATCTACTCGATGGGCTGCATTGCCTATCAGATGCTCAGTGGACACCCGCCATTCTATGGAGGCAAGGTCTTCGATGTGCTGACCCGCCAGGTTGAGGAGACGCCACGGCCTCTCTCAGAAGTGGCGCCCGGTACACCCGCCTGGCTTGAACGCGCCATCATGCGCTGCCTGGCAAAGAAACCCACCGACCGCTACATCACAGTCTACCGATTGGTTGAAGCGCTTCGTCAGGGCACAGATAGCGGCGTAATCATGAGTGATGAGATGGCCCGGCGCCGTCCCACCAATCCGCCGGCCTCGGTGTCTCGAGCGATGGAACGCGTCAAGTTGATGGGCAAGGACGCCGCCGTACCTACTGAGACCCCAGAGACTGAAGACGAGACTGCCAAGACCACCAAAGTCGATCCTGTATCCGCCGAACCCCGTTCTAAGAAAAGTTCTATCGGCTCGCAAACCGTGATGGGAGTTGGCCTCGTTGGCGAGCCCATAAAAGTCGAGACTCCGATTAACGTGCCTCCTGCCGAACCATCGGTGCACGTTGAGCCCTCGGTGCGAGTGGATGAGCCAACGCCTCCTCAAGCCGCTGAGCCTGCTCTTGCACAGGCAGCTACCCTTCCGAGTCCAAGCCCTGGCCCTGCGGTGGCGACGGAACGCGCAGCCGAGGATAAGAGTAGTTCTATTGCGGACATTGTTGAGCCTGGCCCCGAAGCCAGCGCAGGCCTCTCTGCTGTCTGGTACGCCGATGGCGATACCCTTGAGGATGGTGGCAAGCTCAGTAAGAAGGAACTCGAGAAGCTCGATAAGGCCCGTGGCAATACGCCGTCGCGCACCGGTCTCATGGCGGTGTCAGATGATGAGTATCTGGATGAGATCCCCACCAACAATCGCATCAAGGTGGTCTTGGGCGCAGTTGGCGTATTGGGGCTAATCCTCGTACTTGCTGCGGTTCTTCTGTCATCCGACGATGAGAAAACGTCTGAAGTTCCAGCAGACGCAAAGGCCACAAAGGTCGCTGTGGTCGTAACGCCTCCCGATGCTCAGGCCGCTGCGGTGAGCGATGCAGGCGTGGCAGCAATGGTTGTCGCCGACGCAGCTCAGGTTGCGGTGGCGCCGGTCGATCCAAAGCCCCGGGTCGATCCAAAGCCCCGGGTCGATCCAAAGCCCCGGGTCGATTCAAAGCCCCGAGTCGATCCAAAGCCCCGGGTCGATCCAAAGCCCCGGGTCGATCCAAAGCCCCGAGTCGATCCAAAGCCCCGGGTCGATCCAAAGCCCCGAAACCCGATCGATGTATCGAGTGGGCCGTCTGCCGCGGACAAGGCCGAGGCCAAAGCTCTGATCGCCCAAGGCAGCGGAGATCTTCGGTCGGGTGACATCTTGGGAGCAGCATCCAAATTCAATAAGGCCCGCTCTCTCGATCCGAGTAACGCTAGTTCCTATGCGGGGCTCGGCAACATCGCGCTCAGTCAAGGGGCATATCCGGCCGCAATCGGGCACCTAAAGAAGGCAAGCAAGATGCGGCCAAAGAGTGCTCAGATTCTCACCTTGCTTGGTGAGGCGTACCTTGGTGCGGGGAATGGGACCCAGGCAGCCAATACCTTTAAACGCGCTCTCAAGCTGCGCCCTGACAATGCGCGTGCCCGCGAAGGCTATAACGAGGCCACAGGCAACTAACTAGCGCGTATCTCACAACCTCTTCGGTCGTCTGAGTCCCGATCTGCGGCGCATCTCGGCATCGCGAAATATCTCACAACCTCTTCGGTCGTCTGAGTCCCGATCTGCGGCGCAGCTCAGCATCGCGAAACCTTGCCATAGGGCCACTATGCCTGCGTTCTCGCTCCTGCGGCGCATCTCGGCATCGCGAAACCTTGCCATAGGGCCACTATGCCTGCGTTCTCGCTCCTGCTTGCAGCTCGGACCCTCATACTCGGTCATTCTTGTGAGATATGCTCTAGCTTGAGCCAAGATGGGGCAAGTGACCGATCAAGCAGAGCGTTGGCTCGTCAACGCGTCCAACGGCGAGAAGACAAGTGAGCGTTCTATATTCGCTCGAGTGACCTCGAATCAGGTGCATCGGTGATGTGGGTTTTGTGGGGCGTTGTCGGTGATGGCACAACGATGGAGTTCTTGTACTTCCGAGGCGACACCCTGCTATGATCACTGCTGCGTATGCACCCACTCGATCAGAGTAAGCGAGATCGAAAGCCTGAGATTTGGGCGCCCGAGCCACTGCAGATACCGGCAAATAGCCCACTGCGGCATCGCGAGCAGGATGACGCCCTTGCGCCAACCGAGAAACCCACTGGTTCCTATGTCGTGGTTATCGACATCTCGTAGTCACACTTGAGTCATCAGGTCTTCATTGAGCGCTGTCGCGACAGCGATCCAGCAACAGCCGAGTCGCTGGCTCATGCGATTGCCAGCAAATACGGCATTGATCCGCAGCAGATCCTCGGTCGCTTGGGTGCTGGCCGCTTTCGCGTGAAGGCCAACCTCGATCTCGCCAGTGCACGCCGCTTCATGGAATATCTGGAGTCGGAAGGAGCACTTTGCACGATCGTTGATGATCGTGGAGATGTTGTCGTTCGTTCGGCAGCCGTCACTCCGACACCTCCTCCAGACGCGGCTGATGACTCTCTTGCGCTCCATACGCCTCCACCGCCTGAGGACAACGAAGTGCACTACGAGTCGGGACTTGCCGCGGGATTTGGTGGCGAGTCAGATTCGCAAGATCTTGGCGTGCTTGCCGACGCCGCAGCTTCAAGCGGCTCTCTAACACTCTCGATGCTCGATGGGGAAAGTTCTGAGAAGAAGGCAGGGCCTTCCGCGGGCAGTGTGGCAGCGGCGAGCGATGTGGAAGCGTTCTTGCCTCCTGAGATGCTTAAAGAAGCCAAGCTAGAGCTCGCTGAGGAGCCGGCGCCAATCGCCGAGGATGATGCAGCGCTGCAAACCCCGGCTCAGCTGGATGATATAGAGGCTCTCGAAGATTCCTCGGCAGCTAACTTCGGCCAAGAGACGGCTTCTTCCGAACGGCCTCCCTTAGCGCTGCTCTTGGTGTCGGGGCGAGGTCGCCTGGCTCTAGGAGTTTTTCTGGCCTTCGTACTCGGCTTCTTGGTCTCGAGCTCGGTGGCGTCTGGCATGGAGGAAGGCCAGTATGCAAAGGTCATCACAGAGCTAGAGACAGTGTATGCAGATGCGGACTCGGTAGAGGCCTGGAACGAGCTTGACGCCGTCCGTAAAACAACCCTTGGCAGTCTTGAGCGGCGTAGAAGGAACATCGTCATCACAAGTCTGTTGGTTTGGCTCGCCGCAGCGGGGCTCGTACTCTTCTTGTGGATGCGGGTCATCAATTGGGAGCGCGTTGAGCGCTCGCTGATGCCTGAGCCGAGCCGCTAGAACGATAGGTCGATGTAGCAAAACTCGTTGCCGCAGCCCTCATTGCACACGCACTCCTTGCCATCAACATCGTAGAGTCGCCAGTACTTGCGTCCCTTGGTTGCTCGAAATGTGAAACTGCCCTCGGTGGTCACTTCTTTGGCGGGCTTGCCAGCGAATTCGAGGTTTGGAACTCCGCGCAGCATACCGTCGAGCACAAACTCGGTCTTTGACACCGGCTTGACGATGCCGTTGACGTTGAGTCGGTACTGCCCCTGTTTCACTTTGGCGGTTAGTACGAGAGCATTTGCCTCGCGAAAAATCTCTCCGGCTCCGTTTCGTTTGCCATCGTTCACCCGGTTCACGCCCAGCTTGTGCGTACCGACGTAATGACTCTCAAACGGAATCTCTAGATGCGCCTCTTCTCCTCCGTTGGCCTGCTGTTCTCCGTTGGCCTGTTGTTCTCCGTTGGCCTGTTGTTCTCCGTTGGCCTGTTGTTCTCCGTTGGCCTGTTGTTCTCCGTTGGCCTGTTGTTCTC
>JANTGM010000202.1 GCA_024762925.1 Kofleriaceae bacterium | reverse complement strand
AGAGGGAGTTTGCTGGGGCAAGCGACCGAGGAACAACGAAGAAGACTGGCAAAGCCAGTCTCTCCAGCGGGCGAGAAGACGAGTGAGCGCGTTCTATATTCATGAATCGCGCGCTAGTGCGCGCTATGGAACAACGTTGCGTTCGCAGAGGTTTTGCACCTGCAAAAAACTCACTGTTGAAGCTGGGGGCGTCTCGCGCTTTTCAAACCAAGGAGCACATCCGAGTCGCACAGGAGTGCCGGTGGCACCATCTTGCACCATGGCACCCACCTGCGAGGCAACGGCTAGATGTGATGAATCGGCAGACCAAGTTACATGCCGCACCCCTTGTACGAAGGACCGACTCCACAACGACTTGGCGTCGGTAGCACTCACAACTTCAACGGTGGCAAAACTGGATGAGATCAGCGCGAGCTTCGTTCCGTCTGGTGAGGGAGCAATTCGCGATGGGGTGGCACCAAGCTTGAGCTCTCGCTCCTTGCCAGTGCCTTGCGCGACAATCGTCAGCTTGGCCCCTCGATTCACTGCCTGTAGAATGTAGTGGTTGCCCTTGGCGTCGATGACCGTTGGCTGCTTGTTTGACACGTCGAGCCCCTTCTTCTTGAGCTGGGCCGTTGAAAGTCCCTTGCGAATTTCTCTTAGAGAATACGTTCTCAAGTGATTGGAAGCATCGATGCTCCACAGGCCTTGCTCACCATCCAAGAAGCCAGAGCGGTAGCCACCATCCTGAATCAGATATGGGCCCATGAGACCCGACGCACCGAACTCTGCTATCCAGGTGCCACCGTTTTGACGAACGCCACGAATGAGCTTTCGCTTTTGATCGATCGCGAACTCGCGAATTGGGCCGCCGGCATCGAGACTTCCGATCTGCTTGCCGCTCGCCCAGTCGATGAGATGTACCCCCCCGGAGTAATCGACCGTTACAAGGTGTTTGTCGTCCACAAAGCCCGCGCGAAAATATGCTTCGGCTGGCGGCGCTGTGATTCGAGTTGATTTGGAGTCGTCCTTGATACTCTCCACGAATACCATCGCGCCTGTGCTCCACGACACCCACTCGCCATTGGGTGAGATCGACGCGTACTGCGGATCAAATGCTCCATAGCCGAGATAGTGGTGGGTTTTTGCATTTAGGTCCTGCACAAAGAGCCACGTACCATCAGCCGCAAGGCGCACTCCATTGGCAACATCATTGGCACTTCTCAGGCTGTCGTTGGCAACCGAGGAGGGCAGTGCCGCACTGGTTGGCTCTTCTCCAAGCGAGACCTTCCAGCTGCCGCCGCTCGGTCTTGATGAAACCAACACTTCGCGTTCCTGACTAAACGCCACGCTAACGCTCATAACTTCATGTGCAAGCAGCGGCAACTCGATCGCTTGCACATCGCCAGTCTCGATATTCGCAACCATTAGGCCTTGGGGGGTTGCTGGCACATTGCTGCTCGGCACTGCGGGCTTTCGCTCCGTCTTATGAGCCCCCGATGCTGGTTCTGGCGTAACGCCGAGATACGCTACATGGGTGCCGTCTGGACTGTAGTCGAAGCGTCTTGAGGCAACGTTGAAAACACCTTGAAGTTCTCGTTCTGTGGGACGAAGTCTGAGCGTCTTCTTGCCGAGGTCGATGTCGACGGTCTTTAGCGTGACGGCTCCACCTGCCAGGGCCGTATCACTCTCAATTGCCAAGACACTGAGCGGGTCTTTTGCCACTCGGATCGCGTTTGGACGAAATCGTCGTTGCTGCAGTTGGCTAAGAACTTTTCCATTCACATCGATTAGCGAGAGTCGATAGTCTTTGCTGAGCGTAACGAGGAATTTTCCACCAGGCAAAACCGTTGCCTGCACCATAGGCTTGTGTGGCGAGCTCATGTACAGCTCCTGCATGCTGCCGTCCAGGCGTGCATGCAAGATGTGCAGAGCCCCAACGCCATCAATGACACTCATGATCGTGCCAGCCTGTCCGCCCTCGAGAGATACCTGTAGTGCCCCGCGAACAGGCACTTGCATTGGCTCCGAGTCGCCCGCTAGAGAAGGCCACAGCCGCAGGCCGCCGAGGCTATCGCGGGTGAGCGCCATTTGCCCATCGGAGCTAAGCACGACCATGTCAATGTTGGTCGAATGCGGAACGCCATGGGTGCGAGGCCCGATGCTGGGCCCGGACTGCATGCTGTGGTTGGTCCGCTCCGTGGGGCTTTCCGCCGTTGGCTGTGCACCCTCGGGAATCTTTGGAGTTTGTGATTCGGGGCCGCACGATGGCAGGACAACCAGGTTGAGAGCGAGCAGAAGGGCTGCGGCCAAGTGTGTACACATGCTCTAGAGAGTCTCCAAGAATGCGATGAGTTCGTCTACCTCTTTTTCGTCGAGGTTCTGCATATTGCCCATTCCGCGAACCGTTGCGTTGCCGAGAACAAGTGCGCGCAAACTGGGAGCGCTGCCATCGTGGTAGTAGGGTGCACTCGCGGCGAGACCAATGAGCGAGGGCGTGTTTACCTTGTCCAGGTCGTCGCCCAAATCATAGCTCTTTCCATCAGAATAGTTCTTACCCGAGTGGCAGGTGCGACAGCCGAGTTCTTTGCTGTTGAAAAGCGCCTTGCCGCGATGTTGCTTGGCCGACAAGGTGCCATCGGCAAGGCCGGCAACACGAACGCCCTCCATGCTTTCAAGGTACGCCTGCAAGTCTTTGGCGTCGCTCGCAGCAATGCCATGTCCGCCTAGGCGCACAACAGTGTGCATCAGGCTGGTGTGAAGATCTTTGTCCTGGCCATCCCACTTGAAGGGATGGGTGCCTTTCATGCGCCCTGCGAGCAAGGGCGTCTGCAAGTCGGTTCCTTCGATGCGCCAGCTAAGACCATCGTTGCGACCTTCGGGATGGCAGTTTGCGCATGCCATGCCTCCTCGAGAGGAGAGCCTCGCGTCGTTGCCTTTGTGAAAGAGAATGCGCCCGCGTTTGGCTGCTGCGCTCATCTTCGACTTCGCCAACACCGGTGAGAACGAAATCTTGTTGTTGTCGGACCGATCAACAAAGGCCACTTGCTTGCTCAAGCTGCAGTGCACGACGAGGTTTCCATCGTCGGTTGTGGCGATGCCTTTTGGTCCACAGACACCTGGCCCATCGTCCTTCCACGGGTTCTTCGAGCTCTTCGGACGTTCCGCATGATTGGCAGCTAGGGCTTTTTGTAGCGAGATCCGCATGCCACTTCCCATCTCGCCCTTCGTTGCATGGGCAAGGCTAAGCACTTCATCTGTCGCCAAGTCGGCAATCAAAAGCTCATCCTGCACAGAGTCGTATGCAATGGCTCTTGGCATCTGCATTCGAACGTGCGCCTGACCGGGAGAAGTCCAGCCACGAGGCATGAACGCCAAGCGGTGAACGAGCGGAGGATTCCCCTCAGAAGATCCACCATAGGTACCGCGTGACTCTCGCTGATTGACGGCGATGGCCTTTGGTGTGCTCTGTTGGTACGCGACAACGGCAGTGTCACCTACAAAGGTCGCGGCAAACGCATTGCGCGCAAAACGCAGTGGCACGTTTTTCGAGCGACCGAAGTCGACGCCTTCCTCGGTCACCGAGTGCGTTGCGCCAATCGCTTTAAATCGAACCCGCTGTGTGGCGAGCTCCACTCGAGCAATCGCGCCGGTGCCCAAAAAGCTCACTACAGCTTCCTTGCTGTCAGGCGAGACGGTGACAGCTCGCGCTTCGGGACCAATGTCGATCGACCAAAGAGCATCACCGGTATCGGAGGTAAACGCTTGCAGAGACCGTCCTGCCACGGTGGTCACAAGCAAGGTCGAGCCATCTGGTGTGAGCGCGACTCCATACGGCTCGGCTGCGGTAACAAAGCGGTCCTTCTTTGTGAGCCCTTTGCCATATTGCAAAACTTCGATGGTATCGCCTGCGCGGTTTGCAACGAATACGGTCTTGCGCTTTCGGTCGACAGCCAACTGGCCCGCACGACGACCCACGCGCGCTGAGTCGAGCGCCTTGCCGACTTTGTCGAGCAAACTGAGCGTACCTGTCTCATCATCGATAACGAGCAGGCCGCTAGATGTTGTCGCGATACTGGTGCTTGTGGTGGTGCGATCGTCTTGGGTCTTCACTGCCTGCATCTGTGGTGGTGCAGCAAGCAGCGCAAACTCGGTGTGGAAAGGAACGTCTCCTGGAGAAATCGATGAAGGCATGCGCCTCATTCGCTTGCCATTGGCTGGCCTCAGTCTTGGCTTGCCGAACCCTGCACTGGCAAACACAAACAAACCCACACCCGCCGCAACTAGCACCATAGGAGTTTTCATGGCAGCTAACACGCATGAGTGCCGATGTAGATCTAACTATTCTGGCTTGTTATCCAGCAGCCCGGATTGGCCCAGCCAGTCGAGGTAGTAGTCAAAGTCCTGTTGGCCTTTGAGTTCGCCGGCATCGACCTTCGCATTGATGGCCTTCATCAAATCGCCCAGAAAGCGCGATGGTGGCAAGTCGTAGCGCTTCATCATCTCGTTGCCCAGACCCTTGGGAAGATTGGGTTTCTTGGCATCTTCGGCGCGCAAGGCATCGATTCGATCGGAAAGCGCGCTGATTTGAAAGAGCAGCGAGCGCCGACGCCCAGGACGCTTGGAAGTAATGTCGGCGCGGCTCAGGTCCAGCAGGTCGACAAGGTGCTCATCCATATCCTTGGCAAATCGACGCACAGCACTGTCGGTCCAATCGTCTTCGTATTGTGCCGAACGCAGGTGGTACTTGATGAGAAAACGAATCTTGCGGCGCATCGAATTCTCAAAGGGCATGCGCCGATTGAGCTTGTCGAACATGCGTGCACCAACCTCGGCGTGACCGTGAAAGTGCACACCCTTGTCTGTGAAGGTGCGTGTAGGTGGTTTGCCGATATCGTGCAAGAGAGCGCCCCAACGCAGTGCAGGACGGCGTACAGCCTGCTTCACAACCAGCTTTGTGTGCTCCCAAACATCTTTGTGATGGCGACCTGCCTCTTGCTGAAGATGCTTGCAAGCTTCGAGCTCTGGGTAGAACTCTTTGATGAAACCAATTTGAAGCAACCACTCAAGAGCCTCATCAACCTTGGTTGTCACCAGCGTTTCGGTGAGCGCGTTAACCAGATCCTTCGGGGGCAAGTCTTTTAGCGAAGCAATCAGTGGTCGGCAAGCCTCGGTCACTTCCTCTGGCGGCATGACACCTGTCTCGCCAACTCGTGTTGCCAAAGCGAGAATGGTGAGCGGTTGATCTGCCACCACCGAAGGCAAGAAACTCATGACTTCGTCCAAGGGACAGGAATGCACCTCGCGAACTGCGTGCTGAAGATTCATCGACCCACTCGATTATCGACAAGCGAGCACCAGGTCAAGCGCAGATGTTGGGAAGAGATCGATGCTCCCAAACGTCCTACATACAGCTGTAAACGGTGTGAGCCGCGATACAATGTGTGTATTGTAGGTGTGGATCGCACCTGGAACGAACTTTGTATAGCCTGGTGCCCGTGGTTGGACGTATTACCGAGAAACACCTCAGCGAGGCGGAGAAGACATTCCCCGGGATCGCAAACATGTACGAGGGGCTTACGCGCAAGCCCACGACATTTTTACAGTTGGTGTGGATTTACGAGTCAACCGTTGCACGCAATAACTCGAGTTTCGCGCTGGCATAGCCTCTCTCGAAAGCTTGCTGCACTGCGCCACTTAGTCTCACTGTCTTGGTTGGCGACGATGTTAGCCTGCTCACTCGTTCAGGTGTGGCAATGACCCAGGCAATCGGTGTCTTTGACTCTGGAGTGGGTGGTCTGACGGTAGTTAGGGAGCTGCGCCAGCGATTTCCCCACGAGGAAATCCACTACCTCGGGGACACCGCACGGGTTCCCTATGGCACCAAGAGCCCGCGGACGGTTGAGCGATATGCGCTCACCTGCCAAGAATTCCTCCTCGAAAAGCGGGTGAAGCTTGTGATGGTCGCCTGCAACACCGCCTCCGCAAACGCCCTGCCTGCCCTCCAAGAACGGGCCGAGGTGCCTGTTATTGGGGCAGTACATCCAGGAGCCCTCGCTGCCCTTGAAGCCACGAGGAGCGGACACATCGCTGTGCTTGGCACGCTGGGAACCGTTCGCTCTGGGGCCTATGAAGCGGCAATTTGCGAACGCGATCCAAAAGCTTCCGTCGTAACACGTGCATGCCCGCTTTTTGTGCCGCTAGCGGAAGAGGGCTGGGGCGAGACCGACATCGCAAAGCTCACAGCACGCCGATATCTCTCAGAACTCTTCCAAGCCGACGGTCATGTCGACACAATCGTCCTTGGGTGTACGCACTATCCGCTGCTCCGGGATGTTGTTGCCGAGGTCTGCGAAGAACTCTGTAGCGCACCTGTGCGTATTGTTGACTCGGCAGCGGCGATGGTAAGCCAAGCTTCGTTGCATTTGGGAGCGGAAGAGACACCGCTCAAACGCCCAGCTGGAGCCCTTCGATGCTCTGTAACTGACGCATCGCGCATGGAAGAGCTAGCGCCACGCTTCTTGGGCGAGACGCTAGATTCCCTGGAACTCGTCGATCTTTAGCCTTTACGGCTACTTTCCGGCTTTTAGATCTTCGTCGTTCTTTGCACGCTGCAACAGATCGATAATGGACGAAGGCTTTTTGAAGCGATCGGCGATGTCATCTTCGCTGATGGGGTACTCAGTGCGAAACTCAAGCCCATCTTCGTAGAGTTCTTCCTGTAGCTCGTCGCTCTCGAAGTACTGCTTCACCGACTTGTTCTTGTGTGTACGCTTTGGCAACACAGCAACTTTGCCGGCCAACCAGTCGTGCAACTCGCCCATGGCAGCACGACTTGTGGCTAGCTCCTCGTCTAAGGTGTCGAAGAACTCGGAAAAGCGGCTACGGAAAAACTCTTTGTCCTCATCGTCGTCGTCGTCGAGGCCATGCTTAAGGGCTACACGAAGCAGCAAGCAGTCATCGGCATAGCTAGCAAAGTTGTCCCGGTCCGAAATGAGGTCGCTTGGTGAGATCGTGTAGATGATCGCTCCAATCATGAGCTCCCTGGTCTCTCGACTCAGGTTTTCGTCGGTGCTGGCTTCGTAAAGAATCTTGAGGTCAAAAGGTAGGCTGACGAGCCAAGATCGCATTGTTTCAACAAAACGACCTGAAATTTCCGCGTCCACGAGTAGTTCCTCTGCTTTCTGAGATGGGTGGTAGAGCCCGTGCGAATGCAAGGGGCGAAGTGCCACCAGAGTACCTTATTTGCACCGCTGCAAGCTTCATCCACACGCAGAATCATCGTGCATGTGGCAAAGATCCTTTGTCTGGGTGTGATATTCTGATCGGGACTGTGAGTAAGCGTTCGCCCGTTCTCGGGTACAACCATAACTTCAAGCATCGGGGCTTGATCTTCCACGTACAAACCGAAGATTCGGGCGTGGACAACCCACACCTATTTACGCACCTCTTTCACGGCGGCGTCATCATCTCAAGTCGCAAAGTCGACTACGACGCAGCTTCAGCGGAAGACATCGTCAAGTCCTTGATGCAGTCACAGCACAAGGCGGTTCTTAAGGACCTCAAGATTGGCACCTTCGATGACAAGATCGATGCGTACCTTGGCGACAAGGAAGAGCTACTGCCACGGAAAGCCGATTCGGTTTCCACAACGCAGCCAGCGGTTCCACCACCAGATCGCGCTGCTACCGAAGAGACACCAATCCCTGACACCGAGCCACTGACGCCGGCGCCAGACGATTCGCGAGCAACCGTCGCCTACAGCTCCGAGCCACTGACGCCACCACCAGACGATTCGCGAGCAACCGC
>JANTGM010000201.1 GCA_024762925.1 Kofleriaceae bacterium | reverse complement strand
CGAACACACCGTGATATGTGGAGTCACATCGCGCTGCACTCCCAAAGCTGGCGTCGTCACAGAAAGTTCGCTACCAAGCGCCCAAGGCCAAACCACTCAGGCCCTAGAACCTGAGTGATTTCGGTGCGAAAGGGGGGACTCGAACCCCCACAAGCTTACGCTCACTGGCACCTGAAGCCAGCGCGTCTACCAATTCCGCCACTTTCGCAAGCCCTTTCGCCGGAGCGAGAGGTGCCTTCCACCAAAGCGGAAGACCAACCTTCAGCCAAAGCAGAAGGCTGGGGGCATTTCTATACGACGCAGGGCCCAAGTCAAGTCGACGGCTACCTAAATCGCCGAGACAGTTGGTTTCAACAACTGCGAAATCGCCTTTACCATCACTCGGTTGGCTCCTATGCTTCGGGTTCCAATTTTAGGTTGGGGGGAATGTCTTAGGAATGGCCAAGCTCATCGTCTACTGCAATGACGAGCGACAAGAATACGAGCTTGCTGCGTTCAATTCGATCGGTCGTCATCCAGACAACACGATTCAGATTCTCGATCGCATCATCTCCAAAGAGCATGCCCACATCGAGCGCCAACCGGATGGCAGCTACGTTCTTAACGATTTGCAGTCGCTAAACGGGACCTTCTGTCGAGGAGTTCGCATTAGTGATCTGCATCTCAAAGATGGGGACGAAATCTCCCTCGGCTCAACACGCATCGTCTTTAGCCAGACCAGCACTGAGGAAAACGCGCTCAACCGCGTCACCATCGCTCCAGGTCTAACCGAGAGTCACATCCGGCAAAGCATCACGGCTGGTGATGGTGTCTTTGCATGCGAGCGCGACATCATGGATGAAGGCACGCTTCGTCGTGACTACGAGCGTTTGCGAATTGGCCACGAGCTCGCCAAGGCGGTCGGTTCCGAGCTCGATCTCGACAAACTGCTTCCAAAGATTCTCGACAAGGCGTTTGAACTAGTAGGTGCGGATCGTGGCGTGCTCTTGCTCATGGACTCGGCTGGCGAGCTAGTGCCGAGCTATGTGAAGAGTGGCGATGGCAAGAACGATAGCGATGACATTGTCTTGTCCAAGACGGTAACCGCCGAGGTCATTCAGAAGAAGGCGGCGGTTCTCTCCAGCGATGCAACTCTCGATGAGCGTTTTTCTGGTGCCCACTCCATCATCATGCAGGGCATTCGCTCGACCATGACCGTGCCACTCCTGCACTCTGAGGAAATCCTCGGGCTGATGCACCTTGATTCGCAAATCGCCAGTAACGCCTTCACAGACAAGGACCTGCAGATTTGCATCGGCATGGCATCACAGGCCGCGGTTGCCATTCAGAACGCCAGGCTTGCGCAGCGCATCGAAATGGAAGCGCAGACGCGTGCGCAAATCTCGCGATTGATTCCTCCATCGGTTGTAGAGCAAGTTGTCGCCGGAGAACTCACCATCGAGAAAGGCGGTCGTCTCGATGAAATCACAATGCTCTACTCAGATATTCGTGGCTTCACTGCCATGTCCGATGGGGCGCCCCCCGAAGAGGTCGTGAACACACTGAACGAATACTTCGAGGTGATGGTGGAGGTTCTGTTCCGCCACAAAGGCACCTTAGATAAATTCGTAGGCGACGAAATCATCGGGCTCTTTGGTGCGCCGCTCAAGATGGGCGATCACGAGTACATCGCAGTCTGTTGTGCCATCGACATGCTTCGCAGCCTCACCGAGTTCAACAGGACCAGGCAGGCCGAAAACCAGCCTCCCATTCACATTGGCATTGGCGTCAACACGGGCCGGGTGATTACCGGAGCAATCGGCTCCACCAAGGCGCTGCAGTACACCGCAATTGGCGACGCCATGAATGTTGCGTCCCGGCTTGTGAGTCTCGCCAAGCCTGGCGAAATCATCATCTCCGAGCACACCTACTCGCGCATTGTGGATCGCATCGAAGCTGAACCCCTGCCCCCAGTGCGAGTCAAAGGCAAGGCCAACGAGATGCGCGTTTTCCGAGTGCTTGGGCACCGCGGACAAGAGTGGGTCGCAGGGCCCACCAATAGCTAGACCCGCTCGCGGTTCGCCCCTCACAGCGAGCCCTCACACACCCAGGGTTGGCGCCGCTATTGCCCCACTCGCCTCACGTGCGGATCACCGTTGATGCCTGTGCCGGCGCGAAAGTCTACCCAGCCAATACACGCCCCACTTGCGATCGTCACATCGTCTGAGTTGGCAATGACCGGATTGAGAGCGGCACCAGCCCCCGTGTCGAGTGCTTCATGCGTGAAACTCCAAGAGGCACCAGCATCAATCGAACTCGCAGCAAACGCGTGCTCAATGCCATCTCCCCCGGCGTTCATGTAGGAGATGATGATGATGTCGCCCCCCCCATAGACAATCTGTGGCCCCCGGGTCACGCCCGAGAGGGGCGCCCCCGTATCACTTGAAGTGCGCTGCGGAGCATCAAACGTCTGGCCTCCATCGGCTGAACTTGCTGCAAAGATCTGTGTTCCCTCTCGTCGGTCTTCCCATGCAAGAAACACTCGGTCGTCGCCAACGCCAGCGCCAGCTGGATCGACGGCCATCACAGGCGTGAAGGATGAGCTTTGTTCGACAGCTGGATCATCGATGATGAGTTCCCCTGCATAGCTGCTACCGCCATCAGAGGAGCGCACAAAGACCACATCGGAGCCGGCACCGGGGATCGTGGAGATGCTCTGCCAAGCCACGTAAACGGCAGTTCCTCGAACCTGCAACACGGGCAAATCGGCATCTTCCTCATCACCGACATCAGCATCGAGCCGCGTTTCGTTTGCGAGGGCAAAGGCTGCTGTGGCGCTATCGCTAAACACAGCAAACGCATCACTGGTTACGCCCGAACGAATTTCGCGCCACGCAAAAATGTAGCGATCTGCGCTGGTGATTCCCACCTGCGGACGACCTGCAATCGGATTGGCACCACTACCGACATTGACCGTGCGTTGCGCTTCGTAGGTTGCACCGGCATCCGTGGAGACTCGGCTTATGATGTTTCGCGCAAGAGTCGTCGTATCGAGTTCTTCCCAGACGATAGCCACCTCGTTCCCATCGTCGCTCACGGCCGCGCTGTGGTGGAAGCTATCATCGGAACCATCGAGAGCACCGCTGGGTGCCGTGAAGGTAGATCCGCTATCGGTAGAGTTCTGAGTTCGAATGTCTCGCACACCACCAGCAACACTTTGGTAAACCACATGCACGGTATCGGACGCTCCAGGTGACACCACGACGAAGGGTTTCACGGCGGCATCACCGAGTGTGTCTGTGAGATTGATGGCGTCTTGCCAAGTTGCGCCACCGTCGAGGGAGCGGGCAAAGTAGATATCGCTGGCACCGTTGCTGAGATCGGCCCACGAGGCATAGACCCGTTGTCCCAGCGGCGAACCACCAGCCGCGATGACAAGGTCGAACGAGTGTTCCGCGCCCGCAGCGGTTCCAAGTGTGCCGCTCGCATCAATGCGCTCATCGATCGCATCGGCAACGAGGCAGCCTTCCACCGCATCACTATTGGTGTCGCAGTCCGAGTCCAAGCCATCACCGCAAATCTCGATCTGGTCGACAACTTCGCCCTGGCAACTGCCAAAGACACCGAAGGTGCAGCTTTGTGAACCGGCAACACACTCGCCATCACCAGCAGTGCCGACGGTTCCGCTGTAGCACGACTGGACCAACGGTCCGCCAGCTGCCGCCTCATCGATCTGGGCATCGCAGTCTTCATCTCGATTATCGCAAGTCTCAATTCCCGCAGGCACAACTTCGCCCACACACGCGCCACCAAAGACACCCGCTGTGCATGTCTGCACGCCCGACTCGCAAAGCCCGACGCCCTCAGTTCCTAGCGGTCCCGAATAGCACGACTGGGTTACGCCCTCGTCCGTGTTGCCATCACAGTTGTCATCAATGTTATTGCAGGTTTCAGCCGTGGGTTCTGGAGCCCCGACGCACACGATGATTCCCAGGGAACACACCGTGCTACCGGTGTTTAGGCACGCACCCGTTTCCACGCCGAGCGGACCGTTGTTGCATGCGACGGCCGCATCCACGGGCGCATCGTCGGCGAAACCGTTGCAGTCGTTGTCTATGAGATCGCAAATCTCGACGCCACCGTTGGTCGGAGTGCATGCGTACTCACAGCCATCCGCCTCGATGCCATTCACATCGTGAAAGTCCGTATCGCAATCGGTGGCGGGGTTAAAGGTGCAGGCTCCCGTCGTGCACGACGCTGTGGCATTGGGAAAGCTGCACACCCGACCACACTGTCCACAGTGGTTGACGTTGCTATCGGTGTTGAAGTCTTCGTCGACATCACCATCGCAGTCATTGTCGATGAGGTCGCATGCCTCGACGCCGCCGCCTGATGGCGAACATGAGTACTCGCAGCCATCGTCCTGCATTCCATTGATGTCGATAAAGCCAGCGGTGCAGTCGGTGGAGGGATCGAAAGAGCAAACACCACCACTGCAGGTTGGTGCTGCTTCGAAGAAGCCACAGACTCGGCCACATTGGCCGCAGTTTTGGAGATCGGTTTCAAAGTCTGTGCCTTCATCGGTAGCACCATCGCAGTCGTTATCAAGTTCATCGCACACCTCGGTTCCCCCATTGGAAACGAAGCAGCCATACTCACAGCCATCGGAGCTATCGAAGGGGTCAGCAAGATCACCATTGATGTCCACGTTGCCGGGAAAGCACTCTGTCGCGACGCAGCCACCCGAGACGCACTCGGTTCTTGTGCCCGACCGCTCGCAGCTGTTCCCGCACGCCCCACAGTTGAAGAAGTCTGTCGCGAGCGAGGTGTCCTCGTCGACGTTTCCGTCGCAGTCGTTGTCGAGCTCGTCGCAAATCTCTTGTCGCACCACACCATCTTCGCAGCCAGGAGCTGCATCAAAACCCGCATCGCTGGGCCCTCCATCAAAGACGTCAATGCCACCGTCACCAGTCCCCTGCCCGTCTTCGTCGCAGTTCACGCAGAACGGATTCACCCCGCATGCAGCCTGCGGAGCGCCCAGAAGGCAGACAAATGGCAAGAGGCCAGCGATGCTTCCCCTTCGTCGCATCAACAAGAGACCAGCAAGTGCGAGCCCGAACCAAAGGCCCGCATGACCTCCATTGCCTCCAACACTGCATCCGCCACCACCGCCGGGTGAGACAAACTCGGGTGCGGGGCCAGCATCGCCCGACGTGTCTTCTGGCGCGTCATAGCATCCGCCAAGGTCGCATACCGACTCGCCCGGGCAGTTGATGCCATTGCACGGATCCGCGATGCACTCGGCGGCCTGTGGGTCGCAAACCTGTCCTTCTGGGCAGCCGATGTTGCGACATGGATCGTCAATACAGTCGCCACTATCGGCATCGCAGACAAAACGGTCGGGGCAATTGACGTCACAGCCCGTAGCCTCACAAACGCCATCGGTGCACTGCTGCCCCTCGTCGCATTCAACACCGGCGCAACTTGCAACACAGTCACCTGCTCGGCAAAACTCTGAGTCGCTACACGTGACATCAAAACACGGGTCCGATTCACACGCGCCCTCTACACACAACTCATCTTCAGCACAGAGAGGCAAGAAGGTGCAGGTTTCGGGCACGCAGAGACCATCGCTTGGTCGGCACACCACATCCGCTGGGCACGTAATAGCGTCGCAAATTGGCTCGCATTCTCCGTCTCTGCACACGTTGTGAGTTCCATCCTCATCATCGGCGCAAATCACTCCGAAGCAAGGATCGGGAATACAGAAGTTGTCGATGCAGCTTTGGCCAACGGGGCATGAGAACTCGCCACCGTCGCATGGAGCTGTGCAAGCGCCATCGATACACGCGCCGCCCTCGCACAAATCGCCTTCGTCAATAACATCGTTGCAGTCATCGTCCAAGCCATTGCAAATCTCGGTATTTCCCTCAAAGCCACCAACACACTCAAGGGCGCCGGCGATGCACTTGATGAGACCAGGCTCGCACAGTCCCGCGCTTTCTCCGCAGGGAACATCAACGCCTGCAGGGTTGTCATCGACAAGACCATTGCAGTCATCGTCAAGCCCGTTGCAAAGTTCGGGGCCACCACTCACTTCACCAACGCATTCTGGTCCGGTGGCGGTGCACTGAATCACTCCGGGCTCACAGACTCCGACGTTGGTGCCGCAGGGGGTGCCAACATCAATTGGATCGTTATCGACCACCGAGTTGCAATCGTCGTCCACGAGATTGCAGGTCTCGGTTTGTGGGCCCACTTCACCTGCACACTGCGGACTGCCCGCATTGCAGATGAGGGTACCGAATTCACACGGGCCCACATCGGTGGTGCCACAGCTGCCGCCAACGTCAATGGGAGCATCGTCTGAGACGCCATTACAGTCATCGTCAAGGCCATTGCAGAGCTCGGCCGTTGGGCCTACCTCGCCCTGGCAGTCGAGAGAGCCCCCTACGCATACCTCAATGCCTGGGCTGCACTGTCCCTGCGAGGTGCCACAACTTCCGCCTTCATCAATCGGCGACTCGTCAAAGAAGGTGTCACAGTCGTCGTCCAGGCCGTTGCAAACTTCGTCATTGGGGCCTGTGGTGTCGTCGCACTCGAGAGCGCCATTTGTACAAACGATGAATCCTTCGGGGCAAAGGTCTGAGTCTGCTCCATCGCACGCTGCTCCAACATCGCCTGGGCTGTCGTCGATGTTGTTGTTGCAGTCGTTGTCGAGACCATCACAGATTTCCGATGTTGGGCCTCCAATCGATGTGCACTCGATCGCACCAGCAACACAAATCGTCTCACCTTCTTGGCATGCACCAAAGGTTGGGCCATCGGCGCAGGTGAGAAGCACATCATCGCAGAGACACGCTTCGCCAACTCCAAACAAGTCGGCATCGGCATCATCGATGAGCCCATCACAGTCGTTATCAACTCCATCACAGACTTCAGCGCTAGGAATGCACGGCGGTGCAAGACCGTCCACCTCAATCATCATGTCCGCGAAGTCGTTGTCACCACCGCGAAACAGATCTTCAAACGCGAAATAGAATCGATCACTATTGGACGGCGACGAATACACCAAGTGGTGCACGAAATCGCCATCGTCATTGAGGTCCTTCTGGGTGAAGTAGATGAAGGCAAAAAGGTCGTCACCACTGCCATCGACAAGGAAGTCGCCACAGTTGACGGACGACTCGTTGTCTTCTGGTGTGATGAGGTAGAAGCCGATGAAGCCCCCCTTGTAGCGACCTTCCGCTTGCTCAAGGGCAAAGTCCACCGCTACCGAAGCAGGCAGGATATTGGCATTCTGGATGTAGTGGTCGGTTTCGCCGTGATGATGGTCGGTATGAGTTGGATCGAAAGGATGCTCCTGCATTACCCGACCGCAGCCCAAGATCGGGTGGAGGTTTTCCCGCCGTCCAACCTCAGAAAAAATATCATCGCCAACGTTGTAGTAGCCAAAGCTGTTCTCGAAGCCAGCAAATTCTGCGAAGTCTGTGAAGGTCACATCCTGTGTCGTATTGGGTAAGAAAACTTCGGGCAACTCGGCAGCATCCAAGACCATATCGAGGGTTACTGCGCCTTCACGTGCATCGAGTTGGGCCTGGACTTGGGATGAAGCAATCGGAATGATCGTTCCATCAACTTGTGTAACGGTCGCGCTTGCGGGCTGCGTCAACGCAAGAGCAAAACCGAGCATTCCAAAGTACCAAGAGGAGCGAACTCGCATACTTGGGATCGTATCAGTGCTTCGGCTCGTTCGGCGAACCCGTGGGGGTAACCAAGTGGGTTCCTTTGCTGCACACACTGTACGCTGTCATCACACAGCGACAGAGTTTTCCCTAGTGCGCGATCCATGGACATTGATTCGTGAACGCGAAGTCAGCTCGTTTGCTGGCGAAGCGAGAAGAGGGAGTTTGCTGGGGCAAACGACCGAGGAACAACGAAGAAGACTGGCTGAGCCAGTCTCTCCAGCGGGCGAGAAGACGAGTGAGCGCGTTCTATGTTCATGAATCGCGCACGAGTGCGCGATCCATGGACATTGATTCGTGATCGCGAAGTCAGCTCGTTTGCTGGCGAGGCGGGAAGAGGGAGTTTGC
>JANTGM010000200.1 GCA_024762925.1 Kofleriaceae bacterium | reverse complement strand
CAGAGGAATAGAAATGTGCTGGCGACGGGAGCTCGTTCTTTGACAAGGCGCGAAGAACCGAGCCAGGGCGTTCTATGCCTCTGGATCCCACACTAGTGCGCGATCCATGGACATTGATTCGTGATCGCGAAGTCAGCTCGTTTGCTGGCGAGGCGGGAAGAGAGAGTTTGCTGGGGCAATCGACCGAGGAACAACGAAGAAGACTGGCAGAGCCAGTTTGTCCAGCGGGCGAGAAGACGAGTGAGCGCGTTCTATATTCATGAATCGCGCACTAGCTTGGCCGCGCGATACAGGCACCCTATACTCGGGTGGTGTTGGGATGGATACGCAGAAGGATGGTCTCTAAGATCTTCCTATGCGCGACGCTCGTTTCCAGCATCGGGTTTCTCGCGATATCGATTCGGGTTGGCAATCAGGTCGAAGGTGCGCTTCAAAGCTTCGGAGAAACAAGCGCAGTGCAGATGTCGAGCATGGTTCGCTCCTCCATCGAGCAAGCGATGCTGTCGGGCAATGGCATCAAGGTCAAAAACCTCGTTGAGGACCTCAAGAAGTCGGTCGCCACCTCGGAAACCGAGATCCACATCTACGACCCACAAGGCATCGAGGTCTTCGCTCCCAAGGAGGCTGCTCCAGATCTCGCGAGTCTAGAGCCTCATGTTGCATCCGTCCTTGCCACCCAAGAGCGGCAAGTCATGGGGGATCGCGTCGTGCGTTCGATTCCCATGGAGAAGCGATGTGCTCGCGATGGTTGCCATGCGTCTTCTGATCGTCAGCGAGGCGTGCTTTCGATGCAGGTCTCGCCAGAGACTTGCCGCGACGATCGCAATGACGTACTGCGCGAAATCGTAACGAGTGGATTTATCCATCTGATGACTGCACGTCGCTCCGAGCATCTCGATCAGTTCTTCGAAGACATTCGCGAGAGCACGCCAAGCATTCGAGGCATCGCGGTCTACGATGCAGAAGGAGATCCGAGCTTCGGCCTCGACATGGAAGAGTTCGGTGTGAAAAGCGACCAGGTGCTTGCGGTGATGGCGAGCGGGAACTCACAAAGGCTCGACACAGAGAGCGGGACGGTAGAGGTTGTAACCCTTAAGAAGCAAGCACGTTGTGTTGAGTGCCACAAATACGGAAGTGATATTCGTGGAGCACTGTTGGTGGCGTTGGCTGAACCCAAGGCGGAGAAGGCTTGCGACGCAAGAGAGTTGGAGACCCTGATCGACACCTCGCTGCGCCACATCATGACATCGGAGCTTGGACGCATTATTGCGCAGTTTCTCGATTCCATTGTCGCAACGGGCGGCGTTGAAGAGTTGGTGCTGTACGACAAAGAAGGGCGGGTGTACTGGAATACAACGCACACGGCACCTGCCGCGCACATCTCAAATGCCCTTGATGAGCAACAAACCATCATCGACCTCCTCGGTGAAGGCGAGAACCAGCGCGTTCGGGTTGTCGCTCCACTACGGAACTCCGCACGCTGTGCCCAGTGTCATGGTGATGCGATGACGCTTCGTGGCTTGGTCGAGGTGAGCACCTCAACTCGCACGGCCGCGAGCAACAAGCGCAAAGCAAAGAACATCATCATGGTCACGACAGCAGCAGCTGCACTCAGCATGCTCTTTGCCTTAATCGCAATTCTACATATTGTTGTGGTTCGGCCTGTTCGGGAGATCTCTGAGGCAGCAGATGCGATTGGTGACGGGAAACTCCAAGTGCAGGTGAACCACGCTGACACAAAAGGGGATGAGATTGCGCGGCTCGGTGCCCGCATCAACGCCATGATTCAGGATCTACGCACAAAGTTCCACTTGGAAAAGTTCGTATCCAAGAGCACCGCGCAGGCTGCTCGAACGGGTGGTGTTGAAACCACGTCAGACGGTGGTGAGCGGCGCGAAGCAACCATCCTCTTTAGTGATATTCGCGGCTTTACGGCGTACTCCGAAAGTGTGAGTGCCGAAGAAGTGGTGCGCATGCTCAATCGACTTCTCAAGGCGCAAACCGATGTCGTGCACGAACATGGCGGCGATGTAGACAAGTTTGTGGGGGATGAGCTCATGGCCATCTTTGAAGGGCCAGACGCGAACGTCCGCGCGACATCTTGCGCCTTGGGAATGCTCGATGCGATTCATCTTGTTCGGGAAACCGACTTACAGGTTGGGATTGGCATCGCGACCGGCGAGGTTGTGATTGGCGCAATTGGCCATGAGGATCGGTTGGACTTCACCGCGATTGGGGATGTTGTGAACTGGGGAGCGCGACTCTGTTCTGCGGCCCAAGGCGATGAGGTGATTGTCACCAAGGCTGTTCGCGAAGCTGCTGGTGAGTCGCAGGACTGCGAGTTTGCGCCAATGGACCCTCTTGCCGTTAAGGGCAAGCAAGAGCCACTTGAGGTCTTTGCAGTGCGCAAGAAAAACGCCTAGGTCGATCGCCACTCCCACAAGAACCCAAAGCATCGTAGACTCTCATGACCTTTTGCGGTCGAAGTTCTGCCCGAACTGCCGCTGACTGCCGAGAACGTGCAGATCCTTTGTGCTCATGCGCCAGGGCGCCCCTGCCACTGTTATGCTGCGCCACCTGATGTCGCAGCCTCTGGCCCCACTCGAAGCACTCCTCCCAAGCTCCGGGACCCAACTGGATTCCGATGAGCTCTTGGAGCGATTCCTTACATACACCGAGGAACGCGGCTTTGAGATGTACGAGGCGCAGGAAGAGGCAATCTTAGAGATTTTCTCAGATCATAATGTCGTGCTCAACACACCGACGGGGTCTGGCAAGTCCCTTGTAGCACTAGCAGTGTGCTTCAAGGCGCTCGCCGATGGGAAATTCGCGTTCTATACAGCGCCGATCAAGGCTCTTGTAACCGAAAAATTCTTTGAGCTGTGCGAAGTGCTTGGGGCAAAGAACGTGGGCATGATGACCGGTGATGCCACGGTAAACCGCGATGCGCCGGTGCTCTGCTGTACGGCAGAGATCCTCGCGAACCTAGCGATGCGTGAAGGGGCAGAGACCCAGGCCGATTGGGTCGTGATGGATGAGTTTCACTATTACTCGGATCGCGACCGCGGCGTGGCTTGGCAGGTACCCTTGCTCACGTTGCCACAATCCCGATTTCTTCTGATGAGCGCCACGCTCGGCAATCCCGATTTCTTCACAAAGACACTCAAGAGCTTCACAGGAGCGGAGTCAACGCTCGTCCAATCCACGGAGCGGCCTGTGCCGCTCGACTTCGAGTACGGCGAGACGCCACTGCAGCAGACGGTAGAGAATCTGATGAAAGAGGGGCGGGCACCGGTCTACATGGTGCACTTCTCGCAGCGCGCTGCGACTCTGCAAGCGCAGAACCTCATGAGTCTCAACTTCACAAGCAAAGACGACAAGAAGCGGATCAAGGAAGAACTCTCAGGGTTTCGCTTTGATAGTCCCTTTGGCAAAGAGCTCGCCCGATTCATCCCACACGGCATCGGAGTGCACCACGCTGGCATGCTTCCCAAGTATCGTCGACTCATCGAGCGCCTGGCGAGGGCCGGTTTGTTGCAGGTAATCTGCGGTACCGACACCCTCGGTGTGGGCGTGAACGTGCCGATTCGTACGGTTCTCTTCACTCAGCTATGTAAGTTTGATGGTCGCAAGATGATCGTCTTGTCGACGCGGGACTTTCAGCAAATCGCTGGGCGGGCTGGTAGGCGAGGCTTTGATAGTGCTGGCAGCGTGGTTGTGCAAGCGCCCGAGCATGAGATAGAGAATTTGCAGCTCAAACGCCGTGCGGCGGACAATCCCAAGAAGCAAAAGAAGCTGCACCTCAAAAAGCCACCAGAGCGAGGATACAAGGCATGGAATGCCGAGACACTTGAACGTCTTCAGCACAACGATCCGGCACCGCTCGTGTCCCGCTTTCGTGTGAGCCACGGGCTGCTCATGAGCGTGCTCTCTGGCCCAGGTGGCTGGCGCGAGGGCACTCGGATTCTGCGTCGGAGCCACGAGTCCAAGGCTCGCAAGCGATCGCTTTTGCGGGAAGGCATGCAGCTCTTTCGATCGCTTCTCTCGGCAGACATTGTCGAGATTGATGGCTACGAGGTTCGAATCGCAGAGGACCTCCAGGAGGACTTCTCGCTCAACCAGGCACTCTCGCTCTTTGCGGTTGAGGCATTTCTCTCACTCGATCGCGAGAGAGATGGTTACGCACTCGCATTGCTCAGCTGCGTCGAGGCAATACTGGAAAATCCATCGGCGGTTCTTCGCAACCAGGTTTCCGTACTCAAGGGCCGCAAGGTCGCCGAGCTAAAGGCCGAGGGCGTGGAATACGACGAGCGCATGGAAGCGCTCGAAGAGGTGGACTACCCCAAGCCGGAAGAAGAATTCTTACGCGCCAGCTTCGCCACCTTCGCTGAGCACCATCCCTGGGTTGCGGGCGATACGGTCTCGCCCAAGTCCATCGCTCGGGACATGCTTGAGCAGTGCGCCTCCTTTAATGTATACGTGAAGGAGTACGGCCTGGCCCGATCCGAAGGCGTGCTACTGCGCTACCTCACCGACTGTTATCGTGCCCTGCGGCAAACGGTTCCCGAGGCCTGCAAGACCGAAGAGGTGCTAGAAATTGAAGACTGGCTCGGCGCCGAGCTACGACGTGTCGACGCAAGTCTCATCGAGGAGTGGGAGCGGCTGGAGTCCGGCGACACCACACCGCGCGATGACGCGCCCACCGAGTCGGAGATGGCTCAGGACATTACCCGGGATAAGCGCAGCTTTCGGGCCCTGGTTCGCAATGGCGTCTTTCGTCTGGTGCAGGCACTAGCCGCCCGCAAGTACGAGCGCTTCGTGGACGCTCTGGAGACCCTCGCAATTGACGACGAGAAGCTGCCCCGTGATTTGGACGGGGAGTTGTGGGCCACGGAGCGGATATCCACCACGTTGGCGCCCTACTGGGAAGAGCACGAAGCCATGCTCACCGACGGCGACGCACGCAGCCTTGGCCGCCTGGCAATCGACGAGGAGCAGGCCGGTGTATGGCTTCTGCGGCAGACTCTCTCTGATCCCGAAGAGCATCACGACTGGGCGCTATTGTTGCGAGTGGACCTAGAGGAGAGTCGCGAACAGAACCGAGCGGTCGTCACACTTACGGCAATCGAAACACCCGTGTAAGTTCGTCCTGTGACTCGCACTCTCCTCGCCACTATCGTTTCTCTGGGCACCATCGCGTGTGGTGGTACCCAGCCCGGTACCGACGAGTCCCTCATCGAGAAGGTCTGCGTACACGCCATGCAGGTCGCCCAGAAAGAGCAAATCGGCGACTTCACCATGGAGCAGTGTCGCACCGAGTTGCGCAAACGCAGCGAGACGCTGCGAGGTGGGTTTCGCGGATGGGCGAATTGCCTGCTCAATATGGATAGCATCGAAGAGGCCAAGCTCAACTGCCGCGAGAGCGACTTCTTAAATCCTAGCTAATTTCTGGTGTGGAACACCAGACCACAGCGCCGAAGGCGCGAAACACCACGCTTGCTCGCAAGCGTTAGCTAGTTTTTGTCCCTAGCCGGACGGAAACTAGCTAGAGGCTTCTCAAATCCCCGTTACGGTACGAAATCTTCGCAGCTCGCTATCCACTCGGCCGGCGGCTGGTGTGCGACGCCGAGGATGCCTCCGACGATGGCGCATGTCGTGTCCCGGTCACCGAGCGCCACGACCGTTTCCCAGAACGCCTCCTCAAAGCTCCCGCGCAAGTATCGCGAGGCGACCCAAAGGCAGAAGGGCACAGTGTCCTGCGCGCTGATCGACGAGCCGTTGCCCAGAGCTTCGGCAGCTTCGTACACGGTCGTCTCTCGGGCAAGACTGCGGGCGGCGGTGATGCCGTCTCGCGTCACGCCCTCCGGAACCTGCTCGACAACTCGCCGCAGAAACTCGTCGCCGCTCCAATTCTCATCTCGGCCCTGCCAGACTACGGCTGTTGCAACGGCCACTGCGATGCCACCGGCAATGCCTTCGGCATGGCTGTGCGTAATCTCAGACTGCAGCCGCGCCTCTTGGACACAGCGTTCGAGATCGTCGGCGAAGTAGGCGCCGAGCGGAGCCACTCGCATGGCGGCGCCGTTGCCGAAGGAGCCCTTGCCGCCGAAGGCGTCGTTGGACAGCGCGAGCCAACTTCCGCCCCGCCGAATCTCGAAGAGAATCTCGAAAGCGCCACGTCCGTAGCCGCGGTCTTGCTCCATGCGCTGGGCGAAGGCGCGCGCCAGTGTGTCTTGGTCGATGTGCCCGTGATCTCGAAGCGTTGAAAAGACCGAGAGCGCCATCTCCGTATCATCAGTATAGCGCCAAGGGGGTGGGGGTAGCTGCCGAGCGGCGATTCGGCGCAACACGGTGTCTGCAGGCCCAAAGAACCGCTCGCCAAGCGAATCGCCCACAGCCAGGCCTCGGAGCGAGCACTCGGCTCGTCGCAGTCGCTTTGTGTCAGTCATTGCGTTACATTGACACAATGCTTAGTGTTGTGCAAACACTTACTTTGGAGCTGGCCCCAAGCCGATCGATCTTGCCCCTTGCGAGAATTCGATTTCTGAGGCTAGTTTCGCGGCCATGGCCAAGCTCTATTTCCGGTACGGCACGATGGACAGCGCAAAGTCGATGAACTTACTCGCGGTTGCGCACAACTACCGCAAGCAGGGCAAGAAGGTCGTCTTGCTCAAGCCAAAGCTCGATGATCGCTTTGGTAGCAAGACAATCGCTTCGCGCTCAGGTCTCGAGGCCGAGGCCGATCATCTTGTCGAGGGTGATTTCGTCCCCTCAGAACTATTCCAAGATGTGGATTGCGTGCTCGTCGACGAGGCCCAATTCCTCAACCCCGCGGTGATCGAGCGATTTCGGCAAGTGACCGCTGACCCTGGCGTCCCAGTGATTTGCTACGGCCTGCGGACCGACTTCAAGACCAAGCTCTTTCCGGGAGCGCAGAGGCTCATGGAACTCGCGGATCGCATCGAAGAGGTCAAAGTGACATGCCAGCACTGCCAGAGCAAAGCGACATTCAACCTCCGCCTGGTTGATGGTCTGGCCGCGGTAGAAGGGCCCCAGGTGCAGCTGGGAGCAGATGAGAGCTACATTCCAGTGTGCTGGAAACACTACGAGCGCGCCGTCAACGAGGCCAGGCGGTCGAAGCTGTAGCTGTCAGATGTGGCAATTTGCCGCTCGACGCACTGCACCAATTCCTTCGTTGATCCTTTGAGGCTGGTGTGCCAGGGTGCCCCCGAACTCATGCTCCCACGTGCCGTTCCGCTCTTCCTGTCACTCTCCCTCGTTTCCTGTGCGTCAGCGAACAACGATGGAGGGCCCGATGGTGGGCGATTTGATGCCCGCACCCGTGCCGATGCTGCGCCAGGCCAAGCTGATGCCGCTAAGAGTATCGCCGACGCTGCACCTACTCCAGATGCTGCACCATTAGAGCCAGACGCAGCGATCCTGGCTGAAGCACTATTGATCAGTGAGGTCGTGGATGCGGACCTTCCCGGGGGCTTGCCCAAGTTTGTCGAACTAACCAATATGGGGTCCGCAGCGGTGGATCTCTCCGAGTTCAGTATTGGCATCTTCAGCAACGGCTCATTCACTATCAATGGTGGCTCCAGTACGGTATTGAGCGGTTCTCTAGCGCCTTCAGCGAGCTTCGTTGTGAGCTTTGAAAACAGCGATGTTGCTGGATCGAGCAGCTTCGAAACAGTCTATGGATTTGACGCCGATGACCTGAGCTTTGGAGCGATAATCAACGGCAACGACACCATCGTGCTCTTTCATGGCGCGGCCACAGGCGATGGCTCCAACGCCACGATCACCGATATCTACGGTGTGATTGGCACTGATGGCACAGGCGAGGCTTGGGAGTACGTTGACGGCTTTGCAACGCGCCGCGCCACATCAACAACTCCATCCGCCGTTTTCATTCCTGCGGATTGGACGTTTTCCGGGCCCTCTGCTCTCGACGGCGCAGATGCTGCGGCTGTCGCGGCCGCGACCTCGCCAGGCACCCACTAGCTAGTTTCCGTCCCGCTAGGGACAAAAACTAGCTAACGCTTGCGAGCAAGCGTGGTGTTTCGCGCCTTCGGCGCTGTGGTCTGGTGTTC
>JANTGM010000199.1 GCA_024762925.1 Kofleriaceae bacterium | reverse complement strand
CGCTGCGAAGAAGCCGGCAAAGACCGCTGCGAAGAAGCCGGCAAAGACCGCCGCAAAGAAGCCGGCGACGACCGCCGCAAAGAAGCCGGCGAAGACCGCCGCAAAGAAGCAGGCAAAGACCGCTGCGAAGACCGCCGCAAAGACCACTGCGAAGAAGCAGGCAAAGACCGCTGCGAAGACCGCCGCAAAGAAGCCGGCGAAGACCGCCGCGAAGAAGCCGGCAAAGCCCACCGCGAAGAAGACCGCCGCAAAGAAGCCCAGGTAGGAGCGCGATCTGGGCACTTTCAGCCCCCGCCAAGACCGGTCGCAGCCGCGATAGTTGCACCCCAGGACTCTGCAAGGCTAAAGTACAAGGGTTATCCTTGGCGCTACCCGCCACACGCGTCCGCCCGCGACGTTCTCGAATGCTGAGCTGAATGCGTATCTGTCCAAAGTGCCGAAAGCAGTATCCCGATGGGGAACGATTCTGCCTCACAGATGCCTCTGTCTTGGTAGATCCCACGGACATCGAACGCATCGGCACGACGGTTGGCAACTACCACCTCGACCAGATTCTTGGACGTGGTGGCATGGGCACGGTCTATAGCGGCGAGCATGTCTACATCGGCAAGAAGGTTGCCGTGAAGGTCCTGCATCCGCAGTTTGCCAAGTACGAGGATGCGGTGAAGCGCTTTCTTCGTGAAGCCCGGGCTGCCTCCTCGATCAATCACCCAAACATTGTCGACGTAACTGACTTTGGTCCCATGCCCGATGGCGGCGTGTATTTTGTGATGGAGAGCCTCACGGGCACGAGCCTAGAAGACCTCATCGATCGCAAAGGCGCCCTGCCCCTGCACCGCGCTGTCAACGTTGCCAACCAAATGGCTTTGGCACTCGCGGCGGCACACGAAACCGGCATCGTTCATCGCGATCTAAAGCCCGACAACATCATGCTGATTCGCAAACCCGGTCGTCGCGACTTGGTGCGCAAGGTGAAGGCTGATGGCGAGAGCACCTTGGTCGTCGAGCGCGAGGCGGAGTACGATTTCGTCAAGATCCTCGACTTTGGAATCGCCAAAGTTGTGGGGCCGGAGCAATCTGCGCCCAGCAAGACTTTGGCCGGTGCTGTTTTTGGGACTCCTGAGTACATGTCTCCAGAAGCGGCCCGTGGCACCGAAGTCGACTTTCGCGCCGACATCTACTCTCTAGGAGTTATTCTGTTTGACATGCTCTGTGGCCGACCGCCATTCGAGGCACAGGCAGCCGCAGATGTTCTAGCCATGCAAATTCGCGACGACCCTCCGTCACCACGTGCCATTGCTCCGCAGTACGAAATCACAGAAGAGGTTGAAGCGCTCATCTTCCGCGCTATGCAGAAGAATCCCAAGGACAGGTTTCAGAGTATGGACGAGCTGCGAGATGATCTTCAGAAGTGTTATGGTTCGGTGGGATTTCGCCGCAACCGACCCAACACCAAAGAAGACCTGCCCGGGCCACACTCCCGCCAAAAGCGCCTCACCGAGGAACTCTCCGATTGGATGAGCACCGACGAGCGACGCCTGAGTCTCGAAGAAGCGCGCGCGATTGCTCTTGATGGCATTGAGGACGACAAGACCTCGTAACGTGCGTCGTCATGGCCACAGTGCAGGGTTGACGGTGTTCCTTGTCCTCACCTTCAGCGCGAGCTTCGCAAAGGCCCAGCCAGTTCCCCCCACGCCAGCACCAGAGGTCGACACACAAAGTCACTTCAACCTTCGCGTCGGTGCGGCCACCAACGCCGACAACGAGCGCGCTTCGATCTGTCTTGAGGTCGCGGTCTGGAGCAAGCTATCCGTCGAAGGATGCGGCAACGGCAGCGGCATACTGCACAACAGTGACGGCGGCGAGTTGGCGCACTTTCGTGCAAAGTGGGCGCTTTGGCAAGCAAGCGTTCCGCGCGGCAACCTCGTGGTGCAAGGCGGGCTTGGGTTCGCGGAGCTTCAAGTCGGCAAGGATGAGCCAGGCTTTGAGTTTGGTGACCCCACCGGGGCAAGCGCAGCTGGTGCTGAAGGCGCACTCTCGGTTCAGTACCTTGCTCCCTTTGGCCGAGGCTTCGAGTTCATTGCCTCGAGCGCGATCGGCATGGCATACATTCGTGGCGCTGACAAGCTGCCAACCGCCCCAGCAAAGGCACAACCCTTCGCATCGTTCGAGCTTGGCATCGGCTGGTAGCAAGCTAGCCTTGGGCCGAACTAGCCAATTTCTGGTGTGGAACACCAGACCACAGCGCCGAAGGCGCGAAACACCACGCTTGCTCGCAAGCGTTAGCTAGTTCTTGTCCCTATCGGGACGGAAACTAGCTAGCTAGTTGTGAACGAGTCGACAGAGTTCTTCGTAGTCGATGGGTTTGCCAAGGCAGCCGTCCGCACCGAGCTGTCTTGCCAACTCACTTGTGTCTTCGAAACGCAAGCCCTCCGCATCGTTCTGCAAGACAGCGGAGCCCGTGGCGAGGTAGATGCGAGTTCCAGGGCACTTCTCTCTCACCATCGCGACAAGGTCTCTGCCATCGCCATCGGGGAGCTTCAGATCTAAGAACGTAACGTCGAAGCATAGCGCTGTGGCCGATTCGATGAGCTGCACAGCGCTGTGGTAGGAAGCAGCCAAGACGACTTCATGGCCATCGGCCTCCAGTAGAAGCTGAAGCGCTTCAGCAGCTGAGGTCTGGTCTTCGACGACGAGAATTCGCACAGCGGCGACACTACCAGAGCTTTCCACGCCAAACGGGATTTCATGTGCTTGCGTTCAACGGAAACCAGTGCTGGCCAAACTCATCGATGATGTAGATCTGCCGAAAATCCTCATGAATGCGCAATTCTGGAGCCAATAGTTCAGGTAGGCAGCCAAGCCCAGGACCGCTCACAACCAGCAACCAGAACTCCTCCGCATCGACGTGGCTGCGATAATCTGCAAGCTTCTTGGCCTTCCTGAGAATGGCCGCCTCCAGAAGAGAAAGCCGTTCGGCCAAGACCTTCGATCCCCAGGTCGCAATGGGCCGCTGGCACTCGCTCACATGGGCTTGTACCAAGGACTTGAGCTTGATCGATGCCCCACCAAGCTGCGCTGCCTCGTACTCCACCCATGGAGTCTGGACCTTGGCTCGGTCACGGTCGATCATGCAAACAAGCGCCTCGGCAAAGGCCGCCTGATCTCTTCGGCGGGTAGCGAGCGCCTGGGCCGAGATGAGTGGCAGTGTCATGTGCACCCAGAGTCTTAGCTCGCGCCGCTCAAGCTCGTGACGAATCTCCGCGCAGAGATCTACGAGGAGCTGACTGTGAGCAGCTCGAACGCCATCTCTTGGTTGTGTGTGTTCGAGAGCGACGCGACCAACATCGCGCACCGACAGCAGGAAATCCGGACGCTCACTATCAACGATTTCCGTGACTCGATCGGCGAGGCCGGAAACTCGCAAGAACGTCTCTAGATGACGCCGCTCAAGCGCTTTTCGGTCTCTGCTCATCCCTACTGGCCTTGCATGTAGAGGTAGACGCCTCCGCCCACCAGGCCAAGGACCAATATAGAGAAGAGCGTGATTTTGATCCAAGACCATGGCGCTGTCCCCGTCACTTCTCCGGTCTGCCCGTTGACCAAGAATCGATGTACATCTTCTCCATAGCGATACGAGGCGATCCAAATTGGCAACAGGACGTGTTTAAAGGTCTGCCCACTGTAGGAGTTTCGAACGCTCAGAAACCGCTGTGTGTCGCCGGGAACATCTCTTGAACATCGGCGGCGCTGAATCGCTGCCATTTGGTCGACAGCGTCGTGCCAGCCATCGTTGAGTTCGACGCTGTACTCCTCTGCTTTGAAGCCTGCGAGATATTCTGAGGTATAGGGAACGAGGGCTGCGGTATTGAACGTCTCCAAGTTGCGAGCGAGTTCAACGGGCAAACCTCCCGAGGCGCATACGAGCACATCGTCAAAGGCATCGTTGCGCGAGCCCCATGCCGGCACCCAGCGCGTTTTTCTCACCTGCCTGGTTTTCGTGACGGTAGAGCCGTTCTCTGTAGTCGTGTAGGTCTCCGTAACGTAGTAGTAGTAACCAGCCTGCGCAGTCCAATCCGATTCGACCTGTGAGTCAAAGGTCCAGTATGGAACGTACACCCCACCAATCTCGGCAACCTTGGCTCGGTGCTTCAGATCGTTTGGCCGAAACCACAGCTTGCGAATCCACGCGGTGAACTCTGTGTGTGCGCGCTCCTTGTCAATGCAAAATGGAACCAGTGACTCGGGGCGAATCAGGCGCCGAAGTTCTTGCTCCTGCAACACCTGATTGGAACCACAGAAATCGCAAAGCGTGGCAGTTACATTTGCTCCAAAACAGACCGACGCACCGCACTCCTGGCAAGTCGAGCGTCGAACCTCATCGCCAAATCCGTTTTGCTCAGACTTGGCTAGGCCTTGCATCAAATCGTATTCAACGATTTGCTGCGTGCCTTCATCTTCCTGGAACGCAACTCTCTCTCCACAGAAGTCGCAAGCCATAAGACCCGCCGTGGCATCAAAGTGCATATCCGCGTGGCAGCTTGGGCAGTGAAACTGGCTAGCCTGCGCGTTCGCTTCTTTCGCCTGCTCTCCAAACTCACTCAAGGTAAGGGAGATTCTACAAAAGAAAAAAAGTGGGCGACCAAATCGCGAGCCGACTTGGCCACCCTATTCACCGGCAGAGGACATGGTTGGGTTCGGGCTCCGGCGAACAAAAAGGGAATCGGGTCCAAGGACCAAAGCTGAACCCAGATCACGAAGAAATGGTGCAAGACAAAGAGTCGATCCCGTATTGTGTTGCAGTGAGAGTGAAGATTCGTTTCTCAACGCATCAGAATTCCAAGCAAAGCGACCCTTTTGTAACCTAGCTCACCGCACCAACGGGCCCTATGCCTGACTCTGCGCGTCATGTGGACCGGCGTTCGTTTTGGGTGGGTACTGGCTATCGCGCTTTTGAGCGTGGCTTGTGCAAATGGCTCTGGAGGCACAAACGTCATTCCCGAGGATGCTGGCCCAGACTTTGACGCCGCTGTGCTTGGCAGTTTTGGGGCTCCATGCTCTCTGCCCGAAGAGTGCGAGAGCGACATCTGCTACGACCCAGATGCAGAGGATGAAGAGACCGGCACATGTTCGGCAGCCTGTGATGACGGATGCCCGAGCACCTATGCCTGCAACGCGGAAAACATCTGCGTGCCCGCAACAGAATTTCTCTGTGACAGTTGCGCCACCGATGCTGATTGTGGGGGGCAAGGAAATCGCTGTGTCGAATACGATAGCGGTTCGTTTTGTGCCGCCGATTGCGCGAACGATGCCACAAGTTGCCCCGACGGCTTCTCCTGCGAAATCGTGACAGACGGGTCTTCGTCTCAAGGCCTCGTGTGCATTAGCGAGAGTGGCTTCTGCTGTCTTGACGCCGATGGTGACTTCCGTGGAGAAGGCGACGATTGCCGCTCCACTGACTGCGACGAAACCGATCCAGACATCTACGATGACGCGCTCGAACTCTGCGACACCAAAGACAACAATTGCGATGGGGTGATAGACATCGACATTACCGATTGCGAGAAGGCAGACTGTCGACTGGGCTCCGATGGCTATGTGATGCGGGCTGATGAGACGTGCATGGACGGTGAGTGTCTCACCCAAGCCGGCATTGCGTGTGGACTCTACACTTGCGATGGCGGCGGAGACCAAGGCGATGTCTGCGCCACTAGCTGCGATGGAGAAGATGATCAGAAGTGTTCGGATCCAGCGCATTGCGATGCATCTCTCTGCGAAGCCGACTATGAGGACGGCATTGCGTGCGACGAGGCGAGCGATTGCAGCGCTGGACACTGCCAAAATGACTTCTGCTGCGAGTTTGGGGATTGCTGCCAGGTAGCAAGCGATTGCCCGAGCTTTGGCAGCTTCGACCCCGTCTGCGAAAATCCCCGGACCTGCCAAGGCTCGGTGGGAGCTGCGGTCTGCACGCCTGGAAACACCTGTGCAACCACAGGAACGGAACAAAACGACTCAGCCTGTAGCGCTGCAACAGTTGCTAGCGACTGTGGCTTCTTCTTGCCTGTCTTTTGCAACGGTGCCGTCGAGCAGAGCGCGCCCGTGTGTGCCACAACCTGCACAAGCGACGCCCAGTGCGATGCAAATGCGTTCTGTGACGATACCAACACTTGTGTCGAAGACTTGGGCAACGGCGAAAGCTGCGAGTCCGACAGCCAGTGCCAGTTTGGACACTGCCAGAACGACTTTTGCTGCGACAGCGGCGACTGCTGTGAGAGTGCCTCCGATTGTCCAGCGAACTATTCTACTGATCCGGCATGCACGATTGCCTCCGCGTGCCAAGGCCAGCGCGACGTAGCGGTCTGCACCGACTCGGAGTGTGGAACCATCAACAATTCCCCTGATGACTCAGCTTGCACCATTTTGACCGAGGCCGACACATGCGGCCCCTACCGTAGCGTTGTCTGCAATGGCGCGGTGAACCAAGCCGACCCGAGCTGCCCGACGAGCTGCTCATCCAACAACGACTGTGATGCCAATGCGTATTGCAATGCTCAAGGTCAATGTGAGTTTGATGAAGTTGATGGCACTGCCTGCACCAGCGACTCGCAATGCCTCGGAGACCACTGCGAAAACGGCTTCTGCTGCACAAGCGGCGATTGTTGCGCTGATAGTACCGACTGTTCTCACCTTGCAACTGCGGCCGTCTGTGACGATCAAACCAGCTGCCAAGGCAGTCGTGTTGATGGCGTTTGTGGGGCAACATTTCAGTGCAGCGCCACGCAAGTCGATGACGACTCTGCATGCTCTGGATTACCTAGTGATGACTGTGGCCCGTTCCAAGGCGTCTCATGCAACGCAAACCAGAGCCAACCAAGCAACCAAGCAAGTCTCTGCGAAACCACCTGCACAGGGGACGGAGATTGTGATGCGTCAGCCCACTGTGACGCGGGAGCCTGTGTCCCAGATGCGGGCCAAGGCGGTTTCTGCAGCGTCCAAGGCGACTGCAGCTCTGGCCTTGTTTGCGTCGACAACGTCTGCTGCGGAACGACGTGTGGAGGTAGTTGCGAAGCGTGTGACCTGCCAGGCTCTCTTGGCACCTGCGCGCTAGTTCCCGACGGCCAAGACCCCGATACCGAATGTGGCAGTGTCGACTGCTCAGGCTTCTACTTTGGTTGGGAAGGTGACACCTGCTTTGAGAAAGCGAGCGTCTCTGCGGCGGGCGCAACCTGCGGAGGTGACAATGCCTGCGGAAGCACCGCAGACGAATGCACAGCACAAGTTGCTCGTGGACCAGCCGACATCACCTGCGATGCCGACTGCCAAGAACCAAACTTGACGAGCTGTTCGGGCACTAGCGCTGGGCAATGCACCAACCTCGACTTGGGTACAGAAACCTGTGGGCTTGGCGTCTGCGAAGTCACCACCGATCGCTGCAACGCGGGCTCGCCACAAGCCTGCGTGCCGAACACGGGTGCCGCGACTGCCGAAATCTGCGATGGCATCGACAACAACTGCAACGGCAGCTCCGATGAAGGGCTTCCTGTGGATGACTACGAGTCAAACGACACCTGCGGGAGCAACTTTTTTCTTGGGCTCTTGGGCGAGGGACTCAGTGAAACTCGCACGGACATGACGCTCTACACGTCAGGAGATGAAGACTGGTACCGAGAACTCACCACCGAGGACTTCACAACCTGTACTGCCGGCGTTGATGAGGAGTATCAATACACCGTTACGATGACCCCACCAGTAGGCCAGGACTATGACTTGGAGCTCTGCTACAACAGCTTCACGGATACGTCCTGCACCACAGATTGCTTCACAAGCTTGCTGGGCGGGGACCAAACCGAGAATATCACCGTGACTTGGGCGGGTCCTTGCGGTGGGGGAGGCAACGACGGTCTCAACTTCTTCATCCGGGTGCACCCCTTCAACGGTGCGAGCAGTTGCGAGCCGTATTCGCTGCAGACGACGTTTGCGAAGACGAACTAGTGTGCGGCTCGGAGGAATAGAAATGTGCTGGCGACGGGAGCTCGTTCTTTGACAAGGCGCGAAGGACGACCTTGCTGGGGCAAGGAAGGATCTGAGCAACGATGAGCC
>JANTGM010000198.1 GCA_024762925.1 Kofleriaceae bacterium | reverse complement strand
CGTTGCTCAGCGCCTCACTTGCCCCAGCAAGCTCGTTGTTCGCGCCTTGCCAGTGAACGAACTCCCGTCGCGATCGTCGATCAACCATTCTGGACCCCACACTAGTTGTTGATTGCAATTTTTGAGTCGCGTGCTTTTCTGTTGTTTCTTCGCCCAATCTAGGCCAGTGTCGGCGGCCCGTGACTAAGGCTGAAGCAAAAGCGGAAGCGAAGCGCGACCAACGTCGCCGGGAGATCCTTGATGCAGCAAAGGATCTCTTCGCGGAGCGTGGCTTTCACTCCGCGTCAATCAGCGAGATCATCAAGCGTGCGGGCATTGCTCGTGGCACATTTTATCTTTACTTCAACAGCAAGGACGCGGTCTTTGAATCGATCCTCGAGTTGGCGATTCACGAATTGCAGGTGCGAATCATTGGCGTCGATGTCGATGAAGGCGCGCCGCCACCCGCGCTTCAGCTCAATCAAAACGTGAGCCGCGTGCTCTCCTACATGCTCTCCGATCGCGCGCTGATTCAGCTCATCTTGGCGCACGGATTACCACCAGACGCTCCCATGGCGATGCGCGTCGACTCCTTCTTTGCTCACGTTGAGGAGCTGATTGCGAGTTCGCTCAGCTATGGGATGAGCGTTGGGCTTGTGCGCCAGTGCGATGCCTCACTGACGGCAGCTCAGATACTTGGCTCGGTTCGGGGGGGTATGCGCTACCTGATTCAGGCTCAGGAAAGCTTTGATGTCACTGAAGTTGCTTCTCAACTCATTGATTTTGCACTTCATGGAGTGATCGTCTCCGATCTCACCCGCAGCTAACTAGCTGAAATAGCGCAATTTAATGTAGGAACAAGTTCTTGACTGACATGTCAGTCTAGTCCAAAGTTCACCCCAATTCAGGCGACTAGACTGACGTGTCAGTCTACAGCCAACACCGAGGTTCCTACATGGCTGACATCAAACTCTACATTGGCATCGACATTGGCTCCACAACGGCAAAGACCGCCGTCGTTGATCCAGAAACCAAGAAGATCATTTGGTCCAAGTACGTTCGGCACGAGACCAAGCAACCCGAGTTCACACGCGATCTGCTTGTTGAGATCTGCGAAACGTTCCCTGATGTAAAGCACGAAGAGATGCGTGTGTTCATGACGGGCTCAGGTTCGGGGCCGATCACACCACACGTTGGCGCAAAGTTTGTGCAAGAGGTCAATGCTGTCACGATGTCGGTTGAGCAGCTTCACCCTGATGTTGGCAGTGTCATCGAGCTTGGTGGTCAAGACGCCAAGATCATCATGTTTAAGGAAAACACTGAGACGGGTGACAAGCAGAGCACCACCTCAATGAACGATAAGTGCGCCTCTGGAACCGGCGCCACCATCGACAAATGCTTCCTCAAAGTCGATATGCCTCCCGAGGAGATTTCGACTCTCAAATTCGATCCATCCAAGCTCCACCATGTCGCTGCCAAGTGTGGTGTGTTTGCCGAGACTGACATCGTCAACTTGGTGAAGAGCGGCATTCCACGCAACGAGATCATGTGTTCGTTGGCCGATGCAATCGTTAGCCAAAACCTCAGTGTTCTCACTCGTGGCAACACGCTCAAGTCTCGCGTTCTCCTTCTCGGTGGACCGAATACCTACCTGCCATTCCTTCAAGAGTGTTGGCGCTTGCGCATCCCAGAGAGCTGGGAAGAGCGCGGCTACGACTACCCGAAAGACGTTCCGCTCGACGAACTCATCTACGTTCCCGAGAACGCGGAGCTCTACGCAGCCTACGGTGCAGTGCTCTTCGGAATGTACGAAGAGCCCGATGTCGGCATCTACCGCGGCATTGAGCCACTCGTCGAATTCATCGAGGTTGGCCGCAAGGCACAACTTGGAGAGAGTGCCGGACCTGGTCTTGTCGAAGAGCCTAGCGAACGGGATGTCTTCCTTGAGAAGTACCTCACGCCTACCTTTGAAGATGCGGTCCTGCAGCCAGGGCAAGTCGTGCGTGGCGCAATCGGACTCGATGGCGGCTCAACATCCTCAAAGATCGTCTTTGTCAGTGAAGAAGGTGTCATTCTCAAGAAGGTCTACCAACTCTCCAAAGGCAATCCGATTGTCGATATGAAAGAGATGTTCGGTGAGCTTCGCAAGTGGGCCACCGATCAGGGCGCGACCATCGAAGTTGTTGGCTTTGGTGTGACGGGCTACGCAGGTGACGTGATGGAAAAGGCGCTTCTTGCCGATGCTAACATCGTCGAGACCGTCGCTCACATGATGAGTGCCAAGCACTACTTCCCCGACGTTGAAGTCATCTGCGACATTGGCGGCCAAGACATCAAAGTGCTGTTCATGCAGCAGGGAGACATCAAGAACTTCAAGCTCTCCAACTCCTGTAGTGCTGGCAATGGCATGCTTCTACAAGCAATGGCTGCGCAGTTTGGTATTCCCGTTAAGGAATATGCTGGCCACGCGTTTGATGCGCGTCTCTCACCAAAGTTCTCGTACGGTTGTGCGGTCTTCCTAGACTCCGACCGCGTGAACTTCCAGAAAGAGGGCTACGCTCGCGATGAGTTGCTCGCTGGACTCGCCCTGGTTCTTCCTAAGAACATTTGGCAGTACGTTGTGCAGATTCCTCGTATGGCGGAGCTTGGCAAGAACTATGTTCTTCAAGGCGGAACGCAGCACAACAAGGCTGCTCTCAAAGCCCAGGTTGATTACATCGAAGAGCGCGTCCCTGGCGCTGTTGTTCAGGTGCACCCACACACGGGCGAAGCTGGTGCCATTGGCGCTGCCATGGAGGCTCTTCGAGTCGTCGGTCGCCGAGGTCACTCCACGTTCGTGGGTCTCGACAACGCGATCAACATCGAGTTTACAAGCACCAATGACGAGAGCACCAAGTGCGACTTCTGTCCAAACAACTGCTCGCGTACCTTCATTGATACACACACACCAACCGGCCAAACGGCTCGCTACATCAGCGGCTTCTCTTGCGAGAAGGGCACGGTTGAGGACTTGGACGCTCTTCGCGAGCTCAACGGTATTCGTCGCGATCGAATGAAGGTCTTCCCCAACCTTGTCGACTTTGAGGCAAAGCTCTGCTTCAAGCACTTCTACAAGCCAGAAGCGCTTCCTGACCACGGGGAGGAAATCACGGATATCGAAGTCAAGCGCAGCCTCTTGGGTGCTGTTCGACGCAGAGAGATTTCACGCCCCTTCGCTCGCTCGTCCGCCGAAGCTGTTGCCAAGCGCAAGAAGATCCGCATCGGACTGCCTCGCGTTCTCAACATGTGGTTCACCGGTCCTCTGTGGCGCACCTACTTCGAGACGCTGGGTATCTCCAAGCGAAATGTTGTCTGGTCCGACGAGACCTCAGAAGAACTCTGGCAAGCCGGTGGCAAGTACGGGTCGATCGATCCCTGCTACCCAGGCAAAGTCTGCCAGGCGCACATCCACAACTTGCTCTTTGAGCACCACGAGAAGAAGGCACTCGACTTCATCTTCTTCCCTTGCCTTACCCACGTTCCCACCTACGTCGAGAACGTCATGGATACGGCATCGTGCCCTGTGGTTGCAGGAACACCAAAGGTGGTTCGCTCCGCATTCACCAAGGAGACCGACTTCTTCGCAGAGCGCAACATCGAGTACCTCGATCCCGCAGTCTCACTGTCGGAGCCACTTCGCTTCAAGAAGCTCATGTTCGATGTCTTTGGTGAGCGTCTCGGCATTACCGAGGACGAGAGCGACTGGGCAATGGACCAGGGTTGGAAGGCAATTGCTGAGTACGACAAGCAGATGGAAGAGCGCGGTCGTCAGATCCTCGACGAGGTTGAAGCCGATGACCGCATCGCACTTCTCATGATCGGTCGCCCGTACCACAACGATCCGGGCCTCAACCACGACGTCTTGGAAGAGTTCCAAGCGCTCGGCTACCCGATTCTCTCGATGCGCTCGATTCCGAAGGACAAGGAGTACCTCAACAAGTACTTCGACGAAGATCTACGAAAGAAGCACGTTCCCTCCGCACTCGACATCAACGATGTTTGGCCGGAGAACTACAGCGTGAACTCAGTGCAAAAGGTTTGGGCCGCGAAGTTCGCTTCTCGTCATCCAAACGTCGCCATCTTGGACCTCTCAAGCTTCAAGTGCGGCCACGATGCGCCAACCTACGGCCTTATCGATAGCATCACGGCAGCTGCAGGCACTCCATACTCGGCACTGCACGACATCGACGCAAACAAGCCTTCGGGCTCGATCAAGATTCGCGTCAAGACCTATGGCTACACACTCATGCTCGCAAAAGAGAAGCTTGAGGACGAAGGCAAGAAGAAGGCTGAGCTCAGCCGGTCTCTCGTCGCTAAGAAACTAGAACTCATGGAGCAAATCCACGCGCAGATGCAAGCCAAGAAGGGAAGCAGTGATGCAGCCCTCGAAGCAAAGATTGCAGAGCACCGCGAACTCCTTTCCGCATTGACCCCAAAGGCATCCGGCCGACAGCTAAGCGTTCTTTCCTAAGCTACCGATTAAGGCAAATACCATCATGAACGAACAAGAAATCACCCCAGAATTCGACGCCAACTTCGAGGCAGACCTCAACGCCAAGCTTGCCGAGTTCGAAGCGCAAGAGCGCGCTCGCCTAGGGCTAAAGTCCGAGAAGATCGGTCACTGGGACGACAAGGTTCCCAGCGGGTTCACTCGCAAGCAGCGCGAGCACACTACGATTCTCGTTTGTGGCCTCACGCAGGCTCACGATTACTTCATCCAATCTGCTCTTGGGGGCCTTGGCTACAAAGTCGCGCCTATGGATGTACCAAGCAACGCCGCTCTTCAGTACGGTCGCGAGTTTGGTAACCGCGGACAGTGCAACCCAACGTACTTCACCGTTGGCAACCTGGTTAAGCACCTCACGGAGCTTGAGGAGGGTGGCATGTCCAAGGAAGAGATCATCAAGAACCACATCTTCCTAACCGCTGGCGCTTGTGGCCCTTGCCGATTCGGCACCTACGTTACCGAGTACCGCAAAGCACTTCGCGATGCTGGCTTCGATGGCTTCCGCGTCATGCTCTTCCAACAAACTGGCGGGCTTAAGCAGGCTACTGGTGACGAAGTCGGCCTTGAACTCAACCCAGAATTCTTCTGGGGCGTCATTCGCGCCATCTTCATCGGCGATGCACTGAACGCTCTTATGTACCGCGTCCGTCCTTTTGAGGTCGAGCCGGGGTCTACCGATAGAGCCGTTGCTGAGGCCAAAGACGTTATCTCTAAGGCATTCCACGAGAAGAAGGGCCTTATCCAGGCCGTCTACAAGGCGCGCAAAATCATGGGCGCGGTCAAAGTCGACCGAACCCGTCCCGTGCCAAAGGTTGGCATCATCGGCGAGTTTTGGGCAATGACCACCGAGGGGGACGGCAACTACGGCATGCAGCGTTTCCTCGAGAGCGAAGGCGCCGAGGTTGACATTCAAGTTGTGGCCGCATGGCTTCTCTACATGCTCTGGCAAGCCCAGTACGACACCAAGGAGCGCTCTGGCCTTCGCGGTACCGATGGCGACAAGAGCAAGTTCAGCCTTGAAGGCGTTGACGTTCGCAAGAAGCTTGCAACGCTGTTCGTCGCTGACAAAGGACTTCGCCTCTTTTACAAAGGCATTTCTCGCGCAATCGGACTTCGAGGCTTCCACCTTGCCGACATGGACAACCTGGCTCAAGTGAGCCACGCGTTCTACGACAACAACCTCCGAGGCGGCGAAGGTCACATGGAAGTTGGCAAGCTCATCCTCAACATCGCGAAGCAGAAGGTCAACATGACCCTCAGCATCAAGCCGTTTGGTTGCATGCCTTCTAGTTCGGTGTCTGATGGTGTTCAGTCGATGATCACCGAGATGTACCCGCAGGGCATCTTCCTTCCGATCGAGACCAATGGCGATGGCGCTGTCAACGTCTACAGTCGCGTGCAAATGCAGCTCTTCAAGGCCAAGCAGCTGGCGCAAAAGGAAGTCGAACATGCCCTCGCAGAAGCGGGCATGACAATGGATGAGGTGAAGGCATACCTCGTCAAGCACCCAAAGATGAACCACGCGTTCCACAAGAGCCCGCATGTCTACGGATGCACAGCTGCCGACCTCATTCACGAGATTGGCCAGCGCAAGAACAAGAAGGTTGGCCTTCGCTCAAAGGTTTCCAAGCTTCTCAAGCGCAAGGATACGAGCAACCTAGCCATCGTCGCCAAGATCGCTGCCGCCAAGGCCGCGAAAGCAAAGAGCCACAGCGCTGTTAAGAAGGTGGAAGAAGTGGATGCTGTTGAAGGTGGTCGCCCACCAGTACCCAAGGGTCGTACGCAGCTCAACGTACTCTAGCAGTGCAACGAAAATTTGGCGTCAATTCGGTTTGGCGCCAATTTTCAAGCTGTTTTGTGTGAAAAACAGCGCTATACCGCTTCCCCGGAAGCAACCTGGTGTCTTGAACGCTCTTGAAGCACCAGTTTCGATGACGTAAGAACTCTACCGAGGATAAAGACATGGGATTCGCAAATTTCGTTAAGCAACAGGCAAAGCGCGGTGCTTCCATCGCCGGGAAACAGGTTCTCAGTGGGCTCAACCGAGTCGACGAGCTTGGTGGTGAGGTTCGCGACTACCTACTTGAGCGTGAGGACAATCCCAAGCTTCGAGCGATTGGTGAGCGCCTGGCCAAGCTCGGCGGGGTGAATCTGGAAGACGTATCTGGCCCCTCTGCCTACGAGCAGGAGGTTGCAGCCGCATCAGCCGCTGCGCCACCTCCAACCGCGGCTGCCGTTGCGAGTGCCGAGAAGACTGGTCCTGGAGACTCTGATATTGCGGCCCAGATCTACGGCAAAGAGTCCTGCCCATGGACGGGTCGCGCACGCACCATGCTCAACGAGGCCAAGGTCGATTTCGATTTCATCGAGCTTGATGATTCGGAGAACACGCACTGGGAAGGCAAGCTAAACGCACAGACCGGTCAGAACACCGTTCCGTATGTATTTCTGCGCGGAGAGTTTGTTGGTGGCTTCAACGAGCTGAGCGAAGTTGTTCGGCTAGGGCAGTTGGACTATCGCACCATGCCAGTTGAGGATCGTGCTGCAGCAGATGCAGCTCGGCCCCATGCAACTGTGTCGATTGCTTCTCGAACGGAGACAGCAGCCTGAGTTTGTGCTTGAACTCCCTTGCCCATCGCGATAAATCAACCGCGATGAGTGACTTGCGGGTTCTAGGCGGGGGCGCAGAAGCCTTCGGGGCGATTTTGCGACATATCGCAAATGCCCGAAACCGCGTAGAGATTCACGCGTTTCTCTGGTGTGATGACAACACCGGGAACAAGCTTGCGACAGCCCTACTAGAGGCCGCCGAGCGCGGAGTAACTGTTGTCATTCACAAAGACCGAGTGGCAGCTGTCTACGAGCTTTCCGGAGGCAACAACCAGAGCTTCTTTCACAAAGAAGCGAAGCGTGGTGAGAAGTTTGCTGCTTGGGTGCTTGAGCGCACCTACCTTGGCAAGGACAAAGAGCGCAAGGCTCGCAAGCGTCAGCGACCCAATGCCTTGGTCGACAAACTCGTAGCACACCCAATGGTCACGGTGGCTCACGACGACAAGCGCTTTGATCACTCGAAGATGTTCATCTTCGACGAAGAGATTCTCATCATCGGCAGCATGGGCATTGGCGATGATCATCACGATGAGTGGATCGACATGATGATCGAACTCAACGGAGCACATCACGTCGAACGGCTTGCCCAGCGCATGGCAGGCGAAGTGGAGTTTGACTCGAGCCGCCGTGTTGACTTCTTGCTTCACAATCAACGAGCCCACGAGAAGAAGACCTGCCCAATGCTCAACGAGCGGCTTGGTCTCATCGAGTCTGCGGAGACGTCAGTTGTCATCGAAATGGCATACCTTGGTGACCCACGATTTACCAAAGCACTCATTGGTGCGGTGAACCGTGGTGTGGCGGTTACTCTTGTTACCGGTCGCGATGTGAACGTCTTGCGCTCTCTTGGCCGAGCTACCCTGGCGAAGATTCTCAAGAGCACTGGTGCACCAGAGCACCTTTGCATCATCCTGCACCCACGCATGGTGCACGCCAAAATGGTGGTTGTTGACGGTCGCTACTCGGATGTCGGCTCTGCGAACTTTACCAAGCTCAGCCACGGCGTCTAC
>JANTGM010000197.1 GCA_024762925.1 Kofleriaceae bacterium | reverse complement strand
GTGTGGGATCCAGAGGCATAGAACGCCCTGGCTCGGTTCTTCGCCCTTTGAACGCCTTCGGCTCATCGTTGCTCAGATCCTTCCTTGCCCCACTAGTCGGCTTTCTTCCAGCTCTTCACGTTGAGGATGCTGCCAACCATGCCGATGCCCATGGAGGAGGAGGAGACGTCTCCGTCGATCTCAACCTTCTGACCTTCAACCTGCAAGCCGCTGTCGCCGCCTTGCAATTGGTAGCGTTCGCCGCTGGCAGAGGTCAATTCCCAGAACCCTCCCTCTAGATCATTTTTTGTAACTGTTCCGGTGAATTTGCTCATGCTTAAGTCTATCGGAATAATCGCCGCTAGCAACGAGAGATTTTTCAGGCCAATGTCACGAAATACTTCGGCTAGTAGTTTATCTCGTTTACGAGAAATTCTGAGTTGAGCTCGAGCGTCTGTCTGTATTGCTCGCCTTTGTAGAGGTACTTGTAGCGGGCATAGGTTTCGGTGGTTCGCTTCATGTACTTGCGAGTTTGGCGGTAGGACAACAGTTCCACAAACTCGTCCATGGGTTTGTCTCCATATTTCTTGAGCCAGCGCATAACTGCGCGCGGGCCACTATTGTATGAGCCTGCGCCTACGGGAATTTGCTTGCCGAACTTGCTGAAAAGCCGCCCGATGTACCAGGCACCAGTCTGAATATTGCGCTCGGGATCGAAGAGCAAGTCTTCGGTGTATTCGATGCCCAGATGCTTGACGACGCGCTCGGTGGTTGGCGGAATCATCTGCAGCAGTCCCTGTGCGTCTGCGTACGAGTGGGTGTGCGGATCAAAGCCACTCTCTTTGCGCATGATGGTGTAGAGGTAGTAGTCCGGAATGTTGCTTTGCTTTCGATACTTCTCGACCAGTCGCTCGTATGCCAGCGGGTAGGCGTGCTCCCACCAAATCCTCGCACGGCCTTTGGGCTCGGCATTGAGAGCTCGGCGGCCACCGTGCACAACCGAGAGCATCCACGGGCGATTGAAGTTTTCCGCTCGTTTATACGCATCGAGAAGTACAGCCATGGCATCAGACTTTTTCTTACCATGGCGTTTGAGGAAACCACGCTCGCCTCGAAAGATCTCAACTCCCGCCTCGGCAAGCAGCCCAGCCTCAATAAGCTCATTGCCTTTTGCGATCAGGGCGTCTTTCTTAAGTTTCGCCGAGGGCTTCTTGGCGAGCTCTGGAACCTTGGCAGGATCGGAGGGCCTCGCCCCAAAGATGCCAATTTCGATCCCTTGGGCCTCGAGCTGTGTGCGAGATAGGAGCGCGTACCAAGAAAACGGATAGTCATTCACAAGCTGCTTGTAGGCCGCATTGGCAGCGTCTTTGTCGCCAAGTTTCTGCTGTGCTTGTGCCTTCCAATACCGGCCTTTGCCGCCAATCTCTTTTCCACCAGTGGCAGCGACCTTTGAAAAATGCGGAAGACTCTCTTTGTATTCGCCGAGCAAGTAGTGGCTCATGCCCAAGTACCAAGGCACCTCACTTGTGAACTTGCTCTTGCGATAGCGACTCGGTAATACTCTTAGAAATGGCAGCGCCTCGCGGTAGCGACCGCGATTGAACTCGAGCCATCCCGATAGAAACTGCGCTTCGGCCGCCCACTTCGAGTGTGGGTACTCCTTTACCAAGCGCTGGTAGTTGACGATCGCCTCGGAATCAAAGTCGGCACGGCTAAGGGCCCGAGCACCGTGAAAGAGCGCCTCATCGGCACGGCGCCCCATCTTCTTGTAGATCGATAGAAAGCTGCGACCCGCTTTTTCATAGTGGCGGCGGCGCTTGAAAAGCGACATGGAAAGCCAAAACTCGTGATCGATACGAGTCTTCGCATCCATGCTGGACGTGTCGAGCTCGGCAAGCTCTTGCAGCGCAATCTCCCACTTCTTGGCAGCAATGAGATCTTGCCCGCGGCGAATGCGGTCTGCTGCGGACAGTCCAGCGATGCCTCCATCGCCGAGCGCCACAAGCCGGTCGTCGGCCTCTTTGCTGAGACGATGCGCTGGGTGTAACCGCAGAAACTCTCGGTATTTCTCGATCGCCCTGGGCTTGTCTCGGGTGGCGAGTTCCTCAGCAATCCGAAACCGTGCCACTCCGGCATCTCCATCGGGTGCGCTTCGGAGCACAAGACCGCCATATGCCGCTGCTGCTTCCTTCTTGCGACCAAGCTGCCAAAGAGAATCCGCTGTTCGATAGCGAGCACGACTGGCGAGTCGAGAGGAGCGAATCTTCGACAGCTCTTGAAAGCTCGCCAGAGCAACCGCGAAGTCGCCCTCGAAGTACGCACTCTGCCCCAAGACGTAGAGTCGATAGTCGGGATTGCGAAGGCGCTTCGCCGGAATCTTGCTCGCCAACGCACGTGCCTTGCCAAAGTCTCCGGCTTCAAAGGCGCGGTAGGCATTTCCAAGGTCTGTAGCCGGAGAAGCACTGGCCACTGCAAGCCCACGAAGAAGGCCCAGCGTTAGAGTCAAGGCAAAGAGTCTTCGGGGTCGTCGCACGGAGCAATTGTAGCGCGAGCCGCTGAGAAAGATCGGACGCATCCTGCTATACCTTTCGCCATGAGCGCCTTCCAAGAACTCGACTACTACGCCATCGATAGCCTCTACACCGAAGAAGAGCGCATGGCGCGCGACACCGTTCGCAGCTTGGTCGACAAAGAGATCATGCCCACCATTGGCAAGCACTTTGACGAGGGCACCTTTCCCAAAGAGCTCGTTCCCAAGTTTGGCGAGCTTGGCCTACTCGGCCCATCGCTCACAGGCTATGGCTGCTCGGGCATGAGCCCCACCGCGTATGGACTCATCTGCCAGGAACTTGAGCGTGGCGACAGTGGCATTCGCTCGTTTTGCTCGGTACAGGGCTCGCTCTGCATGTACCCGATCTGGGCCTACGGCAGCGAAGAGCAAAAGAACAAGTACCTGCCTGGCATGGCAGCGGGCACGATCATCGGCTGCTTTGGACTCACCGAACCCGACCATGGATCTGACCCAGGCGGAATGCTCACAAAGGCCGTCAAAACCGACAAAGGCTACCTGCTCAATGGCACAAAGCGGTGGATTACCAATGGATCCATTGCCGACATTGCGATTGTCTGGGCGAAGCTTGAGGGCAAAGTTCGCGGCTTCATCGTTCCCACAGATAGCAAAGGGTTCACAGCTCAAGACATCAAAGGCAAGTGGTCCCTTCGCGCATCGTTCACATCCGAGCTCATTATGGAAGACTGCGAGATTGCCGAGGACGCGATTCTTCCCGAGGTAAGCGGCCTGCGAGGCCCGCTCGGCTGCCTCACGCAGGCGCGATTCGGCATTGCCTTTGGCGCCGTTGGAGCGATGCAGGCCTGTTACGACGAAGCCTTGCACTACGTTCGCGACCGCCCACAATTTGGCAAGCCGCTTGCGAGCTTCCAACTGGTGCAGCAGAAACTCGCCGACATGGTCACCGAAATCACCAAGGCACAGCTGCTCAATCTTCAGCTTGGGCGCCTCAAAGAGGCCGGCACCATGCGACCGCAGCACGTCTCGCTTGCCAAGCGCAATAACTGCTTTCAGGCGAGAGAGATTGCCCGAACCGCCCGCGACATGCTTGGCGCAAATGGCGTAACCGTGGACTACCACTGTGGCCGGCACATGCTCAACATCGAGTCGATCTTCACCTATGAAGGCACTCACGACATTCACACTCTTGTGATTGGCAACGACGTGACGGGCATTAGCGCCTTCTCCTAGGGATGGCATTGCGAGATGGCACTGAGAGTTTTTCTTAGCGGCGGAACAGGCACCATCGGGCGCGCAATTGTCGCGGCGCTCTTGGAGAGAGGTGACGATGTCACGGTTCTAACTCGCAACAAAGCCAAGGCAAATCTGCCCCCCGAAGTCTCGGTTGTGGAGGGCGACCCTTGCTACGAGGGCGATTGGCAGAGCAAGGTTGCAGGACACGATGCCATCATCAACCTGGCTGGAGAGCCACTCGACGGCCAGCGCTGGAACGCGCTGTTTCGGCAAAAGATTCACGACTCGCGAGTTGATTCGACACGCTTTGTAGCGGAGGCCATTGTCGCTGTCCCAGAAACGAACCGGCCAAAGGCACTGCTCAACGCGTCAGGCATTGACTACTACGGCTTTGCCGAGGTTGAGATGTTCGATAGCGACGACATAAGCGAGTCAGATCCAGGTGGCGAATCCTACTTGTCGGGTCTGTGCTGGGACTGGGAAGATGAGACTACGATTTGTTCTGAGGCGGGAGTTCGGGTTGCTCTCATGCGGACAGGCGTTGTCTTTAGCGGCAAAGGAGCACTGCCTGCGCTTGCAGCGCCGTTCCGCAAGCACGCTGGTGGGACCTTGGGCAATGGTCGGCAGTGGATGTCGTGGATTCACATTGACGATGTTGCCCAGGCCTACCTGCACGTCCTGGACTCAGACCTCAAAGGCCCTGTGAATTTGGTTGCTCCTGGCAATGTTCGAAACGCGGAATTTGCCCGCATCCTCGGCTCCATACTCGGCCGGCGCGCCTGGTTTCGTGTGCCCGCCTTCGCAGTCATGGCAGCTGCTGGCCAGCTTGGCGAGTACATCCTCAAAGGGCGCCGGACGGTGCCAAAGGCTCTTCTAGACGATGGCTTCGAGTTTCGCTTTGCCGATCTTGAGCCGGCCCTTCGCGACCTACTTGAGTGACCGCAGAGCTTTGCTTCAAAACGATCGGTGAAACTGCGCAGACTCTCTTACGCCCACGTCGGAACCCATCGAGTCTCGGTTGGGATTCTCTGAGGCAAGAACTCTCAGGAAGAGTTCCTATTCGAGCTCGTACTTTTGCACAAGGCGAATGAGGTTGCGACGGGAAACCTGCAGCTGGGCAGCGGCGCGCGTCTTGTTCCAGTCGTGCTCAACCAACGCCGCGTGAATCATGCGCTTCTCAAGCGCCTTGACTGCATCCGGCAACGAGTTTGTCGACGTGGAGCTTGGCCCCGAAGAGGAATTCGATGAGCCATTGCGCATGCGCTCCGACAAGAGTTCTGCCGCCAGCAAGGGAGAGTTACCCGAAAGCACCACAAGCCGTTCAATCTCGTTCTCAAGTTCTCGAACGTTGCCGGGCCATTCATAGCTGGTCATGAGCGCTTTGCACTCGGTGCTTAGCCGCTTATCGGAGCCCGAGTGCTTGGCCAAGAAGTGCGACACCAAGATTTCGACATCCTCGATGCGATCGCGCAAAGGCGGCAAGGCCAGGTTAATGACATTGATGCGGTAGTACAGATCTTCCCGGAAGGTGCCCTCTTCGACCATCGTCTTGAGGTCGCGATTGGTCGCAGCGACGATTCGCACATCACAGTGCTTTGTCTCGGTGCCGCCCACTGGGATAAAGGTGCCTTCCTGCAGAACCCGAAGTACCTTGACCTGCAACGATGAAGACATATCTCCAATTTCGTCGAGGAAGAAGGTGCCCTTGTGAGCGACCTCGAAGAGACCTTTCTTGTCGGTCACAGCTCCGGTAAAGGCACCGCGCTTGTGCCCGAAAAGTTCTGAGTCGAGCAGGTTGTCGTTGAAGGCAGAACAATTCTGAACAACGAACGGTTTGTCCTTGCGGTGACTCTTGGCGTGAATCGCTTTGGCGACAAGCTCCTTGCCTGTGCCATTCTCGCCAGTAATAAGTACGGTTGAGTCCGATGTCACAACTCGATCGAGCAAGCTGTAGAGTGCCTGCATCGGGGAGGATGCACCAATGATGGACTGGTAACTCGCACGGGGTTCGCCAGCGGGATCGAGGCCGCCAATTTTGCCTGCGCCTACGAGAAATGCTGAGATTTCTGCAGCGGCTTCTTCCAACAGATCTTCGACGAAGGAGACCTCGCGAGAGCTCAGTCGTGGCAAGTGCTCGGAAATGACATCGAGTCCGCTAGCGTCTTGGTCCTCGTGCAAATAGCCACCACACAGAAGCGCTCCAAAAGCCACACCATCGATGACAACCGGCGCTGCAAGTTCTGTGAGCCCCGCATGACAGGGCAGCGAGAAAGGCTTTGTGCGAACACTGGAGCCCGTTTTGCCCTGCAGCATGGAGAGCATCTTGTGCCCGTGTGCAGAGCACGCCTTGCGCCCAGAGGGGTTGTCCTGGAGCAGCTGACAGGGGCCGCGGCCAAGGGGGGTTCGAATCCGAACGGGTGGGTAGACTTGCTCACGAGCAGCATCCACATAGCCGAAGCCGAGATTCCAGCGCCGGCCGACGAGCTCTGCCACTTTGCGAACGACATGCAACTCGATGAGCTCATACCAATCCAGCTTTGTAGGTTTCCCAGGCACGACCTTGCTAGTGTGACACTTAGTCACAGGACTGGCAAGGCTTCTATTGAATTTCAGTAGCTTAGACTGGAAGATCGAGGGCAAATCGAAGAGCCCCACGGTTTTGGCGCCATGCTTCTTCCTCTTCCAGAAGCGGGATCTCAAGCGTTATCACCTCGCACCCACGGTCAACACCGTACTTTGAGCCAAAGGAACCGGGTGTGGGGTAGCCAATGTCTGATGATGCGCCATAGCCATTGTGCTCTGCCATTGCTAACGCGAGTGGTTCGCCGGCGCCATCCCAATTGACCGTGCGAAACGGGGAGTGCAGCGCAATGAGCCGAGTGGCACCAGTTTCATCGATGAGCTTTGACAGGGCGTGGGCTTCTGGCTCGCCCTCAGCGGTGTTTCCAGGAAAATATCCTGGCTTGTGATCGGTGCTGAAATTTGCAGAGGCAAAGCTGCGATTGAGATCAACGTTATTGGCATTGTTCTTAGACCCTCCGGCGAGGCCATCGATGTTGAGTGCCGGAATGATCCAAGTCTCGCGACCAGGTGGCATGGAGAGCAGTTCCTCCATGAGCTTGTTTAGGCAGTAGACGCCAATGGGCTCATCGCCATGAATTGCTCCAAAGAGAATTGCCTTGGGCTTTGGCTTCGCATACTCGGGCGGAACGAAGTGCATACACTCGATTGAGCGCCCAAGCACTGTCTTGCCGATTTCGAAAACGTCTGGCAAAAGGTGACCTAGCGATCGGCACGCTGCGAGATAACACCCGCGATACCAAAGCTTCCAAGAGCAAGCCACGCGGCACCCGCAAGTGGCAAGTACAAAAACGATGAGAGACTCGCCTTCACGTTGGCTAAGATATCTTCTGTAAGGAGCAATGATGCCAACGTTGCAATGAGAGGCCAGAAGATTACCATCCACACCAACACTGGAGTGCCAGCCTTGCTTGGTGGGGGCAGCCAGACTAGAAGACATACAAGAGTGAGAAGCAGAGGGATAATGCCAAACACAACACCTCCCATGCCCACACCTACAATCGGCAGGACCTTGGCTTTCCCAGGAGCGTCGCTAACCTGGTCGATCAACACTTTAACTAGCATGGTGTCGTTTTCGGGTATGAGATAGAGCGCCAAAAGCGCAACAACCCCAACGGTCGCAAGAATGCGCCCAAGCACGAAGTCGCCGTGCCTAGATCGTACGATGAGCCCAGTTACCAGCGAGATCATGCCGACAATGGCGAGCATGAGTTGCCAACGAAATGGTTTTGTTGTGGCGAATTGAAAAACGATTGGGGAAAGACCGATTGCTGTCGCGGCGAAGGCCCGCAGGGCGGGAGCGAGTTTGAGTGCGCCGAGAGCAACCGAGACGACGCCTGTGACTGCGAGCAGGATGGGAATCATCTTGGCCGCAAAAGGAGCGCCATCGACACTGAAGATGCTCCAAGCGAATCCTGTCTTTGGGCCGCCCACAGACCAAGGAGCGACAAAGCAGGCCACCAGAAGAACTCCGAAGACAAGCATCTGGGTCGTGAGTGATTCGTCCCACGCGGAGATATCGCCCGAATGGCCGGGTGCGCGGAGCGGTTTCACCTGCTCGGTCATTGCGTCTTGATAGTGACCTTGCGGTGGACGTCCAAACGGCTGTTGTGGCTGATGTGCCGCCGCGCCAAATTGGGCGTTTTGAATTCCAAGGTTTGCTCCACCGAATGGAGCGCCGCCAGGAGGGGCGCCATACGGCTGACCGGGACCGCCACCTGGACCACCATACGGCTGGCCAGGACCGCCACCATACGGCTGACCGGGACCACCAGGAGGAGCGCCATACGGCTGACCGGGACCGCCACCATACGGCTGACCGGGACCACCAGGAGGAGCGCCATACGGCTGACCGGGACCGCCACCGGGACCACCAG
>JANTGM010000196.1 GCA_024762925.1 Kofleriaceae bacterium | reverse complement strand
AGCAAGCGTGGTGTTTCGCGCCTTCGGCGCTGTGGTCTGGTGTTCCACACCAGAAATTAGCTAGTTCGCGTCCAACTGGGACGCGAACTAGCTAGGTCTTAGGGGACGGCTTCAACCTCGAGTACAACCTGCCCAGCTTCGAGGTCTTCACCGTCCACTGGCACAATCCGGACCACCTTTGCGCGCGCTGGCAATCCTTCGCCACCATAGGCAACGCGGCTAAACGTCTTCATGACTTCAAGCAAGAAGATGGTTTGCCCCTCTTCAATCTCATCACCTTCGGCTATAAAAGCAGGTTTGTCGGGTGCAGGGCGAAGATAGAATCGCCCACTTGAGTTGCTGCGGAACACAAGCGCGCCGCCTTCAGGCGTCGCTTCGGTGCCCGACGATTCTGCATTGCCAAGTTCGACGCCCGCGTCTCCAAGAACCATCAGAGCATCACCAAAAGCAACGGCTCCATCGTCTCGGCTGCTCGGAGCTTCAACAATGACACCCTGCACGCCCTTGGGCACCAAGAGTTCTTGATCGCGGCCAAGTGTCGAGAGAACGCCAGCAACCTCCCCGTCTGTCAAGACACGGCCAACGGCCGGTGCGCCGCGCCAGTAGCCAACACCTGGACTCTTGAGAGTTACTTGGCCCTCTTCGTCGCGAGCAACAATCAATGTTAGGCAGCTCATGCTCGGCTCCCCATCATCACTTGCAGATCGTGCATGCTCCAAATTCGCGGGTTCTTCACTCGCCGATATCCTGCGCCTTGATACGACATCTCCACGAGACTACAGAGCCAATCACGCAACTCTGCCAACTGCACGATCTCATCGGTGTCCATTTGCCGAGCCGCAACATAGGGGTCCATATCTGCCTCGATACGGTCTTCTACGGCTTTCATGCTCTTGGCGATCTTGTCGCGCTCGGCGGGGTCTTTAGCGGTAATCTCAAAGTTCTCATCGAGTTTGGTATTGAATGCCGCGATCGCCAGCGTCCTTCCCTCCATCACACTCTGTCTGGCGAGGCAGGTCGATAATTGGACGACTGGATCGTATGGCAAGCCCGCCATAGCGTAGTAGCCTGCGCCCGACGCCTTGCGAAGTAGCACGGTGAACATGGGCGTCGTATTCGTACTGTTAGAGTAAATAAGACTGGAACCATAGCTCAACAAGCCCAGACGCTCGGCCTCCTGGCCAATATCGAAACCGGAAATGTCCTGCAACCAAATCAGTGGAATCCCATCGTCGTTGCACGCTCGCGAGAAGGCCGCGATCTTGGCGATGCCCTCGCGATACAGGATACCCGCCGGATGCTTCTGACCTGGGTGCTCCGCGCTGTCAACCAGTCCTTGGCGGTTGATGACGAAGCCCGCGTACAAGCCACCAACGCGCCCCACTCCGCAGACCATCTCTTTTCCCAAATCTGGCATGAGTTCCCAAAAGAGACTCTGGTCAACCAGCCGAGCTAAGACTTGTTCTGCATCGTAGGATTCGCGATGGTCGGTTGGCAAAAGACCTGTTAGCTCGTGAGCCGGAAAGTGCGGATCGATCTCGCCAACTCCGCCGCGGTAGAAGTCAGCCCCAGAGCTGGGCAGGCGAGTCATCTCGTCTCGCAAGCACGCGATGAGTGTCTCATCGTCGGGGACCCGCACGTCGGCGCAGCCACTCTGATGAACATGAACCTCCGGGCCGCCAATTCCCAGTGACGTCATCTTCTGACTCTTTGCGCCTTTGATGAGAGCTGCACCCGCGATCACCATGTACGCCTGCTCGGTCATGTAGACACGATCGCTGATGATTGGCATGTAGCCACCGCCAGCGATGCAATCCCCAAAGACACCAGCGAGCTGAGGAACGCCGCTATCGCTGAGCAGGCTATTCATCTTGAAGATGTGCCCCGCTCCGCGAGCGCCCGGAAATGAGTTGCTCTGCTCCGGCAAGAAGAGTCCACTGCAGTCAACGAGGTAAACGGTCGGAAGTCGAAGACGCAGAGCCATGTTCTGCGCACGCTGGATCTTCTCAGGTGTGCGTGGCCACCAAGCACCCGAGGCGACGGTGTTGTCGTTGGCAATCACCATGCACCAACGACCTTGCACTTGGGCAAACGCGGTAACGACTCCCGCAGCAGGAGACTTGGCCCCACGATCATATTCGAGACCATAGTTCACAAAGCTTCCCACTTCGTGAATCGCTGTTCCCTCATCTTTGAGAAGCTCGATGCGCTCGCGTGATGTGAGTTTGCCCTTCTTGTGAACTCGCTCGACGTACTTCTCTCCCCAGCCCGCCTGCACCTCAGCGCGACGTTCGACAAGGAGCTGCTCGCGCTCACGGTTCGAAGCAGAATAGTCATCATAGGTACGAAGGTCGATCGCCGAAGAGCGGTCGACACCGATGGGAACTAGGGGTACGTGGGACACGTCTGGAGGCTAGCAGATTCCAGCCCATCGATCGCCGCGCACCAGTGCGGGATCCAGCAACCTACATTCGCGATCGCGACGTGGACTCGCCTGAAGCTCAGGTGAGAAGGGAGCACGTTCTATGCACGAAAGCGTACTCATGACCACTGACCGAGTATGGGGACCATGATCTTCATGAACCTGGCCGGCTCCGCGATTCCATTGGTCTGCGCCCAGTCTTCTGCGGCGGCGCGCATCTGCAAGCCCTCCTCGTTGTCGAGTAGGCGCCCCAGTAACCACGACGTGGCGTGGTAGCAGTACATCATCTCTTCGGCCTCGAGTTTGCTCCGGGACACTGCAAGCAGTTCAGTGGCGACCTCTCGTTCCCCCTGCAGTTCGGCGACCTGGCCATGCAGCAAGAGCGACCATGGCTCTGCGCAGCGGATCGACTGCTTGCCGAGTGACTTGGCAACCTTTCTGACTCGCTTCAAGAGCAACTCAGAGTTTTCCTGAGAGGCGGCAGCCAGCAATGCTCGCCCCTGTAGGAACATTGCTTGGGCTCCGACGACCGACACTCGAAGCAAGAAAGAGCTCTTGAGGGGGCCCCACATCGCATCACAGCGTCGCAAAGCACTTGTACCTTGGCCTTCGTAAATGTCGATATTGATGTGAGCAAGTGCTGCGTAGTAATGTTGCAGAAAAAAGCGCCGTTCCGACCACTGTCTCTCACCGCGTTCACATTCAAAGCGCGCTTGTGAAGCCTCCCCGCGCACCAGCCAGGCACAATTGAGTGAGCCTGTTCGCATATCGGTAACTCCGTGCAAATCACCGCGCTCCTCGGCTGCCTGCAGAATGCTTGGAACCCTCTTGGCAAGAGTCTTGATTTCGCCGAGAAAGAATAGAGCATCGGCAGCTAGCCTTTCGGCCTGACACGCATTCGCTTGGTGCCCACGACAATCGCGCTTGAGAATTCGTGCAGCGGCATCAAACTGGATCGCCGCTTGGCGCCACTCCCCACACTGATAGGTCGTGAGTCCCTCTGAGTACTGAGCGAAACCTTGCACCACAGGATCGCCAACTTGCATGCCAAGTTCTCGAGACCGGGCAATGAGAGTCTCTGCAGAGCTGCGCCCCTTCTTGCCTTCCAAGGAACGATAGGCCGCTTCGATTGCGAGCCCAAGGCCAACGCGTCTCGGCTCGCCCGCACGAAGCGCAAGCACCACATGCCGTGTCTGAAACTCCGCGCCTCGAAAAGAGTCGTTAACGCCAAATGCCAAGCCGCAAGACCCGCAGACGTCAATCTTAATGAGTTCCTCTGGGCGAAGCTGCGATTCGTCACGCTCGCGGAATGCCACACCGCGAATCCGCAAGTACATCCTCCACCATAAGAGGTTTAGCAACGCGCGACGATTGCTTGCCGGAAAGCTCAAACCGACGCTTGCCAGAACGCGCTTGAATAGCTCAACCGCGCGATCGACATGGCCTGAGCGCATCAAACTCTCAGCCGCTTTTCGGCGCTGATCTAGCGCCATGGCTTTGGAGGAACCACTCGCCACCACTAAGTGCGCTTCCGCCGCAGCCTCTCCCTGGCCTGCGTTGTTGAGTGCGTCGGCTAGCTTGATCTGCAAGTCAAGTGTGGTCGCCTCATCGTGGTCTCCGCGAAGTGCCATGCGGTAGTAGAGAGCGGCACGTTTGAACGCCAGCGCCTCGGTTGCTCGGTGAGCAGCCGCAACCGCGTGCTCAGCGGCCGCTTGCAAGTCCCCAGCACGTGAGAAAAAGTCTGCGATGGCCTCTACATCGCCAGGAGCGCATGCCTGATATGCACACGCCAAAGCTCGATAGGTCTCACAGAGTGCGGTTGGCTTGAGCTTCAAGACCACCAATTCGCGGATTCGATCGTGGTAGCTCTCAAGTTTTGCCACGATCCCAGACCGATTGCTCCGCACCAACCTACCCGCCCGCAGCACGGAAACGACGGTTGCATCGGCGGCCGATAGACCACTCGCACGAAACGCGATTTCCTCGGCAATGGGAGCGCCAGCGACTGCAACAACGTCCAAGAGCTTTCGCTGGGCAATCGACAGTGCGCCCACGCGGGCCAACATCGTTTGCCTCAGGGTAACGGATCCGCCCACCTGCGGGTCTACTCCGCCCGTGCTGCGCAAGTAGCGCATCATCTCCTCCACAAAGAACGGACTTCCCTCCGACTCTGAAGCAACCCTTGCGAGCAAGTTTGCATCAAAGCCCGCTTGCCCACCAAAACGCGCACGCGTCAACTCTGTGGCCTCCTCGTCGCTGAGGCGGTCTAGTGGCAAGTAGTTGATTCCCGCACCAGAGGGCATTTCGCCAAGTCGCTCCATGAGCACTTGCAGTGCTTCTGAGGTCTCCACATCGTCGCGCCGGTACCCAATCAGCAAGAGCAGCGAGGGGGGATTTGGCGGCCCAAGTAGACTTGTCAAGAACGCCGCACTGTCTGAGTCGCCCCACTGAAAGTCATCCACGTCGACAATCAGCGGCTTTTGACTAGCAATATTCGTAAGAAGTATCCTTAGAGATACCAGAGCAAGCTGGCGAGCAACCTGTGGGTCCAAGGCCTGTCGCTTGCCGCGCAGGCGCGAGATTGAACGAACTGTTCGCAAAACGGGAAACAGGCGGGTGAGAGCATGGGTGTGTTCTGGTAGGAGCTTGGCGACATCCGAGTTTGGAAGTGTGCCCAGGTACCGACTGAGCGCGTCTACAATCGTATCGACGGCCTTGAAAGGCACGGATTCCCGCTCGTAACACCTGCCAGAGAGGACGATCGCATCTTGCTCAAGGAGCGCCCGCTCGTTGAAGTGACGTACCAGCGCCGTCTTGCCAATCCCGGGACTTCCGTGCACCAACATGCACTGTGGCCCGTCCTGCCCCCAGACGGATGCAAGCACCCCCTCCAAGAGTTGCAACTGCAGCTTTCGGCCGACAAATACATCTCCCCGTGACGAGTCGCTGGCCAGCGGAAAGAGCATGTCATTGTCGTCTGCCCCAAGTCGTTTTAGGACATCGACACCAGCGGGTCGGGCAGCGGGGTCTCTGCGAAGGAGTGCCATGCACAGTTTGCAGAGTTCAACCGGGATGTCGGAGGCAAACTCTCTCACATCGGTCGGTTCTTCCTCCTGCTTCTTTGTGAGAACGCTATCGCCTCGGCCAACAAACGGAAGGCGTCCAGCGAGAAGCTCATACAAGACACATCCAACTGAGTACCAGTCGCTTGCCGGCCCAAGCTGTTCTTGCGCAGCTTGCTCCGGCGACATGTAGCCAACCGTTCCAACGGCTATACGATCGGCGATCGCATCAATCTCGGCGAGCTTTGTCGAGAGCCCAAAATCCACCAGGACAACTCGGTGTTCTTCCGATACGAGAACGTTGCTCGGCTTGATGTCCCGATGAATGCGGCCAGCGGAGTGAAGCGCGTGGAGCCCCTCGGCTAGTTGTAGGAGAATGGCGCGCAAGAGTTCAACATTGGCTGCACCAACACGCTTTGCCGAGCGAATCGGTGCGGCCTCGGTTCGCAGGCTCTCTTCGGTGATAGCTTCGGTCGCAATCGAGTCCTCGGCGGTCTGCGAATCCAGCAAGAAACTCCGCAAGTCCGTGCCACGAATGAGTTCCATTGTGAAGAACCATTGGTCGGCCTCCGCAAGCAATTCGTAGAGTGTCACAAGGTTCGGGTGCGAAATATCCGAGAGCCCGCGGAACTCCTTCTTGAAACGATAGATGGAAGTCGCATCGCCAAGCGAGAGCGTCTTTAGCGCGACTCGGCTATTACTACTGTGATCGATAGCCTCGTAGACCACGCCCATTCCGCCCGCGCCAAGTCGCGAGACAATCTCAAAGCGCTCTGTGCCCTCAAATTCTTCAAGCCTGGAGCGGCTCAATGATCGCTTCACAGACACAGCATAGTCTAGCGAATCCTAGACGCTTGGCACCAGCGAGTCGGGGTGCTCCTCTTCTCGGGCGCGGCGCATTCTTTCGAGCCGCAGACGCCGACGCTTCTTTCGCAGCTTGTGAAGAGAACGCGCAAGCACCTGCTCCCACCCTTCGGGACATACACGCTCCATCAGCGCCGCATCCGTCGTGCCCCCGTCACAGATGCACTGACCTTTGCAGTACCGAATCACCTGGTGGTCCTGATTTGCTAGGTAGCTGCCGATAATCCCTCCGATTCCGCCAATCCACAGCACACATCCGAGAATGATGCTCAGTCCAAGCAGCCTAGAGCGAGCTGCACTTGGACTCATTATGTTCTCTTCAGTTTTGGAGCGAGACATCGTCACCTTGACACCATGCCTTGGTCGAAGTTGCGAGGCTCCGTGTCCTTTTCGTGCGCGTCTCGCTGCGGGCACGGCGCGAAGCGGTAGAGTTGGCTCATGGCGAACCGCAAATCAGTAGATCTTTTTGTAATTGGTGGAGGCTCTGGCGGAGTCCGGGCAGCTCGAATTGCGGCAACCCATGGGGCCAAGGTGGCAGTTGCCGAAGAGAGCCGCTATGGCGGCACCTGCGTGATTCGAGGCTGCATCCCCAAGAAGTTCTTTGTCTACGCCGCGCAATTCAATCACATCATCGACGACGGCAAGAAGTACGGCTGGACCTTCGCGGGCAGTTTTGAATGGGACACACTCAAAGCGAACAAAGACGAGCGCATCGATCGGCTCAACAAGATATACATCAAGCTCCTAAACGACGCTGGCGTTGAAGTCCTAAACGGCCGAGCCTCACTCAAGTCCGCAACTGAAGTTGTCGTCGGCGACACCATCTACGAAGCGCAACACATTCTGGTTGCGACGGGAGGTCGCCCCACGCGTCCCGACATTCCCGGCGCCGAGTTGGCAATTACCTCCAATGAGGCATTCCACCTCAAGACCTTGCCCAAGCACATCACGATTGTTGGTGGTGGTTACATTGGGCTTGAGTTCTCGGGAATCTTCCGAGGCATGGGCGTTGACGTTTCGCTCGTTCACCACCGCAAAGAGGCACTTCGTGGCTTTGATGAAGATGTGCGCCATGAGGTAACCGAGAACCTCGCACGAAGCGGAGTTGAATTGCTCATGGAAACGGAGATTGTTCGCATCGAAAAATCTGACAATGGCGGCTTGCGCTACCAATGTCAGCAGCATGATTGGCACGAAAGCGATGTCATCCTCTTTGCCACTGGCCGCGTTCCCAACACGACGAACATTGGATTGGAAGAAGCGGGTGTCGTCCTTGGAGACCGAGGCGAAGTTCGCATAGACCACTACGGGCAGAGCAGCGTGCCAAACATTTGGGCCGTTGGTGATTGCACCGATCGCCTTCAACTAACGCCGGTAGCGATTCGCGAAGGGCAGGCACTTGCGGACAACCTCTTCTCGGGAAGCGATACACGCACGAAGTTTGATCACCCAGTTGTACCAACAGCGATTTTTTCGATTCCTCCTGCGGCAACCGTTGGCTTGACTGAGGCCCAGGCCAAAGAAGTGCATGAGGTTGACATTTACAAGACGCGCTTCCGCCCGCTCTTTCATTCCATGAGTGGGCGCGATGAGCATGTGATGATGAAGATGATCGTTGATAGGCCATCACAGAGAGTTGTCGGACTGCACATGGTTGGGGAGCACGCAGCTGACATCATCCAAACCGCTGCGATTGCCATCGGGATGGGAGCAACCAAAGCTCACTTCGATCGAACGGTCGCTCTTCACCCATGCACGGCGGAAGAACTTGTCCTAATGCGCTAGCGCGCGATCCATGGACATTGATTCGTGATCGCGAAGTCAGCTCGTTAGCTGGCGAGGCGGGAGAGGGAGCAAGCGACCGAGGAACAACGAAGAAGACGAGTCTCTCCAGCGGGCGAGAAGACGAGTGAGCGCGTTCTATATTCATGAATCGCGCACGAGTGTGGGATCCAGAGGCATAGAACGCCCTGGCTCGGT
>JANTGM010000195.1 GCA_024762925.1 Kofleriaceae bacterium | reverse complement strand
GGTCTTGTTGGTCTTGTTGGTCTTGTTGGTCTTGTTGGTCTTGTTGGTCTTGTTGGTCTTGTTGCTCTTGTTGCTCTTGTTGGTCTTGTTGCTCTTGTTGCTCTTGTTCCGCTTGTTCCGCTTGTTCCGCTTGTTCCGCTTGTTCCGCTTGTTCCGCTTGTTCCGCTTGTTCCGCTCGTTCCGCTCGTTCTTGTTCCGCTTGTTCCGCTTGTTCCGCTTGTTCCGCTTGTTCCGCTTGTTCTGCTTGTTCCGCCTGTTCCGCTTGTTCCGAGTCGGGCTGTTCTTTGTCTCGTTGCGCTTGGTCTAGCCGATCTTCATCCCTGAGGTATTGCGCGTCTGACTCTACTGCAGGCGAGTCGGTCCGTGGCGCTTCCGCCACAGCTGCTTCAGCGTGTTCCGGTGCCAAATCCCATCCATCATCGAGCGTCCAGTTGTCATCTAGATCCCTCGCACTCGTCGCGATACCTTTTGGCTCCTCGTTGCTACTCATGCCGACCCCGAGCTATTCTACCATGCAGAAAATGCTCTACTGAATCGTGCTCCAGCACCAACGAAACAGGTTCTTAGGCAAGCAGGTAATTCAGGTCCACTCGAAAAGAAACACCAAGCCAAGTCGCAACGGTGCAAGATGGCCGAACCTTGTTTCAATAAGAATAACTCTGAGCGTCGTCCTGCGTTGGTAACACCAAATTGGTGTAGCAATCGAGGTCACTACTCGTGAACTTGTAGTCACACTTCGAGCCATCCTCAGTGTTTTGAATCGCAGGCGCATTTCAATCCAACTAGTTGCAGGTAGCTTGAATGGCCGATCGGATGGCCCACCGTTTGCTTGGGGCAGAGCGAACCCATGTTGAAGGATCTCTTCTTGTCCACCAACCCCGCTATCCCCAGTCGCCTCGGTGCCCTCCTGTTTTTCTCCCTCGCGATTGCTGTTGGTGCCTGCCAAGGCGGCGGCTCCGATGGCAGCCCGGATTCAGGTACAGCAACAGGAGGCACAGACGGTTCTCCAACCAGTGGCGACGCAAATACGAGTGGTCTCGCAGATGCAGCATCGGTTTCTGATGATGCGGGGTTTGTTTCCCATGACGCGGGTCCGGTTGGCGATGGTGGCGTCATGGTCACTGACGGAGGAGTCACAGACCTCGATGGAGGCGTCATTGTCACTGATGGAGGCGTCGTCATCGGTGATGGCGGTGTTGGCGGAGTCGCCGAGGTCTGCCAGAAAATCTGTGGTGCCATCGCCGGGTGCTTTGGGCAGGACAATCCAAGTTGCGTTGCAGAGTGTAGTGGTCAAATCGGATTGGTGTGTTCCCAAGAAGAGATTGATCAAGTTGGCAGTTGCGCCAACGGAGATTGCACCTCTCTCGAGCTCTGTTTGTCTACGATTGATTGCTTAGCTGATGGTGGTGAAACCTGCGGAGATGGGATCTGTGACGCAGGCGAGTCCTGCAGCGTTTGTCCGCAAGACTGTGGTCCATGCGTGTGTGGCGATAGCATCTGTAGCCCAGGAGAGTGCAGCTCGTGTGTAAGCGATTGCCCGAGTGGATGTAGTTGCGGCGATGTTTGCACAACAGGGCCCGCCCAAGACCCAAGCTGCGATCCATGTCAGGCAACAGTGTGTAACGCTGATGCATTCTGCTGCGAGCAAGAGTGGGATGGTCTGTGCGTGAATCAAGCCGAGACGCTTTGTGGGATGGACTGCCCAGCGTTCTGTGGCGACTTCAATTGTGACCCCAATGAGAGCATTGGCACGTGTCCAGAGGATTGTGACCCTGGACCACCACCAACTCCATAGCCGTTGGTTGCTATATGGTTGGAGCTGATGAGTCTCCAGCCATTTCATCTCGCTATTCCTGTTCACGATCTCGCCATTGCACGCGAGTTCTACGCCACGGTGTTTGGCTGTGCGATGGGACGAAGTAGTAGCACTTGGAGCGACTTTGACTTCTTTGGCCACCAACTCGTTGTGCATCAGGATGCGGGAGGCATTCAGCCAAGACCACATTGCAGCTTGGTGGATGGAGATGATGTTCCTGTGCCGCACTTTGGCGTCGTCCTAGAGATGACAAGATGGAAGCAGCTACGTGATCGCCTTCTCGCTCTCGATGGCGTTCGGTGGGTAATTCGACCGCACATTCGCTTTGCTGGGCAAGTGGGTGAGCAAGCCACAATGTTCTTGCTCGACCCATCTGCCAATGCTCTTGAGTTTAAAGCCTTTGACGACCCAGCCCAGCTCTTTGCGAAGCCCTGAGCCCTTCGCCAGTTGACGCTGGCTCTCGCGTCGATACGCAGCCACAAGTTTGTGGTCCTGCTAGTGGTGAGTGTGGCCGGATTCCAATCTCTATGGTTGTACGGGAGGTCAGTATTTTTCTGAGAGCTGCTGTTGCCCTGAGTCGCAACAGTGTCGCGCAGGTAGTTCCCCCGTCTGCTGCACCTGGCGGTATTTACATTGACACAAGCCTGGGCTCTGCGGCCAATCTCAGCGCGGCGCCTACGTTTGATTTCGGCGCCATTCATCGGCGAGCAAAGTGTACGACGCTAGGTCTTCAAAGTGATTGTAGAGCCATTCTCGCTGTCGCAGGACGGCGTCGAGCCGCATACCTACACGCTCGGCGATTGCACGGCTCTTGGCATTGCCTGATGCCGCTCGAATCTCAATGAGATTGAGACCTCGATCCTCAAACCCGAATTTGAGGATCGCGCATACAGCGTCTGTGACAATGCCCTGACCTTCCAGAGTCTTACTTAGCCAATAGCCGATTTTGGCTCGCCTGTTCTGAATCGAGATATCCTCTAGCCCGATGGCGCCGCCGATCGCTCCATCTACGATGAGCGCAAAGCGACACGATGTTCCGTTCTTGCGGCCATTCTCGCAGTCGTGCAAGAACGGTAGAATTCGCTCAACCGAGGTGGTTGCGTCAAGAAAAGCCAACCATTGCCGAAGGTGTTGGCGATTGCAATCGACCAGCGCGAACAGCTCCACCGCATCATCAAGTGCGAGCGCGCGAAGCTTGAGCCCAGGACGCACTTCGATTTCCAGAGCTGGCGGTGCGTTTCGCGCTTTGAATCCCATATGCTAACCCTAGCGCCAGGCTGTCAGGCTTGTCGATACTTTCTGCTGTGCAACTTTGTTGCAAGCTCACATCGTGCAGTTCGCCAAGCTCCAGTGATACCGCGTGCATAAGAACTACTCTGATCCATCCCTCTGTGCTTCGAGGAAATCCGCGAGTGCCGCTCTTCGTTCAGGGGTCGAAAGGATTTCTCTGCACGCCGCTAGTATCTCGCCGCGAGTGCCAAGGTGCCGCCCGGTGGAATTCTCCAAGTAACGCGCCACACGCAGCAAGTCTCCAAGAGGAAGCGCTTCGACGGATCTGTGTTCGTATTCGATGGTGTCCCACTTGGGATCTTGCGGTGCACGCGCTTTACGTTTGTCGGCCCGCCAAGGTCCAGGTGGTCTGTGGGCTGCATGTAGGGGGCGGCCATTTTGTGTGGTTGATGCATCGACCGGAAGCCAGCGCGCACCTTCTCGCGTTTGGGTGAGCGCCATCGCCCACAGATGGTCAGGTTCGTCGATGTAGCCGCGATCAAAGGTCCACCCCGTGGCGACAGCGGCCTGCACGCCTGCCCGCCTAAGTAGCTCACAGACCAGCGTATTGAGCTCGTAGCACACACCGCGACCGAGATGCTTGGCGTCGCCACCCGCATGTAGCGCTGCGATGTGAACATTGGAGCGTCCAGCGCTTCTTTCCTGGAGCCATGCTGCCATTTGCGGGTCTTCTAGGTAGGAAGGGTCGTAGACATAGCGCTTGCGAACGAAGGAACGAATCACACCAGCGATCTCGAGCGCGCTGTCTTCACGGGAGAGGCTCTCTACAAGGTCGAGAGCCTCTTCGGGCAGCTCGCGATCGGCGATTGACCTTCCATCAGGAAGCACGGGTTCAAGCCGGTAGCGTCCACCGGTGCCAACCATGGCGCGAAATTCATCCGGCGTGGCCTGTAGTGGCACCATGGCCGGAACCCCGCGATCGTCGCGCACCAGATCGGGCTTCTTTGCGCCCGGCCTGTACAGCTTCACGCGCCAGCCGCTTGCGCCCGGAGGCACGCGAACCGGCTCGCCGGATTCGCTCCAGCCCAGTGGCAGAACTTCGACAGTCTCGTTCATGGCGCGCGCATCTCCTTCGTAAGAGGAATACCGAGACGCGCAGCATGCGCCTCTCAGTTCGTTCGCTGGCCTTATCGAAGCGAGGGCGGAGTGGTTGCGTGCGTCGTTGCGATTTCTCTTCGGGAAGCCGTTCGGGAACACGTTATTTCTGGCGTTTCACGCAGTGAAACAACGGCTTGCGGCGATCGAGAAAAAGCAAAGAAAGTGTTCGGGCGCTCTTCGGGGAGGTGTTGAGATATGAGCTTGTTAAAACTACAACACAACACTATAGTTGTGTTGTGGCTATACCCGAACTAGACAGCACATCAGGCTACTTGCCGCCTGGGATCCACGAGGCGACATGGGAGGAGCTGGCCGAGGCGTTCGGGACCTCCGAGCAGCGAAGGTGGCTGCTAGATGGACTAGGAAGGGCTGCAGATGCACTTCGCGCCGCTGGGTGTAAGCGCCTCTATGTGGACGGTAGCTTCGTGACAAGCAAGCCCACTCCAAATGACTTTGACGGGTGCTGGGAGGCGGATGGAGTGAACGCCAGGGCACTCCTTGAGACAGCACCGGTATTGCTCGCCACCGAGGGACAAAGAGAGGCGCAGAAGGCCGCCTTTGGGGGAGAGCTGTTTATCGCCGACGACGGAAACCCCACCTTTCTGGAGTTCTTTCAGAAAGACCGCAACGGAGACACTAAGGGAATTGTCGCCATAGATCTGACGCAAAAGGAGCAAGGATGATTGCCAACGAACGACAGTACAAAATCACCGCAAGCGAGCTGGAGAAGTTTAGGCGCTCGATAGAGAAGGCTCAGACCGAAGGGCCTCAGGGGCGAGACCCACTGATCCACTCAGCAATGGTGGCGGGGATGGAAAGCCAGGCAAGCGAGCTGGAAGAATCCCTTGAGCGGTATGACGCCCTCAGAAGTGGAAGTATTACCTCTCGAGAGACTGGAGACTTGTCGCAGATAGGTGTGGCGCTCATCGAGGCGCGCATAGGCGCTCGCCTAACGCAAAAGGAGCTTGCTGAGCGCATTGGGCGCAAGGAGCAGCAAGTGCAGCGCTGGGAGGCAACAAACTACGAAGGGGTTAGCCTGAGAGTTGCTGAGAAACTAGCTTCGGCACTGGGGGCGCGCGTCGGGTCACAGGTGAGGTTTGCAAGCGCCGAGCGCGCTCCCGATATGAGAAGTATTCTGCTTGTCGGAACAAAGGTGAAGGCGGTACTCAAGGAGGAGGGGTGCGCTCTCGAGGGGGACGCCGTTGAATCGCTTAATAGCTGGGTTGAGTGGCTACTCAGGCAATCGATCAGTCACGCGAAAGGGCAGTCTCGGCAGACGGTGACCCCAGCAGACATTGCAAGCGCAATGGAGGGCAAGGTCGAGTCTAGTTAGGCCTACGTGCTGTGAGCAGGCCCTCCTATTCTCATAGGAGAGCTTTGCGGCTATTGACTAAACGGGGGAGGGCGTAGAAGCGGGACCAGCCGACAAGGAGGGCGAAGGACAGGCTTAGGGTTATTGCAGCCAGCACGGTGGCCGGCACCTGAACGTCGACCAGAAACAGGGGCCCAAGCACGAAGATCGATGCTTCCTGCCACCGAATTTCGCGTCTCGCTGATATCTCTCGGTCGAGGTACCGGCGCCATTCATTCTTCTCTTGAGCGGGGCTCCCCGCTGCTCTCATAGAGAGCGTTTCACTTTTTATATGTCGCCATGCCCAGACCATAAATGCAGTGCTGCCGATGCTCATTAAGAGGCTGCGCACCAGAATAGATAGGTCTGTACACTGCAATAGGATAATTACAGCAGGGACTGCGAGCAGCCTGAGTAACACCGTCGCTGCCAAAAAGAGGTTTTGCCGGTGGCGCTCATGCTTGGCAGTCATGGTTCTCGCTGGACGTCTTCTGAGTGATTGCACACGCTCTCCTCTGCTTGTTTAGGTCATTGGTATTTGTAGCTGCCTCTGGCGAGGGCTGCTCGCTTTCTCTTTTAGGATCTTGCGCTCAGTTGCTCCGGCTTCAAGCAGTCGCTTGCGCGTTATGTCTCGTGCCTCGTCGCAGATGTCATTCCCGAGAAAGTGGCGACCGTTGTTTGCTGCTGCAACGCCTGTACTTCCTGAACCTGCAAATGCATCAAGAACTACTTCGCCGGATTGGGTACTCTGGTTGATTAGTATGTCTGCGACTCCGACGGGCTTTTCCGTAGGGTAGCCACGGTAAACGCGCGGCTCTTCGAGGATATCTGGAATCCCCAGGTTGTTGAGCTTTCTCTTGCCCTTCTCGAAGAACAGGATGAACTCGTAGCGGGCTCGGTAGTGGTAGCCCATACCTATCTTCTTCTTGTCCCAGACAATGGGCTTCCAGAATTTGAACCCGCACTTCTCGCCTATGGGCTTTGCAACGAACATTGTTTCTGCGTCACAGAATAAGTAGAAGTGCCGATCCTTGCGGAGGACTCGGTAAAACTGTTCGAAGAGTTCTTCGAATCGTTCGTTTGGGAATATTTCAAACCACTGGTTGCTTGAGGCTTTGCTGTTCTTGAGGCGTGTTGTTGTGCCTTTGGCTCGGTGCTTTTCTAGTGATTCGTATGGCGGGTCAGTGACAATTAGGTCGATAGAGTCACTTTCGAGTTTCTTTAGCCAGGTGACTGCATCTAGTCCCGACAGCTGAAACTCTGGCTTTGTACCGCTGAACATGTGAACAGCCTCGCATGCTGCTGTGACATCTGCAAAGCAGAACAGCCTGCGGCCTAATAGGTATTTGATATCAGCCCAGCAATGTCTTCGAGCCTTGGTCGCTTGGTCGGTGCATAGGACACCATTGCGCGGATGGTCTCTTGGGTGGTCGGCTGTATGTCGGGCAGGGAGTACGCCGATGCGCCTATTGCCTGTGGGGAGGGGAGGGTGCCTAGAAGCATTTCAATCCAGGTGACACCAAGGGAATAGGTGTCCGAGGCAGGGGTGGCGTTATGTGGGGATTCTTGTTGTTCTGGTGCCATATAGAACCATGAGCCGAGCTGAACATCTTCCCGGGTGATGGTTCCGCCGTGAGTGAAGGCTTCGTCAAAGTCGCTCCACCGAACAATTCCGAGGTCGCCCAGTTTGAAGGTGTCGGGAAACTCTAGAATGTTGGCAGGCTTTACATCTCGGTGGGTGCACTCCTTGGAGTGAAGGTGTAGGAGGCCGTTGATGCAGTTCTCTACGATTTGAGCGGTCTCCTCTTCCGGGATTGGACCTGTCTTGAGGGTGTCTGACACGCAGCGATTGGCCAGCTCCATGATTAGGAAAGGGTTCTTTTGGGCGTCGCCTCTGTCGAAGTACTGGACGATGTTGGGGTGTGAAAGTGCTTTTCCGCGCTTCGCTTCCCTGCGAAATCGCTCACGTACGTTAGGAAGCATGGACCCTTTGAGGAGGTCTCCTCTCGGTAGCATTACCTTCGCTGCGACCAGCGGTGAGCTGTTCTTTGCTCTCGCTGACCATACGTGCCCGACGGCACCGTTCCCCAGGGGGTCTATTAGTTCGTAGCTGTCAGACTCTCCTTCTAGAGGGTGGCCTGCCGCTAGTGATATTTTTCTGGGAGATGTTTGGGTAAAGGACTCATCGAAGTAGGTCTCGCTGAGCTCGGATCCGTCAAGCATGACTCTGAGCTTGCCTTCGGCATGTGGCATCAGGAACTCGGTGATCTTGTTTTTTGAGATGTACGACTGGAGAGATGCTGGCTTCCAGCCGGCGATCTCCATGACCTCTTCGCGAGATATGACTGCTCCTGCCTTCTGATCAGCAAGCCAGTCGTAAATTCGTTTCGCTCCCCTCATTAGTGCCATGCGAACCTCTTCTGTTTATGGTGGTTTCTCTGAATGGTAGCACTTGGGATTCGGCTCTTTGCGCTGGAGATTCGGCGGCTAGGGATAAGTATGAGTTGCAGGGCTACGTCGCCAGGTAGCGAAACACACTGCGCTCGCTCACGCCCATGGCGTTCGCTATCTCCTGCGCGGTGAGGCCTTGGTCGCGTAGCTCGTGTGCGCGTGCGGGCTTCGCCTTTGTCGTGCCTGCCTTGCGCCCTTTGTAGACTCCACGCTTCTTTGCCTGCCGAATGCCCGCCGCTTGCCGCTCGCGCCGATACTCAAGCTCGATCTCGGCGAAGCCGAAGAGCACGCTTGCGAGCATTCGGCCGACTGCGCCGCGTAGATCAATCTGCTGCGTGACCGACACGAAGCGCACGCGCTTGTCGCACCAATCAG
>JANTGM010000194.1 GCA_024762925.1 Kofleriaceae bacterium | reverse complement strand
TCTTCGCCCTTTGAACGCCTTCGGCTCATCGTTGCTCAGATCCTTCCTTGCCCCAGCAAGGTCGTCCTTCGCGCCTTGTCAAAGAACGAGCTCCCGTAGTGCGCGATTCATGAATATAGAACGCGCTCACTGGTCTTCTCTCCGCTGGAGAGAGTGGCTCAGCCAGTCATCTTCGTTGTTCCTCGGTCGCTTGCCCCAGCAAACTCCCTCTTCCCGCCTCACAGGCAAGGCGCGAACAACGAATCAATGTCCATGGATCGCGCACTAGGGAAGAAGGCAGCGGCCGTGGCACCACCACAGCCGCTCTCAACCTAGCGAAGCAGCTTGCGGATGGTTGCGTCCAATCCGCCAAGGCCGATCTTCTCGCCCTCTGCCATTGCTTCGTCGACGCTTTTGCCGTCGCACCAGCCGAGCTTGAGCGTGTAGAGCGCTGCAACTCGACCACCGGACTTGCAGTGCACCACAAAGGGGCCTTCTTCCTTTTCGAGTGCCTCATGGAACTCGTTGGCTTTTTCTTTTGTGAAGTCGGCAGCTCCAGCAACAGGGATGGAGATGTACTTCAATCCGGCACCCTCCGCGTGAGCTTGGCTTACCTCAGCACCGGGTTCTGTGGGAACTCGGAAGCTGATTACAGTTTTATAGCCCTCAACAGAGAGCTGCTTGTACTGAGACTCAGAAGGTTGGCCACCGAGAAGATGGCCACAGTATTCGATTCGGTTTGGGAGGCTCATCGATATTTCCTACGCTGCTTCGAAGAGGGCTGCGGCTCCCATGCCGCCGCCGATGCACATGGATACGACAGCGTAGCGTCCACCGCGTCGTTTCAGCTCATGAAGAGCCGTCGCCGTGAGCTTTGCTCCCGTACATCCCAGTGGGTGCCCAAGGGCAATTGCTCCGCCGTTTACGTTGATTTTCTCGTCGGGGATTCCCAACTCCTTTTGGCAGTAGACAGCTTGGCTGGCAAATGCCTCGTTGATCTCGAAGATGTCAATGTCTTCCACCGTTAGGCCGGTTTTGGCTAGCAGCTTCTGAATTGCTGGCAAGGGACCAATGCCCATGATGGCAGGGTCGACGCCCACCGTTACGAATTGGCGGAAGATGCCGAGCGGCTTTATGCCAAGCTCGTCAGCCTTTGCCTTCGTCATCACAAGCGCTGCTGCAGCACCATCGCTCAATGGCGATGCATTGCCTGGCGTGACCGAGCCCTTCACCGCGAAGGCTGGTCGAAGTTTGCCAAGGCCCTCAAGAGTTGTCTCGTGGCGTGGAAGCTCGTCCTTGTCGAAGTTGGAGTAGACCCGCTCTCCGTCTTTATAACGGAGGGCGCGCACAGGAACGATTTCGTCCTTGAATGCGCCCTTCTCTTGTGCGGCCTTTGCCTTCATTTGGCTCGAAAGTGCAAAGGCATCCTGTGCTTCGCGAGAGATTTCGAATTTGTTGGCGACGTTCTCTGCCGTAATGCCCATAGGGGTGTGGGCAGAAGGCATCTTCTCCATTAGCTCTGGAGAAGCGCTCAGGTGAAAGCCTGTCATTGGCACAGCCGTCATCGATTCGACACCACCAGCAACAACAACATCATACGAGCCGATAGAAACCGCCCCTGCGGCATCCGCAATGGCTTGCAGTCCGCTAGAACAGAATCGATTGACGGTGACCGCTGACGCCTCTTGGGGAATGTCAGCAAGCAGGCCGATGAGTCGCGCAACGTTGAGGCCTTGATCGCCTTCGGGCATTGCGCAGCCGAACTTGATGTCATCGACCATCTCGGGCTTGACCTGCGGATTTCGCTCAAGAAGAGCGCGAACCACGTCGCCACCAAGTTCGTCGGGACGCTTAAGAGCAAGCGTGCCCTTGTGCGCCTTACCTACAGCCGAGCGCACTGCGTCGGCAATAACAATTGGATTGTCGTTTCCCATACTCTGAAGTCCTTTTCTCTATGGGGTCTTAGTTTCGAAGAGGCTTATTCTTCATAAGCATGTGCTGAATGCGTGCCATTGTTTTTGGCTCTCCGCAAAGAGAGACAAACGCTTCGGCTTCAAGGTCGAGCATCTCTTGCTCGGTGACCTTGCGGGAAGCGCCACCCTTGCCGCCACACAGCACCTCGGCGACCTTGCCAGAGATAAGTGCGTCGTGCTCTGAAGCATAACCGCCTGCGACCATGCTGCTGATGAGCATGCCGATGGTGGCGATGCCGCTGTCACCGGGAAGGCGATACGCGCGAGGAATGGATGGGTGATAGCCCGAGTTTGCCATGCCGATGCAGCGTTGCTTGGCTTCCCAGAGCTGGCGGGCGCGGTCAAACGAGACCCCGTCACCGTGGCGGAAGTACCCAAACTCTTTTGCTTCGTTTGCCGAGGTGGCAACGGCTGCCATCGCGATGTTTTTGAACACCTGAGCGACGATTGCCGAAGTGTCGACATCGGCCCCTTGCGGAATGCCCTCGAGAGCACGCCAGAGCATGTTTACGTTGCCGGCGCCGCCTGGAAGAAGACCAACGCCAACTTCGACGAGGCCTGCGTAGGTTTCTGCTGCAGCTTGGACGCCATCGGCGGCCATACACACTTCGAGACCACCGCCCAAGGTCATGCCGTGAGGCGCTGCAATCACGGGAACCGTGCAGTACTTGAGGCGCTGCATGGTGTTTTGCATCTCTTTGACCATGACGCGAAGCTCGTCCCACTGCTTTTGTGCAGCCGCACCAGCAACCAGGAAGAGGTTTGCACCAACACAGAAGTTGTCGCCCTGGTTCGTGATCAGAATCGATGAGAAGTCTTGCTCCGCTTTGTCAACAGCTTCGTTGAGCATGCCAATGACATCTGCATCGATGCTATTCATCTTGGTCTTGAAAGTAACGCCAAGAACACCATCACCAAGGTCCCAAGCTTCTGCGCCCTTGTTGGCGAGGACAGGAGAATCGGCGCGTCGAAGGACATGCAAGCTCACTTCACGCTTGTCGACCGCAGCGCCTGTGTACATGCCAGTGCTCAGGTCAAAGATCTCATCGTCCTTGTAGAAACTCTTGGCCCCCGATTCGCGCATGCGCTTGACCGAGTCGGGAAGCGCGATGCCCTCAGCTACCATGCGGTCGTATGTCTCGGAAAAGCCAAGTGCGTCCCAAACCTGGAACGGGCCCAAGTCCCAGTTGTAGCCCCAACGCATGCCCTTATCGATGGCTGCGATGTCGTCACAGATTTCACCAACGCGGCGTGCGGCATACGCCAGGCTGCGCGAGATGACGGTCCAAGAGAACTTGCCGACCATGCCTTCTGCTGCAACGGTCTTGGAGATTCGCTCGCCAGGATCTTCGATCTTGCTGAGCGCTTTGCAGGTGGCTTTGATCTTCTCGTCGCCGCCTTTGGCGCGAAACTCAAGAGTCTTGAGATCGATGGTCTCGATGCCCGTCTTGGTCTTGCGGTAGATGCCCGCTTTTGTCTTTCGACCGAGAAGCTTCTTCTCGAGCATTCCGTTCAGGAACTCGGGCATCTTGAAGACATCGCGGTCTTCGTCGTCTACGAGAACTTCGTAGCAGTTGTTTACGACGTGGGCGAGGGTGTCTAGGCCAACCATGTCGGCTGTTCGGAAGGTCGCGCTCTTTGGGTGCGCCATGGGAACACCGGTCATGTTGTCGACATCTTCGGGGGTGAGGCCCTCTTCGAGCATCAGGTGCACCGTGGTCATCATCGAGTGTGTGCCGATGCGGTTTGCGACGAAGTTCGGCTCATCCTTGGCCCAGACGATGCCTTTTCCGAGTTCTTCTTTGCCGAAGTACTCGACGCGTTCGACCGTCTCTTTGCTGGTCTCTTTGGCAGCGACCAACTCGAGCAGCTTCATGTAACGAGGTGGGTTGAAGAAGTGCATGACGAGGAAGTTCTGTTTGAACTCCTCGCTAAAGCCTTCGAGCATATCGACGATGCGAAGGCCCGAAGTGTTGGAAGCGAGAATGCTGTCGCCGAGCATTGGCTCGAGGCGCTTGAACAGGCCGCGCTTGATGTCGAGTCGTTCGATGATCGCTTCGACGATGAGGTCGCATTCGGCAGCTTTCTCAAGGTCGTCATCGATGTTGCCGACTTCGATGAGTTGCGCGTGGCTCTTGTTGAAGAGCGCCGCTGGTTTGCTTTTGAGCAGGGCTTTCACCGAGCCTGCAGCAATGGCATTCCGAGCTTTTGCGCCAGCGTCTTTTTCGACGCCGGATGGAACGATGTCGAGGAGGAGGACGGGGAGGCCGGCGTTTGCGATGTGAGCGGCAATGCCTGCTCCCATGACACCGGAGCCGATCACGGCTACACGTCTAATGGGCTTGTTCATACTGAGTTCTCTTTCTCCGCGGGTTTCTCTGTTGCCAGAAGAACGCAGAGAGTACGCAGTCTTGTCACGCTTCGACAAGGCTGCTGCGCATTAGAACGAGGCTAGTTTCTCTGGGCCGATCCGCGGTCCCGCAACGGCAATGAGGCCCACTCGCTCATGTAGATTGTGCTCACCTAGCGGTTCGGCGCTCAGGCCAGCTGTGCACTTGATATTCGTAAAACCTGCGCGCGCTACAAGGGCCACAAGCTCGGTCACAGAGTAGATGCGAATTGTGCTCTTGCGGCTCCCAGCGATGGTCGGACTGCAGGTGCTCTCGAGTATGCCCACAACGGGGTCAAAGGCATTGCGCTCACGCAGTGTGATGCCAGAAGGACCGCGAATGCCCGTGGTCTTGCCGAGCGCCCGGGAGTGCACGATTGCATCTCGGTGCATGGTTTCTAAAAACAGTTTGCCGCCTGGTTTGAGAGCCCCGTGTATCGTGCGCAGCGTTGCAAGATCGTCGGCCTCAGTGCCGTAGCCAATGCTGGAGAAGAGATTCAGGGCGGCATCGTGGCCATTCGCAAGATTTGCCGTTCTAAGGTCCTTCTGAATCCACCGTATTGGATTTGCGAGTTGTTCTGATTTCGCCGCGACTGCAGCGTGTCGAAGGAGGTCGGCGGAGAAATCCAAAGCGGTCACGTTCAGGCCCCGCTTGGCAAGAGGGATGCTGATTCGCCCATACCCGCACGGGGCATCTAAGACAGCATCCCCTTTGGACAGCTCCAGCAGAGAAATCAGTGTTGTTGCCTCCTCCTCACACTGCTCTTTTGGGTGCAGGTGTGCCCAGAGCGCTAGGTAGGTATCGTCAAAGAAGCTCTGCCACCACATACACTGCAGCGTACACGCAGCTCATGTGGCGTTTTTTGCTATGAACGGCAGAACCGCGCCCCGCTTGTGTACTTTGCGCGAAATCAGACGAATCGCAATGCCACCCTTGCGGGACCCTCGCTCCTCCGGCCCCAACCAGTGCACGCGGCAAACGACGGCGCGGCAGGTGAGGCCCGGCCCTTCAACCCGGATCTGGGTCAGGAGCGGCAATGTCTTGTTGGTCTCGATAAACGCTCCACCTTGGGAGTCGTTGATGAGGGTGCCTTGGTGCCCAATCGGTGCATTGCCTTCGAAAAATTGCACAGGAATTCGTTCGCCGTTCCTAGCTTCTGAGCGACGCTCACCTCTCTGTGTATTCCCGCCGGATTTTCTGTGTGGTGGCACACGGGAATTTGATCCGAAAATCGTGCCAAGTTGTCTGGGGCGTTTCATGGGGGATTCTGGTGGGGATCCGGGACTTGGCGTACACAAGATCAGTAGGTTAGGTGTTCCGCGAATGAGGGAATGGAAAGCCAAAACACAGCTGGGAGTCTGGAGGCCCCGGTCTGGCCGGCGCCGCTGAACCCCATTAGCGCGGGCCGTTGGGCTGGTCAAGAAACAAGTGAGCTCCCCGAACAATCGCTAAAACCATGCGCGTGTGAGTTCGCACCTCTCGCACCGGGCCTTCTTGCCCCCACCCAGGGCGCATGGCAGGCTGGGCGGCACTGTGTCAAAGAGCCTTCTTGCCATTGGCGTACTTGTCGCCGCAGTCTTGTTATTCGTTCTCTGGCCCAACAACAAGAGTGAAGTTTCAACGTTGGAGAGCGAGACACACGCCTCGAGCGCAAAAGAAGAAGCATCCGAGGGCCCCAAAGGGCGAAATTCCGCTGTGTTGCCACAAAGGCTTGGGTCGCCCAAGAGCGCAGGAATGTCGGGAGTGGTGAGCGGAACCGTCATCGAGTCGGGATCGAAGGAGCCTGTGCCATGGGTGGACATCGTATTCCGGAGCCGAGGAGAAGAGGCGTCGACAACGAGTGATGAGAGTGGCAGGTACAACATCGAGTTGGCGGCCGGACAGTACGAAGTTCGGGCTGTCGGTGAGAAGGTGATCGCCAAATCTATGCCTCGGCTTCGCATTGGGAGCACCAAGACTGTCTCATTGGATGTGCCGGTAGATTTGCTTGGCACGATTCGTGGAAAAACTCTGAATCCCGAGGGCTTTGGGCTCGGCGATGTTGAGCTCACGGTGCGATCCGATACGGGGGCGGGTAAGAACTATCCTAGTCAAGGGGAAGTGGGGCTTGGCGCAAGTGATAGTGATGGAAGTTTTGAGTTGCGTGTTCCACCAGGTGCCGTTGAACTCGAAGCGGTGCTTGGCAACACAACCGTGTTTGCTAGCGTACCCAAGGTTGAACCTGGCGGCGTGGTCGACAACGTTGCGATCGTAATTGATCAGCGATGTGCGATTGGTGGGACGGTACGCCTTCCCGATGGTGACGTAGCTGTGGGCGCCACAGTGCGCGTGACCTTGCGGCGCACAGGTACGAGTCACTTTGTGCACCAGGAAGTGACAACCGATTCCGCTGGCATGTTTCGCGTGGAAAATCTTAGCCCCGTGGCTCATGGTCTAGAGGTTGTTGCCGATGGCTTTGGCTCCTCCGATCCGCAGGTGGTAACGCTGACAGCCGAGCAACCCGAAGTTGATGTTGAGGTCGTGTTGCACCGACCAGAGACGCTCTCAGGGATCGTCGTTGATGAAAACGGTACGCCGGTAAGCGGCGTTCGTGTCGCTCAAGTGCGCAACGGATCGAGGCAGTTCTACAACAAGGTAAACACGTACTCCGATGGGGCCTTTTCGTTTGAGGAAATCGCACCAGGTCCTCACAGGCTACGCGCAAGCAAGGAGGGCTATGCCGACGCGTATCTCAAGGATGTGATGGCGTCGAAGACGGATATTGTTTTGAAGCTGGTGCCAAGTGGGAGCCTGCGCGGCACAGTAACAACATCAAAAGGAGAACCCGTCGAGCGCTTTGTGGTTCGCTACTGGCCCACCAAAGGAAAGGCTGCCAAGGGCAAGGGAACTTCCTCCCAGTTCTTCGCAAGTGATGGCAGCTTTCAGATCTATCCCATCAATGCGGGGGATTATCGCGTGCAGATATCGGCCGAGGGGATCGGTACGGCGAACCTGGATGTAGTGAACGTGGCAGCTGGCGGCTATGGCGATGCGAGTGCAACTCTCTCAGAGGCTGCTCCGTAGCAATTCCCGGCGCCCGGCTTGGTGCCCAAAGGCACACCCGTTGCTCAGCAGCACAGTGGCCCGACTCTTATTCGGGCAATTATGACTCCTCTGGCCTGGTCCCGACCTTGCTCTACGCTACATCGTGCAAGAGCAACGGTCACTCATCTCCATGATTGAGATATTCGTAAGGCTTAAGCTCGCAACCATTGTAGGGCTCTCCCTCCTCCTCCTTGCCATCGCACAACACCATCACAGCACGGTGGATGAGTCGCTCGGCGGGCGAATCGGAGCCGGGCTTGTAGGCGGCTCCGCGCTCATTGGAGCTCTTGTCGTTGCTGTGCTGGGAATTCCGCTTCTGGTAGCGATTACTCGTAAGACAATTTCTGAACGCCTCGGTTGGGCGAACACCGCTGCCATGATATGTGCGATTCCCAGCGGACTCGCCACACTCATCATGCCGCGGCCGCTCGTGTATCTTGCGGCACTCGTATTCGCATTTGACTTAGGTTTGGCCTTGGCTTCGAGTTACGCTGGCCGCAGATGCAAACTCACTCCTGAACAATCTTGAATCGATTAGCACTGCGAGTTCTTCTATCCAAGTGGAGCGACCCTCTACCTGATTGCCGTTCAGAACCCTAACTGCGTAACAACGACTGGCGCTGCCACCCTTCTAAGGTCTTGACCTTCATGGTCTTGACCTTCATGGTGGCAATGGAAGCGCATGCCGTGTGCCGACGTTGTCGCAATCGCAGGGGCATGCACGCCTCCAGCAGGACGAAACAATTGCGCTTCGTTGATGTGAGAGTGATTTTATCGCCGCCTCGGCGTGTTGGAGCAGCCCCGCCAAATTGCTTTGCCATCCTTCGAGGAAGTGCTCATGCGGGTGTTCGAGAGTGCCGCCTCAGACGATGTGGTCGTCCTTGGGATTTTGCTAGTGCGCGATCCATGGACATTGATTCGTGATCGCGAAGTCAGCTCGTTTGCTGGCGAGGCGGGAAGAGGGAGTTTGCTGGGGCAAGCGACCGAG
>JANTGM010000193.1 GCA_024762925.1 Kofleriaceae bacterium | reverse complement strand
CTGCTCGTGGCGCAACGCTATCTTATGGTGCAGGGTCGACACGAATCTAGAGGCGTTACTAGCTGCGTAGGCGCAGCAAGGGCTCGGATATTCGCCGACCTGCCCGCTTTGTGTGCAGAAGGCGAGATTCCAAAGCGCTCAAGCGCATTGGCTGGCATGATGATCGCGTGACATATGTGATGGTCGATGTGGAGTCCGATGGCCCGATACCTGGGGATTACTCGATGGTCTCGTTTGGCGCGATCGTGGTCGAACCAGAACTGAACCGAAGCTTCTATGGGCAGTTGAAACCGATTTCGGCGAAGTGGATTCCCGAAGCGCTGAAGGTCTGCGGTTTTTCGCGAGACGAGACAATGGCCTTCGATGATCCGATGGAGGTGATGGAGAAGTTCGCTACGTGGCTGAAAGAAAACTGCAAGGGCCGCATGTTCTTCATTTCCGACAACAACGGTTTCGATTGGGGCTACATCAATTGGTACTTCCACCACTTCACCGGAGAGAATCCCTTTGGTTTTAGCTCCCAAAACTTGGGCTCGCTGTACAAGGGCTTGGTCAAGGACACGTTTAAGACCTTCAAACATCTCAGGAAGACCCGCCATACCCATCATCCGGTTGATGACGCCCGAGGCAATGCCGAGGCGCTTCTTCATATGAAGCGCGAGATGGATCTGAAGATCAAGTTGTGACTACTAGAGACGACATAACCATGTTGGAACGCGACCTGGCCACTGCGAAGAGCATCGCGGGACAGGCTATGAAGGCATTGCAGCGAAAGCACCAGGGCGATGAGTGGGAAGCCTACGTGGCTGCATGTGCCGAGGAGAAACGGCTACAACGCGAGCTAGCGCTGGCCAAAGGGCAAGAAGCCGCCATGCCATATGAGTGGGAACCAGCCTGGGACTCGGGGGCACCAATGCCGCACATCATGGCGACCGACCAACGGACGCTGTTCATGTACTACGCCAGCACGCCTGATCCGAACTGGGATGGAAGCTACGTCAATGTTGTCGAGCCCAGTGCACCAACTGCCATGCCACTCGCCATCGTCGAGATTGAAGGCTGCTATGCGCACAAGTTTGGTGGCCCGAATGACGAGGTCTTTGACGGGCATTCCCTCTCTGAGCGTGGCCTAGATGGCTATGGCGCCTACACCGTCGAGAACTCGAAATGGCTTGCGGAGCTACAGAGCATCAACAGCGTTCATTCAATGTACCGGGTCGAGAGTTGGAAGGCCTACAAGCACTTCTTTCTGGCGTTTCACGACAGTGTCATGGAGTGCATCGCCACAGGATTTGCGATTGAGTGTATCGACGTCTCGTTCTCCGAAGCCGCAGCGTTGATGATGAAGAAGCTACTGGGCTAGCGGATGCATCATGCGAGTTCTGGGCGATACATTCGAGCGGCTCCACCAGTTTCGATTTGTCAACGCAGCCAGGGGCGGGGGGACTGAGTCTCAAGACCTGCTGTTCTGGACTGCGAGAGCTGAGGGGATGCCAGCAGGAATTGATGCTCTGGTCATCACAAGTGACCTGCAGGGAGTTGCACCTTCATGGCGACATGGAGGTGAGAACACGCTACTGGGTATCTTGGTTGCCGAGGAACTCTTTGACTTGGCTAACGCGGGTCGGATTCCCGAGCCATCGCAAACTGGAGTCATCCTCGCGGGGGATTTGTATTCCGCGCCAGCTGGCAACAAACGCGGAGCCTCTGGAGATGTGCGCGAGGTGTGGATGGCGTTCGCTGCTATGAATCGATGGGTGACCGGAGTCGCGGGCAATCACGACCGCTTCGGCACACCACGCGAGCAGGCTCGACTCGCTGCTGAGAAAACCATTGAGCTTCTCGATGGCAGCGTTGTGATGCGCGATGGCCTAAGCATCGGTGGCGTTAGCTACATCATTGGCAACCCGGAAAAACCCGGTCGACAAGATGAAGGCGAGTTCTTTGCGGCTCTGGACTTGGTGCTTGAGGGGGGCCCCAAACTCACAATTCTCCACGAGGGCCCTTGCGGTCAGGAACGAGAGCAGCGTGGCAATGTACAAATTCGAAAGCGAATCGAGAGCAGTTCTCCCACGCTCGTCGTTTGTGGCCATGTGCATTGGGACAAGCCGCTGGCCCAGCTGGGGGATTCGCAAGTCCTCAACGTTGACTCCAGGGTTGTTGTTCTCACGTGCTAGACGCTGCTGGTTCACGCTAGCGATCAAAGCAGCTGGCATTGGGCTCTTCATACGCGCAGTCACACAGTTGTTAGCGAATCGAAAGGATTCGGAGATCTTCCCGATGTCTGTAGGCTGGAGGAGTGGCCCGCGTAGGGGACGTCGCCGCTGACAAAGCGGTTCTTTGGCGAATCTTGGGCAGTTTCCGTCGTATTCCGCACACGGTGATCTGGCCGCTGAAGCATCTTGCGCCAACAGAACCACAACGTTGAGACCGATTGGGTTGACTACTTCCCAACGAGAATTCCATGTTTGTAGTGTGCGCGAGCTTTGACCGTTCCATCGGGGCTGTACCAGACTCGCTCACCGTGCAGGGCGCCACGCACGTATCGGCTGCCCTCACGAGGCTTGCCATTTGAGTGCCAGTCCACTGCGCGTCCGCTCAAGATGCCCTTGGCGTTGTAGTTACGCTCAAATCGCTGCTTGCCATTCGGATGGTAGCCGTAGTGCTTTCCCTGCGCTCGTCCCTCTTTGAAGGTTCCAACATAGCTTGAGACACCATTGGGGTGTTCTGTTTCGACGTGTCCGTCACGAAGCGTTCCCGCGTCATAATGCAGCTGCTCGCTGATCCGAGCTCTGACGTACTTTGTCTTCTCTAGAAGGTTTCCTCGCTCATCCCAACGCTGGTGCACACCATGCATCAGGCCATCAGCAAATGTGGATTCGCTGGAGATTTCTCCGTTGGGGAAATACAGAATGCTGCTTCCATGAAGTGAGCCATTCCTATAGGACTTTTCTGATGTCTTCAGACCATCGTTTCGCCAAGCAGTCTGCTTGCCATGAGGCTTTCCGTTTGCAAAGGCGGAAACACTTGCCTTCTCCCCATTGGGGTACCAAGAGGTGCGAAGTCCATGCAGTTTACCGTTCCTGTACATCGACTCCGACTCGCGGATGCCATCGGGGCGCCATTTTACAGACTTCCCATGCAACGCTCCGTTGACAAAGGAAGCCTCGCTCGACTTCTCACCGTTTGGATGCCAGTACGTGCTTCGTCCGTGAAGTTCACCGTTGCGATAGCTGATGCTTGAGGTCTCCAACCCCTCAGCTGTCCACTTCAGAGTTTTTCCATGAAGCTTGCCATCGAGGTATGTCGCTTCGCTCGCTTTTTCTCCGTTCTTGTGCCAGTAGAGCGCGCGTCCATGAAGCTGGCCTGCGCGATAGCTCAGGTCGGAAGTTTGAAGACCATCAGGGCGCCAGCGAACGTCTCTGCCATGGAGTTTCCCGTTCGCGTACCCCGATTCGCTGGCCTTTTCGCCGTTGGCGTGCCAATAGGTGCTTTGCCCATGAAGCTCACCTTCACGGTATGTGACCTCAGAAGTTTTCTGGCCGTTCGCGTTCCATTTTGTGGCTTTGCCGTGTGGCGTCTTGCCGTGATACCAGGTGTCGCTTCGTCCGTCGGAAGTCCACTTGGTCACACGGCCGTTGGTGTCGCCACTAGAGGTTTTGCACGAGACTAGACGTCCAGGTGTGCCTCTGGCGATCGACCCGGAAGGGCAGGCATCGTCAGCTTCCCACCAATGCTCACCCATGAGTTTGGCCGGTGGCGTTGGAAAGGGCTTGCGCTCGCGACTTTTAGGGCCGTGGACACAGCGCGCGTAGCCTTCATGAGCATGCCCCGAGAAGGTCTTTCCATCCGCGATTCGCACAACCCACGGCTGTTTTTGATCATCGATTCGGGGAATCTCCTCGCTACTAAAGAGCACGCCTTCTTTGGGCACGCGTCGCTTTAGGGCGCTCTTCATCACGCGCGAGTTGCCAGCTTCTGCGAACGTTGATTGCAGCTCTCCAATCGTTGGTAGGCGCCAGTCGTGACCGAGCGCCTTGCAGTAAGGCTCAGCCTCCCAGTACGCCAGAACCACTGAGACGTGATTGGACCAGTACAGATTCGTGGCCGGATCGACCTGAAAGTCGCCGCTCTTCGAGTTGGTTACGGCGGCCGGGACTTCGTTGGCCAAGAGGGTGTCTTGCGGTGCGGGTGTTGAGGCACCGCCGCAGCCTGCCAGCAGCACGAGGGGGAAGAGCTTGATTATCCTAGGTGATCGGAGCATGGGCTTGGTGCTTTCACCCTCGGGAGACCACCAGTCCCTCCGTGTCGCATGACTTTCGCGATTCCCCAGATTCAGCCACGCAAATCGAACGCTCAATCGTCGGTTGTGTCTTGTACACTTGCGAACCAATGCGCTACGCACTGGCCTCATTTCTCGCACTTATCGCCTGCTCGGGGCCAACCAAGATTGCCGCTGGTGACATCAAGATCGCCCAGGCAAACTCGATGAAGGCGTGCGTGTCGGTTGGCATCATCGAGGAGCGCGTTGAATCTCCGACTGATGTCGAAACCCTGAGAGAGCAGATTCGAAGCCAAGTGAAAGAGCGGGCGGAGAAACTACGGGCGACCCATCTAGTTCTTCTGGCTGAGGAATCAGATGATAGCTACGGCTACGCAAGAGCCGAGGCGTTTCGCTGCAAGCGCTAATGCGATGATTGCCGTGGCACCTGGCCACATTGGGGGGGTACAGAGAATCCCGGCTGTGATGTTGTCCCGCCAGTGATGGTCTCAAGACAGCTGCTCACGTTTGCCTGTGCTAGCGTCGGGCTATTGAGCATCGGTTGCCAGTCGTAGACCGAAGTCTTTGGAGAAGCACAGGTTCCGCTTGTGGGTGGGTGGGGGCGAAACCTCGGAATTCGAAGGTGTTGGCTACGTACTCACAACTGCAGGCGATGGAACCATGACGTCTTGAACAGGCGCGCAAATCGCCCCTGAGTTGGTGCTGACCGCCGCGCATTGTGTCGACGGCAAGCCGAATGGGACCAATGCCATTGAGGCGTACTTTGGGACTCTCTTCGGCGATGAGGATCCGGCTGCAATCGGTACCATCGCAGCTCAGTCTTGGCAGGTTTTTGATCCCAACTGGAGTTTCGACGGCAACGACATTGCCGTGGTGAAACTCGCAATGCCGATGCGCTACCCAATGCCCACGATTCTTCCCCAAGGGGAAATCGAGCTTGTGGTTCGTGTGCGGGACGAAATTGCTAGCAGTGCTGAGAAGGCGCTATCCGTCTCGATTGCGCTTCCGGGCGAAGAGCTGCCAGAACAGACCGATGGAGGCTGTTCAGTCGCATCACCGAACCGGAGTTCTCTGTGTTTGGCCTTCCTCATGACTTTCGCATTGTTGTTTCGTCGCCGCCGTACTTCAACGGTCGTCACGAACTCGTAGGTAGCTCTACTTTCTTTCGCAATCTGGCCGAAACAGCTGGAGTACGCATGGTTGCGAAGGCTCAACGTCTGGGTTCGCGGTGTGACGGAGATGGCATGAATCGAAACCTGAGAACGGGAATGCGCTGGGTACTTGCGTGTGCGCTGGGTCTTGGGGCGTGTCGCGGCGAGGATACGAGCGTTGACCACGAGTGCGCTCGAGCGGCGGACAACCTCGCAAAACTCTCAAAGGCCGAGAGTCGCAGACCAAAACACGCTCGCGCCGAGCATCGGGCGAACGTGAGTGAGTGCAAGGCTTCGTGGTCAAAGGAACGAGCGAGCTGCGTGGCAAATGCCAAGACGCAGAATGAGATGATTCGCTGTCGCGGATTTCGCAATCGCCAATGGTCAGAGAATTTTCGCTCAAATGGTGAAGCTAAGTAGTTGCCTAGCGTGATCTCGAACGCTCGGCACTTCTTTGTTCACAACAAGGAAGAATCCCCTTGCGTGCCTGGTTCTCACTCGGGGGGGGGCTGCTCTCTTCGATGGTTCGTAGCTCCGTAGCTCCGTGTTATCCCTACGAGGTATTCTTATGCCTTCTGGGCCTTGTCTCAATGGGTGTCCAGGCTCGTCTCCAAGCTCGCGAACGTGTTGTGCCACGTCACGAAATCCCCCGGCAGACCTTAGGTCGGAATGGCTGTGGGCTGTTGGCGGGCGAGGTGGGCTGAACGCGTGGTTTGAACCGTGCCGTTGATCTCCAGGTCTACTTCCAAAAGGAACATTGCCCCATAGCTATTGCCACCAAGCTTTCTCTCTACAGCGCCCCAGTTTGGTGGCGAAATCTTGTCGGCAGCCTTGAGATCCACGTTGGGCGCAAGCGTCTCATCCCATGGTTGGTAGCCGCCTTCGTGCCACTTTGTTGGTTGTCGAAGCGCGTGCTAAGCGTTTCGCCACCTTGACTGAGCAAGCGAAGCTCCTTGATTGCGACCTTGGCGGAGGTGCTTCCTTGGCCTACAAACGCAAGCTGAATTGAGGATTGCATGCAGGGCTGCGGTGCAAACGCTGCGCCTGGTGCCATCTTTGCGGGGGTAGATGCTGCTTTGGTGGGGCAGCGGGGGTTGCTGGGACCAGATCGGGACAGTCCTCTAGCATTTGCACCGAAGCGATAGATGCCGTGGCGTTTGTGGTGGGCTCCGCAGTTTTCGGCGTTGGTGTTGGGGGCGACGTTGCTGTCGATTTGCCTTCGTCTTGGGCCGAGCAAGCAATGACTGCGGCCGATAGGATCGCGAGAAGTGTTGATTTGGGAATCTCTCGCTAGCATAGCCTAGATCGGGGTGAGCTAGCGGTCGGCATAGCATAGCGTTTCGCGACTCTATCGATTTCTTTGGCCCAATTGCGCTGATGTCGATCACGAGAATTGTCAAACGTCTTTAGGGTGACTCTCAAGAAAGGCTCCCATGTCAAACTGTGATCCAACGTTCCAGCCCTATGCCGCCAGCACCATCGTTCTTGGTCTCAATCTGCTCGTCTTGGCCAACAGCACTGCCCTCACTCGTGCGAAGTCTTCTGAGGCTATCAATCCAGAGGACACGGTGTTCAACAAAGAGGCAGCGGTAGTCTACGAAGCTGGCGACGACCGGACCTCTCGCTACAAGCGCGCGCACCGCAACGCCCTTGAGAATATTTCGCGCTTTTCCTTGTCACGGGATTTGTCCTCGTGACCACTGGGGTTTCGACAACGACGGCTCACATTCTCTTTGGCACCTTTGTGGTTGCGCGGATTGCGCACTCCCTCGCCTACATAAGACACCAAGGCAGCCTTGTCGCACGATAAGCTTCGACGCCGGTGCTCTGGTGCAAGCCGCGATACTGGGATTCATCGGCTACTACGTCTTTCTCTCGTGACGTCTTCGATCCAAATCCCGAAGTTGAGCCGCTTGTGAGTGGCCGCTCGAACCTTGGACGGTGCGACATCAAGGTTCTTGCCTTCTTTGCCGGAAGATGACTCATGGGTGCTTGCGTCATCCCCCCAAGGCAGAGACCATGCGAGGCGATGAGGGGAGAAACTCCGATAGGTCTTGTCTTTGACCTCGATGGCACGCTGGTTGACAGCGCACCGGCGATAACTGCAGTCGCTAACGAGTTTCTTGCGACCTTGAACTTGGCGCCATTAACGATCCAAGAGACGGTTTCGTTTATTGGTGGTGGTTCGCCACAGTTCGTGGGGCTTATGCTCAAGTCGCGAGAGGCATTCGATGCAGCAAGATTCGATCAGAACTTTGCTAGCTTCTCGGCAATCTACCGAGCTGCCTCGCCAGAGCTAAACCAGCCATTCCCAGGGGCAGAAGCGGCTCTTCGAGGGCTGGCCGAAAGAGGGCATGCCATTGCCTTATGCACGAACAAGCCGGCAGCTCCAACGCAACGCATCGTCGAAGCTCTTGGTTGGGATGACCTCTTTGGCGCGGTCATCGCCGGAGACACCCTCCCCGTGAAGAAGCCAAACCCAGCGCCCCTGCGCGAAGCAGCTCGCCGCATTGGGTGTCTCTCGGTGCTCTTCTTTGGAGATAGCGAAACCGATGCTGCAACGGCGAAAGCTGCGGGGGAGCCCTTTGTCTTGTTCACCGAGGGCTATCGAAAGTCGTCCGTTGAGGAGCTCGCTCCGGCGGCACACTTCTCTCACTACGAGCAACTCAGAGGATTGATAGAGTCGCTGTAGCGCACCGCCGGCGAGGTACTCAACAATCGGGCTTCGCACTGTCGTCGATCTCGAGAACTCTTCCAATCGGCTGTGACGCTGCAATCGAAGCGCGAATTGCGAAGGTGTTGTCGCTACTTGCTCCTTGCATGAGCTCGTTTCTGGAGAGGAGTCCGTGCATCCAGATCATGCGGTCTTTGACCTTCGGCGCACAGCGTTGCTCTTTGAGTCGAGCGATGGCCTCCACAAACACTTCGCGCGTGATGGCATTGGTGAGCGTGCCTAGTGTGGGATGCCAGAGGCATAGAACGCCCTGGCTCGGTTCTTCGCCCTTTGAACGCCTTCGGCTCATCGTTGCTCAGATCCTTCCTTGCCCCAGCAAGGTCGTCCTT
>JANTGM010000192.1 GCA_024762925.1 Kofleriaceae bacterium | reverse complement strand
GAGGCATAGAACGCCCTGGCTCGGTTCTTCGCCCTTTGAACGCCTTCGGCTCATCGTTGCTCAGATCCTTCCTTGCCCCAGCAAGGTCGTCCTTCGCACCTTGTCAAAGAACGAGCTCCCGTCGCCAGCACATTTCTATTCCTCTGAGCCGCACACTAGTCGTCGAATGATGGGTGTGGCAGCAATGCTGCCCACCCAATCGTTCTCTTCCTTTCTATGAACGATTATATCTGGCTGCTTCCTCCCGCACACGTATCCAATAGTGGCGAGCAACTCTCGCTCATGGATTTCAACAGTCACCGGATCATGACATTTCCCGGGCCTGCCGAAATCGGCGTTGGTCTTCTGAAGGCGATGGACGGTGAGCTGACTGAAGCACAGATCAATACCCTCGAACACGCCCAAGACATAGTCTCTGTGCTCGAAGGGGAAGGTCTCATCGTGCGGCTCAAGAGGCCACTGAGCGAGATTCTAGAAGGCAGAGTTTGGGCGTCTCGCCAACTCGCCTACTATGCACAGCTATGCCACGAGTACCCTGAGCGGTGTCTCGACGCACTGGCAGACAAGCGCGTTGCCATCATTGGCCTCGGCGGCATCGGCATGCAAGCAGCCCAAGCCTTGGCAGGTGCTGGCATTGGCGGCCTGATTCTCTCCGACTTTGACACCGTCGATGCGAGCAATCTGAATCGGCAGTTCATGTTGAGCACAAAGGATGTTGGCCGTCTCAAGGTTGATGTTGTTCGTGACTACCTACTGGATAGACACCCTCATGTAGAGGTTGAGGTGCACGCCATCAATCCATTTGAGAGCGATTCAAGCCAATGGGAGCGTGGTGATCTGTTTCTCTTTTGTGGAGAAACCCATCTCGCTGGTGATGCAAACGAGCTAATCACGCACAAACCTGTGATCCAAGCCGGCTACATCGGCAAGGAAGGTCTTGTCGGGCCACTTCGATGGGTCGAGAAAGGCACACCTTGTCACAGTTGCGCGATCAAGCCATCAACCCAGTACAAGGAGTTCTACGAGAATGAGATAAAGCTCGGCACCTCCTGGAATTGCTCGGGCTCCACAATCAATGGCGTTATGGGGAACATTCTCGCCGAGGCAGCAAGCCGTGTCTTCATGCCTTGGATGGATGATGCGTTGGCACTCAACGAAGCTATCTACATGGACATGAAGACCTTGACGATGCGGCGAGAGACGATCGGCAGCGAGGTTCCTTGCCCACATCGCGTTTTGCCTTCTTAGTGCCAAGTTCAGGAGCCCTCTCGCTCGCTTTCTTGCCCTGCTGGCCAGCGCTCTTCGTTGCTCAGCTCCTTCCTTACCCCGGCAAGGTCGCCGTTCGCCCCTTGTCAGAGAACAAGCCTGCTTCGCGAGGGGCACGAGTCCTACACAGCGACGGCAAACTTGATAAATGGGTCGTGCTCGTAGCCGACAAGTTCGATGTCTTCAAAGCGCATCTCATCGAGCTTCTTATCGGCAATCTTCACCGTTGGCAGTGGCTTCGGTGTGCGCTCAAGCTGAAGCTTGAGGCCTTCTATGTGATTCTTGTAGATGTGCGCATCACCGATTGTGTGTACGAAGAACCCAGCGTGCAACCCGCACTCATGCGCAATCATCTGCGTGAGTAGCGCGTAGCTCGCAATGTTGAATGGGACACCCAGCGCCAAATCGGCTGAGCGCTGATAGAGCTGGCAGTCGAGACGGTTGCCCGATACGTAGAACTGAAACATCGTGTGGCAAGGTGGCAAGGCCATCCGGGCAACGTCAGACGGATTCCACGCACTCACGATGATTCGACGAGAGTCGGGATTATTCTTAATTTGATCGATCGCCATTTGAATCTGATCGATACCCTCGCCATTCCAGTTGCGCCATTGATATCCATAAATTGGCCCAAGGTCGCCGTTCTCATCTGCCCATGCATCCCAGATCGGTGTGTGCTGAGTGAGGTCATCGTTGATGTTGGTGGAGCCGCGCAAGAACCACAGCAGCTCGTACACCACAGCCTTAAAGAGCACCTTCTTGGTGGTTAGCAGCGGAAAGCCCTCTCGCATATCGTAGCGAGTTTGCATGCCGAAAACAGAGAGGGTGCCGGTGCCAGTGCGGTCTTCCCGTTCTTCACCGTTCTCAAGGACGTGTCGAATTTGATCCAAGTAGGCCTTCACACCCGGAAGGTAGCACTGGGCTTTGTTCAAGCTCCAAGGGCTGCGAGTGCAACCGCATGTGCAACCGCTAGCGCAACCGCAACCCGCGCCGAAATGGCCACGAAGCCGTGGGATTCTAGGTAGTTATGTTCCGCCTTGCGTTGGTACCGTCGTTGCTCTTAAGGAGGCCATGCGCCCCAACAATCTCACGTTCGTCGTGCTTGTCACCTCTCTCATTGGCCACACAGCTCCCGCGCTAGCTGGCGCGATCGAACTTCGCAAAGACGCGATTGTCTACGCCGAGCCAAGCAAACAGGCCACCGAACTGGGCAAGATTTCGAGACGTACGCGAGTTGAGGTCTTGGAGACAAAGCGTGGTGGGGGATGCCGCTATCGGTGGCGACTGATTGCCCCGCGAGGATGGATCTGCGCCAAGAGCAAACCAACCCGGCGTGAAGTGACAACAACCGCGCTGCCACGACTCAAGAACGGCGTCTTGCCCGTTGGACGCTATGGTCGCGTCGCGAAAAAGTCTGAGGTTCTGGTCTACGATAATTACCAAGCGGCCGTTCTCGACGAAGGAGCAGCACCTGAGCGTCCGATGAGCGTTCTGCGAAAGCGAGTTCGAAAGATCGACGGGAAGAGGTTCTGGCAAACCTCGGGAGGCAAGCTCATCGAGAGTCGATTTATTCGCAAGTACCGACCAAGTGATTACCAAGGCGCTATGATTGATTCAGGTGACGGCGAATCCATGCTGCCAATTGCCTGGGCTCGTCCCAGGGAGAAAGACGCTGATGTACTCATCTATGAGAGTCCTTCGACCCGAGCGCCCGTTGTGTCGCGGCTTGAGCCAAAGACCCAAGTTGCTTTCCTTGGAGAGTCTGCAGATGGCCGGTTCGTGCAAATCGCTGAGGACCAGTGGATTCTGCGAGATGAATCTCGCAAGGCATCGCAACGCACTCGACCAAGCGAGGTCAAAGAAAACGAAGTGTGGATCGATGTCGACTTGCAAGAGCAGGTACTCGTTGTGTACCGGGGAGACGTCCCAACCTACGCCACGATGATTTCGTCAGGAAAACGCAAGCATCGCACGCCTCCAGGCAAGTTCCGCATTCAACGCAAGGTCGCACAGAAGACCATGGCTAGTGGTGAGTCATCGGATGAGCAGTACAGCGTCGGAGGAGTTCCCTGGGTCATGTATGTTCACAAAACCTACGCTTTGCATGGCGCCTACTGGCACGATCGGGTCGGAGCTCCCCGCTCGCATGGATGCGTGAATCTCGCACCGAAAGACGCCCAACACATCTACACAATGGTGCAGCCTCAAGTCCCCCCAGGCTGGATCTCGGCAAACGCCACCGATGAGCAGCCTGGAACCCTTGTGCACATTCGTTCAGCGCGGAAACCTAAGGAGTCTCAGCGAATTCACTACAACTGATTGCCTTAGGGCTCGGCAAGGCCCGAGAGTTTCTGGCACCATCTCGCGGTGGTGTCCCAACCTCAAACTCTGCCGCTTGACGGCAAAGGCCCAGATCGCTTGCCCAAGGGGCGCGTTCCCATGCTCTACCTAGCGCTGGAGGGGTCACGGCCGCTCGGTGGCTCGTCGCGCCATGTCTTGCTTGATGTTGATGAGGTGCGGCTTGGTCGGGGAGAGGAGCGAACCTGGAATCGCACAACGGTCGATGGACGGCGTGTCCTGCAATTCACGATTCCCGACTCATGGATGTCGACGAATCACGCAAGAATTATTCTTAGCCCGGATCGAGCAACCGTTCAGATTGAAGACGCGGGTTCGATGAATGGCACCCGACTCAACGGCGCTGTCGTGAAGGCAGCGGCTCTCGCGAGTGGTGATGTCATTGAGTTGGGTTGCAGCTTTCTCATGTATGTCGCCACAGAAGACTGTGATGTGCGTGAGTCGATGTTGCTTGACGAGACCACGGCCCCCGATGTTCATGGCATGGCGACCTTGCTGCCCAACCTGCGTGCGCAAATGCGCCGCCTTAAGAAAATTGCTAAGTCGACGGCATCGGTAATCGTGCATGGCGAGAGCGGCACCGGTAAAGAACTCATCGCTAGAGGGATTCACGAAACCAGCGGTCGCAAAGGTCCCTTTGTGGCTGTCAACTGTGCAGCCATTCCCGACACGCTCTTGGAAAGCGAACTCTTTGGCCACAAGCGAGGCGCGTTTTCTGGGGCGGCCACTGATCGGAAAGGCCTTGTAGAGACGTCCAGCGGCGGCACGCTGTTTCTCGATGAGATTGGCGAGCTTTCGCCCAAGGGCCAGGCGTCGCTTTTACGGGTTCTTGAACAGCAAGAGGTCATGCCGGTAGGAGCCAACCGTCCGGTTGCCGTTGATCTTCGTGTTGTCGCGGCAACCCATCGCAGCTTACTCGACGACATTGGCAAGGGCGTGTTTCGCGAAGACCTCTACGCGCGCCTCTCAACCTTCGTGGCGACAATTCCTCCACTGCGAGAGCGCATGGCAGAGATTGGCTCCATCATCGCGACACTCCTGGCTGACAATTCGATTCCGTCGGAGGGGCTGTGCTTTGCGCCAGATGCTGGGCGTACACTCTTGCAGTACCAATGGCCGCGGAACATTCGCGAACTCAAGAAGACACTGACATCTGCTGCGGTGCTCGCGGAACAGAATCGGATTGAAGTCGGCGACCTGGCGGGCCTGGTGCGAACGCCACCAGCAGCGGCCGCCACATCTTCCTTGAGCGACGAAGACACTGCGCTACATGCGCAACTTGTAATGCTACTTGGTGCTCACAAGGGCAATGTCACGCAAGTTGGCAACGCTTTGGGAAAGAAGCGTCAACAAATCCAGAAATGGTGCAAACGGCTTGGGATTGACCCGAAGCAGTACCGATAGTGGTGCCGGGTTTTCAGCAGCTGTCGCAATGCTGATCCATTTCGATTCAGAGATTCTCTGAATCTTGGGGGTTAGCTTGTCCGAGCCCACGCAGCTCTTGACACACGCTGCTTGAGGCTGGAAAACAAGAGTATGGAACGTTCGCGTGGTCGCATAGGAACTGGGTGGGTACCAATTGGGGGCTCGGTCATCCATCACTCTCTCCTTGTGGGCTTGGCCCGCACAGGCTTGGCTCGCACAGGCTTGGCTCGCACAGGCTTGGCTCTCGCAGGCTTGGCTCTCGCAGGCTTGGCTCTCGGAACTGGCTGTGGCACCACGCCCAATGGGCAGTTCTGCGATGAAACACGGCCTTGTCCCGATGGATACGACTGCACCGATAGTGCCTGCAGCGCGAGTCCCGCGCCCGATGCCTCGCCATCGTGTCCTGTTGCAACCCATCAGTGTGTTCCCAATACGCCAGCAGATTGGACAGGGCCAATGCTTCGAACAGAGCTTGGCAATGAAGAGGCATTCACTGCCTGTGCCGCGGAAGCGGGCTCCTATGTCGGTGGTGGTAGCTTTGAAACCGGAGGCTCCTGCGAGTGCAGCTGCACCACGGCCGAGACGGTTTCGTGCACTGACGCAAAGATGGAGGCCGTCGGCGGGGGCTCGCTTGGCTGTGGCATTGCCCAGTGTCTAGGCGGCTGCCTAACGCAAGAGATTAGCCCAAATGTTTGTACTTCGATGATTTCCGGAATCCTTGGTGAGAATAACGTCCGGATGAGAGCGGGCACCATCATAGGAGGAAGTTGCATCGAGGGATCGCTGGCTCCAATTACACCAGCTGCCGAGTTCGACGATCTTGTCGCAATGTGTCCAGGCGAGACAACAGAGGGCGATTGCGGCGAATCCGCTGCGTGTGCACCACTTGCTCCAGAAGGGTTCGCTCAAGAGAGCTGCATCTATCGGGTTGGCGACCATGAGTGCCCAGCGGACAGTGGCTTCACGGAGAAAACTACGAGTTTCGCGCGCCTCAACGATGTGCGCAGTTGTGGGGCTTGCGAATGTGAGCTGCCAACGGCAGGAACGAGCTGTGGTGGTGAGACAGTTTCCTGCAATATCTCTGGAGTCACACAAGATTCAACTTGCGTCTCCTCTTCCGTGTGGAACGTGGGCGCCACCGCGTTTCAGTACAACCCCGATCCAGCGGATGTGGAGTGCGTTCCAACCGAGGTGAATCCGGTGCTCTCTGGCGAGGTGAGAGGCGTGGATCCGACGACGATTTGTTGCACACCTTCCGCGTAGTCTCTAAGCATCGGCGCCCGAGATTAGGACGGTCTTTGAGGGCCTTGGAGCCGCGGCATGTTCTTGGCTGTATCAATTGGAGTTGTCGCTCGTGTCTCTGAGAAACCGCCTATAGATGTCCTGTACCGACCATGATTCGGAGCAGGCGAGTCCGCCGTCGGCCTCATCTGAGGGCTGTAGGAAGCATAGCGGACGATGCGAAGAAGAAGTTCGCGCAAGACTTCGCGCACGCCTGGAGCAAGGTGATGAACCTGGACCGCTTCGAGCGATAGTTCCTGTGCGGGCCCTGGTGATGCCGGGGCCTGCAATCTTGGACCCGCCCAGCAGCGTTAGCAAAAGACGAGGGCTGCCGACGGCCTTGAGGACAGTGCGGCGCCGCGATGATTACCCCTCAGTCGTCGACGACGACTGGAGCCCTTTTCCGAAACGCAGGCTTATGCTGCCACTCATAATCTCCCCGAGAGTGAAAGCGCCTGAGCTACGCAAGCTATCTCGCAGCTATGCACTCGTGCAGACTTCGCTGCATTCGGCTACTTCGCGAAATTCCGTATCGCAGGTGACTTCTCGCAGTGGGTAGACCTCGCGAAGGCAGTCTTCCCTTCCCTGCTGGTCGCCTGTTTCATACGAGCACTCTCCTTCGCGACCAACGATCGTCGTGATGCAGACATTGTTCTCATCACAAGCCGTGCTCGAGTTGCTGCCTCCATCACGATCCCCGTCTCGAAAAGATGCATCTTCCAACATCGAGTGGCGCTGCGGCGACTCCACAAAGGAGCTCGCGAGCTGCCGTGGCGAGTTGCTCTTCGTCGACCCGCGATGGGGCGAGGACTACGACCGCACGCACATGCGCCTGGCTGACATGCCCTTCTTGGGCGCGGTGCTCGAAGCCGGCAAGCACTTCCCGCGCATTTGGCTAAAGGTCCCGCCTTCTTTCGACGTGGCGTGCCCAAGGCTCGGCCCGAAGCCGTCTTTGGCGTCGGCAAAGGCAATAGGCAACGAGTGAAGTTCCTGCTCCTCGAACTTGTGAACGACGTGCCGTCGGCAGAATAGCAAGAACGGTCAGGACAGCTTCTGCAAACTGCGGCAAGGTAGATGTCGTAGCAAAGGAAGCCATGAAGCAAGAGACCGCAAACGACTACGCAGAGCGCATTTGGCGCGTGGTCGACTACGTGGGCGCCAACCTCGACCAAGAACTACGAGTCGATCACCTGGCACGCATCGCCGGCTTCTCCAAGTTTCACTTTCACCGCCAGTTCACTGCATACGCCGGTATTAGCGTTGCCAAGCTCATTCGCATTCTGCGTCTCAAGTGGGCCTCGTATCAGCTGGTGTTCGACCCCAAGCGCCCCATTATCGACATTGCCTTTGACGCGGGCTTCGAGAATCCCGAGTCGTTCTCGCGTGCCTTCAAGAAGGCGCAGGGGCAAACCCCATCCCAATTTCGCGCCGAACCCGATTGGAAGGATTGGGCGAAGCAATACCAACTTCCCATTCCGCCTAGGAGAAATACCATGGACGTCAAAATCACAGAATTCGCAGAAGAAAAGGTCGCCGTGCTCGAGCACGTGGGTGCGCCGGAGACCATCAACAACTCGGTGGCCAAGTTCATCGAGTGGCGCAAGAGTACGGAGCTTTCACCGGTGGCTACGAGTAATACCTACGGTGTGCCCTACTCAGATCCGGCGCAGACCAAGCCCGAGGAGTTTCGCTTCGACCTCTGCGGCAGTGTCACCGCCGACGTCCCGAGCAACCCGCAGGGAGTCATTCACAAGATCATTCCCGGCGGCCGCTGCGCCGTCGTGCGGCATCACGGCTCCACCGATGCCATCGGCGACACGGTGCACCCGCTGTACTCAGAGTGGTTGCCGAGCAGCGGTGAAGAGCTGCGAGACTTTCCGGTCTTCTTCCACTACATCGAGCGCATGCCGACGGTTGCGGAGCACGAGCAAGTCACCGACGTCTACCTTCCGCTCAAGGGCTAGTCGGGTAGCCGCTAGAGGCAACTCCGGTGAAGCCGATCTCGCAGGCAAGGTCGTCCTTCGCGCCTTGTCAAAGAACGAGCTCCCGTCGCCAGCACATTTCTATTCCTCTGAGCCGCACACTAGCTAGTTTCCGTCCCGCTAGGGACAAAAACTAGCTAACGCTTGCGAGCAAGCGTGGTGTTTCGCGCCTTCGGCGCTGTGGTCTGGTGTT
>JANTGM010000191.1 GCA_024762925.1 Kofleriaceae bacterium | reverse complement strand
GGGGCAAGGAAGGATCTGAGCAACGATGAGCCGAAGGCGTTCAAAGGGCGAAGAACCGAGCCAGGGCGTTCTATGCCTCTGGATCCCACACTAGTGGCGTCGGCCAAGGTTGGCTAGTGGCGTCGGCCAAGGTTGGCTAGTAGCTCAACAAGACTGTGGCTTCGCGTTCATATCGCGGGCGCCGTAGTCTCCACTGGTGCTCAGGTAGTTACATTGCCGTTGTGCGCTCGGGCCTGGGGGAAGCCTACTTGGCACTTGATGACCAGCGGCAGTGACGGCCTTTGAGTATGTGGTTTCCACGCGGACCGAGAGCGAGTTTGCGCAAGCAAGTGTACTTGCTGAGCGGTTCAATCTCGCATTGGCATTGTGGCACGGCAAGACAGACCCAACGCGTGCTGTCGACCTTGTGCGCGACTGTCTGCGCATTGCGACCGAAAGTGGCAACGCTGGATACGAAGAGTATTTTCGCAACTGGCTAGCCACCAATTTGCCGAAGTGATCATTTCCCAAAGTCGCCACCCTGCCTACATGAGAAGTGTTCCAGGGGGGCCAGGGGCAAGGACCTGCGCATGGTAGCGCCGAAGAAACCCGAGGACACGGTTTGGTCGCGACTGCACCATTCCTGAAGAGTTCTCGCTGGTGTTCGAGGGCGAGCGCCGTGCGGTAGCTACATGGGCCGCTACCTAGGAGAAGCTGGCTTCCAATGCGCTGCCAAAGAGACCGAAGATGCCGCCTGTGTGCACAAAGACAACCCGCTCGCCGAAGCGGCCGGGATTCTTCGAGAGCTCTTGTGTGACGCCATAGAACGCTTTTCCGGTGTAGACCGGGTCGAAGATAATCGCTTCCCGACTTGCCATAGCACGCAGACAGGCAAGTTCTTCCGGCCTTGACTTGGCGTAGCCTTCGCCAACGTAGCCATCAACGATCTTGATGTCCTCGCTAGTTGCTGTTGCAATGCCTGGGTACCTCTCTAAGAATTTGTCGCAGATGCCTGAAATCCGACGCTGGAAGTAGGGGGCATCGTCGCAGACGCAAAAGCCGGCCACCTGAGTTTGTAGCTTGGAAAAATCAAAGAGCTTGCTGCCCAAGACCAAGCCAGCACCAGTGCCTCCAGAGCCACACGCGTAGACTATGGTGGTTTGTGCGATAGGCAACTCGCCAAGCTGGTTCGCGAGTTCTTCTGCGCAGCGGATGTAGCCCCAGGTGCCCACCTCGTTGGAGCCACCTTCAGGGATGATGTATGGCTTGCGACCTTGCGCGCGCAATCGGTCCGCCTGCGCCGCGTAGACCTCCTCTTGTCGAGACCAGTCTTCGTGATCGATCCAGACAATCTCGGCGCCAGCGAGTCTGTCGAGAAGGATGTTGCCTTGCGTTGGCGGTGGATTGTCCTTGTCGTCGATGCGAAGGCAAACGACGCTGCCAAGGCCCATGCGCGTTGCAGCCAATGCCGTTGCCCGACAGTGGTTGCTTTGTTTCCCGCCTCCGGTAATGACGGTGTCGCACCCTTGTTCGATAGCGTCGGCGATCAAAAACTCTAGCTTTCGAATCTTGTTGCCAGAGAGTTCCGCTCCAGTCAGGTCGTCGCGCTTAACCAGAAACTCAACGCCAAGCTCTTCGCTGGTGCGCTCTAAGTGCATGAGCGGAGTAGGCGTGTTTGCGAGCTCAACTCTGGGTGGATATTGCATAGTCGGTTCCTGAGGTTAGGGTGCGATGAACCACTGCTGAAAGCCTTTGTAGGCCCAGAAGAAGTCTTGAAGGGACGCGATTTCGAACGGCGAATGCATGCCAATAACGCACACGCCGATGTCGACAGCGTCAATGCCTCGGTGCTCGAGATACTTAGCGACCGTGCCTCCGCCACCTTCATCGACCCGGCCAAGTTCTGCTGTTTGTACCGGGGCGCTAGCATTGCGAAAAACTCTTAGCACCTTTGCGACAAGCTCGGCGTGTGCCTGGCTTCCACCTCTCTTGCCTCCGCGACCTGTGCCAGGAAACATGGCGGGGCCACGGCCCAGCAGAGGGCCGTGCTTTTCCTCGTGGACCTCAGGCCAATTGGGATTTACGCAGGCCGGAGTGTCGGCCGACAATGCCTCGGTCTTGGCGAGTGCGCGCATGAGATCCGCCTCGCTCACGCTGCGACCACCTTGAGCTCGGAGCACGTAGCTATAGACGAGTTCCAGGAAGTGACTTCGGGCGCCCCCCCGACCACGCGATCCTGATTCTTCTCGGTCGACGAGCCACGTAATGGCTGTGCGACTGGGCGTTCCTTGGAGTTCTGAGATCGCACGCCACGCGACGAAAGAGTTAGAGCGGTCGTCCTGGCCATGGCTGCCGATCATCATCCTCTCGACGCCAACGGTGCGCGCTGGCATCTTTGGAACTAGGTAAAGTTCTGACGCGACGAGGTCTTCGGCTGTCAGTTTGTACCGCTTGGCAAGCAGCTCGGTGAAGCCTGTTGCCTTGCCTTTCTTGCCAGTCGGCATACTGCTCGTTGTGACCTTGTAGTCCTTGCCTTCTCGCTTCTCGATGAAGAAGGAGAAGTCATCAGCTGCCGTTCCTAGTTCGACATTGACCTGGCTGCCATCTTCCTTGACGAGCATGCCGACCAAGGAGAGAGGGCGTGCCATCCAATGTGCGCCTTTGATACCTCCGTGTGCACCGGCGGGTATGGTTGATTGGTTGTCAGTCGTGAGGTTTCCCAAGAGTAGTCGGGGCGAGGGCGTATCAATGTGCGACGCAATCAAGTGGGCGCCAGCGGTAGCGAGGGGGTGTTTGCCGATAACCACAAAGAGGGCTGTGCGGCCTTCATTGACAAAGGCGATGCGCTCTCCAGCCTTCAGCGGCGAGACCTCGTCATGGCTTGGATCGATGATTCGCCAACTTGAGCTGGCCAAGGCAAAACGCAAGAGTTCGCTTGGTGTGCGTCCATTTGCCAGAAACTTCAAGTAGGGCGCACGCAATTGGGGCGCCGTTTTGGCAGGCGCTGCAAGACCTGAATGGCAGAGCGAGAGCATGAAGACGAATGCTAGTGAGCCAGCGAGCTTCATTGAGTCACCCATGCTAGGCATGCAGCCCGCGCTTGGAATAAATCGTAGGTTGAGAAAAGTTCGTAAGGTTTGCCAATTCCGGAAATCGGGAGCCCAAGGGCTATGGCATCAATGTCGAGACTGGCGACTTCACGGGCCTGGCTCCAACCGGAGGTCTGCAAGAGCTGTGTTCCAATGTTGGCATCTTTGAAGATTTGGATCGCACGTCGAAAGGCCGACGGACCGCTGTCATCACGGCGAGTCCCCAGCGCTACGCCCCGATTGCGTACGCCCTTATTGTGGTCGAACATGAGCACGTGTGTTCTAGCCATGATACGACGGAGGCGAAGGGCGTCGACCCGCTTCGCCAACGTCTCAATGGCCTTGGGCAGAAGGTTTGAAATGTGCGCTTCCGGGCCGGGACCAAAATACGACTGCTGGTCGCGCCCCATCAGGATGACAAGGGCGCTCCTGCTCGCTTTCCCTTCAAGGAGCGCGTGCAAGGCGGCAAAGGGCACAGCGCGGCTCCCATGGTTGGCGCCAGCAATGAGCCCTTTGTCAACCCCTACGTAGGTTGCGGCACCAGCTGGGACGAGCGTGGCTTCAAGCCCTGAGAGGTCTCCATTTTTTAATCCATGGCGTTTAAGAGTTTTTCGTAATGCCTTTGCCGTGAACCCTGCGACAACATCGAGTCGCTCAGGGCTGTCAATGAGTTTGCCCTTCTGCACCTTGCGCGATAGATGGGGCAACAGATCTGGAATCGTAAAGACTGCTTCGTCTGGTTCGTCGCCAAGGACGATGTCAATAGCCTCGCCCTTTTGGTTGGGCGCTTGATAGAGGCTCAGCGCGAGCGGTGTGTGCAGCCAGCTCTCAAGGTGAAGCGTGCCCATGATGCTCGTATCAAAGAGAGCGAGACCCGAGCGTTCATAGATTGGATTGGGCGTGAGACGAATGAGCGCTGAGTCATGCGATGCAAGGACCACCGTCAGACCGTCGTCCACTGGTGCCGAACCCACCCTAAGGAATGCGAGGCTACCAGTCGCGTCCTGCCAATACAGAAGGTCTCCAACCTTTGGCTTTGTCGTCGCGTCCCAGGCTTTTGCCCCAGCGGTTGCTGCGATCGCGAGAAGGGCACGGGCGCTCTGTCTAGTCGTTCTCGCCTCTTGAACATAGTCGAGATACGCGTCGGCAAAGCGGGCGATGGCCTGTTTGCCTTCGGCGTCAACGCTGGCCCATCCAGCTTTGGGAGCGTCGATTGCGCTCTTTTCCGTTGGCGTGATGAGTCCGCCAGAAGGGGAGGTGTCGTGTGCTGTGTCTACGGGTTCTTCTGATGTCGTTTTCGCAGTCTTGGCCTTTGCGCCGCAAGCGCATATCGCCATGGCGCCCACTACGACCAAAGCCCGCTTCATCGAACGCACGTGCAAGCTCTATAGCGCCTTTGTTACAAAAGGATTCTTGGCCGCTTCCTCTTCGATGGTGGTATTTGGCCCATGTCCAGGAACCACAAGCGCCGAAGGATCGCGCGTGTACAAGCCTGTCTTGATCGACTTCATGAGCAAGTCGGTGTCACCACCAGGAAGGTCCGTGCGTCCAACGCTTCGTCGAAACAAGGTGTCACCTGCAAAGATGATGTGCTTGTCACCATCCTTTACTTCAAAGCACACAGAACCTGGCGTGTGCCCTGGCGTGTGCAGCGTGAGTGCGCCCTGTTCGCCAAACTTGATGGTCTCACCGTGTTCCAAGTAACGATCGACGGGGAGAGTGCTCTCTACTTGCCAACCAAACATCGCTGCTTGGGCCTCGATGCCGTCGTAGAGAAATAGGTCGTCTTCGTGAAGGCAAATCTCGCCACCGTGTTCCTCTTTCATCTTGCGAGTGCAGTGAATGTGGTCGAGGTGCGCATGGGTGTGGATGATTGCCTTCACGGTGAAGTCGTGGTGCGCCAAGATCTCACGGATCTTGTCGACCTCGCCTCCGGGATCGACGATGACCGCCTCTTTGGTGGCGTCACAGCCTAGGATGCTGCAATTGCACTGGAATGCACCGGCGGGGAAGGTCTCACGAAAAAGCACGGCCCGAGCATAGGCTCTCAAGAGCGCTTGCAACTAGCCGATCCAATAAGAATGCGAATCTCCCATGTGTCTGCAATTCGGCCAGTTCTCGTAATGCTCGTGATTCTAGGCATTCAGAGCTCGGCGGAGGCTTGGGAAATCAAGACGACCAACAGCGGGACGCCGATTCGGTGGGCTGATGGCAATGTGAGCATCGATTTCGACTTCAGCGCGGAACTCTATGGAATTCCCAGCGATGATGCAGAGCAGGAAGCTCGAGCTGCCTTCGCCAGCTGGGGCTCAGCGCTCGACTCACACCTCGCGTTTTCCTACACCAGCGAAGAAGGCCTTGAAACCGGTCGCGATGGATTGAGCGTCGTGCGTTGGGGAACTGATGCCGGCGACGAGTTCGTCGATCCGGTCGCCCTTGGCACAACCTACCTCACCTATCGCACCAGCACTGGCCAGATCTTGGAAGCCGATATCGTGGTAAATGGCGTCGACTACGAGTGGACAGTGGTCGATGAGGAGTGCAGCGACCGCTACGACTTGCAGAACATTCTGGCGCATGAGACAGGACATCTCTTTGGCGTTGCTCACTCGGTCGATCACAACGAATCGACCATGTATCCGAGTGCGGGCATGTGCGAGACCAAGAAGCGCGAACTCTCTGCTGATGACCAAGAGGCGATTACCTTCCTCTATGATTCGATTGCGCTCGAGGGGCCAGGTGGGCTGACGGATGAAATCTTGGGTTGCCAAGCATCGGGGGGGACCGGGCTTTGGGGGGCGATTGTGCTGCTTCTGGCTTTCGGTGCCCTGAGCCACGGGCGCTGGATACGACTTTTGATTCCAACATCAGGAGCATTGCTTCTGTTTGGCATTGGCTCAGTGCAAGCCTCAACACTCTTCGCTTTGGAGCCAAGCGAGCTTCTCGCGCAATCCGATGCTGTGGTGCAGGGCAGTGTGGTCAAGCAGGAAGTCGTGCTCAGGAATGACCAACCCACCACCATATCGACAATTGCGGTTGCCAGCTGCGCCAAAGCGTCCTGTCCGGCCACCGTTGTGGTATCGCAGCTTGGCGGTGAAGTTGGCGAGGTGGGGCTGATTGTCTCGGGAGTTCATCATCTCGAAGTGGGCAGAGAGTTGGTGCTCTTTTTGCGAAGCACCAACGCTGGGCTTCGGCCTGTCGGTCGCTCGCAGGGCATCTTCGAAGTGAGCCGGGTCGGTGACGTCGAAGTACTCACACAGGACCTGCGTGGATCGGTCCTGACCCGAGCTGGCCGGGCAGTTGAAGGCACTCGCATGGCTGTGAGTCGGGTTCAGTTTGATCTCATGTTTGGCCATAAGCTGCTGAAAATTAACGCCCCGTGAGCTGAAGCACACTCTCCAAACGCCAAATCTTGACTCTGTGGCCTGGGTGGACGAGCTTTGGCTTGTGCCTACACAGCGCATGGAAACTCGCGAGAAAGCTCTCAAAGTTATGCCGATTCCCTTCGCAATCGGTGGCTTCGCTTTGGCCGTTCTCAGCTACCTCGGCTAGCTCATCGGCTACAACTTTGCCCGCATCATGTGCGGCAATGAAAGAGCCTGGGCGCTTCAAGCTCTCTACGTCGAGCACTGGGATGGTTCCGCCTGGGAAGGGCTCGCGTTGGAAACCGCTGACGTCTCACTGCGGGCGCTCATATTCGTTTGAAACGAATCAGAATAATACCTATCCTATCGCCATGCGAGTTCCGTGCGTCTTGCCACTTCGAGAACGTTGAGCACTGGCAGTAATTCTTGCGATTCGAGCACTCGTGCTTGCCGTCACCGCTTCTTCGAAGTGCGCGTCTGGCGAGCCACGGAGTTCGCTGGCTGTGCTCTAGCTGCTTGGCTTCAGCAGGAGTGGCACCACCTTAGCTCTCACCCCTCCTCTTGCCCTCTTCCTTCGGACTCGCAAAGCGCCATCGTGCAGCCAGCTTAGCATCGAAGATATCAAGTGACGCCGCGAAAATGGACCCTCGCAGATTTGGTTTACACTCCGGGGCATGTCCCCTGGAGAGTCGCGCGCTCAATCGCCTTGGATAGGGCATGTGCTGCTCGCACTTGGGGGTGTGGCGATCATCGCGGTGTACTTGCTTGGTATTGGTGGCCCGCTCAGTAACTACGATGAGCCGATCTACGCGGAGTTCATTCGCGCGATGCACGAAAGCGGCGACTACGTTTCACTGCACTATCAAGGCGCTGAGACGCTGCAGCGCCCACCGCTGGGTGTCGCGCTCTACGCCGTGTTTTCCTCCCTCGCTGGCTCGGAGTGGGGGCTGCGCTTTGGACCGGCGCTCTTGAGCGCATTGGCTGCGGTCTTGGTCGGGGTGTTTGCTGCGCGCGAGACAGGTGCTCGCTGGACAGCTCTCGTCGCTGCAGCGCTCACAGCAGGCGCACCAACCCTCTACGTCTATGGCCGGCTCCTGCTGAGCGATCCGCCCTTTGTGCTCGCGTGTGTGGGCGCATTGCTCACAACGATGCGGGCACAGCAGGACCCAAAGATGATGCGATGGGCGGCCGTGTGTTTGGGACTAGGATTTCTTCTGAAGAGCATGGCGGGCGCGGTTCCCATGCTCGTGCTTGCGCCCTGGTGGCTTCTCGCGGCAAGGCGGCATCACCAAGCGCAGCGCGCGACGATCGGGCGAATTGCCATCGACCTCGCAATCTTTTCCATGCTTGCTATGGCCTACTACATCTACGGATTCCTCGTGCACGGTCAGAAATTTTGGGACGAACACATCGGGGCGATGGTACTTGACCGTGCCAGTGGCGAACTTGGTCCTTTCATTGGCATCGGTGGCCCAGACGCCTATCTTCGTCATATGGGCGCCCACGACGGACCCCTCTATTGCGTGCTTGCAGTGCTTAGTGTTGGCGGTGCTGCTGCCATCGCATGGCGGGAGCGCAGCGCTGCCATCGGTGTACTTGTCACCTATGCATTGGGAATCCTACTTATTCTGAGTCTCATCAGCACGCGACTGCCCCACTACCTGCTTGCTATCTACCCAGCCATTGGTCTTTGCGCCGCCATCTCTGCCGAGCGGGCCGTTCGCACTGCGGGCGAGCAAGCCCAGTTAGCAATCGTGCTTTGCTGTGTTGTTGCGGTTGCTATCTTCGGCCAGGGAATCGCCAAGTCTCCGCCTGACATCACCCGTCCCGACCAGGCAAGCCAAACACTCGGCTTGGCAGCGGCGAACATCCCAGGCGCCGCTCGCGTCTACAGCCTCGATTGGTACACGCCGGCTTTTGGTTACTACGCAGAGAAGCAGTGGACCATGCTGCACTCCAACCCCGAAGTCGCTGCCGGGCTTGCAGCCATGGACCCCTTTGCCCAAGCGAAGAATGTCCAAGCTGTGCCACCTTGGCCGGAAGGTACGTTCATCGTCGCGGCTCACGAATCGAGCCTTGCTGCTGCGCAGCTCACAGTGCTGCAACTGCTCGCAAGCGCTGAAGGCTTTGTTCTTGTCGTGGCGAGTCGCCCCAAACACCCAGACCGAGGAACATCTTTCCCTGCTGCCATGAGCCAGGCCCAAGGGAGCTAGCCACGGTGGAATTCTGCCGTTCCAAGAAGATTCTCGGCAGTCAATC
>JANTGM010000190.1 GCA_024762925.1 Kofleriaceae bacterium | reverse complement strand
CGTTGCTCAGCGCCTCACTTGCCCCAGCAAGCTCGTTGTTCGCGCCTTGCCAGTGAACGAACTCCCGTCGCGATCGTCGATCAACCATTCTGGACCCAACACTAGGAATTCGCGTAATCGTATCTCTTCGATCGCCACCTAAGAACTCTACCTCGCATCCACTGACGTGTCGGTGGCCTGTGGTTGAGACGCTGCCAAAAACGCTGCAGGCGGCGTCGTGCGTTTGCCGAGCTTCCGCTGCTAAAATACGCATTGCGATGAACTCCGAGCACTGGAAGCTAGATCCTGCCTATCAAACGCAGCCTGCCAAGCCGCCCACCAGGGCGACAGCAGGGCAGGACCTCGACCCTGAACGGCTCAATAGTGCCATGGCTGCTTGGAAGGAACTCACAGCGCACAAGCGTATCTGTTGCGACCTCGAAGAAGTGGGCGAGGACTCCGACGATGTTCATATTTCAAAGGCCGGTGGCACTCCGCTATTCTCCCGGGCAGCCCTAGATACTTGGCCGATTTGCGCAGAGTGCGGTGATGAAATGCGCCTCCGCTATCAGCTTTTCCTGCGAGATATTCCCTGTTTTCTCTGCCCCAAGGACGCGGACGGTTTGCAGCTCTTTTTTTGCTTCAACAACTGCGGGGATGAAGAAGCGTCGTTCGAAATCCGGTGGATTGACTCTAAGAGTATTTCCGATCCCATTGACGAATCACTCGGTGTTCCTCTGCCTGGCAAGAAGCTGAAAGCACGGTTGAAGGACGATTACCCTGCGGTTCAGGAATTGGGCGATGGCTCTACCACCTGGCTCGAATGCGGCGTGACGGATCTGGAAATTGGGGACGATGAACGCGAGTTTATCGACGCCTGGTACGACTACCATTGTCGCTTTTCCAAAGCTGGTGGATACGTCAACTGGGTGCAGAACGGCTGGAGCTGCTGCAAGACGCCTCTGTATCTCATTGTCCAAGCCGACTGGGCTGAGGGGCACCAGTACGTTATGGCTTGTGGCGAGTGTGGAAAGATTCACACTGAGTATCAAGGAAGCTAGAACGATGACCGGATCAATGAAAGAGCTGGCGGATCGCGCTGCAGCACGTATCGATAAGAAAATCTCTGATATCCTCGAAAAGGGCAATGACGCTGAAGTTGCGAGTCTGATGATACGAACCAATCGAGCTGAGAACGAGCTAGGCTTGGGGGAAATCCTATCGATTCCCTACGATGGCTGGTCGAAAGATCTCGCCAGCTTTCCTCGGCGCAAGATGGTGCTCTGGGCAACCGCATTCAGTGAACTTCTGAGTGAGCGACTCACGCGGCCCTACTATGCAGAACACCTGCTAACCTATCGCTGGCTGGGCTCTGCCATCGGCTGCCATTTTCGCCCCGTCCTTGAACGAGTGGAAAACGCGGCTGACTCGTCGATTGGGGAATTCCACCATCCCGTGCTCATTCGGAATGGTGTTTTGCTCTTTGGGCAAGATGGACTCATAGCGAAAACACGGAATCCCCCCGAAGAGTTGAGTCTTCCCTATGCAAAAATCCACTCGGCCAAACTTGCCTACGATGATTCGTTGGTGGTTGCTGTCGATGGCCGGCTCTATCGATTTGAGCTCGCTGTGCAGTACGAAGATGATCTTGATCGCCAGCGAAACTTCAACTGGAGCTTCCTTGTCGAACACATCTCACCGCTTGAAATTGACTCAATGTTCGCCGACAAGCATGGCGTACCGGATGATGTCGTCGCCAAGCAGAAGGAGTTGGCGGACCCCATTGCTGTAATTGGCGAGTACGCTCGGGAGGGCAAATACCAGGCAGCAAGCCAACTCGGGCTTCGGGCACTAGAGAAGTATCCCGATGATGTCGAGCTTGTGGATTGCACCTTAACTCCTCTTGCACGCTCAGAGGGTACAGAGCCGGCCATTGCACTCTTTGAAACAATCCGTCACAAGATTGTTGGCACGGACAGCATTTACGCAGGCACCATCATGGGCAACGTCATCGGTTGTTACGACCAGGAGGGGCTGCCACATATTGCGATGGAGCTAATTCGAGATGCCTGGATCGATGAACCTGTGGCGCTTGGGCGGCTCTTCTTTCACAACGCTGCGTGCATAGCCTGTCAGATGAGAGACTTCGATCTCGCCAGGAAGGCACTGAATTGGGCCGCGCACTTTGGGGAAAGCGAATCGGATCTAGAGGATGAGGGCGACTTTGTCATGCTCCGCAAGCAACCCGGTTACGATGAGCTTCTTGCCAAGGTGAAGAGCGGTGAGCTGACGGTGGTTTCCGGAACGAAGTTTGGCCCTGGTGATGGCCCCGTGTTGGTGGCGAGCTTTGCGCGCAAGCCAGACCTGCGTGTTCTCTACTATCTTGTGCAAACTCGCTCTCTCGCGGCACGAGAACTCTTCGAACAACTCTTGCGAAGTCCTCATACTGGAGAGGAACTCATGAGTTCGGCCTTCTACTGCCTGATTGGGCTTGGAGATGATGACTCCCTTGCACTTGCTCGGGAACTGTTGCCGATCATCGAGAAGCGGTCGCCCGGATACGACTTTTTCTTAGACATAGGGGATGTCAAATCTATGGTTCCAGACAAAGAAACGCTAGTAGCCAACATCAAAACGATCTGTGGCGATAATGTGGCTGAAGCTTGGGTCTAAGAGGCCTAGGAACTGACCCAAGATGAAGAGACAGGCCAAGAGTCGGTCTGAGTGCAAAAAATCCGTCGAGGATGTGATTGCGGCCAGGTGGTGGGCACTTCGCGAGGCGCGCGCTTTGACTTGGCCTTGTGAGACGCGTTAGCAAGGCAGCATGAAACGCACCAAGATTGCCACCGTACTGCTCTGCTTTGCTGCCTCTGCCGTTGCTTGCAAGAAGGACGAGAAGAAGGCCGAAGACAAGCCAAGTCCCACTCCCGCCGTGAAGGCGCCTGAGAAAACACCAGAGCCTGTGACTGCGCCGAAAGAAGAAAACAAGGCATGGACTGGTGAAGATAGCGTGAAAGTCTTTCAAGACCTATGGGTCGCCTTCAATGCAAAGGATCATGCGAAGTCGATGGCACTGTATGCCGATGATGCTGACTTCTCGTATGTGGATTTTGCGCCACCTATGGCAATGAAAGGCGCTGAAGCGATTGGTGGCATCATGAAAATGTGGTGGGGCGGATTTCCCGACGCAAACGGAGATACACAGCTGCTGTTGGTAAACGGGAACGAGATCGCTGCGATCCAGCTCATTTCTCAGACAAATTCTGGTGAGATGATGGGGCAGCCAGCAACGGGCAAGAAGACCGTTACCATCGAGGCTCAGTATGTTTCCCTCAATGACGAGGGAAAGATCGCCGTTGACCATCACTTTGCGGATCAAGCGACGATGGCGCACCAAATGGGGATGTTCGCAAATGAGCGGTCTCCTGATACGGAAACTGCCTGGACGGAGAAGCTCGTAGTGATTGCGGCCAACGACGACAAAGAGAAAGCGAACCTAGATTTTGTCAAAGGCTTGGGAGCTGTAGTCGAGGCGCATGATGCCGAGGCCATGTTGGCAGCCGTTGCTGACGACATTGCCTTTCGCTACATCGGCGATAAGAACGTTGTTTCAGGAAAAGACGCGTACAAGAAGGGCATGGAGGAGTGGATGGCCATGTCCAAGGTCACCAAGCGCGACGTCAATGCGATGTGGGCAGCTGGCGATTGGGTCTTCGTGCAGAGCCAAGTCACATCGGAGATGTTGATGGATATGCCAGGTGCGAAAGGCACAAAGGGCAAATCGGTAACGCTTGCACAGACAGAGTTTTTCCAAGTCACCGATAGCAAGATCGCAAAGCATTGGATCTTTGAAAACACGATGCAGTATCCAATTCAGCTTGGAATGATGGATCCAAGCAAGATGGGTGCACCCGAGCCAGCTGCGAAGTAGGGTTGATTGGCATTGCTGGAGTGCGCGTCGTTCTCGGGCGTGCATTCCGAGCAATTGCCAGGGATTACTCAGAAACGGAAACGTAACGCTGCCTATCCGGTTGTTGGTGCTGAGCGTTTAGGTTGGGACACTACGCAAGCGCTTGAATCGTTCTGGGCAGGAGATAGCTACTCTCGACAAAGAGCGTTTCCAATCTTGGGAAGGCCGCACGAGTTAGCGCTGCGGTGCCTGTGTGATCGAGGCACCCAAGAGAAAGGTCGAGTTCCGTCAGTTGACCTGCGAGCGGGGACCGCGCCAAGTGTTGGGATCTCGTTAGCGTGCTCGCTGTTGCCAAGCCCAAAAGCGCGCAATGAGGGCATGGGATTCCATGAAGGGAATCCAATGATACCCCATGCGAATCGTAATCGTGAGATCGCTGAGGAGCCGAGATCGCTCGCACTGCAGAAGCGTGGTGAGCAACTTGCGACCATTCGCCATGCCTTCGGTGGCCGACGCGTAGTGTTGCGTGGGCCGCCCTGTGCGAGCCCCAACAATGAACCCCAGGTTCCAAGTGAGTGGACCGCGTCATTCTCAAACTCTTCGCCCAACTCGTCACCGAGAATCTCCATCGCGTGATCGTCCAGAAAGGCCTTCGCCGCACGTTCAAGCTTAGTGTTATTCGGAGACGATACTGCTTGGTGCTGCAACGCGACTAGGCTCACTGAGGCGTTCTAGCGAGACCGGCAAGAGCGTGTAGAAGTGAATGTGTTGAGCAACATTTTCAAGCTGTGTTCCACCAACAACGCGGCCCTCTTTGCGGGCCGGATACGAACCCAAGATCGATGTAGGTTTGCAGCGGTGGCGTTAGTTAACTTCCTCGCAGCCCGATAGTTCTCAGGGTCACAAGCCACCCACCATTCACAAGTCCGAAAGAACTCTCTTGTCCTTGAGGGCCCGCCCTGCATGCGCGAATCTCAGACGGTGAGGTTTTGGTCTTCGTTTGCTTCCTGGGTGATCACCCCGGCCATTCGAAACAAGGGGCCCAACACCGTGCACCGAGCCGTCGTCCTGATGGCGGTGCTTCCGGTGATGACGTTTCACGTTGGCGTCGTATCGATCATGCTTCTCCTAGACGGGCTTATTGCCGAGGCAGTCACGCTCTCAAGTCTCGTGTTTGTCGGGGTTGGCGTTCTCCAGTACACCCGACGTACCGGTCGCGTGAAGCAGGCAGCCTACTTCGCTGCGCTGTTGGTCCTCGTAGGCCTATCGCTGACGATTCTTCGACGAGGTGGAATGCATGCACCCGCAGCAATGGGCTTGTCCTTTGTTCCGTTAGTCATGACGTTTCTCGCTGGCGAGCGCATGGGCGTTGTCTGGGGATTCATTACCCTATTGTTCATTGCGGGACTCAGCGTGGTGTCGACACAGCTCGAACTCAAAGATGCTGTCAGCGAAAACACGGGGAATCTGCTGCAAATGATTGCTCCCGCGTTAGCGACGGTTGTGGGCATGGGGCTTGCCTACGCATTCGAGCGCTCACGCCTTGCCGCTCTAGATGTCGCTCGCCAACACGAACGCGAAGCCAACGAGGCGCAAACCCTAGCTCAGCTCGCGCAAGCGGAGCGACTCGCCTCAGTGGGGCAGCTAGCCGCTGGAGTGGCCCACGAGATCAACAACCCCCTCGCCTACATCATCGGCAATCTGGAGTGGCTACTTGGCCCAGATGTGGAGCTTGAGAAAGAGGCCAAAGAGGCCGTTGGCGAGATCCTCGAGGGTGCTCAACGAGTAAGTCGCATCGTCACCGATCTCAAGAGCTTTTCGCGGTCAGAAGAGACTCGGGAAGACAGTTGCTGCCACGTAAAGAACACCATTGATTTGGCTCTCAAGATCGCCAACGTCAGTATTCGACACCAAGCCCTCGTGGAAAGATTGGGTGATGAAGACAATTGGATCGCCATCGACTCAACCCGCTTTGTACAAGTGCTGGTCAACCTCCTACTCAACTCGGCACACGCAATCGCTGCAAGAAATGACGAGCAGAACCTGATCTCTCTCAGCATCAACAGCGACACCGACAACGTCAGCATCGACGTCAAGGATACCGGTATCGGCATGACTCCAGAAGAGTTGGTGAAGATCTTCGATCCATTCCATTCAACCAAGCCGATTGGAGTCGGCACAGGACTGGGGATGTCGGTGTGCAGAGGCATTGTTGAGGCGAATGGTGGAACCATCGAGGTCTCCAGCGAGCAAGGAGTCGGCACCACAGTGACTGTGTCCCTGCCACGAGCCGATCCTCCTGCTTCGCCTCTTGAGCACAGTGAAGAACCTTTGCCCCACGACGGCGTAGTCGGGCTGCGGATTTTGGTGGTGGATGATGAGCTGCTGGTTCGAAAAGCGCTTGTTCGAGTGCTGGCTGCTCATGAGGTTGTGCTGGCGTGCGACGCAAACGAAGCACTCCATGTGCTGAGACAGGATTCCCAGTTTCACCTCGTTCTGAGCGACTTGATGATGCCGGAGGGCTCTGGCCTCGAACTCTACGAAGGCATTGTTGCGGAGCACAAGCACCTCATCGAGCGCCTCGTGTTCATGACTGGTGGTGTCTTGACGCAAGAGGTGAGTGATTTCATCGAGCAGGTTCCGAACCCCACCCTTCAGAAGCCCATCGATCAAGACATGCTCCTATTCATGTTGCGCCAGTCATCCAAGCTGAAGACCAGCTAGCTGCCAAGTTGGAGGACAGAACCGAACTCAAAGTTACTGTGTGCGGGCGCGCTACGAGAATTCGAGGAAATCCGCTAGTAAGAGAAATTCTAACCTTCGTTTTCTTGGTGTCCACGGATCGCGCACTAGATAACTTTCTGTGTGCAGTTTCATTTTAGTGCTTCTCTTTGTGTAGTTTGTACATTAAGCTGCATGCGCAAAGTACGCAAACAGTTACCTACGAATACCCCCGTCCCGCTCTCACAGTCGATTGTGGTTTGGTATCGATGATGAGGACCTGAAGGTACTCCTAATCAACTGAGATCTTGAGGCTTTTAGGGACATTGGGCGCTGCCAGGCGGATTTGGGCGGTGCGAGTATCTCGGCCCGGTCGGGAGTCGAATCCTGCGCCGGATCTACGACTTCTTCGTACGAATTACCATGAGGCGTGGCTCGCTCATGTCTTCGATTGCCCAGCGGATGCCTTCGCGGCCGAGGCCGCTGTCTTTGACGCCCCCGTACGGCATGTTGTCCACGCGCCAGCTTGGCACGTCGCCGATGACCACGCCGCCGACGTCCAGGGTGTCCCATGCCTGCTGCGCTTTGTAGAGGTCGCGGGTGAATATGCCGGCCTGTAATCCGAAGATGCTATCATTGACTTCGTTGAGGGCGGCCGTGAAATCAGAAAACTTCGCAAGCACGGCCGCTGGGCCAAAGGCTTCTTGGGCGCAAAGCGCTTCGCTCTTGTCAACACCCTCAAGGAGGGTCGCTTCCAACATAGAGCCTTCACGTTTGCCGCCACAGAGCAGGGTAGCTCCACTAGCCACGGCACTATCGATCCATCCATGAAGCCGCGTCGCTTCTTTCTCCGAAATCATCGGCCCAATGAAGGTGTCTTCGTTGAGTGGGTCGCCTGAGATGAGCTCTTTGGTCTTTGCAACCAGGCGGCCTTTGACGTCGTCGTAGATGCTTTCGTGAATGAGAATGCGCTGTACGCCAATGCAGCTTTGCCCGCTTTGGTAGAAGGCTCCAATGAGGATGCGTTCGACGGCATCTTCAATGTCGGCATCTTCATCCACGATCACCGCTGCGTTGCCACCAAGTTCGAGCACGACTTTCTTCTTTCCGGCCTTCGACTTGAGGTCCCAACCAACGCCAGGTGATCCCGTAAAACTCAAGAGCTTGAGTCGCTCATCTTCGGTGAAGAGCGCGGCGCCATCGCGTCGGCACGGCAAGATCGAAAATGTGCCATCAGGCAAGTCGGTCTCGGCCAGCACTTCTCCCATGATGATTGCCCCAAGCGGCGTAAGGCTGGCAGGCTTGAGCACAAAGGGGCAACCAACCGCGAGGGCAGGGGCCACTTTGTGAGCCGCCAAGTTGAGAGGAAAGTTGAACGGCGAGATAAAGGAGCAGGGCCCAATCGGCACCTTCTTCCACATGCCTCGATATCCTTCGGCACGAGCACTGATGTCAAGCGGCATGACCTCGCCATAGATGCGAACCGATTCCTCTGCGGCAACTCGAAAGGTGTCGATGAGCCGGCTCACTTCGCCGCGACTGTCCTTGATGGGCTTTCCAGCCTCGATGCAGAGGCTGTAGGCGAGCTCCTCAAACCGCTCGGTGAAGCGGTTTACGCAGTGCATAAGCACATCTTGTCGTTTGTAGGCGGGCCACTTGGAGAAGGGCTCAAAGGCCTCGACGGAAGCTGCAATGCCCCTGTCGATGGCTTCGGTGCTGGCCATTGCAACCCGCGTTGCCTCTTTACCCGTGAACTTGTTGGTAACCACCAAGTCTTGGTTTGGAGAAACGGCCTTGTTTGCAAGGTAGTAGGGATAACTCTTAGCTAGTTGCATTGCGATTTCCTGGATCCGAGAAGACGAGGTGCTTGGTGCACCGGCTAAGGCGCCGAGGGCGCACGATGAGCGCTTGTCCGGCAAGCGCTCGGTTTTTGGGACCATGTTGGGCCGCGACTAGTGTCGGGTCCAGAATGGTTGATCGATGATAGCGACGGAAGTTCGTTCTCTGGCAAGGCGCGAACAACGAGCTTGCTGGGGCAAGTGAGGCGCTGAGTAACGCCGAGCCGAAGGCGCCCAGAGGGCGAAGAACCGA
>JANTGM010000189.1 GCA_024762925.1 Kofleriaceae bacterium | reverse complement strand
ATCACTCGCTTGCCCCAGCAAACTCCCTCTTCCCGCCTCGCCAGAAAACGAGCTGACTTCGCGATCACGAATCAATGTCCATGGATCGCGCACTCGTACCAAGTTCAGGAGCATAGATTTGCTCTCGCGAAGCAGGCTTGTTCACTGGCAAGGCGCGAACGACTTACCGGGGTAAGCAAGGAGCTGAGCAGCGAAGAGCGCTGGCCATGCCAGCGCGTCCAGAGGGCGAAGAACCGAGCGAGAGGGTTCTATACGCTCTAGGCCTCTCGTTCGGCTTCGCCTTCAGGCTCGATGGGAACGGGCTCGCGATCGGTGCGACCTTCAAACCCGCGAGTCTTGTCTTTCATGTCATCATCAGTTGAGAAGTACTTGAGCTTCTCGCCCTCGGTAGACGCCATGACGGCCGTCACTGCCAAGTCGCCTGTGACATTGACCGCAGTTCTAAACATGTCGAGAAGGCGGTCGACGCCGAGAATAAGCGCCACACCAACGGTCGGAATTCCTGCCGAGGTTAGCACCATCGCGAGCGTAATCATGCCGGCCCCGGGCACGCCAGCGGCTCCAATTGACGCTGCTGTTGCCGCGAAAACAATTCCTAGCTCAGCACCAATTGTTAGGTCTACATCAAAGACTTGAGCAATGAAGAGCGCAGCTACGCCCTGGTAGAGAGCGGTTCCGTCCATGTTGACGGTTGAGCCAAGAGGGATGACAAAACTGGAAACGGATTTGGATATGCCGAGGTTTTGCTCTGCGCACTCAAGCGTAATCGGAAGCGCTGCCGACGATGATGATGTTGAAAACGCAATCAACTGCGTTGGCCGAGCAGCCTTGAGGAAATCCAGGAACGGCAGCTTCGCTACGAATTTTACCAAGCCACCGTAAACGCCGGCCGCGAGTACCAGCAGCCCGAGCACAACCGTGAGCGAATACACCAAGAGTGCACTTAGGATACTCACACCACTTTGCCCCACCACTTCTGCAATGAGGGCCGCGACTCCGAATGGTGCCACCGCCATGACCATATGAATGATCAAGATCATCGCATGCTGGACTGTGTCCAAGAGGGTAATGACCTGTTGCGATCTCTTCTTGTCCAAGATCGTTAGCGCGATGCCAAAGATAAAGGCGAAGAAGATGATTTGCAGCATGTTGCCGCTTGAGAGCGAGGCAACCGGGTTGTCGGGAATGATGTTGAGAATGTTCTCAACCATGGTCGGCGACTCCACAGCCGCATCCACCTTTCCACTGGCAGCAGATTCAAAGCTCGCAACCAACGCGGCCTTGTCTTTCTCGGCGACGAAATTGCCAGGCTGGACGATGTGCGCAGCCAGCAAACCAATCGTCACGGCAGCAGCGGTTGTCATCATGTAGAGAAGCAGGGTTCGCCCACCAAGGCGCCCAAGCTTACGCACGTCACCGAGTCCTGCGACGCCGACGAGCAACGAGCAGAAGACCAACGGGACGATGACCATCTTGATGAGGCGCATAAAGAGCTTGCCGACCGGTGCCAAGACCGCGACGATCGTGCTGCCGATTGCGCTCACGGGCACGGGCAACACGAGAAGCTCGCCGCTATCGAGCTTGCGATGCTGCATCACAAGCCAGGCTTCCACTTTGTCACCCACCTTGGCGCCCCCAAGCGCCTTGGACATCGAACCGTCTTTATCCGCCAAGCCCATCTTCTTCGTGAACTTGAACTTCACGCGCACAAGGCTGGGCAGCTCTTGCGTCTTGCCATTGCCATCGGTGACCTCTCTCATGATTGTCTGCTGGGCGCGCAGACTGAGAGGCTCGGTGGCACGGATCGTAATCTCGCTCTCGGGATTGTCCTTATCCGTAAGAAGCGTAACCTGCGTCCCCTTGTCGATCTCATAAGAGTCGTGCGTAAGGAAGCTCGACTTCGGTCCAAGGGTGAGGCCAATGATGGCTCCTACCGCCATGCCAATCAGGATCTTCGTATAGATCTTCATCGTGTATTGGAACAAAGCCTACAATAGAACGACCTGGGAGACTGGCAGCCGACCCGCCAAAACCGCGACGTGTTCTGCACCTACATGCAGCGCCTGATGCATCGCGGCAATAGCCTCTCTACAGCCCCATCTGTTTTGACACGATGATGCGCATGACCTCATTGGTGCCAGCGAAGATGCGAGCAACACGAGCGTCCATAAACGCTCTGCAGACCGGGTATTCGAGCATGTAGCCGTAACCACCAAAGAACTGAAGGCATGTATCGATGACTTCTTGCGCCATCTCCGTCTGCCACATCTTGGCCATGGAGCACTCTTTGACGAGGAACTTCCCCGCCACATGTTCAGCTACCAATTTGTCGAGAAACGCCCTGCCCACCTCAACTTGTGTCGCGCATTCGGCGAGCTTGAAGCGAGTATTTTGAAACTTGCTGATCGGACGACCAAAGGCCTCGCGCTCTTTGCAGTAGGCGATCGTATCGACTAGCACTTGCTCGGCTCCAGCTTGCGAACCGATCGCCACAACCAGACGCTCCTGCTGTAGCTTGTTCATGAGTGCGAGAAACCCTGATCCCTCTGGCCCCAACATGAGCGACGCGGGAACTCGACAGTCTTCGAAGAAGAGCTCGGCGGTATCTTGCGATGCCATGCCCATCTTCTTTAGCTTCTTGCCGCGCTGAAACCCCGGAGTGCTTGCCGGCACCAAAAACAGAGAAATGCCTTGATGGGCGTTCTTTGGATCGGGGTCCGTCTTGGCTACAACGATGCAGACATCGCAGTTGATGCCATTGGAAATGAAGGTCTTTGCACCATTGAGAATGTAGTCGTCACCGTCGCGAACGGCAGTTGTCTTGATATTGGCAAGGTCGGAGCCGGTGCCCGGTTCTGTCATTGCAATGGCGGTCACAACTTCACCGCTCACACACTTTGGCAGCCACTCTTTCTTTAGGGCAGCGCTGCCGAATGCGTGAATATAGGGAACGATGATGTCTGAATGCAGACTCACTGCGAAGCCAGACTCATAGGCCTTTGCGAACTCTTCCATCACGATTGTCGAATGCAAAAAGTCGCCACCGGCTCCACCGAACTCTTCCTCGACCCATGGGCAGAGCAGGCCAGCTTCACCGGCCTTGCGCCAGGCCTCCTTCGGAACAATGCCTGCTTCAGACCAAGCCTCTTGGTTTGGAATCACTTCACGCTCGAGAAACTGCCGTACGCTCTTTCGGTAGAGTTCGTGTTCTTCTGAGAATAGGTTTCGATCCATGGGGCTCTCCTTTGTGGTTTCGACAGATGTGATTTATTTCGCATAGCGAAACATTTTTTTGGCCCTAATGCCAGTCTAGGGGCTCTGTGCGGAGACTCGCACTCTCGTTAGCGGTAGCTCATTGGGCCCAGAACATGAACCGCACTTCGCCCCCCACCCTTTGGTGTGACAATCACCTGGGCACCGATTCTCTCTGCAAATCCAGGGACATGAGAAATGAGTCCGACCTTTCGGCCGGTCGCCTGCAGTGAATCGAGCACGCTCAATGCGACCTCCAGCGTGTCACCATCAAGACTGCCGAAACCTTCGTCCACCAATAGCGATTCCACCCTGACGTCTTTTGCGGACAAGGAAGAGAGGCCAAGTGCCAACGCCAACGATATCAAAAAGCTCTCACCACCGGAGAGTGAGTTCACGCTTCGAACTTCATCCGCGAGATCTCGATCCACGACCTGGAGGTCGAGGTCATGTCCTGGAACGCGCTCCAACAAGTATCGCGGCGCGAGATCTTTGAGATGTGCATTGGCGCCGGCAAGCAAGGAGTCGAGCGTTAGGCTCTGAGCAAAAACTCGAAACTTCTTGCCATCCGCAGACCCGATCAAGTCGGAGAGAGTACGAAAAACTCGTACGCGCTCGGTGGCGGAAAGAATCTTGTCTCCCAAGGCATCCCGCCTCTTCCGAGCCTCCGTATCCGCCAATAGTTCTGCCGCTACTTTGACGCCCTGCTCGACGATTTCCTCAAGCAACTTGGCTTGCTCCTCGTATCGCCGAATTGCCTCCTCCTCCACAAGACCCTCCGGTTGCTTTGCCTGCACTTCGACGAGACGAAGCTCTCGCTCGCGCAAGCGCCCCGCAGCCTCGGCGACAAGACGATTCGCTTTCTCCACACCTTCTTCCAGCGCTGCCAGCGCCACATCGGTAACGGCGAGTCGTTCTAAGAGTTCTTCTAGCGTGCATGCCATGCTCTCCAAGAGGGCTTTGAGCTTGTCACCCGTTGCTGCAGCTGTGGCTTCGGTGGCGGCGACTCGCGCCACTCGCTCTTTGTGCTCGGCCGTTGCGGCCGCAAGGGCGTTGTTTGCGGCTTGCGCAGCCTCCTCTGCCGTTAGCAAAGCTGCCTGTTCAAGCGGCGGAATCCACGTGGGCGCGGCCAAGCGCTTCTCCTCGCAAACTGCTCGTGCGGACTCCAATTGGCTCAACTCGGAATCGCGCGAGCGGTACCGATAGCCCTGGCAAGCAACAACGTTGGCAATCGCCGCTTGGTGTTTGTTCTCTGTCTCCTGCCGAAGCTCGTTCGCTTCCGCCCAAGCCGCCGACGCTCTTGATGCAACGAGAGCGGCTCCACGTGCTTTGGCTTCCAGAGTCTCCGCCTCGAAGAGTGCTGTGCGAAGCAAGGCATGCTTCTCTTCCACGTTGGCAGCAGCCTGCTCTAGGGCTTGCTCTTCGACGGACAATGAGAGCACGCTAAGACTTGGCTGGGCTGCGAGAGCCTGAGCCTGAAGACGCCCCTGCTCGGCCTCACCGTCCCGCAACGCAACGTCCTCTGCAGCTTTTGCTCGCACATGCTCAGCCGCTAGCCTCTGCGTTCGCACCTCGGCAGCGGCTTCGCGAATGTCCTCGAGCTCCCTTCGCAATGTCTCTACGCGAGCTTCTTGAGCACCAACGACGCTAGCGGTTGCATCGTGTTCTCGCCACGGATGGTCCTCACTGCCACACAGGGGACAATGCTCACCCTCCACGAGCTTTGCTCGATGATCCGATAGATCCAGTGCAAGGCGAATTCGATCAAACGCGGCCTGCGCTTCGGCAAAGGCAGCGGAGCAAGTCTTCTCCTTCTGTGCATGTGCCTTCGCCGCAAGAAGATACTTCTCAAGTGCCTCAGAAGCGTTTGCTCGCTCTTCTTCCGCCTGCAAACGCAGCTTGGTCGCTCGCTCGATCGACCTCGCAATCGCAATGAGCGATTGGATCCCTGCGGCCTGTTTCACAAACTGTGCATCGCGCTCGCGTAGCTCCACAAGCTTGCCAGCATCCGCCTGTTTCGCAAGCTCGTCACTCATTTGCTTGGTGGCATCGCGCGTCTGCCGAGCCGCGATTTCAAGCTTTCGCGCCTTGTCGGCTTCACGCTTCAGATCAAGAGTCCGTTCTTCCAGATCGGGTTGCAGCAGGTCGAGCGCTTCCAAGGCAAGTTCGACGAACTCTCGAACTTCCCCACCAGAGGAAGCAAACTCTTTGTGCTCCGCGAGCCAATCCGCGAGCACCTTGGTGCGCTCGTCGATCTTCGCACGCTCTTCCGCCAACGCTTCGACGTGACGTGCTCGCGCACTCACGACGGCTTCCTTCGCCACCGCAACAGCTCGCATATTCGTCTGCAGCGACTCGGTGGATCGCTGCAACTCCGATAGTGCTTGTGTCTTCTCTAGTGTGGCTACGCGAACCTGTTCACGAGCATCGCGATCTGCGTCGACAACGCTCCTCTTGTCTCTCGCTTCGCGCACCGCAGCAATACGCAACACCACACTCGCTTGCGCCTTGACCGATTCTTGTGCCGCCGCTTGTGCCACTTGGGCCTCGCGAATTGCCGCTTTGGCGCTCTTTACCTCTGTGAACCAAAGAACGGCAGTGTGCGCCGCATGAACAGCTGCTTGCGTTTCCTTGTGGCGCACGAGCAAACCCTCACGCTGCGCAACCAGGGCGGTGCGAGTCTCGTCGTCGAGGATCGCACTTGCGTCTGCGGCCTCTTGAAGCGCGGTGAGACTCTTGGCTTCGTCCACTGCACGGCGAAATGCTGCGATCGAGACCTTAGTGTAGATATCGGTACCGGTCATTCGCTCGAGCAAATCCGAGCGCTGCTTTTCATCGGCTTTGAGAAATGCGGCAAAATCGTTCTGTGCGAGCAGTGCCGAGCGACGAAACTGTTCAAAACTGAGACCAAGCTTGTCCTCAATCGCTTCTAAGGTCTCCGTCTTCTTACCTGTTGTAACCTGCTCCGTTTCGATATCGACCAGGGAAACTTCTGAGGCCTGCAGTTTTCCCGTCGTTCTCCTTCGCGACCTGTGAACGGACCAACGCGCACGATAGCTGCGGTCGTCTCTACCCACAAAATCCACTTCGGCAAAGCCCTCTGCCGCACCACGCCGGAGGAGACCACGAACATCATTGGCGCGAACACGCTGCCCATCGTCCTGGTCTGCAGTCCCAACGGGTACTCCTGCCTTGTTGGAGAGGCGAGGCGTGCGATCAAAGAGTGCAACGCACAGGGCATCGAGCAACGTCGTCTTTCCGGATCCCGTCGGACCAGTGATCGCAAATATGCCCGCGCGCTCGAGTGGCCCCGATTCAAACTCCACTTCGAATCTCTCTAGACTCGCGAGGTTCTTGCCTCGTACTGCCAAGATTCTCATCTCGACTCCGCCTGGGCGACTTCGTCGAGCAGCTCTTCAAACGCCTCGAGCAGCTCTTCTGGGGGTTCATCGGCGAAGTCGCGAAGGTACCGCCGACGCAGCACATCTCTGGGTAACAGGTCGGCAAGTTTCTGACCGGAGTGCGCATCACTCAGAGTTTTTCTGTCACCAGAGTACGCAACGGAGACCTTTACGAGGCTCGGCCGCTTGCCTGCTAGCACCGCTTCGATTTGCTCTCGAAGGTTGCTCACGGGGCTTGCTAGCACCAGGCTCACTTCCAAGTAGGGCCGCGCAAGATCACCAATCAGGTGAGCGTCGTCCAAGCCTGCCAGCGTGACTAAGACTTCCTCAAGAGACTCGCCTTGCACTCGAATGAGATCCGTCGTTCTAGGCACAGCCACCGCGCGCCACTTTTTGAGACTACCTTTTTCAAAGTCTGCTATCACGACTTGATGCTTGTATGACGCCTCACTCATCGATAGCGGTATTGGCGATCCCGAGTAGCGCACGTTCTCCCGTCTCCCAACCCGCTGTGCTTTGTGCAGATGCCCAAGTGCAACGTAGTCCACGTCTTCAGAAAAAATCTCAACAGGGAGCGCATGTTGATTGCCTCCAAGCACTCGACGCTCGCTCATCTCTGAAATCTGCGAACCGACCATGTAGCAGTGCCCTGTCGCGATGAGCGCCTGCCCAGCCCCCCTTCGACTGCGAGCCTCTTCAAGCACCTGCGAGTAGGCCTCGCGAACTCCCTCAATCAGGGGATCCGCTTTCTCATCCAGCGTCTTCACTGCGGGTAAATCTGCCGGGCGCATAAACGGCACCGCAGCGACAATGGCTGCCACCTTGCCCGATGCATCAGTGAGAGGCACAACAAGTTTTTGTAAGTCAACGGCGTGCGCATCGTCTCCGCTGCGACGAACCAATCCTCCCACAACGTGCACGCCAATTGCCGAGAGCAGTGCCTCTGGAGCGTTTAGTCTCGATGCGGAGTCATGATTGCCACCGATAACGAGAACATCGATTCCTGGTGCCTCACGGCTAAGACGTGCGAGAAATTCGTAGTACATGGAGAGCGCCGCGGTTGGCGGATTCGCTCCATCAAAGATGTCGCCTGCAATGATGAGGGCATCAACTTTCTCTGCGACGATCGTTTCGCATAACCATGTTAGAAACTTCTCGTGCTCGTGTACGCGAGAATGTCCATGCAGCGAGTGGCCAAGATGCCAATCGGCAGTGTGCAGAATCCTAAGCACTGATGTGCCCACCGTACGCTGGTTCGCTACCTATTGTAGGAAACGTAGCCATCGCGAAGGGTTGCTGTAATGCAAGGCTCCTGAGCACCAGAGGCGAAATAGGAGGCCACAAAGGACATGTAGTTTCGGTCTTGCACCGCCCCGTCACTCCATTCCTGATTTCCGTTTTCGAGAATTTCGCACGTTCCGGACGGCTGAAAGCACGAGAAGTACTCTTCCACGCAGCTTCCCTTGAAGGCGTTGAAGTTGGCGTCATCACATTCCGGATCGCCAGGGCCCGGTGTTCCAGCAGACCGGCACTCCGATCCATCTATGCCAAGGCACAAGGTTGATTGCTTGGAGACATCGGATGTCAGTGTTAACACGGTGCCATCAGGGCACGTCCAAACTAAGCCACCGCCGGGCGGGGAGTAATTCTCGATCAGTTGATCGCTTGCTGCACCCGTGTCTTCGCCGCAAGCGGCACCAAGGCAAGCGGCAAGAATAAGGCTCCAGCGCGACATGCGGTGAGTATAGTCAGATTCAAGGAAAGGCCCAGCTGCTGAGGAGGGAAGCTACAGCACGATTGCGTATTCGGCACTCGTGCCAAGTTCAGCAGCATAGATTTCCTCTCGCGAAGCGGCTTGCTCTCTGGTGCGAATGGCGACCTTACCGGGGTAAGGAAGGAGCTGAGCCACGAAGAGCGCTGGCCATGCCAGCTCGTCCAGCGGGTGAGAAGACGAGTGACCGCGTTCTATATTCATGAATCGCGCACGAGTGCGCGATCCATGGACATTGATTCGTGATCGAGAAGTCAGCTAGTGAGCGCGTTCTATATTCATGAATCGCACTAGTGTGCGGCTCAGAGGAATAGAAATGTGCTGGCGACGGGAGCTCGTTCTTTGACAAGGCGCGAAGGACGACCTTGCTGGGGCAAAGAAGGA
>JANTGM010000188.1 GCA_024762925.1 Kofleriaceae bacterium | reverse complement strand
TCCTTCCTTGCCCCAGCAAGGTCGTCCTTCGCGCCTTGTCAAAGAACGAGCTCCCGTCGCCAGCACATTTCTATTCCTCTGAGCCGCACACTAGTGCCGTTTCGAGGCGCCGATCGGGATTTCGATCGGCGCTTTGTCGTTTCGGTCAAGACCAAAGAACGCAACAGCAGTAGCGGTTGTTGCCGCTATCACTTCAGCTTCAGGCATTGCAAGGCACTTGGCGACAGTCGTGAGCACATATGGTAAGTGCGCTGGAACGTTGCGCCGACTCTTTGGTCGCGGGCGGATTGTCCTTGGTATGAGGTAAGGAGCATCGGTCTCCAGCATCATCCGCTCAAGCGGAATTTCTCTTACGAGCTTTTGAAGGTGCAAGCCACGCCGCTCGTCGCAGATCCAACCAGTGATTCCGATATAGAGGCCAATGTCAAGGTACGATCGAAGTGTCTCTTCATCGCCTGTGAAGCAGTGGATAACGGCTTTTGAGAAGTTAGCCCGATGGCGTTTCAGAATCGCGATTTGGTCATCGCGCGCATCACGCTCGTGTAAGAAGAGCGGCATTTTGAGTTCGCTTGCAAGCTCGACCTGCGCTTCGAAACAGCGGCGCTGATCTGCTGGCGGCGAGAAGTTGCGATTGTAGTCGAGGCCGCATTCGCCGATCGCTACAACCTCGGGGCGTTTGGCGAGCTGTCGTAGAGAGTGCAAGGCTGCATCGTCAAAGTCTTTCGCGTGGTGAGGGTGGATGCCTGCCGTAGACCACAGAACTTGTGGGTGCTGGCGCGCAAGAGCAGCGGAAGCCTCACTGCCGCGCACGGTCGTGCCTGTGACGACCATGCGCTCAACACCAGCGTTGGCTGCCTCGCGCATGACCTTCGGCAGGTCCCTTGCGAAGCTCTTGTCGCAGAGGTTGACGCCGATATCGATGAGTCCAGACACAGTGCTTTGGTCTCGCAATCGCTACAGAATCGGGGTAACGCCCATTTCCTCGAGAAGTCGGTCTGCGCCGTCAACGGCGTCCATAATCCACATCATGTAGCGATAGTCGCAGTGAATGGAGCGAGTGAGCGTGGGGATGAAGACATAGTCCGACGCCATCGACTCGTAGTTGCCATCAAAGATGAGCCCAATGAATTCACCTTTGCGATTGAGGGTTGGTGATCCTGAGTTACCACCGGTGGTGTCCAAGTCAGTGAGGAAATTGACGGGGATTTCTCCCAGCTCCTTTGCCACGTACGGCCCGTCTGGTGGACCAAACTTCTTGGCCTTGATTGCTTCAAGCTGCGCGTTGGGGACATCAAAGGGAAAGGCATCCTTGTGCTTGGCGACAACTTCGCTCAGCAACGTGAAAGGCGCGTACATGTCTGCGTCGGCTGTGGGCTTGTAACCTCGGACTGTGCCGAACGTGACTCGGAGAGTGCTGTTGGCGTCGGGGGCAAGTGGGCCGTTTCCCTTGGCCTTTGCGTGGGCGCGAAGTGCTGCAAGGTACTTTGGCTTGAGAAGCGCCACCCGGCCCGCCATCGTCTTATCACTCTCTTCGATTTGTTTTTCGAGAGGGCGAAGCTTGAGTGCCATTTGAATGAATGGATCCTTGCTGGCCTTGAGCTGCTCTAGGGTTGCGGTCTTCAAAAGCCCTAGACGTATAGCATCGTCTGTGAGCTTGCTTTCCTTGTACATCTTCGCCAAGTACGCGTCGATTGCGGGTCGATCCATCTTGGCTGTGCCAAAGAGCATGGTGAGCCACTCAGAGTTTTCCTCATGACGCATCGCTCGCTCGATCCCAAGGCCGAAGAGCGTTGCATCCAGCGTTGGATGATAGCGCTTCTCAAGCGTTGCAGAACGGGCCTCCAATCGTTTCCACTGGCGTTCTTGAAAGCCTGGGTCTCGCTCAGCATCCGGCTTTGGCCTCTCTTCGGCCATTTGCACGATGATTGATGCTTCCACTAGCAGACGCCCACGCGCCAATTCTCGCAGGCCATAGTCTCGCTCGCGAGTAGCCAGAGATTCCTTTCGAAGCGCATCGAGCTGCTCAAGAACTCCACCGAACTTTGCCTTGCGAGTGTCATCGCTGTCGATCCAGTCCTTGAGCTCAACTTCAAGAGCCCTCTTTTGCTTCGCGAGGCCGCCTTTGACGAGGCCATCCAACATGCCTTCACTGTTCTTTAGGCTGTTGCCAAGCCCGGCAAGCATGGATGTCGCTTTGATCTTCGCTGCAGGGTCTTTTTCTGTGACGGTCTTGATCGCTGCAATCACTTCCTTGTTGCTGGAAATCTTGCGGGGGTAGGTCCATGCAACTGCGTCTTCAACTTCTGCAGCTGTTTTGTGACGGTAGGTACGTCCCGGGTAGCCAGCCACAAACACCAGGTCACCCTCCTTGAGCGGCTCTGAGGCAACTTTCAGGTAGTGCTTCGGCTCATAGGGAATATTCTTATCGCTGTACTCTGCTGTTTTTCCATCGGGACCAACGTAGGCTCGATAGAAGCTGTAGTCCCCTGTGTGCCTTGGCCACATCCAATTGTCCTCATCACCGCCGAAGACGCCAATGCCTTGGTCGGGCACATAGACCATGCGCACGTCTTTGATTTCCATTGTCTCGATCAGCTTGTACTCGGCACCGCGGAAGTACGAGGCAACACGGCATCGCGTTGTTGGATCGCTCTCACAATCGGCCACGAGTTCTTTCTCACGCTTCTCGATTTCGTCATAGCGAGCTTTTGGGTCGTCAATGCTCTCAAGGCCTCCGAGGACTTTGTCGGTGACGTCGGTGATGGCTTGTGTGACCCAGAGCTTGGCACTTGGACCATTCCACTTCTCGTCCGCTAACGTCTTTGCAAGAAAGCCGTCTTCGACATAGTTGTTCTCGGGTGTAGAGTGGTACTGCAGCGCGCCTTGCACGCAGTGATGATTCGTAACCATCAGGCCTTTTGGAGAGACGAAACTCGCGGAGCAAAAGCCCATGCTGACGATCGCAGCTAGGGGGGCTTCCAAAGGATTTGCCAGAACTTCGGGCGCGATGGCAAGCCCCAGCTCCTTGAGCGTGTCTTTGTGCTCCAAGAGCTGCTCAGGCATCCACATTCCGCCCGGGTTTTCGAACTTCGGCTCGGCCTCCGCGGGCGTCGTCTTAGGCGCGACTGCTGCGGGCTTTGGAGCCGTCTTGTTTTGGGCTTTCTTGTCTTTGCAAGATGCGGTTGCGAGGGGAATCGCGAGGATGGAAAGCCAAGCCTTGTTCATGGGGTGTTGGTATCCGCTCTTGGCGCCGAGAACAAGCCGCTCTGCGGCCTGTGGCAAAGATTGAGCAGTTGTTAGACTTCTGGGCATGGCTGAGCTCCGCCCATACCCATTTGCCGCCCTGATTCGTCGCATGATGTGCGATTTGCGTGAGGGCAAAAGCGTTTTCGATCTTCCGGTGCGAAAGTTCTATTTGGATCCGGGCACAAAGGATGTGAGCGTTTTGATGCACGGTACTCGTGTTGGCACGGCTCTTGGGCCTGCGGCCGGACCACAGACCCAGATGGCGCAGAACCTAGTGCTGAGCTACCTGGCAGGCTGTCGAATCATGGAGCTTAAGACCGTGCAAATTAATGACACGCTCGAGATTCCTCGGCCGTGTATTGACATGCAAACCATCGGCTACAATGTCGAGTGGTCCCAAGAGCTTCGGCTGCAAGAATCGCTGGAGGAGTATGTCAAGGGCGCCATGCTCATCGAAATTCTTCTCGCCAGCGGCCTCGTAGACATCCCCGAAGCGTTTCGCGATGTCATCTACGACATGAGCGTCGGCTACGATTTGGCGGGCATTCAGTCAGATACCGTGCAGGCGTTTATTGATGGCATGATGGACTGCTCAGAAGTTGTCGAACGACTGCGCGCTCAGATACCAGAAGAATTCTCAGAGTTTCGCGATTTGGAATTTCGAACCCAACTCTCCGACACCCTCACTCTCAGCACGTTTCACGGTTGTCCGCCTGACGAAATCGAGAAGATCATGGCGTTTCTTCTCACCGAAAAGAAGCTGCATGCGATCGTCAAGCTGAATCCAACGTTGCTTGGGCCGTCGCGAGTTCGAGAGCTGATGGGGCTGGCAATGGGCTATGAGGAAGTGCATGTTCCAGACGCAGCCTTTGAGAACGACACCAAGTGGGAGCAAGCCGTGGCGTTCGTTGAGCGCCTTGGTGCACTGGCCGAGAAGGAGCAGCGAAGCTTTGGCGTTAAGTTCAGCAACACGCTTCTTGTCGACAACCACAAGGACTTCTTCCCCGAAGCGGAAACGTCGATGTATCTCAGCGGGCCGCCACTACACGTCTTGGCGATGAATCTTGTGGGCAAGTTTCGCGAGCGCTTTGGCGATCGCTACCCAATTTCGTTTTCTGCGGGAATCGATCGCAACAACTTCGCCGACGCGACAGCTATTGGGCTCACGCCGATAACGGTGTGCAGCGATCTGCTGAAGCCTGGTGGGTATGGCCGCGCTGGGGGGTATCACGAGGTTCTGGTGAGGCGGATGGAAAAGGTGTCAGCAGCGAACCTTGGTGACTACGTGATTCGCGCCTACGGTTTGGGCGAACGTGCCCTCACAAGTGTCACGCTGGAGGAGTCAAAGCGTGCGGCCTGCCTTGCCGCACTTGTGGGCGGCAACGATTTGAAGCTGGTTGCAGGTGCTCACTACGACGCTTGGGTCTCTGCTGCCAAACTTGCGAACACCGAACACTACGTGGCTGAGTGCACAGAGGATGCGCGCTACTCGCGTACGAAAAACTCTAAGGTTCCACGCAAGGTTGGAAAGGATCTTGTGCTGTTCGATTGCGTTAGCTGCAATAAGTGCATTCCTGTTTGCCCCAACGATGCGAACTTCGCATTTGCCATTCCCATGGGAGAGCAAGCAATTGTGAAAGTGCAGCTGGCCAACGGTGGCTGGACCTCTCGTGAATGTGGCCCCCTGGTGGTTCGCAAGAAGGTCCAGTACGGCAACTTTGCCGACTTCTGCAACGAGTGTGGCAACTGCGATATTTTCTGTCCCGAAGACGGTGGCCCCTATGTTGTCAAACCGCGTTTTTTTGGGAGCCTTGCAGACTGGCGGGCGATGAAGGACCACGATGGCTTCTTCCTCGAGGTTGAAGCGGGCCGAACGCATGCCCGAATCTCCGGACAGGACGTTCTTGTTGAAGAGCGAGAAGGCGCGGTCAACTACTCGGGGGACGGTTTCTCCTTGGCATTTGATGCCGGCGACATTCTTGCTTCGCTTTCGGGGCAGGCTTCGGGCGAGGTTGACCTCAGCTACTATTTCATCACCTGTTGGGTACGCGACGCAGTGCTCGCATCCTCAAGTTCCAACTACGTGAGACATTTGGCTTGAGTTCCCAAGATGCGTTCACGCTTTTGAGCGCTAGAGCCGTCGAAGCTTGAGTCGCGCTTCGCCGGCCATCGGGTGGTTTGGATGGTGGGAGATGAGTTTCTCGAGCGTGGACTTCATAGCTGCTGTTTGGCCTTCCATCTCTTGCGCTTGCGATGCCACCCAAAGCCCCTGGACCAGTTCAGGGCTCTCGGGATAATGCCTCCAGAGATGCTCCACCGCACGATAGACCAGTTGTGGACGCTTCTTTCCGTATGCCGTGTTGGCCATTCGTAAGAGGGCGCGTGAGGTCATGGTGCCACTCTCCAGCTCCTCAAGGAGCTCTCGAGAATTGTCGTACTCGGGTTCTGGTAGCTCAGCTTGTGGAACAAGAATCATCTGCGGGGTTGGCTCAGATAAGAACGGCTCGCAAAGGGCTCCGAGAAGCCGGTAGCGAAGTACACGTGGAATGTAGAGCACCATCAGGGCCAGAAGCGATGCTCCAAAGATGTTGCTTGTTGTGATGTCTAAGACAATGTCTGTGACGACGTATCCCTCCAGCGCCCAGAGTCCGTAGAAGACTACGGCGGCCACCCAATAGTTGGTGCCAAAGCTTCGCAGCGATTGTGCCCAAACCACGGGATTGAGAACTCGCATCGCGTCGCGATCAATTGCAGCGATGGTCAACAAGAGGGGGTAGAGAAGAACTCCCACGAGGAATAGCACCAACGGGCCAAGGGGCCAATCACCGCGGGGAATGCCCTGGATGAGGATCTCGGTTGTCGCCCAGTAGCCAGCGATGAGCATGGGCAGTGCTGCTACAACTACGAGGATGATGGGATGTACGATACTGTCGTATATGGTGACGAAGTCTGGTGCTTCGAGGGTTTTGTCACCCTGTGCAGAGCTGCGCGTGATTTGGAAGAAGACGCCGATCTCAAGGCCCGCAACGAGTAGCGCCATGAGGATGGCAAGCAGTCCAAATGAAATCGCCTCGAGAATCACGGAAATCAGCGCGAGGCCCAAGAGAACCGCCCAAAGGGAGGGCATGCGCAAATACCCGACCACGTCAGGCAGACGGGTAACTAGGTGTGAATCGATATCTCGCTCCCTATCTTGCATGGCCTCCTCCCAGAGGATCGAGATTAGCAGCCCAAACTACGTTCGCCACCCACTCGTAGTTCAGTAAATGTCTGAGCGCAGATCGCGCTCGAGGTTCCAGCCGCTTGGGTCGGGTGCTGCGAGAATCCCCAGGTCGACTTCTGCAATGACGAGGCCTTCGGGGGCGGCGACCTTTGGCATTCGACCATTGGGGCCCACGACATAACTTGCGCCGAAGTATTCTTGATTCCACGGGGCTTCACTGCCTAGCCGATTGCTGCCAGCGATGAAGACATTATGACGAGCTGCGTCGACTTCGAATTCGAGTTCCCACATTCTTCGACTCTTTTGACCGAAAGTCACAGCAGGACTGAAAATTAGTTGTGCCCCCTGTTCGGCGAGCGCTTTCATCGCACCTGGAAAATGGCGGTCGTAGCAGATTGCGATGCCAATGTTTCCGACGGAACTCTCGAATACGGGAAAATACGGATTGTCCGAAATGTTCTGAGTGCTGGGGCCAAGGTCTCCGTCGCTGCGCTCATAGTAGAACGTTTCGTGAAAGCTGCCTGCGTCATTGGTTCCGGCTGGAATGTGGGTCTTGCGATACTTGCCAAGGATGCTGCCATCGCTCTCGATGACGACTGCTGTGTTGAATCGCTTGCCGCTTACCGTGTCGATTTCATAAATGGGCGCCACGAGCAGCATCGAATTCTCGTAGGCGATTTCTTGCATTGCCGTGACAGTTGGACCTGTGGTCGCATCTTCCGCCATCTGTCGCCACATTGGGTCCTCCCCCAAGGCAAAGTAGGGGCCGGCAAAGAGCTCACCCATGCATAGTGCCTTCACGTCCAAGAGCTTTGCTTGAGCAATCAGGGATTGATGATGCTCGATGTTTGCATCGCGGATCTCATGGAGCTTGTCCGCGAGTTGGGCAAGTTCGGAAATCCTTGTTGGCATGCCTTGGTACGCGTTCACGGTTTGGGTGAGTGCAATGCGTAGGCGTTGATTTGGGGGAGTGTTCAACGGATGGCTCCTGTGAAGAGAACGACTGGGCGTGCTTCGCCGGAAAGGGCTTTGCGTGCCCGAGCAGCTTGCAGTCCCGCGAAACCCGCAGTGCCAGTGGCACAGACTTGGATACCCGTGGTTTCTATTGCTAGCTTGTGGGCCGCCTCGAGCTGTGCCTCGGTGACTGTTGTGGCATCTCCGCCACTGGCTTGAAGACCTGTGACAATCGAAAGCCAATCATAGGTTTCGTCGTCGAGAATGCCTCCAGCGATGCTCTTTGGCTCACTCTCCCACGGCCACATGAACTCCGAGCGGTGACTTCGCGCTTCCGACCACGTCTTGCCAAGCTCTCCCATGCGCTGCCAGGCCCGTACGAGCGGGTGCGCGTTTTCGGTTTGCACGGCGTGAAAACGGGGCAGCCTGTCAATGATGGCTGAGCTCTTTGCCATCTGGAATGCTTGCATGACTGAGCTTGCCAGTGCACCTCCGCCAACCTGAACGAAGACGTCGCTAGGTGGATTGCTCTGGCACTGTTCAACGAGCTCCCACCCAAGTGTCTGGCCGCCGATCAATGCGAGTGCGTTGTCTCCACCTTGGCAACTGAAGGGCAGGGCGCCAGCAGCAACCGCCTCGACAAATCGTAGGTAACAGGGGTCGCCTGGTGGGTCTGAGTCTTGTCTCTCGCAAATCACGCGCTCGGCGCCCAGGCTTGCAAGTTGCTTTACAACGGCGGGGGAAGCATTGGGCGGGATGAAGACACGGAGTCTGCGCCCCGCGGCCTTTGCCACAACGGCAGCTGCCAGCGCTGCGTTGCCACAGCTCGCAATCGCCAACGTGGTTTCTGATGTGTTGGCGCCAAGCCGATCTGCGATCTCCAAGTGAAGCGCAGTGCCGATGAGATGCCGAGCTTTGTGGGAGCCACTTACGTTTACGGTCTCGTTCTTGATGCGAGTTGAGAGTTCTTCTGAATCCAAAAGTGGCGTGATCGTGGGTGCTCTGCCATCGACAGCGACAAGCTTCCTAGCAAGGTCTTCGACAATATCGATGTATTCCGCATCGGTGAATCCCCGTGCGGTTGCGAGATGCCAAGTGTAGCTTAGCTTCCGATACCGCAGAAAGGCGTTGTCGTGTCGATTCACCGCAGTTTGCGGCCAGCCTGCCAAGACCGCCTCGTCGCCAAGCTCCGTTCGAAGCACATGATCGACGTCGTCCTGACCCCGACGATCGCAGGAGAAGCTGAGGAGTTCATCGAATGGACGGGCCACCTCGCAGCCCGCACACACCATGCGACTTACCAACACTAGCGCCCGATCCGTGAACATAGAACGCGCTCACTCGTCTTCTCGCCCGCTGGACAGACGGGCTCTGCTTGTCTGCTTCGTTGTTCATCGGTCGCTTGCCCCAGCAAACTCCCTCTTCCCGCCTCGCCAGAAAACGAGCTGACTTCGCGATCACGAATCAATGTCCATGGAT
>JANTGM010000187.1 GCA_024762925.1 Kofleriaceae bacterium | reverse complement strand
GGAAGAGGGAGTTTGCTGGGGCAAGCGACCGAGGAACAACGAAGAAGACGGGCTGAGCCAGTCTCTCCAGCGGGCGAGAAGACGAGTGAGCGCGTTCCATATTCATGAATCGCGCACTAGGCGAGGTCGCGCTGAAGCCTCGCCACCAACACTTCGAGGGCGACGCGATTGGATCCGCCCTCAGGAACGATCAGGTCTGCGAACCGCTTTGAGGGCTCTACGAACTCCATGTGCATTGGACGCACGGTGCTGTAGTACTGCTCGCGGACCGAATTGAAACTCCGCCCACGCTGTTCAATATCGCGCCGAATGCGCCGAAATACGCGCAGGTCTGCATCGGTATCGACGAAAATCTTGATGTCGAAGAGTTCGCGAATACAGGGCACTGCGAGAGCCATGATGCCTTCCACAACAAGGACTGGACGCGGCTCGAGGTGGCGCGTGTGTTTTGCTCGGTTGTGCAGAACAAAGTCGTAGACTGGAATGTCTGCCGCCTTGCCCTTGCGCAGCAGTTCCACATGTCGCGCCAGAAGCTCACTCTCAAGAGCATCGGGGTGGTCGTAGTTGATTTCGGCCCGCGCTGCGTCGGTGACGTTGGTTTGGTCCCGATAGTAGGCGTCGTACTCGATAATGTGAGCCCTGCCATCCGGCAATGCGTTGGCCAGTTCGCGCGCTACGGTCGTCTTACCGCTGCCCGTTCCTCCGGCGACGCCTACGACAAGACACTGAAATGGGGGCATGCTCTGTTACGTCCAGGATTTGGAGGCGCAGGCGCACCTCAGTCTCGTGCTGCGTTTAGCATCCGTGTGTCAGCCGCTCAAGGCCTAGTCGGCATACCAAATGCGAAAGATCTGCCATCTCTAAGTTGCATTCGTGGTATCCTTTTGTTGGTCAACCAAGCTCGGTTGGGGCCCACAACAACACTTCATGATTCGAGTAGTACATGCGGATGACCACCCGGTAGTACGTGCGGGTCTTGCCTTGGTCTTGGCCAATTCGGGCGATTTCAATCTCTTGGCTCAGGCCGATGATGGCGAACGCGCCCTTGCCCTCATCGAGCGCCACCAGCCAGATGTGGCGGTGTTGGATATCTCCATGCCCAACCTCAGCGGGCTAACAGCTACCCCACGCATCCACAAGATCGCGCCCAGGACCCGTGTTCTGATCGTTTCGGTACACGAGCATCGCCACTATGCGATTCGCGCCATCTGCGCGGGCGCCAACGGCTACATGCACAAAGGGGCCCCAGCAACAGAGCTTTGCGAGGCGATTCGAAAGGTCCATGCGGGCAAACGAGCCATGCCCGAGCATCTCCGCGAGCTGGAGACCCTCGACATTCAAAGCGAGCCCACCTTGAGCGTCTGGGAGCTCAGTCGTCGCGAACAAGAAGTCTTCTACCTCTTGGCCGATTGCAACAATAGCCATGAAGCAGCAAGAGAACTGGGCGTCTCGATAAAAACAGTCGACAGCCACCGGGGCCAAATTCTGCGCAAACTTGGGCTGCGCAACAACGCCGAACTCACACGCTTCGCAATCGCCCAAGGCCTCGTTAAGGCATAGCTTCGCGTACTTGCGAGCTTCGGGTCCAAAAGAGCATCACGTCGCCAGCCTCCTCTGGGGAGATTTCCTTCTCGCCACCAAGCTCCTCATGCTCTTCTTTGGGCAAGATGCCCAGAAGCTCTTTTTCCCCATAGACTCGCCCCCTATGGTGCCAACTCGCACCTGTAGCTTGCGGGCCATCGTGTCCATACGGATGAGTCCCTGGGCAACCTTGTCCTGAAACTGTAAGTAGGAAAGGGCGTCCTGCGATTCTCGGAGGATCTTGTCAACAGAGATCTCGTAAGTAGGGTCTCAACGCCTCGTTGCAACTCTGAAGTACGATGACGAACGTCTGTGACTCTTTGCTGCCAGAGAAGTTCTCAGCATGATCGGAAGTCTGCTCGATCATCTGTGCAATGGCGGGCAGAAGAATACTTAGATCCTCCACCAGCCCCGAGACCATGGTATTTGTCTTCTTGATCTCGCCACTGAGCGTCTGCATCTCATTTGAGATCACAGAAAAACTCGTACCGTGCTTCCCCATGCGGGCCGCTTCTACCATCGCGTTCAGAGCGATAATATTGGACTGCTGAGATAGGCGCTCGACGGACTTCGCAGCCCGCAGAATCTCGCGAGACTGGTGGTGAGCCCGGGCAGCGACTTCGCGTTGCTCCCCAATCTTACTGTTGAGACCGTCAATGAAGTCTTCGATCTCTACAAGCGCTAGGGGCAGCCCGGTGCTTGTCCTCCCACAGAGGGTAGTAAGGCGCAGATTTCCGCTTTATGGGCCTGCGCTCCTTCACTGGCAAGAGCCTGCTGGAGCAGGAGTTCTGCTTGGCTACGCAGCGTCTGTGAAGCATCCACAAGCTCGGCTTGAAACTGTTGCCCCGCAAGAGGATCCAAGTCCGAAGGTGGTCCTATCGTTGCGACAATCTCGGCAAACGCAATTGTGAGTTTGGCGTCCGCTAGTAGCGACTGCTGAGCCATCGCATCGTCGCCATAGCGGCGCACCTCGGAAAAGAGATTGCTGGCGTCGCGAACAAGGGCTCGAATCGTGCGAATTCCTTCGAGAGTCTCATCCTGGGTTCCCGCAGGCGGGGGCATCGCCAAAACGGCCTGGGCCTCACACTGAGCATGCGCCAGCACCCGCTCCGATGCAGCCGCAATGAGCGTAGGGTCATCGGTGCCAAGCACGGCCTCGCGAGCCTCCTGCGCAGCTTTTCGTTCTTTCGGGCAAGCGGTAGCCGCCTCCTCCGAGTTGCTTGGCACGTGCTTTGGTCCGGCCGGGGGCCCTGCTGCACCACAGCCCAGGCACATCGCGACGATTGCTGGGACCAGGCTATGAAGGCTCGAACACTTCGCAATCACCCCCGTGTTTTACCACTGTCGGCACAGGTCTGCGAACGTGCTAGAACGCATCACCCCCGTGATTCGACTCAACAATATCAACAAGAGCTACCAGGTTGGCGGTGGCGCTCTCCACGTCCTTCGCGACGTTGCGCTGCAGGTTGAAGATGGCGAATTTGTCTCGATCATGGGCTCTTCCGGGTCGGGGAAATCAACCTTGCTCAACGTGCTTGGCATTCTCGACGACTATGACTCAGGAGAGTATTGGCTTGGCGATACCCTTATTCAGAATCTCAGCCAGCGCAAGGCCGCTCAATATCGCAGCGAGCACATTGGCTTTGTTTTTCAATCCTTCAATCTCCTGCCATTCAAGACGGCCTTAGAAAATGTTGCACTGCCTCTTTACTACCAAAAGATCAGTCGCAAGAAACGACTGGCAGCGGCTGCCGAGCAACTCGAGCGAGTGGGGCTCGGCAACTGGAAAGAGCATCGACCATCTGAACTAAGCGGTGGGCAGAAGCAGCGTGTCGCTGTCGCCCGCGCATTGGTTACCAAGCCTCGCCTCATTCTGGCCGACGAACCAACAGGGGCGCTCGATAGCAAGACCTCCTACATGCTTATGGACCTGCTCAAGGAGGTCAACGATCAAGGCATGACGGTCGTTGTTGTCACTCACGAACCAGACATCGCCGAACGCACGAAGCGAGTCATTCGCTTGCGAGACGGGGCCATCGAAGAATCCAACGCCAACGAGGACTCGTGACGTGCTCATCCTCGACCGCTGGATAGAAATTTTCGAAACTCTGCGCCGCAACAAGCTGCGCACGGCCCTCACAGGCTTGTCGGTTGGATGGGGCATTCTCATGCTCATCATTCTCTTGGGCGCCGGGCAAGGACTTCAAAACCAAGCCGAGACCAACTTCAAAGATGACGCGGTCAACAGCATATGGATTCGCCCTGGTCGGGCTGCCCTGCCCTTCAAGGGCCTTCGCCCCGGCCGCAAGATTCGCTTCACCAATGCCGAGATCGATGCCGTCCGGCGCGTTCCAGGGGTCGAGCACATTACCGGGCGCTTCTACCTTCGCGGCGAAGAATACACAGTCACCCATGGTGCCAAGAATGCCTCATTCGATGTGCGAGCTGTCAACCCAGGTCATCAGTACATTGAGAAGACGATTATCACCTCGGGCCGCTACATCAACGAAACAGACATTGACGAGCATCGCAAAGTTGCTGTCATCGGAAATCCAATCTCAGAGTTTTTCTTTGGAAGCGCAGATCCCATTGGCCAATACCTAACGATTCGCGGCATTCAGTACAAGATCATCGGAACCTTCACCGATGAGGGCGGAGAGGGGGAGCTACAGAAGATCTTCTTGCCGATTACCACGGCACAGCGCGCCTACAATGCTCATGGGGAAGTGCACCACCTCATGTTCTCTGTTGGCCATGCGAGTTTGCAGCGCAGTGAGGCCATCGAGCGCAGGGTTGTTTCACTGCTCGCCCAACGGCTCAACTTCGCGGATAGCGATCCGCGCGCGGTGCGGGTTCGGAACAACCTCAAGGAGTACAGCAAGGTGAAGCGTATCTTCTCGATCATCCGCACCTTCCTATGGATTGTTGGCATTGGCACCATCACGGCGAGTGTCATCGGAGTAAGCAACATTCTCCTCATCTCGGTTGCCGAGAGAACGGTTGAAATTGGAGTGCGCAAAGCGCTTGGAGCAACTCCCATTTCCATTGTCTCAATGATCTTGAAAGAGGCTTTGGTAGTGACAGGACTGGCTGGTTACCTAGGTCTTGTCACGGGCGTTGGTCTCCTGGAACTCTTCAACCACTTCCTGCCAAACAACGAATACATCGTCAATCCCGAGGTCGACTTGGGTGTTGCGCTCATCGCACTCGGAATGCTCGTCATAGCCGCCATGCTCGCAGGTCTCGTGCCGGCCATGCGAGCTGCGCGTGTTAGCCCCATTGTCGCGTTGAGGAACGAATGACGCTCTTGGACCGCGATACCTGGCATGAGATCTTTGCCACGATGCGACGCAATCGCTTGCGTACCTTCATGACCGCATTTGGGGTGTTTTGGGGCATTCTCACTCTCATCATCCTGCTTGCGTTTGGAAGCGCTTTTGAGTCGGGACTCTCCGAAACCATCAGCGGCTTTGGAACCAAGCAAATCTATATTTGGGGTGGCCGAACCTCGCTGCCGTATCACGGCATGCGACCGGGACGACGGATTCAGTACAACGTTGCTGACATTCCCTCTATCAAGGCGGTTGAAGGCATCGACCTTGTCGCCCCACGCATTTCGCTCGGCGGCTATCGGAGCAGCAACAATGTAACCCGAGGTAGCAAGACCGGCCCATTCAAGGTTCTGGGCGACTACCCCGCATGGGGCATGATCCAACCCTTTGAGTACTTTGAGGGCCGCTTTGTCAATGCCATTGATATTGCGGAGAGTCGCAAGGTGGCAATCATTGGGGAGCAGGTCTACAGCATGCTGTTTGAGCCCGGTGAGAGTGCGATCGGAAAGACCATCCTCATCCAGGGTGTGTACTTTGAAGTGGTAGGCAGGGTGCACTCAACGCGCACGGGCAATAGCGCAGACGAAGATGCAGCAACGGTCTACATACCTTTTTCAACGTTTCAAAAAGCCTTCAACATGGGGGACCGTGTGGGTTGGTTTGCGCTCACCGCACAAGACGGGTTCACGCCTGGCGAGGTCGACGAAAACGTGCGCGCCATGTTCAAACGGCGCAAGCAGGTGCATCCCGACGATAGCCAAGCAATCCGCGGCTACAACGCAGCAGACAAAGCGAGTAAAGTGAAGTCACTCTTTGGAGGCATGCGTATTTTCATGTGGTTTGTTGGCCTCGCTACGCTCTTCGCAGGCATGTTGGGCGTGAGCAACATCATGATCATCGTGGTCAAGGAGCGCACGAAGGAAATCGGCATTCGCCGCGCACTTGGCGCTCCTCCCAGGGCCATCGTTTCTCAGATCATGCAAGAGTCGGTAACGCTCACCCTTCTTGCTGGCTACACTGGACTGGTCTCGGCCGTCGCACTCTCAGAACTATTCGGAAGCCTCCTAGAGGGTAGCGACATGCCACTTGGGCGTCCCGAAGTAGACTTCACCACTGCCATCGCCGCTACCATCATCCTCGTTGTGGCGGGGGCCATCGCCGGCTTCATTCCCGCCCGACAAGCTGTCGCTATCCACCCTGTTGAGGCCTTACGCGCCTAGCACTCATTCATTGACATCGTTATGAAACGCATTCTGCCCTTCGCTATCAGCATCGCAATCCTCGCCGCCCTGGTGTGGACTATGTTCTTTCTCTACAACAAGTCCCAAGCAGTGGCCGAGGTCTTTCAGACCGAGAAACCCGCCATACGAGACATCGTGCTCAAAACGGTAGCCACCGGCTCCATCGAGCCTCGCCAGCAAATCGAGATCAAACCTCGAGTCTCTGGCGTTCTGGACGAGCTCTTTGTCGAAGCCGGAGACACCGTCGAGCAAGGACAGAAACTCGCGTCAATCAAAATCATCCCCAATATGCTCAGCCTCAATGCCGCCGAGAGTGCCCTCAAATCGGCACGCATATCCCTCACAAGCGCCAAGGCCGAGTTTCTTCGCAACAAGAACCTCTTCGAGAGAGGTGTCATCTCGGAGACCGAATTTAGCCGCTTTGACTTGGACAATCGACTGCGGCAACAGGAGCTGCAAGCTGCGCAGAGCAATCTCCAGCTCATCAAATCTGGCGTTTCAGGTGCTGGCAAGGTTTCCAACATCGTGACCTCCACAGTGGCGGGCATGGTCATCGAAGTGCCACCAAAGGTTGGTGCCAGTGTTACCGAGGCCAACAACTTCAACGAAGGCACCACCATCGCCTCGATTGCCAACATGAATGACATGATCTTTCAAGGCCTGGTTGACGAGAGCGAAGTGGGAAAGATCAAAGTAGGCATGGAACTTGTCGTTGTGATTGGCGCCATTGACGGCAAAACGTTCACCGGAACGCTCGAATACATCGCACCCAAGGGCACGATGGTCGACGGTGCGATCCAGTTTGAACTGCGAGCTGCCCTCAGCCTCGCCAAGGAAGACTTCGTACGAGCAGGCTACAGCGCCAACGCGGATATCGTGCTTCAGCGTCGTGACAAGGTGCTCAGTATCTCGGAGGCGCTCCTTAGCTTCGATGAGAAAAATCCCTACATCGAAGTGCAAGTCTCACCGCAAACGTTCGTTCGCCGCGACATCAAACTTGGGCTCTCGGACGGCATTTATGTCGAGGTCATCGAAGGTCTCCAGGAGGGCGAGGAAATCAAGAAGCCCGTCTCGGTTCGCGCGGAGAAGAGGCGCTAGTGCAAGACGAGTTGCGAGCACTGATGAAGCGTATCGAAAGCGATCCAGACGCAATGCCTGCGACGGCAGACGCAACGCTTCGCTTTGCTGCCCTAGCGGGGCTCGGCTCGAAGTACTTGGCAGTTGGAACCCCCACAACCATGGGCTTGGTGGATTGCGATATGCACCAAGACGCTCTGATTACATGCCACGAACTCCTCTTTGGCCCGCTCGAAGTCTTGCGGAGTGCGGACAGCAGCATCGAAGAAGCCATGGCTGCAGATATCGTCTGCGTATCCACCACAACCGCCTTTGAGTTTGACTGGATCGCCGAAGCTACCCATCTAAACATCTTTGACGCAGGTCCATGGTCAAAAAGCATGCAGGAGCTGGCCACGTTGGCTGCATTGACATACCTCAATGCTGGAACCGTTCCTATCGGTGGGATAGCGCACGGCCTGCTCTCCGAGGTCATCCGTGGCAGCGTAAGTGGCCGAATGGGTGAAGAAGTGACGGCTCTTGTGACCTAGGCCTGGTGTCTCCATCGGTGGCTTCTCGCGTCTTCAAACAAGAAAGCCTAGTAGCCAGCAGAGCGCATTTGCCAAACAATATTAGCCATCTAAAAGACTACAGTTTAGGTATGCGACTTGCTTAGAAGGTCTTTGTGCTCAACCTGTCCCGCTCTTGGCTAGCTCCCCTAGCACTGACATTCTTATTGGCCCTGCAAATCGTAGCTGTGCCAGCAGCATCGGCAGGGCGAACCCAACGTGTGGCCAACAAGGTCAAGGCCAGCAAGGCCAAGCAGGTTCGCGCGCGAGTGGTGCGCAAACGAGCCCTTCGATCACGCTCCACAACAACCTCGCTTCGTCAACGCATCAAGAGCCCACTTCGGCGAACCACGAGGGAGAGCCCCCTTGGCGCAAAGCCCTCCAAACAAGCGAGGGTCAGCAAGGCTCTTGCGAAGACTCGCAAAGGCGCAGCAACGACTAGGAATGTTCTCATCAAGCGGAAAGCCGCCCCAGGCAAAGCGATCGCGAAACCCACCCGGGCTGGCAAGAACACCAAGGCAAGTCGATGGCAGGCCTCCATAAAAACTCTTAAGGCAGGTATCGAGAAACTGAAGGCCAATCCCCAGGTGGCCCGTGTAATTACGTTTGCGACAAAGGTGTCTGCGAAGATGACGCGTACGCTTGATGGCTGGCAAGCACGCGCACCACCTTGGCTCGCAAGCTCCATGTCGGTGCTGCGAACCTATACCCTGCCTTCGGTTGCCGCCTACACCTTCTCACGGGTCAAGAACGACAAAGCCTTTCTCGGCACCTATCTCGTCTCTAACTCCATCGTCTCAAACTTCGTATTACCAGGCGCCATCGCGATTGGAATGGACCCTGTGCTCTCGACCGTTTTGAATTCGCTAACGACACCGCTCACTCTTGCCGTGATCGTGCTTCGCGAGCGCCACAACCGCAACAAGGCTGGCGAGTCGATTAGCGTTGTCGAAACCGCGAAGCTCGTGGGGCGAGAATACCGAGACTTTGCGAAGGCACGACGAGACTCGTCATCAAAGGCTGCCCACGCAGCCCTGACGCCAGCGCGCGCGCACTAGTGTGGGATCCAGAGGCATAGAACGCCCTGGCTCGGTTCTTCGCCCTTTGAACGCCTTCGGCTCATCGTTGCTCAGATCCTTCCTT
>JANTGM010000186.1 GCA_024762925.1 Kofleriaceae bacterium | reverse complement strand
CGACGGGAGCTCGTTCTTTGACAAGGCGCGAAGGACGACCTTGCTGGCGCAAGGAAGGATCTGAGCAACGATGAGCCGAAGGCGTTCAAAGGGCGAAAAGCCGAGCCAGGGCGTTCTATGCCTCTGGATCCCACACTAGTCCCAATCTTGCTCACGACGCCCATCAGCAAGAACGAAGCATAAAGTAACAACATGATCACACTAAGAAGAACACCCAAGAGCTCGATCGCGGATCGATGGCACGCACGAAGCATTGCCTGTCTTTGTGTGCTTGTTACAACGAGCTGCGTTCGCGTAAAGCCTCATGAGCGTGAAGCCCATGCCCGCAAGACAATGGGAGAGCCGGACAAGAACAAGAGCAAGCTCGATGGGCACGTTCACGAGTACCGCGAAGGTTCCATTGGGGGCAGCGGCGTTGGAGGTGGTGGATGTGGTTGCAACTAGCGGTCGTCTTAGCGTGTTCATGGCTTGCTGTTCCCGCTCTCGGGCAAGAGTTGGAAGCAGGTGATGGGAGCGCCACATCGCGTGTCTTGGTGTACGACGACAACGATGCGACGACGGTCGTGACGAGCATAGTGGATGTGGAGACGCAAATTTCGGGAGACGTTTCGGTTGGGGCGTACGCTCTTCTGGACGCAGTTTCTTCGGCTTCCGTCGATGTGGTCTCTGCTGCAACTGGGCGCTGAACTGAGAACCGCGTTGAGGCGGGTGGGCGCATTGAGGCGCTTGTCGTTGGTATGAAGCTCTCAGCTTCGGCTGGGCGCTCTCAAGAGAACGACTGGTTGAGTCACACGGCTTCTGTGGGGGCGTCACGCGAGTTGTTTAAGAAAAACACGGAGATATCGATGGCGTACTCTGCCACGCGCAACAAGATTGGGCGGGCCATGGATCCTATCTTCGAGAAGTCGCTCATTGCACACACGGCAGAATTCTCGATAGGGCAGCTTCTCGACAGGAAGAGCCGGGCTGGCCTTGCCTACACATTTCAGGACTTGCGCGGATTTCAATCTAGCCCATATCGGTTCGTTCGTACCAGCGATGGAGTCGCAATGGCTGAGGTGCATCCACGCACTCGTCGGCGCCACGCATTGACTGCCTTTGTGCTTCGCTCACTGCCGGAGGCTTGGTTGGATGCACGCAGTCACAGATCGATCGTGATGAGCCCCTACCCAGCTTGAACGCGGATTTCTTTCGTTGCAACGTTCAGCCGGTTCTCGCCGCTCGATGCAGCTTCATGGCTTGCCATGGCACGGACGAGCGCCCGCTGCAGCTATACGCTGAGCAGCGATTTCGGCTGGAAGTATCTTGGGATGATTTTGATACGCCACTCTCGAACGAGGAACTCATGGCGAACTTTCGCCTTGTCGGTGGCTTTATTGCGCGAGATGACGGTGAGAGAGATCTGTTAACCGAAAAACCCTTAGACACGCGCTCTGGTGGGCTCTTCCACGGTGGAAAGGGCTTGCATGGAGAGCAAGATGTTTTCCTGAGTCGACACGATGTTGGCTACCGTCTCCTGCGCGAGTTTTCTGGTGGTGGCATTGCCTCACCTGACTGCGTCGCAATTGAGGAGGTGGGACAATGATTCGATTGCTTATTGCTCTCAGCGTCCTCTTGGCACCGAGCTACGTCGGGGCATTTCACGAAGTGGCGTCATTCTCTCGAACGGCAAATACTGGCGGAGGAAGCAGTGTTTACTTCACCGGATCCAGGCGTTTCAAAGGCTACGACTGCGGAATCTGCCACGTAGATGCGGAGCGTAGGATCTCGATCGGCCTTGATTCGGCTCTCACTTCTGGCACCTATACACCAGGGCTCATCTATCCCATCACCGTGCGCCTCATCGGCGAGCATCGCGGGCTTTCCTCTGCGTTCAATCCCAATACGTTCACGGCCGACTTCACAGACGCTACAGGCGTTCCCATTGGAACGATTGCCGGAGGTGGACAGCAAGTAGTTCTAGAGCAGGGGCGCACCGTTGCAGTGGCCGAGGGGTTTGGCGAAGGAGAAACTGAGTGGACGTTTCAATGGTGGGCACCCGCTGAGGCAATTCCGGTCGAGTTCCACATCGCCATGCTCGACGGCGATGGAGCAAGCGATCCAGAGCGAAGGTTCATCGACCCTCTGAATGACGATGTTGCATCTCTTCGCATTGCGCTCTGTCCAGAGGGCGAATTCTGCCCCGAGCCCACCAAGGAAGCTGCTGATAGGGCGCCGATGGGATGCCGCGCAGCCAGCGGTACGCCGCTTGGGAGTGGAGTTCTACTATTTATTCTTATTATGGCGATTCGAATCGCAAGAGGTGTGCGTAAAAGAGATGTCAAACAATAGGCGTTCTGCTCGCAACGTCTAGGGTTGCACAGCTTGCTTGATTCGATTGCTCAGAAACTCCAGGCCGAACCAACGCTGAGAGAGTTTGTGGAGACGTGGAGAGAAGTAGAGTTCTCTTCCGTCACAGTCCAGCAAAGGTAGGCCGCTACCAGCCCAGCAGCGGCTCCCCCAACCAAGAAGCCCGCACCTATCTTTTGGAGGCGATTCCCATCGCGTTTCAAGGCATCGTACGCATCACCAGGGGGAAGCTGCATTGATCTCTGTTCGTCGCGCTTCTCCTTTGCCTCGAATGCGAAGTATCCCCCTGCCACTAGCGCTCCCACCCCGACTGCAGCACTCCCGATTGCGACCAGCATCCTCCCTTGGTGAGCGTCGCGTTTGGGCGTTTGTTCTACGGAGAGCGGCTCGGATGATACTGGCTCTGGGGCCGAGCGCGTCTCAGACTTTGTCTTAGTAGCGGGGGGCTGTGACGGGAGCAACTCGATGGTCACTTCTGGGTTTGGGCCCTTGCGTACCATCACAAGAGTTTTCTCGGTAGCAAATCCCTCTGCTGTCGCCACTAGCTCAACCTCGCCAACGGGGAGCCACAACGCTCCTGAACCCTCCAATGCAACATCAGCAGGCAAACTGGATGTGCCGAGCTTTGCCAAATCGGGGGCGAGCTCGACCGGCAGCATTCCAAAGTCGCCCGCGAGTAGTTTCGACTCGACCTCGATGAGAAACCGACTCATCTCTGCGTAGTAGTCCGCATTTTCTTCAGGTGGTGTCTCAAGCAAGCATCGCGTCAAAAACGCGTGTGTCTCCGGCCACCGCTTCATTGCGAAATAGGTATTGGCCATGTTGCAGAGAACATCGGTATTGACCTCCTCCGCCAGCGCCTGCCGAAACAGCGTGAGTGCTTCGTCAAACCGTTGCTCTCTTGCCTTTTCGATGCCAAGACGTTGTAGCTCTTTGGCTACTTCAGGGTCGGCTGTTGCAGTACCCGCGAAAAGAGGTAGCAGCAAGACGCTTGCTATTTTGAACGCCACTCTCATCGAATCGATGATACCTTGCCACCGCTCGCTGTGAATAGATTCGGCAAATTCCAACGAACACTCTTTGGCCTTACAATGGTGCTAGTGGAAGCGTGTGTCGATTTTCCGCCACCATTCGTAGGAGGTGATGCTGCCAATCCTATCGATGCTGCCAACACCGTCTCATGCCTGGACGATGATGGCGATGGGTATCTCCCAATCGGCTGTGAGAGCGCGCTACCACACGATTGCAACGATACGTTGCAAGGCCGAAATCCTGGTGCTCTTGAGATATGCGGCAATGCCATCGACGAGAATTGTGACGATGCGGACCTTGCATGCGCTGACGAACTCGTCGGCAATGAGATTGATGACATGGGCGGATACTCGCTTGTGAATGGGAGCGTTGCTATGCAGTTCGACGAGAGTCTGGGCATGATGATTTCCCGGATTGAGCGCATTGGAACTTCTCTTAACCTCTTGCACACTACCGGCTCAATGCCAGAAAAGTACATTGGAATTGGTCTGTGGGAAGAGGCATTTCAATGGCGGGCGTCAACTGCCACAACAACCGTGCTTGCAAGAGGACCGGCAGTCTTTCGCCTACGAGTTGAGTCTAGTGATGGTGCCCAGTTTCCTGCAAAGTCGGGCATACAACATGAACTCGAGACCGACTCAGTCTTTACCGTGTTTCCCGACGGGCGCATTCACCGCGATGAGAGCGCAACCGTTGCGGAGACGACGGGAGATCACCTAAGTGCGTTTTTGGCCTTGGATCCCGCGCTCTTTGCTAGGACGCGCAGTAGCTACGATGGCGACCCCGTCAATGATGGGCTGATTCCAGGCGGCGTGCAGTTCGCGAGGATTCATCATCGTCCCTACACTGCGGGGCCACAGTGGGCCTGCGCACACACGGAAGGGAAGGTTGGTCCCAGCCACATGATTGGCATGCTGCACGACGTCCCCGATGAAAACAGCCCAGACGGCCCTCGTGTCTCCTACTCGAACCTGCCCCCCCGAGTAGACACAGAAACTCTGTCGATTGTCTTCGATTGGCGAGAGAGGACCGCCGTCGAGCCAGGCACATACACTGGTGATTTTCTTATCTGGACAGGGGAACCGGAGGACACGGGCTCTCCTTGCCAAGAAATGAATCGCATGAGTGATTGGATCTACGGCAAGCGCGGGCTGTTGCGCTTCACCGATCCTGAGGACGATCCATTCCCAGGTGATTCCAACACGGAGGCCTTTGATACTGGGGGCGGATTCTGGAGAGTACAAAGCAAGAATCCCTTGTTTGTACAGGCGCACCTCGAAACCGATAGCGCACAATCTCCTGCGGCACGTCCCGCCTTTCGAATTTCGGGGCTCGCGCTACGCCCCGGTGTGTTGCCATACATCCAATTGGACGGCGCGCCTCTTGTTCACGGGCGCGACTATTTGTGGCAGGCCGAAACTGATGTCGAAACGTCGTCCCCTGTAGGTTGGCTCTTTCTTCAACGAGAGCTCGGAGCTTCACAGCCGCTCACGATTCGTGTTCCGCCAGAACTTCAACAATGAGCATGGAGCACCCAGCTGGTCGCTTTGGCGAAACAGTTTCTCCCGAGGACAGAGCGGGCGAAGAAGCCAACACGACATCCGATCCGCTCATTGGGCGGACGCTAGAAGGGCGCTTCGAAATTCGCGAGCGCATGGGTGAAGGCGGAATGGGAACGGTCTACCGCGCCTACCAGAGTTCGATTGATAGAGAGGTGGCCATCAAGGTTGTGCGTCCTGAGAACGGCGCCAAGCCTATCGCAGTGAAGCGCTTCATGCGTGAAGCGAAGCTCGCGAGTCAGGTCTCACACCCAAGCTTGGTCGTGATTCACGACTTCGGCCATACCTTTGATGGGTTGCTCTTCTTGGTCATGGAGTTGGTTGAAGGGCGCACACTGCAGGAGGAGTTATGCAGTGGCGAGGGCATGGAGCTTGAGCGATTCCTACGGATTGGAGAGCAGCTGTGTAGTGCTCTGTCGGCAGCACATCAAAAGGGCATTGTCCATCGAGATATCAAACCCTCAAACATCATGCTCGTCACCAGCGGCTCGCGCGACATGGTAAAAGTCTTAGACTTCGGTCTTGCGAAGTCGACAACCGCGAGAGATGTCAGGCTAACGAAGAGCAAGCAAAAGGTTGGGACACCGCTCTACATGGCGCCTGAAATGATTCGAGCCGAAGCAAGCGATGCCCGGAGCGATTTGTATCAACTTGGATGCACGCTCTATGAGATGGCGGCCGGCGCGCCCCCATTTTCTGCAAAGACAGTCGATATGCTTTTCATCATGCACCTTGAGCATGAACCTCCGCAGCTAGCGCGCGAAGGCCTTGGGCCTCTGCAATCGGCCATCATGTCGATGCTCGCCAAGGACCCACAGCAACGTCCTCAAACCGTCGAGGAAGTACGCGGCCTGTTTGACCAATGCTTGACGGAATATCTCTCGAAGGCCAGCCGCCCGATTGAAAGCCGGAGGGGGCTGGCTATTGGAGGTGTAGTGACGGCGCTGGTAGCTGCTGGAGCGGTTGTGTTGATGTCATCTAGGCGTGGCAAGAGCGAGGAGTCGACAGCATCCACGATCATCGAAGCGCCCTCTGCTGCAGTGCCCCAAGTCGAGTCCGCTCCAGCGTCCAAGGCCCCAATCGTGGAGGCAGCTTCGCGAGAGGTTCTTCTAACATCGAGCCCCGAAGCAACGATTCTTCGTGATAGCGAGGTGATCGGAAAAACACCTATGCGCTACATGGTCGATGTGAACCAGGGCGCTACGCTTGAGTTTCGCGCGGTCGGCTACGAGTCAAAAACCCAAACCGTCGATGCCTCCTCGGAAGCGGCACTCGACGTCGTGCTCGAAAAAATTGCAACAACTAGGCGCTCTAAAAAACGACGTAAACCCGCTGGCACGAAGCAAGACCCGGGTAACACGACTCCGAAGCCAGCGTCAGAAACGCCAAGCCGCGAAGAGGAGTTCACCCCTATCTTTCGCCTTAAGAAATAGCGCTACGTTTTTGTTAGCCCATTGCGTCGCAGCAATCGGTAGAAGTACGTGCGATCGATGCCTGCAACTTCAGCGGCAGCAGAAACTTTGTCGTGCTTGGCTAGCAAGTCCCGCAGGTACGTCTTCTCAAATTCTCGCAGCGCTCGATCCTTTGCATCCGCATAGGGCATCTCACTCAAGCTGCCTGCTTCCTCATCGGAATGCTCCGGAACGGGAAGGACGCTTTCAAAGACCAGGCAGCGCTCCAAGTAATTGCGGAGCTCGCGAACATTTCCCGGCCAACTCGAGTGCACGAGCTTGTCGTGAAGACCGGCAGCCATCATCGATTCGATTTGCTCGGGGGATGCTCCAATTGATTGAAGAATCGTGGAAGCGAGGGGCGGAATGTCTTCTGCACGTCGTCGCAATGGCGGCAACTCGACGTTGACCACAGCAAAGCGATAGTACAAATCGCTTCGAAATCTCCCCGCGTTCACTTCTTCGCGGAGATTTCGATTCGTCGCAACCACCAGCCGAATGTCGACATCAATGGTCTTGTTGGAGCCAACTCGCCGCACCCAGCGGCCTTCAATCGCGCCAAGCAGCTTTGGTTGCAAATCGAGCGGAAGCTCTCCGATCTCATCGAGAAAAAGCGTTCCGCCACTTGCTTCTTCAAGTGCCCCGACACGCTGTTGGTTGGCGCCCGTAAACGCGCCGCGTTCATGCCCAAAGAGTTCGCTCTCCAGGAGATTGGTTGGGATGGCACCGCAATCCACCATGACAAACGGCCCGTTTTTTCGCGGGCTTTCGCGATGCACAGAGCGAGCTGCAAGTGTCTTGCCTGTGCCTGTTTCTCCCTCAAGAAGCAGCGTGGCGTCACTCTTCGCCGCTTTCTCAAGGAGAGCAAACGTATTTCTCATGGCGACAGACTCACCAAACATCTCACCAAACTGCGACTTCGAACTGAGGGGCAAGGGGGTGCTTGCGATGTCGTATCGAACGCGGATGACCGTATTGCCCAACGACAAGCGGCTGCCATCACGCACCATGGCGTCAAGTACGAGCACACCATTAACACTGGTCCCGTTGTGACTTCCTGTGTCGACCAAGCGGACACTCTTCTCATCAAAGCGAAGCTCGCAGTGAAAACGAGAAACGGTGGGGTCCTCAATCACAAGAGACGAGCTCGGGTGAGAGCCGATCGTGCAGCGCCCACGGCTCGTCGTAAAACTTGTTCCCTTTGATGGGCCTTCCTCAACGATCAACTTCACTCGCTGAACCTCAGGCGCCTGAGGAGCCACATCAAACGCTGAACGAGTATGCTGTCCTGAGTGCTCGTGTCCTGACTTCACCCGCGAACGCTATCATAGCTCCCCGGAGGTGTAGCTCAGGGGAGCGCAGTGCCTGCCATGGCAGCCTATAATCCACGTTTAGCGCTGTGGACACCCAGACCACAGCCGTGGACATCTAGGCCACAGCTGCGTCCTCCACTGCCGTTTCTCACTGGCGCCTTGTGCCCTAAGATCCTGTGACCACAGTGAGAGCAGAGTTGGCTTTATGGATGCATAATGCTGCAGTATGACGCGCAATTCCCTCTTTGTCCTATCTTCGATTCTTTGGCTGTCTACTGGATGCGGTTCTGTGGAGGTTAGGTCTGCCGATGCTGGTGATGGCACGGTTGATGCCGGAGATACAGCCGATACAACGGCACCGCGTATTGAATCATTTTCGCCTGCGCCGGGAGCTGTGGGGATTCCTCAAGATGAGGACATCACCATCGTATTCAGTGAGCCGATGGATCAAGCAAGTGTCGAAGCGGCTTGGAATTCTTCTGAGCTCTCTCCTGAAGATGTCACCTTTCTTTGGAATGGCGATGGCACAATGCTAACGGCAACGGCGATCGATTCTCTTCCGCTCGCCGAGGGCGTTGGGCTCGATCCCCAGAGCATCAATGCTCTGACAATTGGCATACGTATCGAAGCGACTGCCACCGATCTTGCTGGCAACACACTGGAAGAAGCTGGTGTCACTGACTTTGCAACTCAGAAGCGCCTGCGAGTCGCCCTTGAACGGTCCACTGAGCTCACGAGAACGATGCGTTCGGACGGTCTTGTTTTTGGCGCGTCGGCCGTGCGACTCATCGTTGGTGACACAAGCGGGAACCTCCAGACCAAGTCGTTTCTGAGCTTCACGACCCCCGCACTTCCAGTTGGTGCTCTCGTAGAGGCGGCTGTGATTTCTGTGAACCAAAACGGCATCGAGAACGCTCCCTATGCACTTGGTGATATGGAAATTTTTCACGTCAATGAAGGCGTGATCGACGCTGCAATCTTTGACACTGCGCTTGCGCAAATTGGAGTGTTCTCCGCCAGTGACACGCTTGAGGTCAAGAGCATTGATGTTGCGCAGGCGTTTCGAGATGATGTTGAAAACCAAGTCGCGCGCGGTGGTCGTACGCAGTATCGCCTCGAGTTTCCAACTGGCACTGACAACGACAATGCCGATGACGAGGCACGTATCAGCCGATCATCAATCGCGATGGAGGTTACCTATCTTGTCGACTAGTGTGCGGCTCAGAGGAATAGAAATGTGCTGGCGACGGGAGCTCGTTCTTTGACAAGGCGCGAAGGACGACCTTGCTGGGGCAAGGAAGGA
>JANTGM010000185.1 GCA_024762925.1 Kofleriaceae bacterium | reverse complement strand
GCTCAGCCAGTCTTCTTCGTTGTTCCTCGGTCGCTTGCCCCAGCAAACTCCCTCTTCCCGCCTCGCCAGCAAACGAGCTGACTTCGCGATCACGAATGTCCATGGATCGCGCACTCGTGTCGGATGCAAAACTCTTGCTCGCGCTCGCTCGGTTCTTCGCCCTCTGGACGTCTTCGACTCTGCGTTGCTCAGCGCCTCCCTTGCCCCTAGTCTCGGACGCAGTCTTACATGGATAGAACCTTGTGGGCTAAGATAAAGTCTTAGGAGTGGCGCCGGTGAGTACTTGCCTGTGAAGTTCGTTATTCGGTTGGAGGCGCCCATATCCAGCCATCGGATTCAAACGGCTCTCCCGAAGGCATCGTCCAGCCATCGCGCACTTTGAGAAATCCCGTGTAGGCGCTAATGAGTGCGTCAAAGCAGTTGTCATTGCGCAGAACATCCTCGCGACTCATGCCACTCTTCGGGCCAAATCGAAGCCCAGCCATGCCCTCAATGATGCTGGCGCGCGTGTGCCACGGATCGGCGTCCCGCTTGTAGCCTTGGGCCGCGAGCGAGCCAAAGAGGACGTGAATGGTGCAGCGGGGAGAGACCTCAAGCAGAGATTGGTTTAGGGAAAACCCCAAGGAGCTGAGCCGACGGCGCAGGAAGTTTGCGCGGCTGGCAATGGCCCAGCTCGCCTGCCCGAGTTGTTCCCTTGGCAGGATCCCGCGTCGGTAGTGAAGATCCACTTCTGTGCAGCGATGGGTGTAAGGCGGCAGCCGCTGGGTTGCGGCAGCTGGCGCCGTTGTGACTTGGTGGAAGCCCGAGCTTTGCCGAAGAGCGACAATGCGATTGGGATCGGCGAGAACATATTGCTGTTGGAGCTCTTGGCCTGTTGAGCGCAGCCAACGTGTTGCCGCATCGGTGCACAGGGCATCTCCTGGGCATTGGCTCAGCGAGCAGCGCGCACACGCTGGTTGTGAGAGCGGCGCATTGATCGCGATGGTGGTGCTGCTCGCCTCCTGCTCCAGAAACGCCAGAAGCGTCGTGTCGGTCCAAGGCTGGCTTTGGGCCGAATTGTGCTCGGGCCCGCGCATCAAGACCTTCTCGACGAACGCCTCCTCGCCGCTCTCAACGAGTACCGCAAGAGCTGTCGTCTTACCGCGGGCACCTCCGAGGTCGATGCCGATATACCGTTTCTGCGTTGCCACGAGAGTGAAGATTTTACCATAGCGCGTTGTGGCGCCAGCAAGCTTCTCAAGCCTCAACACGTTTCGAGCCAACCTAGTCTGGGCCCGCTGAACTCTCTGCTGCGATCTCAAAAGGAGCTGCTCAAATGTCCTCCGAGGACACGCCTTCGAGATAGGCGACCATCTTGCTCGCCTTCAGCACGATCTGCCAATCCGCGAGCGATGTGCCTTCGAGCAAGGCACATCCTTTGGCTCTTCCATTGCGAATTTCTCTGTTGTCGTCCGTACCCATGGAGCGACAGAGATGGTCGTGGGCGCGCTGATCGTAGCTCGCGTAGTTCGCGAAGGTAGATGACGGTGAGTCACGACTGCCGTGATAGAGGTGAATTGCACCTCGAACGCGAAGAGACCTGCGCGCTGGCAGCAGAAGGGAAGCGAGACTCGAGCTTTGCAGCGAGCATGCTTGAGGAAGGGGTGCCGGGAGTCGGACTCGAACCGACACTCTCTCACGAGAAGGGGCTTTTGAGACCCCCGAGTCTACCAATTTCTCCATCCCGGCGATGAGGAGCCGCGACATTAGACGACTTGCTTGAATCCCGCAACATTCCCGTGCGCAGATTTCTCTTGTAGGGAGGGACCATTGTATGAAGAGCCCATGCGAACGCTTGCTTCCATACTCGCCCTGGGTGCTCTGTCGATTTCCTGTGGCTCAAGACCCTCGTCGAAGACAACCACACAGCCGCAAAAGAGCGACCTTGCGGATAACCCGCGCGAGGTGCACCTAAAGAACGTTCGACAGCTCACCTTCGATGCCGGAGAAAACGCTGAGGCCTATTGGGCATTTGATGGCAGCGAACTCATTATGCAGTCAAAGCGCAAGCCGTTCTCCTGCGACCAGATCTATCGCTTGCCATTGGATGGCTCGAAACCAAAGCTGGTTTCAACAGGCCTTGGCCGAACAACCTGCTCGTACTTTCTGCCAGGTGATGACGAAATCGTCTATTCATCGACACACCAAGCAAGCGACTCATGTCCCGAGGTTCCCGACCATAGCCAGGGCTACGTCTGGCCGATCTACGACGACTACAACATCTTCGTCGCCAAGGCCGACGGCTCCAACCTTCGCCAGCTCACGGATACCCCGCATTACGATGCAGAGGCAACCGTGTGCTCGGTGGACGGATCGATTCTCTTCACGTCGACACGCAATGGCGATCTCGACCTGTACCGCATGGATAAGGACGGATCGAATGTCGTGCAATTGACGGACACACCCGGATACGACGGTGGAGGGTTCTTCTCTAAGGATTGTTCTCAGATCGTGTGGCGCGCGTCGAGGCCAACAGGGGAGGCTCTGAAGGAGTATGAACGGCTGCTTGGGGATGGGCTCGTTCGGCCAAGCAAACTCGAGATCTTCGTCGCGAAGAGCGATGGTAGTGATGTTCGGCAGCTCACGTATTTGAACTCCGCGTCCTTTGCGCCGTTCTTCCATCCAAGTGGCAAACGCGTGCTCTTCTCGAGCAACTTTGCAGAGGCTGGAGGACGAGAGTTCGACATTTGGGCTGTGAATACGGATGGGACGAACCTTGAGAGAATTACCTATGCCCCGGGGTTTGATGGGTTTCCCATGTTTTCACCGGATGGAACGAAGATCGCGTTCAGCTCGAACCGCAACCAAGCCAACGATGGCGAGACCGATGTCTATATTGCCGATTGGAGCGAACTCGGTAGTGGAGATGTTCACGACACAGGCGCCGATTCGTTCGCTGGGGATGTGGAGTGGCTTGCGGCGGATGCGCGTGAAGGGCGCGGTGTTGGCACGAAGGGCATCGAGGATTCCGCAGAGTGGCTTGCGAAGCGATTTGCCAATTTCGGCCTTGCGCCCGGTGGAGATGATGGCTTTTTTCAGACTCTTGCTGTGACAACATCTGTGAGTCGCGGAACGAAGAACAGGCTCGTGATTGGTAGGAAGGCCGCTACAGAGACAGAATTTGTGCCTTTGGGGTTTGCGGCCAATCAAACCGTCTCGGCCAAGACGGTTTTTGTCGGCCATGGCATTGTCGCCAAAGACCTCAATATCGATGAGTACAAGGGCAAATCGGTAAAGGGAAAGATCGCCGTTGCCTACCGTTATACGTCGCGACACGAGGCGTTCAAGGTGCGAAAGAACCGTGAGCGCTATGAGAACTTGCACCGCAAGGCATTCGTCGCCCGCGAGCACGGAGCGATTGGCCTGGTCATTATCAACGAGCCATACCCGGGTACGAAAAACACTGAAGAGAATCCACTGCCGACGTTGGCCCTCGATCGCCTAGGAGGAGTGGGCATCCCAGTTGTGGCAGCACGGGCGAGCTTTGCGAGGGGACTTACTGCGCGCAACAGCAACGTGACCCTCCAGGTGGACCTGGAGACAACAAAGGCACCCTCCCGCAACGTCATTGCGAAACTTGAAAGCACATCAGGCGAAACGCTGCCACCACTGGTGATTGGCGCCCACTACGACCACTTGGGATTTGGTGGAGAGAACTCACTTAGTGAAGAGGCAAACGCAATTCACAACGGTGCGGATGACAATGCGTCTGGCGTCGCCGGACTCCTGCAAATCGCTGGCAAGCTCGCTGGGAACAAGACACTACCTCGTGACATCTACTTCATCGGCTTCACAGGTGAGGAGAGCGGACTGCTTGGCTCGAAGTTCTACGTGGAGAACATGGCAAAGAATCCGAAGCCGATTGCCATGCTGAACATGGATATGATTGGCAGGCTTCGTGACAATCACCTCCATATCATTGGCACCACCACAGCCGACGAGTGGGTTTCGATCGCCAGTGCTGCGTGTGCCAAGCACCGAGTTTTCTGCAGGATGGGGGGCGATGGCTATGGGCCAAGCGATCACGCAAGCTTCACGACAGCCGACATACCGGTCTTGTACTTCTCAACCGGAGCACACTCCGACTACCACAAGCCAAGCGATGACACAGAGACGATCAATGCCATTGGAGGAACGGTTGTCGCCGACCTTGTGCTCAGCATCGCAACAGCGGTAGGTGAGCGATCCAACGCTCTGACGTTTCGAAAGAGCGAGGCGCCTACGCGGAGCTCGCGGCGAGCATTTGGCGCTTCTCTCGGTACCATTCCCGACTACAGCGGCGACACAAGCGAGCCCGGCATGCTTCTAGCGGGGGTTCGCCCTGGAGGAGCAGCTGCGTTGGCTGGCATGAAGTCTGGTGATCGCATTCTTGCAATCGGTGACACGCAGCTGATGAGTGTGAAGGATCTCGTCTACGTTTTGCAGGCAGCCAAGCCAGGAGACTCGGCCATTGCGAAGGTGGAGCGCGGTGGCAAGGTGCTTATGCTCAAGTTCACCTATCAGGTTAGCAAGCGCAAATAGTAGGAATCACTGAACCGGGGGCTTCCCTCTGCTGACAATTTTCGGATTGAAATCGAGGGCCTGGCGAGTGACACTGCGGAAGTCTTGAGAGCCCTCACCAAAGCCCCCCTCTGCGCCTTACTAGCCGCCAGTTCCTTTGGCTGCGCGACAGCAAGTTCCAGCGATCCAGATGCGGGCAAGCCCAGTGCCTCAGGGGATGCAGCCATCGCGGAACGTGCCGATGCCACCCAGGGCATTCGCCCCGACGCTGGCGCCCCGGCAGACGCGAGTCCACCGCCGGCCGATGCAAGCCCAGACTGTGTGACGGGGCCAGTGAATCTGCTGTCCAATGCGGGCTTTGACAATGGTGTGGCTCCTTGGGTTGAGGCCTCGGGCGGCGGCTTTGCGCTTGTCGTCAACCAGTCTGAACTCAATGGCGTTGATGCTGACAGCGGAGAGTTCCTGGCTTGGCTTGGTGGCTATTCGCCTGATGGTGGCGATACCGATGTCTTTCACCAAGACTTCTTCCTTCCAGCAGATGCGACTCCTGTGACACTGAACGGCATGGTTTTTGTTGATTCTGCGGAGTTGTTCAGCATCCCATTTGACACACTCAAGCTCGAACTTGTGAACGTCGCCTCAGGCGCATCCTTGGAGACACTGCAATCGTGGTCGAATGCTGACGAGGGCACAGATTGGGTTCCATTTAGCGCGACGGTTGCTGGAAACTACGCTGGCCAGACTCTTCGCCTGCGTCTCACAGCCAACCTCGATTCTAGCAACACCACAAGCTTCCTTTTCGACACCCTTTCGCTCAATACCACCACCTGCCAATAGGCTCTTGGGTACACAGAGCACAAGCTCTGGTAGACTGATCGGGTGAGTGCTTGTGTGCGCGTGGCGTTGTCCTGGATCGCGAGTGGTGCGGTTTTAATGAGCACGGTCACGGGCTGTTCCAAGCCTGGTGAGGATAGCGAGGCCAAACGCACTCCAATTCCCGAGCCGGCCCCAAACGTGGCGATCCCCAGCAACTGGTCCGTACCGCTAGAGGTGGGCAAGGCCGAAGTTCGTGTTCTCAATGCTGCGACGCTGAGCGCGTTGAAACCCGATTTTGCCGACGAAGAGCGCAAGGCTTGGCGTTTGGATAAGCTCCTTTCGGACTCAGAATTTCCCCTAGGCGCTCTTATCGAGGCAGTCGGAGCCGATGGGGTTGGCATTGCAATGCGCCGGCAAGAGACTCCCGACGCGCCGGTTCCCGCAATTGTTCTTACAAGACGTGGTGACATCGTGGCTGCTGCGATCAAAGCGAGCGATCCGTTTCCCAACTACCATGGCCAAGGTGGACGACTAAAACGACCTGGCGATCCACTACCGCGCTTGATCTCGCCTCTGGCCCGTCTTCGAGTTTCCGATGCGGGTTCGGGGGAAGCTACCCAAGCTCCTGCCACCATTGAAGGCCTTCGAATTCAGATCGGCGAGAACCCCGCCAATCTCATTCCGCCCAGCCTCCTGGCCAAGGTTCCCTCGAGCACGGTGGTTGGTGACTCTGGAAACACGAAGACGCTGTGGGATGTTCGCGATCTCGTGACCGCAAGCGCCGGGGAGGCGGCTGTGCTCATTGCAGTCTCTGGCGAAGAGACCGTGCATGTCAGCGGTGAGCAGTGGGGCGACATGAGCATCCGGCCAATCTTGCAGCTCAACCGCCGCGGCCAGCTGAAGTTTCAGTGGCAGGATGCCAAGGGCGTCGGCAAGACCGGTGTAGGGGGACAGGCCGCGGTTCACAGCGTGCGGCTTCTCAAAGTGAAGCGCTAAGAGACTCTGGTCGAGGCTCGTGCATCTGGCCCAATACGCATGGCTATGAAAGACTGCAGCCGCTCCATGAATGCTCTTAGAATACTGCTCTGCTGTGCGCTACTGGTATCCTCGTGTAAGAAGAGCGCTAGCACCGAGTCCGAGGCCGCAAGTTTGCCTGGTGCTGAGACCTTTTCGGCCGAACTCAGACAAACACTGGCAGCAGCGATTCAGGCGAAGGGGCCGAACTACAAACCGCGCACTCGTCACCTCAATGCCGATGGAACTGCCAAATACACCAATCGACTGATCACACAGCCATCGCCGTATCTGGGACAACACGCGCACAATCCCGTCAACTGGTATCCGTGGGGGCCCGAAGCATTTGAGGCCGCCAAGCGTCTTGACCGTCCGGTACTCTTGAGCATTGGGTATTCAACATGTCATTGGTGCCATGTCATGGAGGAGGAGTCGTTTGAAGACGAAGCAACGGCTCGCTACCTCAACGAGAACTACATCGCAATCAAAGTCGATCGGGAGGAGAGACCTGACGTCGATTCGATCTACATGAGCGCCTTGCACGCAATGGGACAAAGCGGTGGCTGGCCGCTCAATGTATGGCTAACCCCAGACCGGCAGCCGTTCTACGGTGGTACCTACTTTCCTTCCAACGCGAGCAACGGACGACCAAGCTTTGTTTCTGTGCTTACAAAGCTCAAAGGAGCCTTTGAGGGGGATCGAGATAGACTGCTGCAGAGTTCTCAACAGATTATTCAGCAAGTTGAGCGAATGGCGCAACCTGCAGCGGGAACGGCGGTGGTGCCCGGAACAGAAGTGCTGGATGCCGCAGCACAGCACGTTACCCAGCGTTTTGATGCTACGTATGGTGGACTCTTTGCAGATCGACGGGGGACGAAGTTTCCTTCTCAAACGCCTATCCGCTTCTTGCTGCGGTACGCGCGAAGAACCGGGGATGCGAAATATTCTGAGATGGCAGTTGTCACGCTCGACAAGATGGCCGCGGGCGGCATCTACGACCAAGCTGGTGGTGGGTTTCATCGCTACTCAACTGACCCCCAATGGCTCGTGCCGCACTTTGAGAAGATGCTCTACGACAATGCGCTCTTAGTGAGTGCCTACGTGGAAGCGTTCCAGGCGACAGGAGAGGCACGCCACTCAGAGGTTGCTCGCCACGTGCTGGCATACGTTGCGCGAGATATGCGCACGCCTGAAGGAGCGTTCTTCTCTGCAACTGACGCCGATAGCGTTGGTCCCTCAGGGGAGCGAGAAGAGGGCTACTACTTCACGTGGACTCCCGAGGATTTGGAAACGCTTCTGGGCGCCGAGAAAGCCAAACTCGTAAGCGCCTACTTTGGGGTGACAAAACGCGGCAACTTCGAAGGTAGAAGTATTCTCAATGTGCAGGGACCGCTTGCGACCTACGCGGCTGCCCAGGGAATCTCCGAAGAAGACGCAGCTCTGATTATTTCACAAGCCCGGGAGACCCTGTACCAAGCGCGACAAGGGCGACAGGCGCCCCATATCGATGACAAGGTTTTGGTGGCCTGGAATGGGCTGATGATATCGGCGTTTGCCCAAGCGGCTCGAGCCTTGGGGCCAGACACGGAACGCGCTGTGGACTACCTGGCAATAGGAGAGGCTGCGGCGAGCTACATCCTGGCGACCATGCGCGAGGACGGTCGCTTGCTGCGAAGCTCACAAGGAGGAAAGGCGCACTTGCAGGCCTACGTTGACGACTATGCATTCTTCATCGCCAGCTTGCTCGACCTCTATATGGCGAGCGCAAAGATCCAGTGGCTCGACCACGCGATCGAGCTTCAGAAACAGCTCGATGCTCACTATCTCGACGAGCACGGGGGCTACTTCATGACCGCGGACGATCACGAAGAGCTGCTGACCCGCGAGAAGCCTTCCTCCGATGGCGCCATTCCCTCGGGCAACTCCTACGCGATCTTGAACCTCTTGCGTCTTCATCAGCTCACAGGCAAGAAAGAATACCGACAGCGTGCTGACGCTGGGCTTCGAGCGTTTGGCGAATCGCTTCGAAGCAATCCCCTTGGGCTCTCCGAAATGCTCTTAGCCGTCGACTACCGAAGCGATGCGGTAAAGCAGATTGTCATTGTTGCGCCAGCAGGTGGTGACAGCACAGCTTTCCGCGAGATTGCAGGAAAATCTTGGGTGCCCAACCAGGTCTACGTAGAAACGACCGAGGGCGCGCCGCTCAACGCTCTGGCAGGCAAGGTGCCACTGGTCGAGGAGAAGACTGCAATTGCCGACAAAGTGACTGCCTACGTCTGCGAAGACACCCAGTGTGATCTGCCTACGGGCGACCCAGATGTCTTTCGGACCCAGCTCGCGAAGGTGCGAATGCTTCGTGGCACCGGCGATTCACTAGAAGACTAGCTAGAGCGTATCTCACAACCTCTTCGGTCGTCTGAGTCCCGATCTGCGGCGCATCTCGGCGTCGCGAAACCTTGCCGTAGAGCCACTATGCTTGCAGCTCGGGCCCGCATACTAGTGTGGGATCCAGAGGCATAGAACGCCCTGGCTCGGTTCTTCGCCCTTTGAACGCCTTCGACTCATCGTTGCTCAGATCCTTGCTTGCCCCAGCAAGGTCGTCCTTCGCGCCTTGTCAAAGAACGAGCTCCCGTTGCCAGCACATTTCTATTCCTCTG
>JANTGM010000184.1 GCA_024762925.1 Kofleriaceae bacterium | reverse complement strand
TGCGCCTCGTGAGTAGGTAGGTTGTGCCTTTGAGAACTTGTCGAGGTTTCATACTGCACGTATCGAGAAACGCGCGGCGTGGTTGCGTCGAAATGCTCCTCGGTCTGGGGTGGTGGGGTGGTGAAAATGCTCCTCGGTCTGGGGTGGTGAAAATGCTCCTCGGTCGGGGTGGTGAGGCGGTGCGATATCAGGCACTTGCAGAACTATTTGCATCGATTTCCATTCCGCGCCCTCTATCAGGTGTCCGTCAAAGGAATTCGATGCAATGAAACTCTCCCATCCCTTCGTCACCTTTCTAACGGCCACGGCCATCACCGCATGCTCGGGTACCTCCGGAGATTCCGACACAGGTTCTGACTCCTCGATTCCTCAAGGGGAGGAGGATTTCGTTCCCCCTCCAAGCGACGATGGAAGCGGGAATCAGCCATCCGGCGCAACCGATACAACCTGCCAGGACGCTGAAGACTGTGCCTACTGGTATTGCGAGTGTGCTGACGGTGCTATTGTAAACACGGCAAACTGCACGAATGGGTTTTGCCTCGATGCGAAAAGCACCTGTCCAGCCGCCTGCGAGTATTTCGAACATGGCGCTTGGAGCGGCAGGGTTGGCGGCGGCCCAACCGATGATACGACTCCACCTCCAACGAATACCTGTGGGACCCAAGGCAGCACGTCGGAGACCTGCTGGTCCTGTGTTGAGGCTGAGTGCTGCGATGTATCTGCTGCATGCTACGACAACCCGGAGTGTCTGAACTATTGGGACTGCGTAGTGCTGTGTGCGCCGGGAGATGTCGATTGCACCTACGATTGTGACACCTCCTACCCAGGAGGAGCGTTTGGCTTCGACGAACTTGCCAGTTGTCTGGAGAACTATTGTTCTCTGGACTGCTAGAAAATAAGAAAAGTACCTATGCAGGAGTTTCTCGAAATAGCCGAGAGAGACTGGCTTCGAGTTGCGATGCCAGTTCTCCCTGCAAACGGTTTTGCTCTTCGGCAGACAGCTTTAGAGCGATTCGCATATCGCTGGAGACAGCGTTCTCCAGGCGCCCGCGAATCTGCGCGAGTTCACGAGCCAGGGTACCTCGGTGAACGCCCCGCACCACAGCGAGTTTGAAAATTGGAATGCCATCTCTGTAGTGCTGCCTTAGCAGAGTTCGATCGTGGATAGAGAGCGCTTCAAAGTGCCGATGGAACGTGGTCTTGAACAAGGCAACGTAGCTCTCTCTATCCATTTGCACGCCAGTGGGCACACAGGGGTCCCGAAGAGCTGCCATTGTGCGGTCGTCTCGTCGCGCGTTCTCTGGGCTTCGGGTGATGAGAAGTGATTCCCTTGCTGCGATCACACGGAGCCAAGTGCCGAGTGCCGCTCGGCCTCGATACTGCGCCAGCTTCGGAGCGCTGCCATCAAGTGGGCTCAGAAGACGGACTCGAATGCGTTGGGCAACTTCATCAACCTTGTCTGGATTGGAGGCAGTGAGAAGCCGTGCAGATGCAGCTCCAACCAGAGAAGACAGCGCGGCGATGGCCACGCCATCCCCCTGGAGTGCAGCTGTGCAGACATACAAGTCTTGGACATGAGCAACCTCGCCCAGGTCGGATCGTTGTGCTAGGAGAGCAGCAAACTCTTTTGCCTCCAACGTACAACCTGGGTAGCGCTTCTGCGCCTCTCTCACATCTGCTGCGAGTTGCTCGTCCTTAGTCGCCACTGTTGCCCCCCGCACCAAGCTCGCGACATTCTGCAAGCAAGGCTGTGGCCTCTGGGTCTTCGGGGGCAGACGCAGCTTTGAGCGCGGCATCTGCCAAAGCAATGCACGACGCGCGGCGAGCCTTCTTTAGCTCGCATCCACCACGCCCGACCAAGAGGCGGGATTTCCAGCCGGCCTCCGCTGGCAGCGATGTGGTATGCGCGTCGAGAAACTCCCACTCCTTCTCGGCAGAGGCGTATTGTTCGCTTTCACAGAGAAGCCCCGCTAGATTGTAGTGGTCGGTTAGTACGGCGGGATGCGTCTCACCGAGTTTCTCGCGAAGGCTTAGGGCTTGGCGTTGGATCTCGATCGCATGTGCAGTCTCGCCCCGCTCAGAGGCAAGCATTGCCTGGGTCGACAGAGTCTCGGCAAACATCGGATGCTCTCTTCCTAGTGAAGCTTCCAAAATCGGCAACGCCGTGGAGATTGCGTCCTCCGCTTTCTCGGCATTCCCCGCGTTTGAAAACACGATCGCCATATTTACCATCACCATGCCTACCTGTGGACTCTCGGGACCAAGGTTGTCACTAAGAATTTCTCTGGCTCGTTGAAACATCTCGATCGCATCCTCGTGTTTCTCGAGTTTCATATTCACGAGGGCGAGATTGTTCGTTGGGCTCGCGAGACGTTGGTGCAGCCGGCCATAGGCTCTTTCACCGAGCTTGATAGAGCGCTTATGGTACTCAGCCGCCTTCGCAAGGTTCCCCTCTCGGTAGTAACTCGTTCCAATGCCATCGAGGGTTGAGACCAGTTCGCGAGCCCCTGTTCCCAGTTCGCGTCTCAAGCCATCTTGTGCCCGCAGGAGCGTCTCTCTCGCCTTTGCGAATTCGCCCGCGGTTAGAAGAAGCATGCCTTCATTGTGCAGAAAGCGTGCACGCTGCTCGGGTGAGCTATCTGCACGCTCCATCATAAGAGCAGCAGCCTCGGCCCACGCCTTGCCCCTCTCGATTTTTCCCATGCGATAGCCTTCAGCTGCCATGAGCGCGTTTAGTGTTCGAGCAAGCTGCACATCGTCGTGAGCTAGGGCAGCGGCCTTCGCTGCCAAGTCGTATTGCTCTTCGCTCTTGGCGTACTCACCGAGAACGTCGAAGGTATTGCCCAAGAGATGACAATACCGGGCGCTCAGAGGGGCGTAGCCAAGCTCGATGACTCCCGGGCCCAACTCTTCTAATAAGGGCAACAGCTCGGTTGGCTTGCGTGCTGCGTCGGCTTCCAACGAAGAGAGGCTGCGCTGATGGTCTTCGATCTGCTCTCGCAGTGTGATGTCTGCCGGCAGTGGCGTTATCGCGCTCAGACTCTCGGTGTGGCCGCAGTCTCTGGGAGAAGGGAGCCGATCGAAGAACCCCAGGGATGCACGCAGTGGCTCCTCTGCTCTGCTTTCGAGCAGACTCTGTACAAAGGAACTGAGGTTGGTGCGCCGTAGCTGGAGGCACTGCATGCGAGCGTCGAGCAATTGCTCGCTCTGCTCACCTCGGAGATGCGTTGCCTCACAAGCATCGCGATACCCCTTCGCCCAGATGGCAGAGTAGCTGTCGATCGCGCCCTCCAACCGCGCAAGGGTATCTCCGCTGCTCTGCAATGAAGACCTCCCAAAACGCTGGCGCAGGCTGTCGCGCTGCTCTGCATTCCATACCGATGCCATCGAGGCTTCTCCCGCTCCACAGTCCACGACGGAGGCTTTGCTGGCGGTAGCGCCCCAGTTCATTGCTAAGACCATTCCGCCTCCGAGGGCCAAGGCACTCGCCAGGGATACCCAGAGTAGGCCCATGCTCCGCTTGGGGTGCATAGCCGCGAGCAGAGCCTCCATGTCTGGGTGGCGCTGCCCAGGATCCTCTGCACACCCTTTACGCAAGGCGGCCCACACACTGGCGGGAACGCCCTTCGGAGTTTTTCCTAGGACAGTGGGCGGTTTCTTTCCGAGAAGTGCTTCAGCACAGGTCCGTGCGAAGCTGTATTGATCGCTCCGCTCGCTAGCAACCCCGCTCCCACCGTGCTCTGGGGCCATGTACTTTGGTGTGCCTCCGCCGCTCTGCCCATCCGTTCCACACGCTTGCGCCAAGCCGAAGTCAGTGACCCGAGCGCGCCCATCTGTGCCCACCATAATGTTGGCGGGTTTGATGTCCGAGTGCACAATGCCCGCCTGGTGTGCAGCCGCCAATCCCCGCCCTGCACCGATGAGCACCGCAAGGATTTCGCTTTTACTCGGCCCTTCACGCAGCCACGCTTCGAGAGATAGACCGTCAATACGTTCCATCGCAATGATACGCCTGCCTTGATGGCGCAAAACCTTGTGCACACGCACAACATGTGGATCGTCGAGTTTTGCGAGAGCTCGGGCTTCGCGGAGCGGCTCTTCGGGGTGCCGGTCCACGCCAACCTTAAGCGCAACTTCACGATCGAGTTCCTCATCGTAGGCTGAGTAAACGATACCCATGCCTCCACGACCGAGTTCTTCGATGATGATGTAGTCCGCCACCTTCTCCCCAATGGCAAGCTGCATTGATTGCAGGTCGACTGTCGAAGCGGCATGAGTGCTTTCCTTGGGAATGCTTTGGTTGACAACCAAGGCAACCGCATCAGAGCAGGAGTTGCACTCATCGAGGTGTGATTCGAAGAGCGCACGCTTGTCCGCAAGAAGGAGACCACCGCAGTAGCTCGCCATCTCTTCGTCGCTTACACATCTCATTGTCTGGTCATGAACGCTCTAGAGAAGAAAAGGAGTTCGTGAAATCCTCATACTCCAGACTGCCCCCCTTTGACTATTGTTCAAAACAATAGAGTCGGGCGTTTGAAGAGTCGCATCGCCCGCTTTGCACTCCGCCCCACTCGTCTGGCTCATCGAGCCATCCATATGTGCCATACTCATCCCCCGACGCACTGGTAAAACCACTACAGGTATCATCGGCGATTCCTGATTGGGAGCCGGTTCGCACGACACGGTCACCAAACCCCATGGTTTCCCAATCGAAGGGGCCGTATTCATTCTGCCCAATTGGCACCAGAGATGGTCCACGGAGGCTCGCGTGCACGGGAAACACAAGGGTTTCCCGGTCGATCAGATACCAAGGCGAGACATCTTGAATGCGATCGATGGCATTGACTGAGGGAGTCGAAAGCCAAGCGCGCCACGTGCCACCGAGAGAGCCAGCCAAGGCGGCTCCCTGGCAAAGTGCATCGGCACCCGCTAGGCCTCCGAGGTTGCCGGTGTACTGCGTTGAGGTAACGAACATGCGGCTGTGCTGGGGCCTGGCATCCGGGGAGGGGACACTTGGGCTTCCGCCAGCGTCAGAAGAATGCTCAACCTGAGGATCGTTGGAGGAGTCGCCACTGCAGGCGAAGAATAGTAGAAGAGCGAAGAGCGAGACTAAGATGAGCTTGGGGGATAAATGCATGGGTTCTCCAAAGACGGCACTCTTGTTAGAGAAGTGAGCCCAAAGAACGCTGCAAAGTTTCTGCTATGTGCCAAAGATCGCTAGCAATCCCAGCGTCGCCCAATTGGCACTTGCACGCACGGACACTGCGTTCTGGCGAGAGGCCTGGCATGGCGCCTCCGCAGGTGTACGAGTCCGTCGCAGTTCCTACTGCGCTTCGAGTGCACCGAGGTCGGGTTTTACAAGCGCGTCACCTGAGCGCATGCGACTTGCGCCGGCAAAGTCGCGTTCCAGATATTCTAGAGCCCGCGCAAGATCAACGTCTGGAAGCACGAGCACTTCAAGACCTGCGTCTCGGGCAGGAGAGCCTCCAGACAGCTCTGGAAGCGCAGATTCGCCATCAAAGAGCGGATCGCTGTTGCTATTGCCAACTCCCGGATAGGCGCTTGGCAAGGTTGCAAAGATGTTGTATTGGGCGTCGATGGTTGCCTGCACCTCGTCTACCTGATTGTAGTTTCGCCACCACTTGCCATTGAGAACAACGTCGTTTGTCGCTCCATCTAGCCAGCCAACATTGTTGGCAAGAATGTTGTTGTAGGCAATTCCCGCAGGCATCGCATTGCCAACCGCACTTTGGTACAGAGTAATGCCTATGTTGCTGTCGATGATGGTGTTGTGAACAATCGCTGGTCGCGCTCCGTTCTTAAAACCAATCCCATGAAAACACCCTTCGATGATGTTGTTTGCAATGAAGGGAGTCGAGCCTTCGCCATCTCCGGTTACGCCGCCACCATTGACTCCAGCGTCCTGGCGGCCTAGGTCGATCGGGCGAAAGTTGCGGATGTGATTGCCAACCACGATTGCCGAGCAGTTGTCTAGGTCCACGGCATCGTCCTCTCCACCGTCAAACGTATTGCCCACAACCACGGGCCACTCTTCGGGTTCTGTGCGGCAGTCCTGCAGATCGAGAACATCACGGTAGCCCGTCCGATAGTTGAAGGTTGAGCCTTCGATTACCGTGTCGCCTGAGCCGCGGGTACGAATGGTCTCGCCAGAGACCTCTTCTGGCGGCGTGTCGTATCCAAACCGCGAGCTGCGCACATGCAGACCCAAAGAATTATTCTGAGCGATTGCTAGATCAACCCAGCTATTGAAGTTGCCGTTCTCGACGAGGGTGACAACTCCGGTATCGTGGGTCACGTGGATAGAGCGTGCTGCGTGCGAGAAGTCGACCCCAATGAACTGGTTGGGACCGTCGCGCATAAACAGATCAGAATACGCCTCGCCAGGCGCTGCTGTTATCACGATGGCGTTATCGGCCGGAGCAACCGCATAGAGCTGTCCCTCAACTTCCACCTCTGCCTCGGACGCTATCTCTAGGCGAGCCCCCTGCTCAATCACCAAGACTGTGCCCGCCTTGACGGTAAATCCATTCTCGACAACGTACGGTGCGGCTCGTGCGTGGACAAGAGTCGAGACTTGCAAGGTACCCGACAAGCGCTGCGAAACGCTGCCGTCATCTTCGAACTCGGAGATCGCCCAAAGGTACTCATCCCGGCTGATCTCACCGGACTCGTATTGCCGCACGACCTCTTCAAGAGCTGTTGGTTCGCGCACACTCGGCGAGCTACACCCAATGGCGAGGATGCTAAGAATACCACTGAGCCTCCGCATCTCTACTGGGCTCCTCGATAGGCTTCAATTCGTTGAAGTAGCATGGCGTGACGAGCTCGATACTGCCCCCGCAATGTCTCAAGCTTTGCCGACACATCTCGCTGGGCTTCAAGAGGGTCGATAGCCGCAGGGTTGTCCGCAACGAGTCGCACCATCGCCGCGCTCACACCCTCTTTCGCCAACAATGGCAAGATGGATGCCTCCGTTGCGTTAGCTGCTTCATCGAATCGGTCGGGCGGCACCCATTGCTCTAGCACATCCTCAAGACTATCCACGTATCGATTGTAGATCACAGGGTCCGCCAGGAGGAAGTGATCAATCGTTGCCTCCGCGCAGTAGACCAGCTCATTGGGATCAACAAAGGCGAACTGCCCCGAGTAGTGGCATTCCGAGAAGAGGTCATCGTTGTCCCATGCCATCGTCTCGAACCATAGGCCAACGGTATCGCCGGAAAGACGCTGCTCACTTGCGGCTACCCAGATTTCGTCAATATAGTCGCCATTCTGGTATGCAGTCATGAGAGCGAGAAATCGCAGGTACCGGTCGAGATCGATCTGCTCCTCGAGGTTTGCCAGGCTGGAGGCAGCAGATGCATACAGCTCTGCCGCATCAAACTCTCCGGTCGAGAACTTGCTCTCAAAGTAGTCAGCCGGCGGGTTTGTCTCGAACCTCCTGCGCATGACATCATGCATTCCACTTCCGTCGCGAACGATCTCTTCTCGGGGTTTTTCTAAGAGGAGATAGACACCTTGTGTCTCACCATCGAGTGCGACCTCGACAAGCCGAAATGCTAGGGGGAAGAGCCCAAGTTCATGCAAAATCTGGTTGGCGGTGTATTGCTCGACATAGCGATCATCTGCGCACATAGACAGCAAGTAGAACTCATCGGTGCGCGATTGGGGCAAGAGGTGCCGCCCTGCGCCATCAAGAGCAAGAGTGTAGCTCTTGCGCTCGCAGCCCAGGGTTCCTTTACCGCGCAAGTGTGCAGATGCCGCAATTGAGGCTGAGTCGTCGAGTTGCACGGAGAGGTCAAAGTCGGCCTTGCTCAGCGCGGCTGTGCGCTCGTTGTAGACGTCGCGCTGGGCGTCCGTGAACACGAGATTCATGCGCTCTGGGTATGCGCGTTTCCCAGCACCCATATTTGCGAGGTCGCATTCTGCTGCTGCCGATTCCGGTAGCGCCTTGGCGAGCAGAACGGGCAACTCACCTTGAGCGCCAGCCACCTTAATGGTCAGTTGCTCGCCTGCTTGCCCCGCACACAGGTTCACGCGATAGTAAGAATAACTCGCAAACTCCGCCATGCGAGACGTTGCCTGCGCTGTGCCAACGACAATTGCTGACCGAGATGGCGGCAGCCTTTCGATCTCGGCGCCAGAGACTACAACGGCCCGCATGCCCCTCGGAGCCCTGCCCCCAACCAACGCCACCTGCGCTTCGGCAGCCAGGAGCGCTTCAACATTGTCACGCGGGGTATCCGCAGGCTCCATTTCCGAGAGCATCTCAAGCTTGGCCGCAATACGCTCGCGGTCGTGCGTGAAGTTAGCTAGTTGTTCGACATCGCTTCGCCACAGAAAAATCCCGATCGCCTCCGACTCTGGGCGCTCGAGAACAAAGCGCTTGAGTTCCTCAGCCTGGCTCATTCGAAGAGCGGCCGTGGACTCGGGCTTGACTAGAATCGCCGTGACGCCAACCCCCAGAGGTTCCCGGTCCACCTGCACGACAGTCTCAGACAACGCGACTCCATTCGCCCACACCTCGAACCCGCTTGCCACGTTATCGAGTAGCGGCCCTCCTTCGGGCGTTGTGAGTTTTACTGTGAGCTCCGTTCCCCCGCCCGGCCACGATACTTGCCGCACAAGTCCCAACTGCCCCGATGCCACGTCAACCTCTGCATCCAAATCGGTAGGTGGTGTGCTGCAAGCCAGCAAGATGGCAATTATCGCGAGACGCACTAGTGTCGGGTCCAGAATGGTTGATCGACGATCGCGACGGGAGTTCGTTCACAGGCAAGGCGCGAACAATGAGCTTGCTGGGGCAAGTGACGCGCTGAGCAACGCTGGTCCGAAGGCGTCCAGAGGGCGAAGAACCGAGCGAGCGCGAGCAAGAATTTTGAATCCGACACTAGTGTGCGATCCAAAATGTTTGACCGGCCCTTGCTTGGTTTCTCACCTTCTGGGCGCTTCGCTCTGCGTTGCTCGTCGGTCACGTATCTCGATACGCTCCACTCCTTGCGCCTTGCCAGAAAACGAGCT
>JANTGM010000183.1 GCA_024762925.1 Kofleriaceae bacterium | reverse complement strand
GCTACCCGGTACGACAAGACCGTCACGAGTTTCCTCGGATTTGTTCATTTGGCATCCGCTCTCAAGTGGACCCTTTAGGGACACCCCCTAGTGCGCGGGTTCTGGTTGATCGAGCGCGAGCAAGATTTTTAAATCCGACACTAGGCACTACGCCAACCCATTGAGGGTTGCCATGTCCTCGGCATCTAGGTGGATCTTCTGAGAAGCTATGTTCTGCTGAAGGTGTGCTACCGAGTGCGTTCCAGGGATGGGCAGCATTGCAGGGGAGCGGTGCAAGAGCCACGCAAGTGCGATCTGGCCAGCTTTCGCACGGTGCTTCGTTGCGATCTGGGCAAGCTTGGGGTGTCTGGTGAGATCGCCAGTTGCAAGTGGGTACCAGGGGATAAAGGCAATGCCAGCTTGCTCGCAGGCGTTGAGAACAGGCTCGTGGGCCCGATCTATGAGGTTAAACCGATTCTGGACGCTTACCACCGTAGCAACCTTCTGGGCCCGCGCCAGCTGGTCCACATCAAAGTTCGACACCCCAATGTGGCGGATCTTGCCTTCGCGCTGAAGATCGGCCAATGCTCCCACGGAATCTTCGAGTGGTATGGCGTCATCGATGGCGTGCAGCTGGTACAGGTCTATGGTCTCGGTGTGGAGCCTACGCAACGAATTCTCAAGAGCGCGCCGCAGATGGGCAGGGCGCCCATCTGGCGTCCAATCCCTGGGCCCCCCGCGAACCAAGCCGCCCTTTGTCGCAATCACCAGTGAGCCGTATGGTCGAAGGAATTCTTCTAAGAGATATTCTGACGTCTCGGGTCCGTAGGCGTCCGAAGTGTCAATGAAGTTGATGCCACCATCGCGAGCCGCGTGTAAGACTTTGCCAGCACGTGCGCGATCGTTTGGCCAACCCCAAGCACCCTTGCCACAGATCCGCATGGCCCCAAACCCCATACGACAGATGTCGAGATCGCCACCGAGTAAGAATCGCAATTCAGGCATTTGAATCATGGCTAAAAGGGACTGCGAAAACCGATGGTGATGCCCCACGCTTCGAATGTGTCGCGATAGGTATCATCCAGCGGTAGGTAGGCGAGGATTTCCATGCTGCCGCGTCCAACACCCGTGAGGCGAATGCCCGCTTCGAGTATGTGTAGGAAGTCGTCTTCCCCATTTTCCCCTCCGCTGGTCCAGTAGGTGCCAAAGCGCGTCATGGCTTCGGCCTGTGCGCTCAATCCCAAGCGTGCGGCCACGTGAAGGGGAATTCGGAAGCGGTCCTCGTCGCCATCCGTGATAAGAAACTGTGCACCAGCTCCAAAGTCGATGGCAAGCCCTCGGTTGGCATTGGAATTTCGTCGCAGGTTCCACTGGTGTCGGTACATGACGCGAATTGTGTTTGTGTTGGGCAAGTAGAGTCCTGGATCTGCAATCCAAAATGCTGCCATCGCGCCCGCAACTTGGCCGCCCTCGCCATCGTCGTCGGCCGTGGCCAAGGAAAGACTGGTGTCGATCCACGAGCGGGTGTGCAACTGGCGACTCAGAGCATATTGCATCTCGAAGGTGATGTTGCCCAGCGTGCTTTGGCTATCGTCATCGAAACGTGCATGTGCGAGAGGCAAGCGTGCTCCAATACTCAGGCCTTGCGCCACCTTGGTATTGGCGTAGAGGTCGATGCCGATGAGGCTGATGTCATCGTCACCAACAAGAAATGCGAAGAAGGGATTGTTGATGTTGATGTTGCCGTAGCGAAAATCAACTCCAGCTTGACCTCGATCGGCGACCGCACGATTGGGAGCAAACCACGCCAGGGCTGCCAAGAGCACCAACGAGAGGAACCAGACGTTTCTGTGCATTCCCTGATCCTTTCACAAGGAACCTGTCTCGGCTAGCCCAAGTCGTGTGAGGAACTAGCGGCTATTCTTTGAGAGCGTCGCGCACGTCACGATCAAGCACCGTCTTGCGCTCGTTTTCCCCAGCAATTCGGATTGCGCGATCACAAATTCGTCGCAACTCTTGTGACAGAACTGGGATCACGGTCTCGGAGGTTTTCATGCCGCCTTTGGCTTTGATGTAGTTCTTGAGCTTGGAGACGACGACCAAGACTTCCCTTGGTAGGTCGTCATTTGCTAGGTCGTTACTGGTCGTAGGTTGGCTCGCACTCGCGACCACCCGGCGGGCGGGTTGCGATGCGCTGGCGGTTACCACTTTGCGCGCTGGCGTTGCTTCACTCGCTGCTTGCTTTGCCCACTCCGCTTGGCTCGGCGCGGTTTTCTCTACCGCCCAAGCCTCGCGATGTCGAGCCCCGGGCATGTGGGCGTCCCAACAAGCAACGCTACAGAAGAAGAGGCCCAGGCGTTTTCGATTGCAGGTCGAGACACTGCAGACCCAATACGTGGATCCGAAACCGATCTCGTTGCGACAGCTCGTGCAGTTCTTCCAGCTCATGAGAGAATCATAGGCGATCCGCTGGCTGTGGGGTCTTGCGCGGCTCCAGAACTTGAAAACTCCTACTTGTCAGGACGCAAATCGCCAAGATCCGCAAGCAGCTCTCTGAGGGTTTGGCTCTCATGCGGCCTATCCATGAGCTCGTAGTGGTGCAGGGCATAGCGATAGGCCCATTGGGCACGCTCGTAGTGGCCGGCACGACGCGCTAGGCCGGCGGCGAGTCTGGAGGCACCCGCGAGGTCTTCATCAACCAGACCGCTATCGGCAAGTCTTACAATCTTGCGCTGTAGTGAGTCCCACTCGCCCCAGTTTTTGCTGTGGGCAACACACACCAAGAGTCCGCACAAGATCCACAGCATATCGACGTTCCGTTCTTCGACGAGGCTCGAGCTAAGCAGCCCTCGAAAGATGCTTTCAGCTTCGTTGTGGCGTCCGCGCTCCACCAGAACATACCCGAGATTGCAGTGTGCTGTTGAGGCTGTTGCCGCTTGCACACTCTCAAACATTGCCAATGCTTCTCGATAGAGTTTTTCTGAGCTTCCTAGCTTGCCTTGGTGTCGGAGAAGGTCGCCAAGGTCGTTGATGCAGTTGGCGGTGGAAAGCCGATTTCCCTCCGCAATGAAACAGTCACGCGCATCCTCCATCAGCTGCGTGGCACCAGCAAAATCGCCGTGACAGTGGGCCAGGTGCGCCATGCCGCGCAGCGTCTGACCGCGCTCTGGGCGATACGCCGGGTCGTCACCCAGAATTTCTTGTGCTTGACGAAAGTAGTGGCTCGCAAGCGCCAGATCGCGTCTCCACATGCAAAGGCTACCGAGCTTTGTCAGTGCCTGTGCTCTCCAAATGGTTTGCTCTTCGCCGAGCTCTTCAAGGGCAGCTTCCAGCAAACGTGTAGCGCTCTTGGTGTCGGAGCGGTCAAAGTCGATGTCCGCCAGCGCCATTTGGGCGCGACCTGTCAGCAGATGGTCGCCGAGCTCTTGAGCATCGTGCTGTGCTGCATGAGCGAGCTCTTCGGCCTTTGCAACCTTGCCCTCACTCAGATAACACGGCACCCGCTCGATCCGAGCTTCGACATCCAGAGAAGCGTCTCCAACTTCCTGCAATGCCGATTGCAGCAGGTCGAAGATTTGGTGGCTCTCCGGCCAATCGCTCGCATCTCGAGCCGCCAGCGCTCCTCGCAGAAGCGGCCTGCAGGCATCCGCATATTGCTTTGCGATCAGACGGTGTTGGCCCACTCGGCCTTGAGTCCGAGCGTCTGACGGGTGAGAGGCCCCAACGAGCATTCGCGCCAATGCATCCGCGCAGTGTCGATGATGGGTCTCCCAGCGCTTGTACTTGAGCGCACGGAGCTCTAGGTGGTCTCGAAAACTCGCGTGACGAAAGTGCCAACCAAGCCTCGAGAGCGTCACAAGGTTGATCTCGGCGAGACCCTGCACGAGGCCATCAGCAACCGCAATACCCGCCATCGCACAAGCGGCTCGCCACTCATTGTCTTGCACGCTCACGCCAAGGGCCGCCGCAATCTCAAGCGACTGCTTTAGCGACTCGGCTGTCGTGTCTAGGAGTTGTTCGGATAGTACGCCGAGCTGGGCGTCCCAGACGCGGATCAAAGTCTTGGGAGTCTTCTCCGCCGCGCCGTTCTGCAACACGAAACCTTCACGGCTGGCAACGAGCTTATCTGCCTGCACCCAGTAGCGGAGTAAACTGGTGCTAAAGAGTGCGTCACCTCGGGTTTGCGCAACGACAAGGTCCACCAGGGGCGAAGCGAGCGCCAAGGTGCCGACGATAAGCTCGCGATGCTCTGATGGTGAAAGCGGACCAAGCTCTTGCAGATTGACCCTCGTGTCGTTAGCCAGCGTTCGTATATCAGCAGCCTCGGTAGAGTCCTTCGCCAGGGCCTCATCATCAACCAAGACGAGCATGACCAGAGGCATCGATCCAGCTTCGGCGCTCAGTAGCGCGCTGCACATGGCAAGTGCATTCTGTCCCCACTGCGCATTGTCGATGGTTAGAGCAATGGGTTGTCGTCTTGCCAAGCGCTGCAGGTAGCGCCGAATCGTGCGCTGCTGCTCCGCCTTCACCATGGTGTGGCGATGTTCACTTACAGCCGGGGTGAGAAGGGCCGACAGAGATGTGCACTCAAGGTTGGAGTCGTCAGCAAGCGGGAAGTCCGCAAGCAGTCGCGCTGCACGGCGTTCTTGGGCTGCGGTATCGAGTCCACTAACTCTGAGTTGCTTGCGCACCATGGCCGCCAGACCGTCAGACGGACCAGCGATAGGGCTGTGGGTTGCGTGCAAGCGCAGGGCTCCGTGCTGGGCATGCGCGTGTTCTGAGACCCAGCTCGCAAACTTGGATGTACCAACTCCCATCGGGCCGCGAATCAAGATCAGGCGCGGCCCATCTCCTTGCATTGCACTGGCAACATCGTTCCACACCGATTCTCGTTGCTCTGGGCGGCCCACGAGCGGAGTGGGGCGCAATCCATATAGGCTGAGGCCAACTCCTTGCAGCGCCAGTGCACGGGCCGTGGGCACACTAGGGCCTTGCGAAGCTGGTGCTGGAGCGGGCTGCAAAGGTGCTTCTCTTTGTCCCCAAACTGCCGGTGCGCCAAGCTGCATGAGGCCATCGAGGGCTGCCGCAGCGCTTTGGAAGCGTTCGTTGCAGGGCCTCGCCAGAAGCTTGTCAATCCAGCCCTGAAGCCCCTCAGGAACTGGTATCCGCGCCCTCAGTGGTGGTGCATTCTGCACGAGACTCCTCAACAGTTCCGTGCGAGACGTGGCTCTCCAAGGGGACGTGCCACAGGTTGCCTCATAGACCATGATTCCCAAGGCGTAGAGGTCCGTCCAGGGCCCCTCGTCACGCCACATGCCTGCGAGTTGTTCTGGTGCCATGTACTGCAGCGTTCCGCTTAGCCTCCCTTGCCGTGGATCTGTCGGATCTGCGTCTTGTCTGGACTCGACCAATGCATGGGCAATTCCAAAGTCGCTTAGTTTGATGCTCAGCTCCCCATCGGCGCTTTGGCTCAACAAGACATTGCTGGGCTTGAGGTCCCGGTGAATGACATCGCGTGAGTGGGCGTGAGCGAGAGCTTGGAGCATGGATGCGAGGCGCTCTCGAAGCGAGTCCCACGGAGCGCGCTGCCGTTGCGCCGACAACGCTCCACCTTCGCAGAGTTCCATTGCCAGGTATGGTGTAGCCGCTGCGTCCGCCTCCGAGTTATTCTCAGGCCGCGCTAGGCCGTGATCAAAGAGCATCACGATGTTGGGATGGTCGAGACGAGCCGCTGCTCTCACTTCGTTTCTGAGGGCAAAAGCGGAACGTGCACGGGCGCGATGAAAAAGCTTGAGCGCGACGTCGACGGAAGAGTCTCGGTGCGTTGCCCGCCACACCTCACCTGTGGAACCTTCGCCGATGCGCTCTACGAGGTCAAACGGCCCGCACTGAAGTCCTCCAGACACTTACCTCCATTCTACCAGAGCCGCCGTGGCGCAAACAGCGTGCCCGTGCCAGCGCTGGCCAGCGCACTACGAGTTTTTCTGGCGCCCGAACCTTGGCCCTAGCGATATTCTCGCTCGCCGCAGGTTTGAGGTGTATGAGGTTCGCTTGGACTTCTTTTGATATCCAGTAGTTGTGTGCCTATGGCGGGTTGTATGCGCTGGGCGACTCGGGCCCGCGGCCCTTGGTATCCTATCGGCGTGCAAAATCTGCTGTTCCGCCCTGTCTTCTTGGTTCTCTTGCTCGCCGCGAGCTGTAGTTTCAGCCTTGGGTCTAAGAAAATTGATTCGAAAAAAGTGGAGACCCTCATCAAGGGGACGCTGGACAAGAAGCTCGCTGGCAACGTTGACCCTGCGAAGATCTCCATTGAGTGCCCCAAGGACATCCAGATCGAAAAGGATGCAACGTTCAATTGTGAGGTCACTGCTGGCGAGCACAAGCTCGTTGCGACGGTCACCCAGCAAGACGACCAGGGAACCGTTGCTTGGGAAATTACCGACGGGATCGTCGAGTTGACCATTCGGTCGGGCACACAAGACCTCGTGTCCCAGTATATCGACTCAAGCCTGGGAACCACTGGTGCAAGCGTGGAATGCCCAGAGAAGATTGAGATTAAGAAGGGCGGGCAGTTTGAGTGCACCTCGGTTGTTGATGGCGTGACCGTGAGGGCACACGTCGAACAGCAAAACGATCAGGGCAACGTCTCGTACAAGCTCGTTGGAGGTGTTGTCTTCAGTGAGAAGCTCGGCATCATTGTTGAGGCGGAGTTGGGAGCGCAGAAGGTCAAAGCCACAGTCGACTGCGGTTCACCGATTCGTCTCTCTAAGCCAGGCACGACGTTTACGTGCAATGCCGTTGATAGCAATGGGCAAACTGCGACCATCGATGTGCGTATCAATGATGAGTCTGGCGATGTGAACTGGAAGCTCAGGGCAAATGAAAAGTAGTGGCACCGAACTTCTAGTACTCAAGCCCGAGACGCTCGGCACGCTCAGCTAGGTATTGCTCGTATCCAATTGGGCGATCGATATTTTCGTCGGGACCAATCTCCACAACCCGGGTGGCAAGACTCTGGATGAATTCCACATCATGAGAAGCAAAGAGCAGGGTGCCTGGGTACTTCAGAAGCGAGCGGTTGAGCGAGGTTATCGACTCAAGGTCCAGGTGGTTTGTAGGGCCATCTAGGACCATTGCCTGTGGTTCTTCTAGCATCAGCTTTGACAGCATGCAGCGCACCTTCTCACCACCCGAGAGCACCTTGGCCTGCTTCTTAGATTCCTCGCCTGTGAAGAGCATCCGACCGAGAAAGCTGCGAACGAACTCTTCCTTTTGGTCTTCGCTGAACTGTCTGAGCCAATCGATGAGATTTAGATCGACATCGGCAAAGTAGTGGTTGTGGTCCTTAGGGAAGTAGCTGTGCTTGACCGAGGATCCCCATGAGTAGCTTCCGCTGTCGGGATCGAGTTTGCCCGAGATGATTGCGAGCAGCGCAGTTGTCGCTTGTGAATCGTCAGAGGTGAAGACAATCCGGTCGCCTTTGGCCACGCTGAGGCTCAGGTTCTTGAAGAGCACCTTGTCCCCCTCGCTCTTGCTGAGGTTCTTGATGGTCAGCAGCTCTTTGCTCTGAAGCTTCTCGGGAGCAAAGACGATGTGCGGATACTTGCGGGTCGATGGCTTGATCGAGTCGACGCTGAGGTTTGCCAGCATCTTCTTTCGAGCCGTCGCCTGTTTTGATTTGGAGGCGTTTGCACTAAAGCGAGCAATGAAGTTCTTGAGCTCTTTGGCCTTGTCTTCGGCCTTCTTGTTGGAGTCGCGCTGCTGCTGAAGCAGGAGTTCGCTGCTCTGTTGCCAGAAATCGTAGTTGCCTGAGTATAGAGTAAGCTTCTGGTAGTCAATGTCGGCAATGTGTGTGCAGACATGGTTTAGGAAGTGACGGTCGTGGCTAACAACAATAACGGTGTTTTTGAAGTTCGCTAAGAAGTTTTCTAGCCAGAGGATGTTGTCGACGTCGAGGTGGTTGGTTGGTTCGTCGAGAAGAAGGATGTCCGGGTCAGCAAAGAGCGCCTGGGCAAGCAACACACGCACTTTGTTGCCATCGTCGAGGTCCCTCATCTTCTGGCTCTGGAACTTGACCGCCATACCGAGACCACCAAGCAGTTCGCCAGCCTGCGACTCCGCCTCCCAGCCATTCAGATCCGCAAACTCCGCCTCGAGCTCGGCCGACTTGATGCCGTCTTCTTCCGTGAAGTCTTCCTTGGCATAGATCGCTTCTTTCTCTTTCATGATCTGAAAGAGGCGCTTGTGGCCCATTAGGACTGTGGTGATCGCGTCGACATCATCGTACTCAAAGTGGTCCTGCTTGAGCACACTCATGCGCTGGCGACCGGGAATGATGACCTCGCCCTCAGTGGGTTCGATCTCGCCAGAGAGAATCTTCAAGAAGGTCGATTTGCCCGCACCGTTGGCGCCGATGAGGCCATAGCAATTGCCTGGGGTGAACTTGACCGAGACATTCTCGAAGAGCACACGGGAGGAAAACTGAAGAGAGAGATTGGCGGTAGAAATCATCGTACGTCCATGCGGTAGGGGCGAGTTCGGTGTGAACTCCGTTGCGGCTCGTAGATACATGAAGGCACGGCCCAAAGAAACGTCAAATCCCGGTCAGCTGGCGGGATCCGTGCTTTCGATGGACCGGGGCGGTGTGTACAGTCCAGCGCGCGCGCCAAATGGGTGACGCAAACGCTTAGGAGTCTTTTGAAACCATGTCATGTCCCTGCGGTAGCAAACTCGAACTCGCCGAATGCTGCGAGCCCTATGTCAAAGGCGAGAAAAACGCCCCCACGGCCGAAGCGCTCATGCGCTCGCGCTACACCTCCTACACGATGGAGGCTGTGGACTACATCGTCGATACCCATCACGCAGAAGGTCGCGAGGATGTAGACAAAGAAGCGGCGTTGCAGTGGGCCCAGCAGGCCGATTGGCTTGGACTTGAGATCGTCGACACGGACAAGGGTGGCGAAGCGGACGATGAAGGGGTGGTTGAGTTCATTGCGAGCTTTGGGCTCCAGGGAAAGCCGCAATCGCACCACGAGCGATCAAACTTCAAGAAGGTCGATGGAAAGTGGTACTACGTTGATGGCGAGATGACCAAGCGCAAGCCCATCGTTCGCGATGCCAAGAAGGTTGGACGCAACGAACCTTGCCCGTGTGGATCGGGCAAGAAGTACAAGAAGTGCTGCGCGTGAACTTGCGCCATCGAGTGCGGCCACTGTTGTAGCCGCGCTCGCCTCATCATGAATGGCGCACTAGTGCGCGATCCATGGATATAGAACGCGCTCACTCGTCTTCTCGCCCGCTGGAGAGACTGGCTCAGCCAGTCTTCTTCGTTGTTCCTCGGTCGCTTGCCCCAGCAAACTCCCT
>JANTGM010000182.1 GCA_024762925.1 Kofleriaceae bacterium | reverse complement strand
CTGGGGCAAGGAAGGATCTGAGCAACGATGAGCCGAAGGCGTTCAAAGGGCGAAGAACCGAGCCAGGGCGTTCTATGCCTCTGGATCCCACACTAGTAGTCGAAGTTCTTTAGCAGGCGCATCACCGAGCCGTTGCCTTCATTGATCCAGTAAATGAACTCATCGGTTGCTACAAGCTGCCCCGGAGCATCTTGCTGCTCTGCCATCACTTCCACGTCACCTCCCGATTTGAGGACGCGCTTGATAGCTCCATCGCCTTGAGAACTGAAGTACAGATAGAAGCGGTCCTGTGCGACTGCTGCTGGGCCAAACTGCGCCCCTGCCAAGGTGCTCACGGCTGCCGAGGCGAAACTGAAGTGGTTTACGCGACGGTTTGCTGGATCTGCCCAGTACACGCCGCTTCCGTCCGCTACAAAGCCATTGCCGAAGTCTTGCCCACTGAGAATCTTGTCGAAGGCACCACCCGGCTCCATGTCGGCCCGGTACAAAGCCCCATCAACAGTGGCTAGATATGCGTGCCCTTCCACAAGCGCGAGCGATGTTGCAGCAGCGTCTGCACAGCCGAGCGTTGCGGCGGTCCCGCCCTCCTTCGCACCTCGAAATAGGCAACCGTTTGCAGCCGTCCAAAACGCATAGTCCTCTGTTAGAGCAAGCGCCAACGGACTTGTGATGGACGCGTGCAGTGGTGCCACGTTGAGCCCGAGATGTGGAGCGAAGACGATGCGCTCTTCTGAAGCAGCGGCAAGATAGAGACCTGCTTCATCGGCAACCGTCGAGAATGGAAGACTCTCAAGCTTCGCTGCAATGAAGTTCTCGCCGCCGTCGATATGCAGCCACTTAAGAACCGGGTCGTCGCCAAGTATCTCGACCCAATAGATGGAGTCATCGAAGACTGTGAGGTTGGCTGGATTGTCCAGGTCTTCGGCGAAGACGGCCGGTAGTGGCAAGTCTGCAGTAGGAGAATCCGGGTCGACGACGATGATTGGCGGCACAGGTGCATCACTATCTGGCTGGAGCACCTGCTCACCATCGAATGGATCGCTTCCTGGGCCTATCGGCTCGTTCTCACCTACACAGCCAGCGGTGAGAAGAGCGAATCCTGATGAGAGCAATGCGATTTTGCCAACAGCGCGAAAGGAAAGTGTCATTGAGGAGCCTTAAGGGTGGAAAGGTGGAACTGCGTTATCGGAACGTGCGGCTATATTCCGAGCGATAAGACAACTGTAACCTGAAACACGTATTTCGGGAACACTGTAAATAGAAAAAACCGCGTGTTTTCATACATGTACGTGGTTTGCGTTCCTCAAAACACAGCCAACCTCTCGCCCCTTCATGCACGTATCTGAACTCCGATCACCTGCCAGGTGTGCAAGTGGGCGAGACCGAAACGCGAAAAAAGCGGGCACCGACCAAGATGGTCGACTGCCCGCAGTGGTTCGGTAATGTATCTATGGCCTTTAGCAGCCTTTGATGACTTTATTTGCGACGGCGACGACGGCTACCAAAGAAGAAGGCAAGTGCCAGTATGGCTGTCCCGCTGAGCGCTCCTCGACTCCCGCTTGAGACTGAGCAACTCACGCCAGCCTCCGCTTTGCAGGAATTGCCCTCGCACTCTGCATCGGCGTAGCCCTCAACTTCGATGTCGAAGAGATCTCTGAGTGCACTAACGCACGCGTCTAGATTGCCCTCGACATCGACGTACTGGCCATCGCAGAACAGCGCACCTTCACTAGCCTGGCAATCGGTCTCGCAGCCCCCTTGCAAGTCAGTTGTGCAATCGAGGTAGCCATCACTGCTGCAGCCCGCTTGGCACGCTAGCGTTGATTCTGCGGTGCACGAGCCAGAACAGCTACCTTCACAGGCAGCAGTGCAATCTGCACTTGCTGGCACAACGTTGCATTCCGTGTCACAGGTTGCCGAGCAATTGGCCTCGCAGGTCGCCTCGCATTGCGAGTCCGAGCACTCAGCTTGACACCCTGCTGCGCAATCGGCTGTGCAGTAGGTGGCGCAATCAAATGAACCGGGATTCACCGCGCACTCAGCGGAGCATGTCGCCTCGCAACTTCCGCTGCACTCAACACTCGCAGAACCTGTGCACTCAGCACTGCACTCCACTTGGAGTTCGGCCGCACAGGCAACTTCCACCGTCAATGGGGTGCACTGGGTGGTGCAACTCGCTCCAGGTGGAACAACTTCGCATTCAGCGCCCGCCTCAATGTAGATGTCTCCACAGGCATCCACGCCAGCCTCGGCTGATGTCGGGCTGCAAAGAAGGGCCGCTATAGCGACGACAGGGGCAAAACGTAGGGATATGCGCATGGTTCTCGGACTCCTAATGAAATGGGAATATTTATCGTAGGTCACCAGCTGTGGGATCGCAAAAAGCTGTGCTCATCGCATCAAGGAGGCCTGATCCCATTCGATTCGACGCCTCCAAGGCGCAATGTGGTAGACCCTGGCCGCAATTCGACGAGACACACCATGGCATCACAATTTCTCCGACACCGACGCGAAAAACTCGAAAACCTCCGTGAAGCGGGCATTCTGGCCTATGCCGAGCGCTACGAGACTTCTCACACCGTAGCCGAAGCGATGAAACTCGAGGACGGCAGCAAGGCCCGCATCGCTGGACGCCTCATGGCAGTTCGCAAGTTTGGCAAGCTCAGCTTTGCGCAGCTTCGCGATCGCAGTGGCAAAGGACAAATCAGCTTCAAGAAGCTCGAGCTCTCTGACCAAGCCAAGCTTATCCAGAGCAACCTGGATGTTGGAGACTTCATTGGTGTCGAGGGCACCATGTGGTCAACACAAAAAGGTGAGAAGACGCTTAACATCGAGAGCATCGAGTTCCTCTCAAAGAGCATGATGCCACTCCCAGATAAATTCTTAGGTCTAAAGGATCAAGAAGCTATCTATCGGCAGCGCTACCTCGACATTCTGATGAATGACGGAGTGCAAGAGCGCTTCGTCATGCGCTCGCTTGTCATTCGAACCATTCGCCGATTCTTGGACGATCACGACTTCATGGAAGTAGAGACGCCAATATTGCAGGCGGCTTCCAGCGGTGCAGCGGCGCGGCCTTTTGAGACCGAGCATCATGCGCTCAAGGAGAAGCTGTACATGCGCATCTCGCCTGAGACCTACCTCAAACGCCTAGTGGCTGGTGGACTGGAGCGCGTCTACGAAATTGGTAAGAATTTCCGCAACGAGGGTACCGACAGATCACACCTACAAGAATTCACGATGCTTGAGTGGTACGCGGGCTATTGGGACTACCGCGACAACATGCGATTCATCCAGCAGTTGATCCGAAACGTTCTGATGGAGGCCACCGGCAGCATGGTCGTTGAGTACGAAGGCCAGAAGCTGGACTTCGGCGCAGAATGGCCCGAGATCGACTACCGCCAAGCTGTGCTCGACGACACTGGCGTCGACATCATGGCCCATGAGGACTACGAGAGCCTTGCCGCCGATATCAAAGCCAAGTGCCCCGAGATTCCGGTTGGCAAGGCAAAGTCGATTCCAGCGCTCATCGACCTGCTCTACAAGCTCACGCTCCGCCCCAAGCTAATTCAGCCGTGCTTTTTGGTGCACCATCCAACCGAGATGGTGCCGCTTGCACGACGCAACACCGAGGACCCTCGAGTGCTCGACATGTTCCAGGTGGTCGTCAATACCTGGGAAATCGTTAAGGCGTATTCTGAGCTTGTGGATCCAGTAGATCAGCGTGAGCGAATGGAAGGCCAACAAGACCTTCGCGATCAGGGCGACGATGAGACCATGATGATGGAAAATGACTTCATCGAGTGCATGGAATACGGCATGCCACCAATGAGCGGCTTAGGCCTCGGAATCGATCGCTTAGTTGCCCTCATGACCGGCGTAGACTCTTTGCGGGATACGGTCTTCTTCCCAAATATGCGCGGCAAGGCGCCTGCGCAATCAAACAGCGCTCCGACCGGCGAGAGCGCCTCAGACGACGCGGACGAGTAAAAAGTCGAGCGCTGTGGAGATTCGCCCCCTATCCCCGGGGTGACAGCACACCATCGGCCGATGTATGTTGCCCGCTTCGCTGCGTCACAAACCCTTGCAGCGAAGTTTGGGGAATATGAGCATTCGATTCGATCTAAATGGCAAGTCTGTTGAAGTTGCGCCCCGCGAGGATGAATCCCTCCTCGACGTGTTGCGCAATCGCTGCGGCATCACCAGTGTGAAAGACGGCTGCTCTCCTCAAGGGCAATGCGGTTGTTGTCTGGCGGTTGTCGGAGGCAAGGCTGTAGTGACCTGTGCCATGAAGGCCAAGAAAGCCGAGGGCAAAGACATCGTTACTCTCGATGGACTTCCCGACGAGGAAACCGCCCTAATTGCGGATTGCTTTGCTGCGACGGCTGGCTTGCAATGTGGATTTTGCATTCCGGGGTTGGCCATGCGTGCCCATCACTTGGTTAAGAAAAACTCTGAACCAACTCGCAACGAAATCGCCAAGGCGATTGATGTGCACCTTTGTCGATGCACTGGCTACACAAAAATTGTCGACGCCATTGAACTCTACGCGGGCGTCAAGCGTGGTGAAGCAAAGGTTGAGCTTGAAGAGCACGGTGGCGTTGGCAAGCGGCTCACTCGCTACCAAGCACAAGATCTTGCGCTGGGACGACGCGACTATGTGGCCGACATGACCCAAGAGGGAATGCTGCACGGCGCGGTTCGGCTCTCGGACCATGCTCGCGCCAAGGTCATCAAGATCGACACGACGCGCGCTGAGGCCCTTGAAGGCGTAACCAAGGTCGCAACCTTCAGAGACGTACCAGGCGACCGCTGGTATGGGCTAATTCAGAAGGACTGGCCTGGATTTGTCGCCGAAGGCGAAGAGGTTCGTTGCGTGGGAGATTTTCTGGCGGCTGTTGCAGCCGTCGATGAGCACACAGCCCGCGCTGCTGCGAAGCTCATCGATATTGAGTACGAGGTGCTCGACGCTGTCACCGACATGGAGGAGGCCGTAAAAACCGGCGCTCCGCAGGTGAACCCTACCAGCGCCAATGGCTCCAACATTCTCGGGCACACCAAGATTCGCCGAGGCGACATAGACAAAGCCTTTGCAGCTAGCGCCCACGTCGTAGAGGGACGCTTTCACACGCAACGGATCGAACACCTCTTCCTCGAGCCCGAGTGTGCCTTCGCCACTCCAACAGCGAGTGGGCAGATTCGCCTATACACCCAGGGGCAAGGCATCTTTGATGATCGCCGCCAGAGCGCTGCCTTCATTGGAATCCCAGAAGAGGAGCTGCAGGTCGAACTTGTTCCAAACGGCGGAGCGTTTGGTGGCAAAGAAGACATGAGCATTCAGGCACACACGACACTGCTCTGTCACCTCACTGGCAAGCCCGTGAGACTTCTTCTTAGCCGAGAGCAATCGGTCCGCGTACATCCGAAACGCCATCCTCTGCGCATGGACTACAAAGTAGGCTGTGACGAGAACGGCATCATCACCGCAGTCTGGGCCGACATGCTTGGCGACACCGGCTCCTACGCTTCTGTCGGTGCAAAGGTGCTCGAGCGCGCTGCCGGGCACGGCTGCGGCCCCTACCGCTGCGACAACGTCTACATTGACGCCATCGCGACCTACACCAACAACCCACCCTGTGGGGCTATGCGTGGTTTTGGCGCCAACCAGGCGCACTTTGCCATGAGCACCTGCATGGACATGCTAGCCGAGAAGGTTGGCATCGATACCTGGGAGATTCGTCACCGCAATGTGGTTGGCATTGGCGACACGTTTGCCTCTGGACAAATCTTTGAGAAGTCGGTTGGTGTCAAAGAGACACTCGAATCCGTCAAGGATGCCTACTACGCGGCCAAGAAGGCCGGCAAAGCCGTTGGCATCGACTGCGGAATCAAGAACACCGGCATCGGCAACGGCGCCATCGAGTGGGGCAAGGCGAGGCTAAAGGTCAACGACGATGGCACTGTTGGCCTCTACAACGGCTACACGGAAATGGGTCAGGGGCTGCTTACCGTGCTCGTGCAGTGCGCCGTGGAGGTGACCGGGCTTCCCGCTGAAGTCTTCAAGCCGCAGGTCGATTCCACCTTCGCACTGGGCTGTGGGCAAACGACCGGTTCTCGCGCCACGCTCTTTGGGGGCCGTGCAGTCGAGAGCGCAGCTCAGAAGCTCAAGGCAGCTCTGGACGGTGGAAAAACTCTTAGCGACCTGGCGGGCGAAGTCTTCGCAGCAGACATTAAGATCGACGACACCACGGCGCCTGGCAAAGAGGGCAGTGGCAAGGTCAAGACGCACACCGCCTTCGGCTTTGCAACGCAGCTTGTCATTCTCGATACCGACGGCAAGCTTGAACACGTGGTGGCATCTCACGATGTGGGGCGCGCCATCAACCCCGCGCTCTGCGAGGGACAAATCGAAGGCGCCGTGCATATGGGGCTGGGGTTTGCGCTCAGCGAGGACTTACCATGCGACGATGGCTGGCCGGTTACCTACAAGATGCGTGAGATTGGCGTTATGCGTGCTCGCGACATGCCGACCGTAGAGGTCATTCTTGTCGAGGACCATGAGCCGGAAGGACCGTTTGGCGCCAAAGGTGTGGGAGAGATTGGCCTGGTTCCCACAGCGGGAGCTGTAGCAGGAGCACTCTACGACTTCGACGGCGTGCGACGCTACAGCCTTCCGATGAAGGACTCACCAGCAGGCAAAGCCATTAGCGTTGGCAAGATCAAGCCTCGGAAGCGCGCATGAACCACGTAAACGCCCACACCCACATCTACAGTGGGCTTGCGCCACTCGGCATGCCTGCTCCTAGAGTGGCACCAGCGAGCTTTGCAGAGATACTGGAGCGAGTTTGGTGGCGCCTGGATCGTGCCCTCGACGAAGACTCGCTGCGTGCGAGTGCCGAGTACTATGTCGCCAACGCCTTGAGGCTCGGCTGTGTGGGCCTCATTGATCACCATGAGTCGCCAGGCTTTGTCGAAGGTTCGCTGGACGTCATCGCTGACGTTTGTCAGAGCCTCGGAATGCCTGCGGTGCTTTGCTATGGCGCCACTGAACGCAATGGCGGTCGTGAGGAAGGCAAGCGAGGTCTTGCCGAGTGCGCACGCTTCCTTCGCGAAAACGATCGTCCACTTGTCAAAGGCGCAGTCGGTTTGCACGCAAGCTTCACCGTCTCGAACGAGACAATTTCTGAGGCCGCTGAGCTCGCCCGCGAACTCGATACCGTGCTGCACGTGCACGTGGCAGAGGACAAAGCCGATGTGGTGGACGCGAAGCAACGCGGCTTTGCAGGTCTCATCGATAGGTTCGCAAAATGCGGAGCCATGGAAAGCGGATCGATCTTTGCCCACGGAATTCATCTCACTCCCGCCGAAGTCGAGGCCTGTGCCGACTGCGGGATATGGATTGTGCAGAACCCGCGCTCCAATCGCGGCAACAACGTTGGTTACCCTACGGCTCTTGGGGAAAGCACCCTCGTCGCACTTGGCACTGATGGCTATGAAGCGGACATGGCTGCGGAGAACGATGCCTTAATGGCCGACGCAGAAGCCCACCACGAAGACATGAGTGCTGCCGCTATGCGAGCTGATGCAAGTGCAGTCCTACTTGGAACCTTCTGGGATGGCGTGCAGCCAAGCTGTTCACCGGCCCCCGACGAAAACAGCATGCAAGATATTACCGCGCGAGCCAACGTGCAGGCCTCCCTGCTCTGGCAGCGCATGAATGAGTTTTAGATATGGCAACACTAGGTCTAGAAAACGAAGTCGTCGATGCAGCCGCGCGCAAAAGCTCGGTTGCCCAACTCAAAGAGCAGAAGGTCTATCTTCCCACCACCGCGCAGTTGGCGGATCCATCGACAATCCCAACCGACATCACAGCCAAGCTGGCTGATATTGATCCCGATGAGCCACATCCACTCAATCTCTTTCGCGTGCATTGGTTTAATGATGCAGATCGACGATCACGAGTCGACGTGCCAAACCACGTTGTGCTCCCGAAAGAGCTAACCGGCGTTGACGCTAAGATCGTTGTGCTCTTCGGCAATCGCTTCCCGATGATCAACGCACACAAAGTGCTGGCCGCCTATGGTTGCTTGATTCCGCGACTCGTGACTGGCCAGTTCGATGCCGCAAAACAGCGCGCGGTGTGGCCGTCTACAGGCAACTACTGTCGTGGTGGTGTTGCCATTTCAAAGCTGCTCGGCTGTAGAGGGGTTGCGGTCCTTCCCGAGGGCATGAGTGAAGAGCGCTTTCGCTGGCTCGACAAGTGGACCAACGATCCCAGCGATACGATTCGGACTGTTGGCACCGAGAGCAACGTCAAGGAAATCTACGACAAGTGCAACGAACTTGAGCAGGACGATAGGAATCTCATCTTCAACCAATTCTGCGAGTTTGGGAACTACCTTGTTCACTACAACGTTACTGGCACGGCTTTCAAGACCGTCTTTGACCATCTGAAGAGCGAACGCTCCGAGCTCAATCTCGCCGCCTTCGTCTCGGCAACCGGTTCGGCGGGAACCATCGCAGCAGGCGACAAGCTCAAAGAGTGCTTTGGTACAAAGATCGTCGCTGCCGAAGCGCTTGAATGTCCAACGATGCTCTACAACGGCTTTGGTGAGCACAACATCCAGGGCATCGGCGACAAACACGTTCCCTTCATCCAGAACGTCACCAACTCCGATGTGGTTGTGGGTGTTTCAGATCGCAGCACAGACACGCTAAACCTTCTCTTCCAAACCGATGAAGGACGCGCGGAGCTGCGCAAACGTGGCGTGAGCGAAGAGATTGTCGAAGCGCTGCGGGACTTCGGTCTCTCATCGATCTGCAACATGCTCAGCGCGATCAAAACCGCCAAGAAGCTCGGTCTTGGCAAGGATGATGTCGTGATGACGGTTGCCACCGACGGAGCAAACCTATACAGCACCGAGATCAGCAAGGCTAAGAATAAATACTACGACGGCGTCTACACCTCCTCTCATGCGGCGAAGAGCTTCGACGAGGATCTGGCTGGCGCTGATGATGACAATGTCATGGTGATGGACGACCGTGACCGAAATCGTGTCTTTAACCTGGGCTACTTCACCTGGGTCGAGCAGCAGGGCGTCTCCGTTGAGGAGTTTGAAGCACGGCGCAGCCAGGACTTCTGGGTCGGCCTGCGTAAGCTCATTCCCGTGTGGGATAAGATGATCGAAGACTTCAACGCTGAGAGCGGCGTCGAAATCTAATGCGTTATGGTGAAACCACGCTTGCATGGATCAGTCGCTAGTGCGCGATCCATGGACATTGATTCGTGATCGCGAAGTCAGCTCGTTTTCTGGCGAGGCGGGAAGAGGGAGTTTGCTGGGGCAAGCGACCGATGAA
>JANTGM010000181.1 GCA_024762925.1 Kofleriaceae bacterium | reverse complement strand
CTAGTGCGCGATTCATGAATATAGAACGCGCTCACTCGTCTTCTCGCCCGCTGGACAGACTGGCTCAGCCAGTCTTCTTCGTTATTCATCGGTCGCTTGCCCCAGCAAACGCCCTCTTCCCGCCTCGCCAGCAAACGAGCTGACTTCGCGATCACGAATCAATGTTCATGGATCGCGCACTAGTGCGCGATTCAAAGAGATTGCGCGTGCTCACTCGTTCTCGCCCGTTGGACGTGTTGACGAGCCAACGCTCATCGTTACTTGGTCGGCCACTTGCCCCACGTGCCGTCTGTGCAGAATGCAAGCGAAGAATTGCTCAAGTTTAGAATTCTGTGTAACGAGTTTTTCTGAAGTCGCACCACGTCGAAGGTCTCAGTCTGATGTCGCCCACAGGTATCGCGTGGAAACATTCTGCAAAGAGTTTGCCACTCGCATTGCGACTTGCGTTTCGGATTTGTGCATAGCGTTGGTTTCATGAGGCGTAGCGCGTGAAGCCGACAGCCAAAAACGCTTGATCGGGGAGTGCAACAAGGTATCAAACATCGTCATGTCTCTTGCCACCGTCGGTTGGTTGGGAAGTGCAGTCGCCAAGTTGGGGGCAGGGGGCATCAAGGGTCCCTTTGGAAATGCGCGCAACTTCTTCGCGTGGAGCCTTACTGGACTGAATTTGATACGGCTTACCGAGCAAGGCTTGCGCACGCGATACCTTCACTCCTTGGTCTCAGCTGTGCAATTGACAAGAGCATGTCAATCCTCATCGGCACACACGCCCGCATCGCCGTGACAACAGGGGCACCATTTCAGAGTATTCGCGAAGTTGTGGCGCGCGGAGAGGAGTTTGGCCCTGAATCGACGATCAAGGAGAAACTGTGTGGCTCCATTCTTCGCTGCCAAAAGGGCATGGGAGACCAAGCGGCAATCGAGTGCCTACATTGTCCACGTCTTGTGAACTTCGTCCCTCAATCGCGCTCGATGGTGGTGCGTTGTCTTTGGACGGAATCTGATTATGTCGAAGACTTGATGACTCTTGAATCCGAGTTTGTCAGCGTGGCGCCCGCAACTCCCATTACTGATGCCGACGCAATCGCTCGCGAAAAGGGGGTGCGTCATCTGCTCGTAGTCGAGGCAGGTCGACTCAGTGGAATTCTGTGTCGATGTGATCTGCGCAATCCAAGTACCAACGAGACCGTTGCAGGACGAGTTAACCACTGCCCTTGGAGCATTTCTCCAAAGACCACGTTGTCTCAGTCGGAACGGATCATGCGTGAGCGAGAAGTCGACATACTCCCCGTGATTGCAGATGGAGAGCTTGTGGGCTTGGTGACGCAGGGCGACTTGCGGCGCGCCGGGGCGCTCTTGACTACGAAGACGTGTTGCCGAGACAAGCAGCCCTGGAGTCGGACCGATTCGCAACGATTCCGGTGACGCTGGCGATGGTTCCGTGGAAATACCGATCGAGGCGAATATCTAAGAGCCCGCATTCTTCGAATAGCGCTCGGACCGCGTTGCTCTCTCGCTTTGGTGCTTTGCTGCCCCAGACCGAAAGAGCCGCCCCGGATAGACCGACGATGCCGCGTTGCTTTGCGACCTCGGAAGCGTCATCAGCCAAACGCGGAGTTGGGAACAGCACCGAGACGAACCCACCTGGGCGGACCACCCGCGCCATTTCACTCACCAGTTTTTGCGGAGCGTCTACGATATTCACGACTGATGCGGCAAAGGCAACGTCCATCGCATCGTCGTCGAGGGGAAGGGAAAGGGCATCCCCTTCGATGAAGGTGTACTCGGGGAAATTCTCACGGGCACGCCTGACCATGGCCGGGGAGCGATCTAGTCCGGTAATTGTGACTCCTTGCTTCGCTACCTGAGCGGAAAGCAGTCCCGGACCGCATCCAACTTCAAGAACTCGGTCGTCAGCGTTGAGAGGAATGGCCGCTACCCAGTCCGACAAAATCTCTCGGTACCATGGGCGCGTTCCAAGCCACTCAAAGAAGCCTGAAGCGTCCCTCGCGAGCCAGGCGAGAATTCGTGCACGATGCAACAGCGTTGTCATACGAGCTAAAACTGCCAGCCTACGTGGAGGGTCGCAAAGCCATTCACCGGCGCGACATCAAAGGTCTCACCATCGATTTGCAGGTCGTTGTCATCGGTCCGAATGTTGGCGTAAACACCCGCCCAAGGCAGAAGGTAGAAACCACTGTCGAAAGGTCTGTAGAGCGTGCCGACGCGAGCCATCGCAATCATGACTCCAAAGTCTCGTTGCTCTTCGCTCTGATCGTTTCCGACTTCAAAATTTTGATAGGCCACCTGCGTGCCGACAAAAATTCCCTCTGGCTTGCCCGAAAAATGATAGTCGGCAAATGCGGCATACGCTTTGTCAATGTCGGCGTTCCAGCCCTTGTCGCGGTTCTTGGAATTGATATTAGTAAGGAGAGCGGGGAACTCCATACTGTAGGTTCCCGCGCTAAGCACCAGGCCTGGCACACTCGGAAGTGGAACTCGGACGTGTACCGCGTGCCCGCTAAGGGCAAACGGCATTGGATCGACTTCGACCATGATGGCGACATTCGAAGCTTCTTCTGAGCCCGTTGCGCGTAGTGCTGAGCGTGGTGCTCCGTCCGCATAGGCTTGTCTGGCGACGCTGCCTAGCACTGCCAAAGCCGCTGCTGTGATTGTGGCCCATCGAGTACTCCGTTGGAATTGACGTGTTTGCATGCAACTACATTGCGTCAGTCCGGAGAATCTGTCCAATGCATTGATATGATGGATTGTATGCATGGTGTGCATTTGTCGTCCATTGATCTGAATCTACTCGTCGTGCTGCGAGCCCTTCTTGAAACTCGTAGCGTCACTGCTGCCTCGAAACGGGTTTCGTTATCGCAATCGGCCACCAGTCATGCGCTGGCGAGGCTACGCGAGCTTCTAGGGGATGAGATTCTGGTTAGGACAGGGCGAACAATGCAACCGACGCCACGTGCTCAACGCCTGCATCAACCTCTGCTCCTACTATTGGAGCAGGTCGAGCAGATGTTGATCGACGACGGCTCATTTGAAGTAAAGACGCTGCGACGAACGTTTACGATCGCGACGGTCGATTATGGCGAGCGCGTGTTTGTTCTGCCGTTGGGGCGGGAGATTGCCCGCCTAGCGCCGATGGTCAATCTCTACGTCATCCGTAGCCTTCCAATCATAGAAGACTTGCGGACGGGAACCCACGATCTGGGCATCGGTGTGCTCGCCTCAGCCATACCGGAAGTGGAAAGTGAACTCCTACTCTCAGAGAAATTCGTATGTCTGCTTCGCAAGGGCCATCCTGCCGCCAAGCAGCGCATGACGCTAAAACGCTACGCGGACCTCGACCACATCATCGTCGCGCCTGGTGGCAAGTCTCGAAGCAAGATCGACACCGTGCTTGCCGCTCATGGGTACGAGCGGCGCGTCGCTCGAACCGTAGCGAGCTTCGAGATTGCGCCTTCACTGGTTTGCGGATCCGGTTATATTCTCACCATGGCAGAGCACATGGCGCGGCCCATTGCAAAGAAGCTCGGGCTTAGCGTGTTGGCGGCGCCGAGAGAATTTGGAGAGTCTGCGATCAGTATGGCTTGGCACCGACGTACCAGTAACGACCCAGCTCAGGAGTGGTTTCGAGAGCAGGTGCGCCGCGTGGCGCGGAAGCTTTGAGGGCTTGGCGGCTCTGAAATGTGCTGAGGTGCGGTTCGAACGCTTGTTTGTTGAACGCTACTCTGCAGCGTGTCACAGAGAGTGGGATGAATCACAGAAACAGTGAAGATTCGACACCAGTTGGGGGCTGGAGACCTGTTACGGCAGAGGACACGATGTGCCACAACTGACCAGACTGCCATATGTTACAAATGGGCCGGGGATTGCATCGCAAGCAAGCACCATGCACTTCCAGCCCTTCCGACTCTTCTCCTCCTTGTCGTCTCGTCATCATCTCATCGTCTCGGCCACTCTCGCACTAGCGGCCGGCTGTGCCGCCGATGTGGTGGATACTCCAGTCTGTGAGGACGGGAAATGTGATGAACAGGACTCCGATTGTAAGTCCAGCACGCACCCGCACACCGTCATCGTTGGAACCATTGAGGGACCTCGTGACACCCTGCTGTTTGACTCTGAGGTGTCTATGACCACGGGATGCGGCACGTTCCGCCGGTCCGCCGAACGCGGAACATTCACGCTGCCGGTCATTTGGACACCAGAGGAGGCCACCAAGAATGGTACCCGCTTCGATGGAGTATTTGAGGTGACCAACGATGGAAATTCGTTCTTCATTGAGCAAACGCTCTACGACCTGGACGACATGCGCCTGCGCCTGGTACCGACCTATGAGTCGCTATGCCAAGAAGCGTCATACACCTATCGAGCCTGCTCAATCGATGAGCCTGCCCAGTTTGCGGACCAGTGCGAGCTAGACTCGAGCCTGGCGCAAAGTGTTCTGTCCAGAGACTGTGGGGAGATTGAGTTCGGACCAGACTATGCCGACGCCTACGGCAGGGAATGTCCATTCCTTGGCTGCCCCGATGGCCTGGTTTGTCGCCCCACTCGCATACCGAACTCGCCCAACAAGTCCGAAGATGAGTACTGCCTTCCACCTGGACACTACGGCGCTGGATGCAGCGAGGATTCGGATTGTGAAGAGTCACGCACCTGTGTCGGCGATCTCTTTTGCTCATAGAATATCGGCGACCGAGGTGTTGGCTGCTTGAGTGCAACTCGCGCGATGGAGAATCAACAGGCCTTTGAGAACAACTCGGAGATCGTAAGGGGCGTGCTCGAAAGGCATATCGGGCAGTCGGCACCGTTTGCTGGTGTTTCACCAGCCTCTCTAGAGACGTTCGAGGACCCGGCTCAGTTTGGCTTCTACCTCGTCGACCACCGGCCCCATCTCGGTATTCTCCACGACGCTAAACATGGTCCGTGGATTGATAATCGAGACCGTTGTGCCCTCGTCCTCTTCGGCAACCACCACGTTGCAAGGCAGCAGGAGCCCCACGAGAGGCTCCCCCTCCAGCGCCTGCAGAGCGAGCTTGGGATTGCAGGCTCCGAGAATTACATAGCGACGAAAGTCGACATCGAGTTTGGCCTTAAAGGTCTTCTTGATATCGACCTCGGTGAGAACGCCAAAGCCCTCACTCTTGAGACCGCTCGTTACTACCTCGATGGCATCGTCAAAGGTAGTAGACGCAAGATGCTTGGTGAGTGCGTAGCTTGGATTGCTCATAAATTTCCTCAATTCTTCAGGTTACGTTTGCAAACGTAGGGACGCTACTCCCAGGAGTCAAGATGCTCAGTCAACCGGGGTTTCGGAAATCTGAAAACTGGCCTCAAGCTACGTGACGAACCGGCTGTGTATCCCTGGCATCAACACACAACCATCCCACCTCAATTCCCAAGCTTGTGCGCGATTCATGAAGATAGAACGCGCTCACTCGTCTTCTCGCCCACTGGACAGACTGGCTCTGCCAGTCTTCTTCGGTCGCTTGCCCCTGCAAACTTCCTCTTCCCGCCTCGCCGGCAAACGAGCAGACTTGGCGATCACGAATCAATGTCCGTGGATCACGTCTCTAGCAACGGGATCGCGGAGCCGCGCCTGCTGGTGACGCCGAACTGTCACCGCAAGCAATCATCATGAGAAGAACTGCGATGGCGTCTCATGCTAGTGGTTCGTTCCGAGGCCGGATGCACGCAATGGTGAGTTGCCCAGTGCCTTTCGAGCAAGTGCGTTCCGAGCCACCACGTTTTGGAGGAACCTTGCGACCGAGCTAGGCGAAACTATGACATCTCGGTCCGGAAACCTTGGGCGCCGACAAACTGCCACCCTCTCCATAAACGAAAATACTCGATTTGTTTCAGTGGGTTGGGTTGTGGTCCAGACTCTGCACTGCAGGCGTGAGTGACTGAATCCTCTCAACCCTTTCGGCCAGCCAGGAGTCTGACCCACCCACTGTGGATCGGCGCCTTGTTGGTGCTTCTCATCAACGATCACCTGCTGAAAGGCTCATCGCTGCCGAGCCTGCTTACAGGAAAGCTGAGCGACTTCGCCGGCCCGATTGTGGCAGCGGTCCTGCTCGCCGTTGCGCTTCGAGTTCGGAGCCAGCGAGGTTGGCGGCTCGCGCATCTCGCAACCGCTGCAGGGTTTGCAACCATCAACCTGGTGCCCTCGGCTGCGCGATGGGTCGAGCATGTGAGTGCCCAAGTTCCCTTCCCATGGATCATCACTGTTGATCCCACGGACCTCATTGGACTCATTGTCCTGCCACTCTCAATGGTGGGGCTCGGTGGCGTGAACATGCGGGAGACGTCTGCTGTCCAAGCGTGGCGACGTTGGACTCGCAGAGTCTCGGTTCCGGTTGCCGCGATTGCTTGCATGGCGACGAGTACACGGGAACCCATCGGGCAAGGACCTCAGAACTTTCCTAATGAGCCAGGCGCAGTCGCGATCGGCAACGACACCGATGAGGCGCGACTCATTCGTGTGCGCAGCCTCAACGAGACAGTTGAGATCGACTGTGGCGCGGTTCTGGCGAACCCTTCGCACGCTCTCTCGCGAGAGCTCTTTGGCGCCGCAGAGACTTGGCTCTTGGAGGCAAGGCGCGCCCTTCCTCTTCCAAGCGCAGACGGAGATTGCAGCGTCTATCTAATCGAGACCGAAGAAATGCCTGCGACTCTTCTCGCTTGGGATGCTCAGGACTTCTCCGAAGGCTCGCTGCCAACGACAACCCAGGTCACGGACAGGCGAATTGCGCGCATCATCTGGGCTGGCGACACGTGGCTCAACTTGGACCACGAGGCCGCTGCCTACTTGCGCACGCCAGAGTATGCCACCGGCGCATGCGAAATCGCTCCCACTACAACGGGCGTAGATTGGTCGGGTGCACCCAGCGGTGTCCGCGAGATTTCCGAGATTGCCAGCGCTCCGAATGGCTGTCACGAAGTTCGCTTCACTCAGGGGCCCGACCTTGTGCTTTGCATTCCTGGGGACTTTCCCTACGCTGTTGGCGAGTCCATCAGCGTCCTAACATCGACCATCTATGATGGACGCAACACGGCCGACAGCATCGCCCTTGCGAGCGATACAACGGCACTGGAAGTCGTGCGAGGAAGTGTCTTACCAGCAGGCACCAGCGGGGCTGTCGCTCTCGAGTCATGCCCTCTACAGCATGATGAGTGCGGCAACTCTGTACGAGCTGCACGAATTGGAATCGGCGAGAGCGGTGAGGTGTTTGGAAGTGCAGGGGAGACAGTGGTGTTGCCAAATGGCACCGAGCTGCATCTCATCCGAGTACAGCAAATGCCCGCTCGCGACCTGGAATGCGCTCCTTCCGCGGACGCACTCGACTACCTCGAATACTTCACCATTCAGAACATTACGGAGACACCATGAAATCACGTAGCACACTCAGCCTTCTTGTCTCCGCAGCCCTCGCTTTTGGCGCATGTAGTGGCTCGCGCAATGATGGTAACTCAGCTTCGACTCCGAACCCTGGCGCCACGGGCGTGGGGCAGGGTGGCGCACAGGACTTTGGGTTGTTTCGCCAAATCTTGGAGGACGGAGAGATTCCCTCACCCGACACCCTCGATGATATGGGGTTTTTCGCAGAGCACAAACTCGATTACCCGGCGCCCGATTGTGAGGGCGACCTCTGCATGCATGGCTTGATCGGTGCGATGGGCAATATGATCAACGGGGCCGATTGCACGATTCTCCAAGTTGGGATGAACTCACCCATCATCGTGGATCCAGAAAACCGTCCACCGATGCACCTTGTGTTGGCACTCGATGTGTCTGGGTCGATGGGTGGGGATGCGATCGCCTATCTGCGCCAAGGGCTCGATGCGATGATCGACGAGCTGCGCGACGACGACTTGGTTTCGCTCGTGACCTACTCCGATGAAGTAACGACGCTTCTCGAAACTGTGCCCGCAACCGAGAGGGAGGCATTGCGAAGCACCTTTGCCGAGCTTCGAGCCAGCGGCAGCACAAACCTCTACGGCGGTCTCTCCACAGCCCTGCGCATCGCGGATGAACACCAGGCGACTGGGATGCAAAACCGCGTCGTCTTTCTCTCCGATGGGCTCGCGACAAGCGGACTCACAAGTGCGAGTAAGATTCGCTCGCTCGCAGAGGCGTATGCTCGCCTTGGCATCGCTATCACTACGATTGGAGTTGGCGATAGTTTCGACGTCGAAGTCATGCGCGGACTCGGCGAAGTGGGTTCGGGTAACTTCTACTTTCTCTCAGATCCTGCCGACGTCATCGAGGTGTTCACCGATGAGGTCAAGACGTTCTTGGCACCTATCGCTCTCGATGTTCGCATCGATGTCGGCATTGCCCAGGCCTATCGGCTGCGCCAAGGCTATGGCACCAAGGGTTGGCACCGCAGTGAAGGCGGCGCGACCATCAGCATTCCAGCCCTCTACCTTGCGGGCCGCACCAGCGCTGATGAACCCATTGAAGAGGGCCGACGTGGCGGTGGCGGCGCCATCATTTTTGAACTCGTCGCCGACCAACTTGAGGCCGGACCACTTGATGTGGGCTCAGTCGAAATCAATTACACCGACCCTTCGACCGGCGAAGCTCGCTCGCAATTCGTCGACATCGCCGCGCCGCATCTTCCAGGCCAGGCGCCGGAGGAAGGCTATTTCAGCAATGCAACAAGCGAGAAATCGTTTGTCATGCTCAACATTTTTGCAGGCTTTGAGATGGCAGCTCGTCTTGCTCGCGACTCGGATCCCCGAAGCGCACAGGCTATTCTCATCGCCCTGCGCGATAGCGTCCAAGATTGGCTCAATGCCAATGAAGACCTCGATATTGCCGACGACCTCTACTACGTGGATCTCTTCATCGCCAATCTTCAGCCTGTGATTGACGCAAATCCCGAGTACCCAACACCTCCTCCGGGAAACCCATGGCCTGCTGACTAGCGAGTGTCGGGTCCAGAATGGTTGTTCGACGATCGCGATGGGAGTTCGTTCACTGGCAAGGCACGAACAACGAGCTCGCTGGGGCAAGTGAGGCGCTGAGCAACGCTGAGCCGAAGGCGTCCAGAGCGAAGAACCGGGCGACCGCGAGCAAGAATTTTGAATCCGGCACTAGTGCCCGATTCATGAAGATAGAACGCGCTCACTCGTCTTCTCGCCCGCTGGACAGACTGGCTCAGTCAGTCTTCTTCGTTGTTCCTCGGTCGATCACGAATCAATGTCCATGAATCGCGCGCTAGTGCGCGATTCATGAAGATAGAACGCGCTCACTCGTCTTCTCGCCCGCTGGACAGACTGGCTCAGTCAGTCTTGCGAATCAATGTGGATCGCGCACTAGGGGGTGTCCCTAAAGGGTCCACTTGAGAGCGGATGCCAAATGAACAAATCCGAGGAAACTCGTGACGGTCTTGTCGTACCGGGTAGC
>JANTGM010000180.1 GCA_024762925.1 Kofleriaceae bacterium | reverse complement strand
CTTCTTCGTTGTTCCTCGGTCGCTTGCCCCAGCAAACTCCCTCTTCCCGCCTCGCCAGCAAACGAGCTGACTTCGCGATCACGAATCAATGTCCATGAATCGCGCACTCGTGTCGGGTCCAGAATGGTCAATGGTTGATCGACGATCGCGACGGGAGTTCGTTCACTGGCAAGGCGCGAACAACGAGCTTGCTGGAGCCAGTGAGGCGCTGAGCAACGCAGAGCCGAAGGCGTCCAGAGCGCGAAGAACCGAGCGAGCGCGAGCAAGAGTTTTGATCCGACACTAGCTAGTTTTTGTCCCTAGCGGGACGGAAACTAGCTAGCTAGCTAGAGCATTGACATTGACCAAGCAAACTCGACTCTTCGCATAACTCACGAGACTCGAACTCAGTCATGTCTTGTTGCTTGTCGCGGGGGTATCAACCTTCGGGTCTTTGCAAGCTGAGGAGTTCACGGCGTTGATGGCATCACTCGGATTGCGTCTACGGCAATGGAACGCTCGGCACCTGGCGTCTCATTGGTGTTGTCAAAGACCGAGAGACTCTGGCCAGCACCTGCACGGAACTCGAAGCTACCCAAGAGGTGCCAGCCGTCGGTACTGCTCTGGTCGATTTCGAGGTTGGACGTGTTTGACCCGTGCTGAAGTCGATAGCGGGTTGATGCGAACTTGGCATGCTCTGGTTCTAAGAAGACTTCTACATCGTACATGCCGGCTGTTTCCATCTGAAGATCCCATTGGGCCCAATTCGACGGATTGCTGCTGGTAAACGCATTGGTCCACAAGAGGCTGTCTCCATGACCTTTGCCATCAACACTACGCCAATAGCGTGAATTGCCGTGCAAGGTGATACAGAGACTATCGTTATCAATCGTGGCTCCCGTGCTTGCTACGAGTTCACACGAGGGGATGACAGGAGGTTCTTGGGTTCCAGAAAACCAGTCGGTCGAGGCGTTGCCACCGGCTGTGCTGAGTTCGATGTGCAAGTGATCGTTGTGTGGGTGTGAGCCGTTGTATCGGCGTCCCTTAGTTCCCGCGCTTCGCGAAGCAGTCCACTGAGTGCGGTCCCAAATGATGTATTGAATTCCGATGTCCTCTGCGTTTGCAATGAGCCAATTGCCAATGGGGTCACCGGCTTGATTGTCAGCGGAACCACCGCTGAGCGGGATGTGAATGTCGAGCGCACGACCTGTTCCGTGCACGGACATTCGTGTGGAATTACCGACGATGGGTCTGCAGTTGTAACCACCAACCTGAGAGATCTGTGGGAAGTTCGCTACGAGAAAGTCTGAGAGCTGGGCAGTGCCTGGATGCATCCCACCCGAACAAGAACTGCTTCCGACCCAGCGGCCAGCGCCGGTGTAGGGAACAAACTGGCCATCGCCGAGCGCCGAGACATCGGGGGGAATACTCCACCTGGAGGAGGCGGCAAGACTGAGCTTTTCCTCCTCCTCCTCTGTGAGAATCATTCCGGTGCACGCAGCAAGTGAGGTCGCTGCGATGCAGACCGAAATGGGAAGAAGAAAACTCTTGGAATAAACTACGACCATTGCCGGCCTCTAGTGCAAGCAACTTGCCACTGAGTAATTTAGGGTTCGGCACCTACCTCTCGGCACTTAGGGGCAGCGGACTCCACGAGTGCTCACAGTTGTTTGCGGGGCATTCCCCCAGCTAACTCACGAGAATGCTTAAGTTGGACTCATAACAGGCTGGACCCAACTCCGAAGGAGTTTTGAATTTTCAACATTGGGGCGATGCCCAATCTTATGGGGCGCATGCTATTCGCAATCACCGTAGAGGGAGTCGGCCATCGTGTCCCATTGGGTGGCGAGGTTTGCGTGTCCTGCGGCGTTTGGATGAATGAGGTCCGCCATAAATGGCTCAAGGCCTGCTTGGTAGTACGGGCAGCTGGAGACGTTGTAGTGGTGGCCATGCCCAAGGTACGGCGTGTGCTGGTCGGTGAGAAATGCGTTGACTTGGCTATCGGCAAGCGTAGAGAGCTCTACATTGTAGTCGCCAAGTAACTCGCTCTTCGCAGCACTTAAGTTGTATGGCGGTGCTGTACAATCGTCGAAGGGGTTGTACTGGTTGTTCATGATGATTGTTGCACCATCGGGAAAGTTCGTAGCGTCGTTAAAGAACGCAAAGATGCTGTTCCAGTCTTCAATGATGCCTGGCAAATCTGCGGCGAGCCCAGCTTCTGCTGCTGCATCGGGTTGCAGCAAGTACCTCTGCAAATCGTTGCCGCCAACGTAGATGAGGACAACGGCGTGTCCAGCGGTCCCCGTCGTAATGGTGGCGAGCTGGGAGTCGACAACGTTGGTTGTCACTGCACCCGAAACCGCAAGGTTCTCGTAGCTAAGGCCCGGCGCATAGCCAGCCGCCAAGCTGTCGTGCAGGATCTTTGGACCGCAAGTTCCGGCATCCTTGCCACCAACGCCAACACACGCTGTGATGCTGTCGCCAAGAACAATGAGTCGCGTTGGAGTCTCCGCGCAAGAACTCGCTTCGCCCGCGTCCACTCCGCCGGTTTCGCCTCCCCCATCAGAGCCTTCGCTTGCGGCACCGTCATCACCACCTGAGCAGGCCATGGTGAGAAGAAGGGTACAGAGTAGGGGAAGCTTGCCGATGTTCATCCAGCGACTCTCGCACCAGCTGCGCGAGATCTCAATCGCTGGTTTGCGAATGGCCAATTTGGGCGGCCTGGCCGATGTCTAAGGAAGCTCAAGGCCGATTTCCTCAAGTCTCTGACGCAGGTATTGGCCCGCAGTGAGAGAGGGAAACAGGGCTTCGCCACCTGTTTTCGCTACGCAACTCGCTAGTGGTGTGAGGTCTGCATCCCGTTCTGGATGAATAAAGCACGGCATGGAGTAGCGTTTGGTGCTTCGATCTTCGGGATTTACGACCCGGTGGGTCGTCGAGCGAAAGAGCCCGTTCGATAGGTTTTGTAGCATGTCACCTGAGTCCACCACGATGTGATCGTGATGTGCAGCAACTTCAAGCCAAGTGCCATCGCGACCCAGCAGCTCAAGCCCCGATGCTGTGGCACCGGGTAGAAGTGTGATGAGGTTGATGTCCTCGTGTGCAGCCGCGCGAATCGCTCCATCAGGGGTATCAGGAGGCAATGGTGGGTAGAAGAGGACACGAATAATGGTGTCACCCTCAGCAACCATGTCCTTCATGAGGTTCTTGTCCTCACCAAGGTAGAGTGCACAGGCTTCCAGGAGTGTTCCGCCAAGCGCGTCCTGCGCTTTGTAGAGATTGCTCAGGTTGCTCTCGAAGTCAGGCACTGCAGCCGGCCAGACATTTGGACCGTAAGGCTGATGCACAAGATGATCGGGCGGAACATCGACACGACCGACTTGGTAAAACTCTTTGACGTCAGGAGCGTCGCTGTCTTTTGCATGTTCGACGTAGAGCCCCGTGTAGCCGCGCTGTCCAGCTGCACCCGCTGGTTGCGATGCCTGCTTCTCCTCTTTGGAAAGAGCGAAAAACGCTTCTGCGCTGGAGTAGCAGTCGCGCAGCAAATCGGGGGAGATGCCATGGTCGGCGACAGCGAAGAACCCAATGTCACGGAGACTGTCACCCACCGTCTTGATGAAGCGCTCACGTGCCTCTCCGCCGGCGTGGAAATCCTGGATAAGAACAACGGGGATCTCAATTTTCGACACGGGTACTCCTGCTTTTTGGTCTACAACGTTGGGGTTGCGTGCGGCTCGTTTCGACCGCGAGGCTAGGACATTGGGCGCCCAGAAACCAGTGATCTTTTGTTGTGGTGTTGGAATGTTGAGAAAGCGTTGCGATTGCTATCGCACTGCTCGCAAGACGTCGGAGAGAGCGCCTTCGAGACCGAAGTCCACAAGTTCCATGACGCCCTCAGTGCCATCAGTACGCTCTGCTTTGACCATGCCCTGCATAGGTAGGGCAGGGTGGTGCCAACTGTTGGCTCGGAACACAAGTCCTGCAACGCTGAGCGAGGTTTCGATCTTGTGACACCCCTGAAACTGGCCAGCGCCCACCGAGACATCGCCATCCATGGGCCCTTCGACCCAAGGCACAAAGAGCTGGCTAGCAAGGGCGCGATAATAAGATTCTTTGATTGCGAGATCCTCAGGGCTGCTCTCCTTTGGCGTGCTTTGGCCGTATCGAGTGAGGACTCGTTTGACTTTGAGACTCTTGGCATCTCGGCCCGGGTCATAGCGAAGCTCCATGTAGGTTGCGATGCTTCCGTGGTAGTCCTCTTCCACAAGCTCGATCGTGTGGTTGAAGCCATCACTCGCGATGAGCTTGTAGGTCACAATGGAAGGCTCAGAATTTTCATCAATGCTCTTGTACTGCAGCCACTGTCCTGCACTCAGAACGTTCGCCAACGTGTTGGCCTTGTAGACGATGTTGCTGGCAACAAGCTCCGTGATTCTCGTGTCAACAATCTGGCTTTGCGACAGCGTCTTTGGAGGACACCCTGTGAGTGCCATGCTGATGACAATGAGCGTAAGATAAACTCCGAGTCTCGGTGACTGAGTTCGGCTCTGAGAGTCTTGATGCATTCTGAATGTTCTAGTGGGATCTACGCAGCAGCCGCACTCACATGCGGTCTCCAATTGTATCGACCAAGAGCACCAAGCACAGAGTAAGCACCACGAGAGTGGCAAGATCGCGCATCTGAAAGAGGCTGATTGCGGTATCGAGAGCATCGCTCTTACCACCTGCCCCGACAAAGCCCAGCATGGCAGCGGCGCGAACATTGACTTCAAAGCGAAAGAGTGTGAAGGCAAGCATCCGGGCATGCTTTGCGGCGAGACGCCATATAGATAGCGAGCGATGGGGCCAGCTCCCATTGCTTCAAGTGCGCGCGGAGGACCCGGTTCTGTCTCTTCCAGAGCGTCTGCGTAGAGTCGAGCGAGGATCCCGATCGTGTGGACAGTGAGTCCAAAAACGCCTGCAGTCACACACGCGAATCGCTGCCATGAGTCGGGCTGTGGTTGGATGCCAGGGAGGGGGGCCGCCTCACTCATCGTTGGTCATTGGTCACTTGGCCATAGAGAGCCTTCGCATCGGATTCCTAGGCACCATCTGCAGGGGCAGACAGCAAAGGGCAACTCTTGTGCCCTGCGTGCGGCCTACGCGCGAAAGACTGAAGACTCTTGGTTTCATAGGAGGGCGACCGTGTGCATCCGACTTGTTCGCGCGCTGGCAAGCATGCGGCATCTCGTGCTTTCATGTCGCCATGCTTTTCACACTCAACATTCGCAAGCTGTCTTGGTTGCTAGTTAGTGCAGCAACCCTCACTCTCGCGCTCGGCAGCGCGTGCAAGAAGGATGAAGCGGCCAAAGACAAGACGAGCACCAAGACCACCGCAGAGCTGGTTGTGCTCAGCAAGGAGGGCACAACTCTCGATCCAGCGGTTCCCAAGGCGCGCATCCCAGATGGCTCGTGGATCTGCGACATGGGCACAGTGCACTACGGCCGCACCGAGAAGGGGGACGGCGTGTGCCCGCTTTGTGGAATGCCGCTAACCCAAACTGGTGCTTCTGCGGAACCCGCCTCCAAGAATCCCACCAACAACCCAGCAGCCACGCCAACGGAAAAGGAGCCAGCTGCAGCGCCCACAGATCCTGCAGCGCCCGCAGAGCCTGCAGAGGAGGCAGCCCCTGCCGCAACGGACGCGAACGCCGACGACAAGACCCACACGGGCCATTCTCACTAGGCGGATCCTCCGTTGCCTCATCGCGACACGCTTCGCGATGCTATGCCGAAACGAAATCAGCCCGCAATGAAGCGGGCTGATTCTTACTGCTAAGAAGTGTTCTTAGTACTATTTGCGACCCTTCTTGCGGGCCTTTTTTGCGGCCTTGCGCTTGTCCTTCTTCTTCTTGATGGAGCGCTTGCTGCTTGGGGCTGATGCACCGCCTCCAGGGGTCCCAGGCATGGTGTAGCCTGTCGGAAGACCGGCCGGGGCGCCACCGGGCATTGCCATGCCACCAGGCATTCCACCCATCATGGCGCTCATGTCCATGCCAGCGAGTTTCTTCATCTGGGAGAACTGCTTCATGCCTGGGATCTTTCCCATCAGTCCAGAAGATGCCCCAAGCTGCACCATCATCTGGCGCATGCCACCAAACTTCTGAAGAAGGTCTTTCACTTCCTGCACTGTGCGGCCCGATCCGCGGGCAATTCGCTTGACCCGAGACGGCTCGTAGTCCGCCCGGCGCCGCTTGGCCTTCTTGCCAGAATTGTTCGTAATGTCTTCCCAGCTCGTGGTTACAAAGACCGTAGGATTGGTGCGCTCTTCCTTCGTCATCGAGCTAATCATCGCTTCGATTTTCACGAGCTCGTTGTCATCGAGATTCACCTCATCTGGCAATCCACCGGGGAAGAATGGGAGTTTGTCCATCAGATCTTTGAGGGACCCCATCTTCTGAATCATGCGAATCTGCTCGAGGAAGTCCTGCATGTCGAACTTGCCCTTGAGCATGCGCATCGCATCCTCTTCGGCCTGCTCTGCGTCAACAACCTGCTCGAAGTCCTTAACGAGGCCGACGATATCGCCCATGCCAAGGATTCGAGATGCAAGACCTTCTGGGCGAAACTCCTCGAGTTTGTCCATGCTCTCGCCCATGCCGAGGAACTTGATGGGCTTGCCTGTGACTTCTTTGACAGAGAGCGCTGCACCACCGCGAGCATCACCATCGAGCTTGGTAAGAACGAGGCCATCAATGCTAAGTCGCTTGTTGAAGGTATCGGCAGTTCGCACTGCGTCTTGACCCGTCATCGAGTCAATCACAAGCATGATGTTTGCAGGCCGACACGCTTTGTCGATGTCCTCAAGCTCTTGCATGAGTTTCTCATCGATCGCCAAACGACCGGCGGTATCAAAGAGGATGACGTCACGGCCGTTCTCGCTGGCGTGCTTGATCGCGTTCTTGCAGATCGTGACCGGGTCGGTGTCCTTCATGCTGAACACAGGCATGTCCAGCTTCTTGCCGAGCGTTTGGAGCTGATCGACAGCAGCAGGTCGGTATATATCGGCTGCAACCAAGAGCGGCTTCTTGTCGTATTCGCGTTCGAGGTAGCGGGCAATCTTGCCTGTCGATGTCGTCTTGCCCGAGCCTTGAAGACCGCACATCATGATGCCTGTTGGGCCCTTCTTCGCCCAGTGAAACTCGGTGTCCACAGGTCCCATCATGGCTGCCAGTTCGTCTTGGCAAATCGCGATGAAGGCTTGTTCAGGAGTAATCTTCTTGGTGCCGTACTCTTCGGACTTGGCCTTTAGCTTGACGCGTTCACCGCGAGCAGCCTCTTTCACCCGAGCGAGGAAGCGTTTGGTGACCTGAAATTCAACGTCCGCCTCAAGGAGGCTCATGCGGACGTCGCCTAGAGCGTCGTCGATGACATCGTCTGTGAGCTCTGCAACTCCGCTGAGTTTCTGTTTGGCGGAGCGAAAACCTTTGGATAGCGTATCGAGCATGGGGCCGAGGCTATAGCATGGCCAGTGCACAATTTCTTGGGATTCCGACCACTTCCAGAGGTTTCCGGGCCCTGGAGGGCGGGCTAAGTAGTTGATTCAAGGACTAGCGATCTGTGGATGAAGCTTGCCGTACAATTGCCCGTCCTAACACCTATGAGGAAACACGCAGTCATCGGTTTCGCATCCCTCGCCACTCTCTGCATCGCTGGCGTTGCCCATGCCAAGGGCGTGGTGTGCGAGCACGTTCAGGATGACATGTTTTCGGTTGATGGCATGAGCGATGACTGGGAGTCCTTTGCGCCCACAAGCTTCGGTCGGGGTTCCGACGCGTCAGTACAAATGCGCTGTGGCTACGATGCGAAGAAACTCTACGTGGCGCTTACGGTCAAAGATGACCGCATTGTTCGCAGCAAGAAGGCACGAGCGAACTCCGAAGACCGAGTGATGGTGTCGCTATCCTCTGGGACGGGAAAACCGCTACGATTTGGAGTGCTGCCTGGAGCCGAGCGTATTCCTCGCAAAGCACTTAGGGTGCCGTCCTTCGTGGAGCTCGAAGACTCTCGTCAGCCCTCAGGGTTTTTCGTAGAGTTCGCGATACCCATGGGGAAGATCGCAGGCTGGAGCCCGAGCTTGCCGTATCTCGCTGGGGCTTTGCAGTTTCACGATGTCGATACATCGTCAGGGAAGGCTCAGAGCGTTGTCGGTATGAAAGGGAAACTACATTTTTCCGAAGCGGCCGAAACCTACAAGTCGTTCATGCGAGCCACTGGGCTAAAGAACCGAGACGTTCGTCTCGACAAGCTCGTGGATATTGATCCTGGAGAGGGGGCGGAGCGCGTCATTGTGGGCGGTAAGGTGATGGGCGTTTTGGGGACAAGCTTTAGCTACATGGGCTTGCCGATTTCAAACGCCAGTGATCTTCTTAGTGCAAAGGTTGTCGATTTTGATGGTGCTGGGCGTTCCGCTGTGGTGACCGAGCTACGTCAGCACGGAAACGGCGGTAGTCGCGATGTCGTAGTGGTCTGGTTTGCCGATGGCAATGGCAGCTTTCAGCCGTCGATTACGATTGAGACTCGCAAGCAACGAGGGGATGCATTCATTCAAAACACGTGGGCTCTGGTTCCTCGGGGGCTTCATCGCGGCGCGGAAGGCAACGGTAAGAAGCGTCGCAAACGCCGCCCAGCAAAGTCGGTTCGTGGTTTCGATTTGCTCATGCAGGTCGGCGAAGTTTCCGGCTTCACCAAGCAGACATTTCGCGAAGCACCAGCTCCCGACGCAAAGGGCATCTTGCTGCCTTGGAACGAGCAACAGAGCGCGGTGTACTATCTTGAGGGCACGGTTGGCTACGGTGGCAATCCAGCGACAAATCTCCCAAAGTAGCGCTCAGCAACCACATGACGGCGACGGTTTGCGCTGTCCTCTCTGCAGTGAGGGGGCCTCCGAAACGTTCTGGAGTGACAAGAGGCGTTCGTATCTCCAGTGTCAGACCTGCGCGCTCATATGGGTCCCAGGCCGCTATCATGTGCCCTCCGAAGTGGAGCGAGCCGAGTACGACTTGCATGAGAATGATCCGAGCGATGTCAGGTATAGGAGATTCTTAGGGCGACTCGCAACGCCGTTGCTCGCTCAGCTTACTTTAGGTGCTTGTGGCCTCGACTTCGGCTCGGGGCCAGGGCCCACGCTCTCGCTCATGATGCGCGAGGCTGGCTACTCGGTAGACATCTACGACCTCTACTACGCCAAGGATTCTTCCATTTTTGAGAAGAAGTACGACTTCATTACCGCAACGGAAGTTGTGGAGCATCTGCGGAATCCCCGGTTTGAACTCGATCGATTGTTTGCGATGCTGCGACCAGGAGGCGTGCTCGCGATCATGACCAAACTCGCCCGGGACGCACAGGCGTTTTCATCGTGGCACTACAAGAACGACAAGACGCACATTGCGTTCTTCTCCGCAGAGACGTTTCTGTGGCTTGGTGCCAACTGGAACTGCGACGTCGAGTTTATCTCGGCGGACGTTGTCTTCCTCTCGAAGAACACCAGTGAGTCGTGTGACTAGTGCGCGATTCATGAATATAGAACGCGCTCACTGGTCTTCTCGCCCGCTGGAGAGACTGGCTCAGCCAGTCTTCTTCGTTGTTCCTCGGTCGTTTGCCCCACTAGCTAGTTTCCGTCCCGCTAGGGACAAAAACTAGCTAACGCTTGCGAGCAAGCGTGGTGTTTCGCGCCTTCGGCGCTGTGGTCTGGTGTTC
>JANTGM010000179.1 GCA_024762925.1 Kofleriaceae bacterium | reverse complement strand
GCCCCAGCAAGGTCGTCCTTCGCGCCTTGTCAAAGAACGAGCTCCCGTCGCCAGCACATTTCTATTCCTCTGAGCCGCACACTAGTGTCGGATTCAAAAAATCTTGCGCTCGCTCGGTTCTTCACGCTCTGGACGCGTTCGGCTCTGCGTTGCTCAGCGCCTCACTTGCCCCAGCAAGCTCACGCCTTGCCTGTGAACGAACTCCCGTCGCGATCGAGCCGATTGGGCGAAGTGTGCCGTTATTTCTCGTTGCTGGGCTTTGGGTCCTGAAACTCGCCTGAGTTCAACACCCGAGCCTGTGGCAGGTTTGCAGGTCGCATGCTTGCGGATCTCCGGCGACGAATCATGGCAAGTGCGAAGAAGCACGCCAGTGCTCCCCCCATCGATAGCGATAGAACGTCAACCGGTCGCTTGCCATACGCGGATCGAATGTTGTGATGCCCAGGTTTGCCGAGTTGTCGAGGAGCCGGACGTGTTCGTGGAGCATCACCGATCGCGATAGGGCGAAAGTTCTGTGCAGTGCTGACTTGCGTCTCGTTATCGGCCAAGGCCTCGGCCGATGTGAGGAGCAGACCAATGACGAGAAAGGCTTGGCTTGGGAGCGTCATCCGTCCCCTAGCTTAGCGCATTCATCAGCTTGTGCAGCATGGCAAATTCCTCATCATTCTGCGGCTCATCTCACATGAAATGTGGGACACAAGGCCAACACCCACTCGAGTCTTGGCCCTAGAAAAAGTCTCCATCAACAGGCGGTGGTGGCGTCTTGGGAAGCTCGATCAAGCGCTTTAAAGCGCGCCCCATGCCGAGAGCCTCGCCAATCGTATTTCGCTTCTCGCCAAGCGTGGACCACTTGTAGACCAGGGTATCAAGCTCCTCTATGAGCCCGAAGAGCCGCTCAGCATTCGCGAAACACTGGTTAATGATGGCGGGCACGCGCTGGGGCTTAGAACCGGCCAGCGAAATCGCGTCTTCGAGTTCGGCAAAGATCTTTTGGCGCAAATCAAGATCGTGTTTGAGAAGCACATCTCGTTGCGAGACAACGGCTAGTGAGTCGAGATACTTGTCGAGACCTTCGCAGTCGAGGCGGTTTTGTGTGGCATCGCCTTGAAGCATGCGCTCAGCAAACTCCACGAACTCTTGTTGGTCAGCAGGACGCAACAGCGAATACACATCGTCGTTGATAAATCCGACAAGTGACTCTCGCATAAGGTTGTAGCTCATCTCGACCACCATCGGCTTGCTTTGAGAACTCTGTATCGACTGATTTAGCTCTTGCACCTCGCGACGCAATTCCGTGGTGCTCTTGCGCACGGCTAAGGCGGTTCCAAGAGAGTCTCGATATCCAGGTATCATCCGATCCGGGTCGGCATGTCCTAAGAATATCTCGTATACCGAGGTCATCATGGCGAAAACTCCATCCATCAGCGAATTCGTCGCATCATCCAGATCGTGTAGAGCCTGCCCCTTGCGATCGTGTTCAAGCGCTCGCGAGAACCTTCGATCTAGCTTCTTGAGCTCCGAGCCAAGCCCGTATTGCATCGTATCCAATTCACCCACGAGTGCATCCCAACGTTCCTCGTCTGACTTCATATGGCCCTGTGGGTTGCTCTTGGAGGCGTTCGCACTGGCGTTCTGCTCAAGCGCAGCAGCGACCGCTGCGCTCAGATCCATTGAGTCGCCAGTCGCAAACTCGACGCCGATTTCCTGTGTAACGACTCCATCTCCAGCGGGAACAACGCTCGCAAGATATGCCAGCAGCCGTCGCACGTGACTCAATACTGCATCAGAAATCATCTGAAGAGAGTCTTCTCCGTTCACGCGCGAATAGAGGGCAGAGTCTTGCTCACTCAACGACCGGACCGCTGCACTGCCAAACTCTACGAGTTTCCTTACCTTCCGTCGAATTCGACGATCTGCGATCCCAGCGAGCAGCTCGACAAGCGCAGAATTATCGGACGGTTCAGACACCAACCAGCAATATAGCCCGCCCTAGAGTTGAGGTGAACAAACCGGCATTCGGGCACTTATGGATGTAGCGACCTGTCCATCCCGTCTCAAGAGCAAGAGCACTTCGCATCTCTTCTTCTACTTGTGATCATTGAGGTTCCTATGGGCATTGGCTCCTCATGCAAGATGCGAAAACACGAATTCTTTGCACGAGAAACGGCATCACTACCCACCCATGCGCTTTGTGCAAAGCGAATCGCGATCTAAGAGTGAATTTCCCCGAGTTTCGAGCGCAACACCTTCTCCTCTGCCATCTTGCCGCCCTTACTTGTGGTACTACAAGTGCCAGGCAGAAGCAGGTCATGAGTGCAGACGAAACCAAGGCTCTGGTAGCGACGCCGACCAAAGAAAGCCTCCGAAAAATTCGGATATTCTCTGAATTGGATGATGAGCGCCTCGAACGAATCGCGGCGATCTCGTGGCTCGAATGCCAGGCGGCTGGATCGGTCGTCTAGAAGGAGCAAACTCCAGCGGACGTTCTTCGTGGCGTCGTCAAGGGCCGCGTTTCGATCGAACTGATGGTACCAGGGCAAGAGCACCTGCCGGTGAGCACGGTCTCGCAAGGCAGTATCGTCGGCTGGTCCGCGCTGCTCTCGCAATCGAAATGGCTCGCGAATGCTCGCGCACTCAAAGACACAACACTCGTGGTCGTGTGTGGAGATGCGCTCCTCCAGTTGTGTAAAAACGACCACGAGCTCGGCTATCACGTGATGCATCAGACGTTTGAAGCGGTTGCACAGCGACTTCACGACACTTGGCTTCAACGGCTGGATTCCTTCGGTCAATGAGCAACACGGCCCCTCAATGGATTGAGCGCGAGAGCTTCTCAGAGCTTCTCTCACAGATCCAAGGCGACGGCTACCGACTCCAGGGAAGGCTCAAGCCACCCGCATGCCCAGAATTTGGCAAAACCTGCACTCCTGATCGCCCGCTTGGCGCGCCAATGGTCTCGACTGAAGGTGCATGTGCTGCGTATTTTCGCTTTCGACCGTCCGGGAGATCATCATGAGCAAAGAGCCGGAGCTTGGCTGCCCAGTCCCCTTCTCGAACTACGAGCGAGTTGTGCTTGCTCATGGCGGTGGAGGCCGCGTCATGCGACGTCTCATCGAAGAGCTCTTCGCCCGCGCCTTTGGGCCCGTTTCTGAACACGATGGAGCAGTTTTTACACTCAAGGGGCAGACGGCCTTCACCACCGATGCCTTCACCGTTCGGCCTCTCTTCTTTCCCGGCGGTGATATCGGTCGTCTTGCAGTGTGTGGAACGGTCAACGATCTTGCTATGTGTGGTGCGCGACCTCGATATCTCAGTTGCGCATTTATCTTAGAAGAGGGGTTGCTGCTGTCTGACCTCGAGCGAATTGTAGAGTCGATGGCTCAGGCCGCTCGTGAAGCGGGTGTTGCAATCGTCACAGGAGATACCAAGGTCGTCGAGCGAGGCAAGGGAGACGGCGTCTATATTACAACCAGCGGAGTTGGAGAGCTCGTCTGCGATGATGCACTGACTCCAAATCGCATCAACGTGGGGGACGCAATCGTGGCTAGCGGCCCCATCGGCAATCACGGCATTGCCGTCATGGCTAAGCGCGAAGGCATCGGCCTAGAAGAGCCCTTGACGAGCGATGCGTGCCCGGTTAGTCCTCAGGTTCTGGCGCTGCTCGACGCAGGAGTCCGCGTGCACTGCCTGCGCGACCCAACGCGTGGTGGGCTAGTCTCTCCCGCTCTATGTCGCCAGCGAAGGCCGCTTCGTTGCCTTCATCGACCCTAGGGATTGTTCTAACGCGCTAGCGATCTTGCGCGACCACGGTTGCCCCGAAGCCTCATGCATCGGTGAAGTTCGCAGAACACCGAAAAGCGTCGCAACAATTAGGAGTCGTGTTGGCGGCGAACGTGTACTCGATTTGCTCAGTGGAGAGCAGCTTCCACGCATCTGCTAGCAGCGCGGGAGCCGCCAGCCTCAGCTATCCACCAGCGTTTGCCCCTCCTGAGAGGTTCATGGCGACGCTCAACCTGCACTAAGGGCTTGTGGTGGCGTTTCGCTGTCAAGCGTGAGCTGTGGCGTCTTCCCCTTGGAGCGACGAGTGCGCGTCTTCTTAGACGCTCGTTGCCTTGGCCGATCAAAGACGATCGCACTGAGTTGGCGCTGTAGCTCACTATCATCCGTGGCGTAGACCTGCGCATAGGCGTGCGCCTTGCGGGCCAAGTCTCGTAGGCTCTGTTGCTCAGCTTGCAGTCCTTCTCGGGCCTCTCCCAACGCTTGCAGCAAGCGTTCGACCTCGGAAGCTTGGGCAGCAACACGCTCGGTCGCCGCTCCCAAGATGCTGGCATCGATTTCAGGAAAGCTAACTTCTGCTAAGGCGCTGCGAAACAATCCAACAAGATCGGCAATGGGAGAATCGATGGATGGCAGGCGTTCTGGACTGGAATCGTTCGTCATACAGCGACCTGAACACGCGTTCAGCGTTCAAGTCAAGTTTTCGTCTGCATCTTTGCTACTGGCCAAAACAGGAGAATCTCTTAGCTCGACTCAGAGAAGACTCTGCAGATGCTCTGGGTCGTCAGTCTCGATCCAGTCCACATTGAGCATGACCAACCGCTCCACCTCCGCTGGGTTGGACGCCTCTGCTGAGATGGGTTTCCCGGTTGTGGAGCCCACAGGAAATACTGTGTAGGAGCCTACGGCTAGCCCGCGCTCATGCATGGCAGCAACCCCTTTCGCAGTAACAAGTGTGTGCTCAACACCCACGACATCGGTACCTACGAAGAACCGCGACCAATGCGATCGAAGAATCCGGCGTAGCAGCATGTTCGCCTTCTGCTGGCCAAGAATCCCCTGCAGCGGCCCAAACACGCTAAGCATGCCATCATCAAAGCAAAACCCGATGGGTTGCTCTGGGTTCCGCTTCCGAGTGGCTGCGAGCTTCCGCAGATCGAATGACGTGACGACACACTGCGATTCTAGTTGGTGTTTTTCTATCTCGATCGCAGCAGCGGTTGCGACTCTTGTGCTCCACGAAGGCGTGTCGAGCTTGAGTTCAACATTAAACAGAAGCTTGCTACCAAACTCTAAGAACACTTCGGATAGTAGCGGGATTCGCTCTTCTTGGTCGTAGTTGATGATAACTTCAGTTCCCTCGTGGTCTATCCCCATTGGCAATCGCCTTCGGATTCTCCTACGAGATATCTGATCCCAAGTCATCCTCGAGACCCTGCCCTGCTCTCCTGTAAGGCGGCTGAGGTCTTCGTCATGACACACAACCGCATGGCCGTCACGAGAGAGTCGCACGTCGAGTTCAACAGCGGGAATGCCCAGTGACACCGCGCGGCGAAACCCAGCTAGGGTGTTCTCTTGGTGAATCGCGGGAACCCCTCGGTGCCCAACCACGATGGGGCGAGTCTTGTGCAGATCAAGGAACGGGTTGTCCATCGGTTACAACGTGTTCTATCGCGTTTTGAGAACGCAGCACACCGCCTATCTCTCATAGTGAATGCGCTTCTCGGCGCTCTTGCGAACTCCTCGATAGGAGAATCCTATGACGAACGTGGTTTGGTCGTAGCCGCCCTCGAGAATAGGGAGAATCGTTTCAGGGTTCTCGACCTGTCCGCGATCCCCCAAGATGAAGCTCCCGCTGATCTTCCAACCCGTCGCCAGGTTTACTTCCATGCGTGCATACAAGTCAGCACGTGTCTGTGGATTGATCGTTGGAGCGTCGGGCATCCAGTAGGCACCACCACCACTTAGGACGGGGAAGTGAAAGTCTGCACCGGTTGTGAAGCGAAAGAGGTGGTCGCCAACGTCGCCCCCGAGACCGAGGCCCGCAACGGCTTCCGCAAGCCATGGCGATTCCGCCGCGTAGAATGCGCGCCCTCCGTTGGCACCAAGATGCCACGAGAATGCGATGTGTCTGTCTCGATCCATGAACGATTGCCCGTTCCACCCCAGTGCCATGTCAGCCCACAAGCCGTCATCCGTTGGTCCTGCGAGTTGCATGAGTCTCTTCGTCATGCCAACGGCGTAGAGCGACTGCATTTTCGAGATTGCATATCGCCCCATGAACACACCATCAAAGAGCTGCGGGTCATCGGAGACCTCTTGACGCTTTGGTGGCAGCGCGAACCCCGCCGACAATTCAATATCCTTGGTTAGTGAGAGCCGTCCATGCACACCAATGCGAACAATGCTGGGCAAGGCAAGTGAGGAGGAGCTTGTTGAGGGAGAGGAGAACCGCACCGAGGTGCCCAAGTCCCAATAGCCTGGCAGCACTGCTAGATTCTCACTGAAGCTTCGATGCTTTTGTGGAGTGGTTTGAATAACAACTGAGCCGGCCTCGAACGTGTTCGATTGCGCGAATGCGCGTGTTTGTCCCCCGAAGGAAACCACAAGCAGCAAAAGGAAAATGGCAAGGCTTCGAGTGTGCATGTCTCATTGTCGGAGCCGTCGAAACCGAAGACAACTAGGTGAGATTGACATCAACTAACTGTTGCGCAATATGAGCACCATCGCGCTTAACAACTATGCAAGATAAGCCTGCACACAAGTTGCTAGGGCACCCGCAGTGGATGGGTATCGGCATCGTTTGCACTTGATGAGCCTCCACCGATCGAGGTTCTCAAACAGTGGATCGATGAGAGCTATCGAGCACAGGCGCCAAAGCAGCTCGTAAGGCTCGACTCATCGCAGTAGCTCGCCCCCTACGCAATTGGCCCGTACATGCGCCCAAGCTGCGATAAGATCATCGCAGTGAGCCAAGCTCCAAATCGCTTCGTCCGCATCATTAACTTGGTGTTCTTCGCAGTTGGCGTGGGTGCACTCATATGGGTAACGCAAAGGCTAGGTCTGCGCTCTGTGGCTGCCATGCTCAGCTCGGTCGGCTGGTGGGCAGTTCCGCTCATGCTGCTAAGCATCTCAACGCTCATGCTCAACACCGCTGCGATTCGCGAATTCATGCGCCCCGAGCAGCGCATGATTAGCTACTGGCGAGTCTTTGTTGCCCAGCTCTCAGGGCAGGCCATCAACTCTGTAACACCGACAGGCACTGTGGGCGAAGTGTTAAAGGTAACCATGCTCATGGGGCATGCACCACGCTACCGGGCGGTCTCGTCGATCATTACCTTCAATGTGAGCGTCATCCTCACAAACGCGTGCCTCATGTTGCTGGCAATTTTTCTCTCGTTGGTCTTCGGAGAATTCCCTAGTCGCCTAAACTGGATTCTGACTATCACATTCACTGTATTGCTGACAGTGATTGTGATTGTGCAGTATCTACTGCGTCACGGTTTTGTCTTAACTCTTGCGAGATTTGCCAACAAGCTGAACATTGTCTCCACCGAGCGGCGAGACCGTATTCGCGAGAAGCTACGAGCGTTTGATACACAGCTTGTGATGTTTGGGCCGAACCGGGAGGCCAGCTACCATATCGGCTTCTTCTACGTTGCCGCTGCGCGCATCGTCGGCTGGTTCGATCTATGGCTCGTGTTGCACGCTCTCGATCTCAATCCGGGGCTGGTCTTTGTTGTGATTGTCGCTGCCATGGGCACAGTTATCGACAGTCTCGCATCCATCGTGCCCCTCGGGATTGGAGCTAAGGAGGGCGGTCATGCGGGCCTTTACGAGCTAATGGGGATGGGAGCGATGGCAGGGCTTTCGGCGAGCTTGGTGAGCCGCATACGCTTGCTAGCGATCGCTGCCATTGGCCTCGTCGTCATGCTCGCAATGCAAGCCTTCGACAACATCATGCTCAGCCGCTCTCGTCGGCGGCTCCTGGAGCGCAATCGCCATCGTCGCAAAGCGCCTTCCGAGTAGAAGCACGACAAGGACAGACTGATCTCTTCCGGACAGATTGGATGTAGTGGCCGGCTCAATTCCAAGCAGCGATCTTACGATGCTACAAACTCAAAGCGGGTTCAAAGTGCCTGTCCAATGTCCACCGAATCAAGTCGTTGTTGGCGCTGATGGGGACTCCTCATTGATCGATTTGCGCTGCACTACTTCAACCTCGAAGCCACCGCGCAGTAGCCACCGCTTGCCTTTGGAGCGCAGCTAACATAAGCAGGCTGTGCGAATGCCGCTACCGTGGAAGTCAGGTCTCACTCCGCTCATGCTTGCTCCAATGCAAGGCTTGACCAACCGCGCGTTGCGCAGCGTCTACGCCGAGACTGTGAAGCCCGATGTGCTCTTCACTGAGTTTGTACGGGTGCGTCCCAAAGCCAAAGTCATGGTCGCACAGAGCGACTTTACTGAAGCTCTTGCGACGTCTCCTGGCATTCCACTCATTGTGCAGGTCATCGGATCCGCAGACGAAGGGGTCGTTGCGGCGACACGCGAACTCGTTGAACGCGGCGTTGAGCATATCAATGTCAACATGGGTTGCCCGTGGGGACGCATGACTTCGGTGCTCTCGGGAGGTGGCATGTTTCGAAGCCCAAAAACCGTGGAGCCGATGTTGAGAGAATTGCGGACCATCGTGCCCGGCTCTTTGTCGGTGAAGACGCGAACGGGCTTGGACGATGAGCGTGAGCTCTTTGAAATCTTGCCAGCATTTGAGAGTGCCGGTATCGACTTCTTGGCAGTTCACTCACGCACCGTCAGCCAGAAGTACAAAGGTTCGGCAAACCACGCGATTACCCAAGAGATTGTGGAACGCACCTCACTGCCTGTGATCGCCAATGGGGATATTCGCAATGCAGCACAGGCTAGCAAGGTGCTATCACAGACGGGTGCGTCGGGCCTCATGCTCGGGCGTGGTGCGATCGCCGATCCTAGACTCTTCGATCGAATACGAGGCACGGCCGATGCCCAGCCAGAGTCAAGCGTCCGCAAGCGTGAGATGGCCTCCCATCTCTTGCGACTTCTCAGAGGATATTCAGAATTATTCTGTGGAGAAGCACAGATCCTCGCCAAGCTCCGCGAAACCTTTGTGCACTTCACAACTCCCGACCTGCGCCGTTGGGGACGCAAACTGGGCAAACGCAAGCTTCTGTCCGGAGTTGCTGAGATGCTCGAAGAGGCTGCTTCCTAGGTAGTTTTCGCAGCGACACTTCGGCGTGTGCGAATCCAAAGGAAACCCACGGCTACGAGCAACCAGAAGAGAGCTTGCAAGAGCCCAGCCCTGGCTTGCGGCAAGAAGCCAGCTGGCTGGGGAGCCGAGCACTCCTCAGTGAACTGCGCTGCCGTAATCTCCCGAGAAACCACACTCTGGTCCTGCGCCGGCCCGAGAACCAAATCTTCTGCAAGCGCTTCAACTCCAAGCTTGGTGCGCAGATGTGTGAGGACGGGACAGTGGATTCCCGTTGTGACCATCGCAAAATCGATAGGCGCCTCCTTGGCAAGCACGGTCGCAAGTTCGCTTCCCTCAATTGGCTGCGCATATTCCGTGATCCAAGCGGTGACTTCATCTGCCAAGTTTGGAAACGTGCTAGGGCCGTCGCAGCCCGTTCCACAGCCTCCGCTGGCGGAATCGCATTGTGGGGAGAGAACGATGGGGCTCGTTTCTTGGTCTACGACATCAACAAACTGTCCATCTGCAATCTCGACAACAGTCTCCGGAGATGGAACCGGAAGCATCCAGGCGAACTCCTCAGGTGCGCCGCTATACGTGAACTGGTCCCAGAGAATACTCTCTTCGATTCCAAGCTTAATGACCATGCGATGGCTATCCCACACGCCTGTGCTTCTCGCAGCGGCGCTAGTGTGCGGCTCAGAGGAATAGAAATGTGCTGGCGACGGGAGCTCGTTCTTTGACAAGGCGCGAAGGACGACCTTGCTGGGGCAAGCAAGGATCT
>JANTGM010000178.1 GCA_024762925.1 Kofleriaceae bacterium | reverse complement strand
CTAGGCAATACGCGTTGACGCTACCAGTCGCCGCATGATGAAATCGGGCTAGAACTCTCCAGTTAAGGGTGGACCTAAAAACGATCCACTCTCAGGGGGATCCGCGGTGCTCCCGTTCTCGAGCCTTCTTGTGCTGCTGTCTTTGTACCGACGCCGCACAGAAGTCTTGCAATAAGACGCAAAGACGAATGACGTTTGGTCTAGGGCGCCGTACTCTTCAGCATGCGTCTTGGACCTCTTGCCGCCCTTGTTGGATTTATGCTCGCTGCCTGTAGTGGCGGTGGCGGATCGGCAGACGTTGATGCCGGAGAACGCTCGGCCGATGCTTCTGTGGGGGGTGACGATTTCAGCGTCGTCTTTCAGACAACAGCCGGCGAGTTCACGGTAGACGTAACCCGAGACTGGTCGCCAAACGGAGCCGACCGCTTTGCAGAACTCGTCGATTCGGGATTTTACGACGGATGTCGATTCTTCCGCGTCGTTCCTGGATTCATGGTGCAGTTTGGAATCAACGGAGACCCCGCCACTCATGCCATGTGGAAAGACTCGCCAATCCAAGACGACCCCGTTGTCGAATCCAATGTCCGAGGTTATGTGAGTTTTGCGCAGACCGCTGATCCAAACTCTCGGACCACGCAGCTGTTCATAAACTACGTGGATAACTCATTTCTCGATCCTATGAACTTCTCACCGTTCGGAGTTGTTCGCAGCGGTGGCATGGACTCTGTTGACGCTATCAACAGCGAGTACGGAGAGGTGCCAAATCAGACGCAAATAACCAACGTCGGTACATCGTACCTCGATGAGAACTTTCCCAATCTCGACTTCGTGCAGACTGCGAGGCGCGCGCCGTAGCAGTCAGGCTTCGAATACGATCCTGCGATACTCAACAAGGCCGTGCTTGAGGCACTGCTGTTTGGCATATCCGCCATTGAGCGCGCGAAAATACGTTGAGCGGCGCATTTGCGGGGCGGCAACCGTTCGCAAGAGGCCAATGATGCGATCGCGAGGGCGCTCGAGTCGCATGAGAGGTGTGAGGTTCTCACTGGCAACAAATCGCAGACCCGAGTTTGCGGCCAACTCTCTCGCCTTGTGTTCGCCGATTAGACTCCCAGCCAACCAACCAGAGCGAAAGTCTGCGAGCCACTCCAGCTGTTGTCTTGGAAGATCTGATGACTCTCCTCGCTCTGTGAGAAAATCGTCAATTAAGACCAGCCGGCCACCGGCTGCGAGAGTCTTGGCAACCTCGTCGAAGAACCTCGCAGCATCTTGTGCGTGAAGAAAGGCTTCAATGGCATAGGCCAATTTGATTGGCGGTAGTGTTGGGAGGTTAAGAAAATCTCCTAGCAGAAACCGGCAATGCTCTCCCCCTACTTCGGATTTCTGAAACTCTTGTGCAAGCTCGACCTGAACCGGGCTGTTGCTGATGCCGGTGAGCGACGCTCGGTCTCTTAGAGCTTCTCCCAGGTAGAACAGGCTACTGCCAACACCGCACCCCAAGTCCAGCACCTGAAGAGGGCCTTCGGGCGAGCTTGCCTCCACATGACGACACTCATTGAGCACTAGCTTGTTTGACCAGGAAACCGCTTCTTTGAGCGTTTTGGCGTCATCCGCCCAAAGTGGCTGATGGATGTTGCGAGTCTGTTGGTTCTGCCCCAACCGCAAAAAACGACGAGTGTTGTTGTCGTAGAACTGCGGGACGTTCGGCTTGTCATCAATCATGCGCGTGACTCTCGTCGAGAGTGCCTCTCAATCATTGTGGATTGCAAGATCTGCAGACGAGCCTGTGCAGGCAGACCATCGAATCGATGGGGTCACTGTTGGTAATGTGGCCCCACGCTCAGCCTTTGCCCGGATGCTAGAAAGATAGAAATTGCTTGACGGTCGCCCCACCTTTGCTGTAGTTCTGTTTACGAGAGAAACCACGGTGCATCAATCCGTTCTTGCCCCAAGGGTTCTCGAAAAAAAATCACTGCCGATGGTCTTTACCTAGGCTCCCTCGACATACGTCGTTCATCCCAAGACTGCCGATGGTCTTTACCTAGGCACCGACATACGCTTCAAATGCCGACACCATTGGCCTGCTGGCCAACAGAGATTTGGCGGCTGACGCACAGGTAGGAATCCAAATGCCAAAACTCAACCAAATTCTCGCTATCGAAAAGGGCGTGAAAACCCGTGTCTACGCTCAAGTGAGCGAATTGCACAAGGCTACTCAGAAACCCGTTCTTATGAATGGATTTGAGAAAAACTATCAGCGCAAAGAAGAAGATGGCGAGAACTATCCACCCGAAAGCCAGAAGGTGCAGTTTGATCACAAGGATGTGACAAAGCAGATCGCAGCATCACTCGCCGAGCTCTTCGACATCACAGCAACCAAGGACTTCGCAAACTGCCTTACCAAGGCGGATGTTGTCGTGGATGGCGCTGTACTTTTAAAAGACGCTCCCGCGCCGTACTTACTTTTCCTCGAAAAGCAGCTCAGCGATTTGCAGACGTTCTTTCAGAAGATGGCTGAACTCGACTCTAGCTCGGACTGGTCGCTCGATGTGAGTACCGACCTCTACAAGACTGAGGCGATGCAAACGCAGCGCACGAAGAAAGTGCAGCGCCCAATCGTGCTGTATGACGCCACTGAGCATCACCCGGCGCAAACCCAACTCATCACGGAAGATGTCGTAGTGGGCCACTGGACGACTGTGAAAACCTCAGGCGCAATTCCAAAGCCGCAGAAGAAGGCAATCCTCGCTCGCATCGACAAGCTCAGCAACGCTGTGAAGTTTGCCCGAGAGCAGGCCAACAGCGCCGACGTTGAACGCAAGCATGTTGGAAAGGATGTATTAGACTTTCTCTTCAAAGAGTGACAACAAGAATTCTCCAACGGGAGACAATCTAAGATCTTAGCCTGAAACTAAAGACCACAGGTTAGAGAACGTGAAGGTTCGAATCCTTCCCTGAGCACTTCATGAGCTCTGGTGGCGGAACTGGTAGACGCAAGCACAAACGCTGGTTCAAAATCTGTCCTAAGACTAAATCTTACTCCCAAGTTGAAACCGCCGTGCATCGCTATCTCTTCTCTCGCAATGCAACCGATTCGAAATACGGGTTCAAATCCCGTGGGGAGCGCCAATACATTTGCTCTCCTGGTCTAACGGAAAGACACGAATTCTTAGATCTCCGCATTCGAAACTGCCGTTAGTGATGCGAAACCGGCATAGATTCGCTACGTAGCGAATCACCCGATCCTGGGGGGACGGCTATTCCCCTCAGGGTCCTTTTTCGTTTCGGCCGGGTATACCAAACGCCATGGAGCCCACGAGAGGCTGGCCCTTGCGCTTTTTGCAGGAGATGCTGTCTACTCCTATCGGCGCAGAGGCCTGGCACCGCGAGCCGGCGTTGGATAGAGTGCTTCCATGAGAGTCGTCTTCCTGGGAGCTACAAAGGGCATGGGGCGAGCTTTGGCGCGCAAGATGGCAAGCCGAGGGGAGTCGCTCTTCCTGCTTGGAAGGTCGGAAGATGAACTGTCCAAGAGCGCCAGCGATCTTGCCGTGTATGGGGCCAGTGGCGAGGTGCAATGGGCACACTGTGATCTTATGCAGCCAGCAGGGTTTGCCAATGCATTGAGTGCTGCAGAGAAGGCGATGGGAGGCTTCGACACTGTTGTTGTGACGGCGGGGCAGTTCGCATCGCAAGAAGAACTCGAAGAAGACTCTGCGTTGGCTGCACAAGTCGCGACCGTGAACTTCACCAATACAATGGTGTTTTGCGAAGCTGCTCGCCACGCACTACTTGAGCAAGGTGGAGGCACCCTCTGTGTCTTCTCGTCAGTTGCAGGAGAGCGGGGACGCAAGCCCGTTATCATCTACGGCGCCACGAAGGCTGGTCTCTCTGCTTACTTGGAGGGACTCGACCACAAGTATCGCCAAGAAGGCCTCCGCGTCGTCACGGTCAAACCGGGGTTTGTAAGAACTTCTATGACGCAAGGTCTCAAGCCGCCCCCCTTTGCAGGCGATCCTGACGACGTTGCGGAAACCGTGCTCAAAGCAATCGACAAAGGCACCCCCGTGGTCTATGCGCCTGCTCCCTGGAAGGCCGTCATGGCCGTCATCCGACGCTTGCCTCGTTCGGTGATGCGGCGCGTGAAGTTCTAGGCCAAGCGCACAAGGACGTGGCGAGCTAGCTGCTAGGCAGAGAAGAGTCTCTCGGATTGCGCGGATGATAGCTTGCCGTCGGGATCCCATTGCTTGCGCACGCGCTCGAATTCTTTGAGGCGAGGTTCCATGGCGCGGAAATCTTCGCTTCGTGTGAACGAGTCTTTTGCCAAGTAGATTCGACCACCCTCGGAGATGACCTGCTGGTTGAGAGTGTCTACGAGTTCTTGCGTGTTGGAGCGAATGGGAATGTCACACGCGATACTGATGCCCTCCATGGGGAATGAGAGCAGACCTTTTCCTTGAGCTCCGCAGTCCTTAATAACGCAGAGAAACGATGCTCCATTGGGCAAGGAGGTGAGCGTCTCGAGAAAGCGGCGGGCTGAGCCTGGGCCCGCACTTCGGGGCAGTACGCACTGATACTGGGTGAAGCCCCGCTTGCCATAGAGGCGGTTCCATTCGCGAATTGCATCAAGAGGGTAAAAGAACTTTTCTGGATGCACGATGCTACGATGCACGCCTCGCGGGTGCTTTCGAAAATACAGCTCATTGAAGGCGCTTACCGTGAGCCGATTGACAGCCCAACTGGGAAGCTCAAATGGGAAGGTTGGCCTTGGTAGTCTGCCTGGTTTTGCTGCTCTTGCTTCGTCTGGTTCTGCCCAGCGCCCCGACATAAGGACGCCCCGACCCATCTTGCTGCCACTCGATGCGCAGTCAATCCAGCCCATGGTATAGGGACGCTTCTGGGCGGCCTCGCCCAGGGCTACCTGAAAGGCGTCGATGTTGCTGATGCGCTCGGTCTCCATCATGATCCACGGCGTTGGGATTGTCCGCATGCGAAACTCGACCTCCAGGATATGACCTGTGAGGCCCATGCCGCCAACCGTTGCCCAGAATAACTCTGAGTTGTCGGTGGGCGAGCACCAGAGCACCTCTCCACTTGGTACGCGCATTCGCAGCCGCGTCACATGATCGCCAAATGTGCCCGCTACGTGATGTCCCTTGCCATGCACGTCGGCCGCCACCATTCCGCCGAGCGTTACGTATTGCGTGCCAGGCGTAACTGGCGGAAAGAAGCCATCGCGCAGAAATCGCTGGTTAATACGAGCAAGCGATAGTCCCGACTCTGCTCGCAGCAGTCCGGTCTTTGGGTCGAAGTCGAGAATGCGATCGGCAAAGGTCGTGTTTAGGACCTTTGGGTTCGCTTTCGTGGGCAGCGAGGAGTCGCCATAGGATCGGCCCAGTCCACGGGATAGGCTCACATCCATGTTGTCCCCAAGAGTTCCCTCTAGGCGCTCCGTGAAGAGTTCTTCTGCCATTGCGGCGTGGCGGCCAAACCCGTAAATCTCCTGTCTGCCTTTGGGCACATCAGATGCTAGCAGGAGGATACGCAGCTGTGCACTATTGGGGGAAGCTCCGATTGCAAACACTTGGCCTGGCTACGTAGCGAGAGCTTGTCCGAGAACATGAGCGTCACCACAGGAGAGGCGGACTCAAATCTGCGTGTTTGAGGGGTGAGCCGGGGGCGCTTCTTTCTCGCTCGACGCACGGCGCTGTCTCCTTCTCGTTATAGTGTGGTGAGAAGAAGACATTCTTCCCAGCATTTCCTGCGGCATTCTCGCAACTTGCGATGGCTCGCGTCTTGCTCTTGTGCCCGTCGTGTCCATGGGAATTCTTCGTAGAGCAAAGATCACATGTTTCGGTTGCCTGGTCGTGCTGCTCATGTCCAAAACGGAGGCCCTGGCAGGAGGTGGTTTTCTTCCTCCGGTGGCGGTCGATGTTGGCTCGACAGTACTCTCCATCGGCAAAGGAACCGTGCGCACCGGAGGAGTGCTCACCGCTGGTGTCAAGTGGGCGACCATCTATCCTAAGCGCACCTCGTTCGACGTCGGAGTTGGCTACGTCGGTACCTTCGTCCACCAAAGTGAGAGCGGTCCAAAACACACACAGGCTCGGCAAGCTCCTGGTACAGAAGGCTCGCTAACCAACATGCATGGTGGCTTTCTTGAGTTTGCTGGGCTTGCGAAAGAACGCTCGCACGCCCGGGCCTGGGTTAGCACCCGCGCCGAACTCTTGCGATCGGGCGGCGAGAATGCCATCGGTTTTGCCACGCGAGTCTCTGCGGAGCTTTGGACAGGCCTTACTCACACATCTCGCGGAGGCGCTATCTACGGAGTGGGGGCTCTCGGGCTTTGGACGGAAATGGGGCTTCGGCGCTTGCCGAGTCATGGGCTTGTTCGGCAAGTCAGTGTTGGTTTGAGTGTGCGACTCCCAGTGGTCGTTGCGTCCCACTAACCTGCCCGCAAAACTGCCGCAAGACGAACGTCTGCAACTGTGACGTTCTTAGGTGTCTTTAGGGCATGGCGAAATCACAATTGCGGTTTGGGTTCTAGGTGGGAGCCTCGGTTGGAACCGCTTCTTGCTGGTGACAGCGGTTTGGAGTCAAAGCGGCGCAATGAGATTGAAATCGCAGCAGAAGACGAGGTGGTCTATCAGGATGTAATTACGGCAATGGACTACTCAATTAGCGAGCAGTTCGCTGCCATTGGCTACCTGGACCCAAGCTCGCTATCCGTGCGATTCCGAGAGTAGGCAGCAGCATTTCGGGCAACGCGGAGCCCTTAAACTGCACGATATTGCTGGTACGTCTGTCTCCAGGGGTCTTGGAGCCTGACCTTGGAGTTCCCTGTCTTACCAAAGACGTTGTGCTAGTGACCGAGTTTGCTATTGGTTTCCATACACTAGCGTTGGCACCGCTGTTGCAGTTAGCTTACGGCATGTCCTCTACAAAGTTTGCCCTTGCCCTTGCTCTCGCCCTCTTTGCTGGCGCGTGCACCGACGCCGACTACGACGGCACTGGAGACGGTGACAAAGAAGATCACAAAGTCAAAGCTCGCAAAGTCTTGATCATGCCGATCAATGATCAGGAATCGAACAACCAAGCAGACTTCAACTCGGATGACAATTGCTTCTATGCAAACGGAATCAAGCTTCGCGATTGGTACCGAGATGAGAAGGGCGCTGACGTCACCTTCTTGTCTGTCAACACACCAGACTATGCGCTTGAGCAAATGAAGTTGCTGCAAGATCAAGAGGCACTCTTTGATCGTGTCATTCTCTTGGGTCACGGTTCGGGCAACGGTCCTGCGTTCTGTTGTGGGTATCTTCCACAACCCGGAAATGACTTCCCAAGCCAGAGCGACTCCTACGGCGAGGAAAACATCGAGTACATGCACGACTTTTACGGAACCATGGGGCAAATCACCGACCCCGCCGGTTGGATCTATGTTGGCGCTTGTAACCCTGGTGTCGAAACAAACTTTGAGGGCTTCAACAATTTCCTTGAAGCAATGTCTTGCGTTAGTGGGCGCACCACACTTGGTACCGCTACGAAGACTGCGTGTTGGGATGTTACCGATCGACTCAAGCGGCTTGATGGCGGAGACCACGTAGGTCAGGGAGACTTCTCTCGTGCCCTGGTCGAAGTTAACGCTTGTGATGTTGTGAACAACGGCGACCAACTCACCTGTGCACCTCTTGAAGCCGAGGTCGATTGCTCCACTCCATCGATCGACAATTCGTGGGGCTCTTGCGATGGTGTTGGTGGTGTCGAAGGCGACTGTCAAGACATCACCGTGGACTCTTGTGGCGTGGAAACTGTCACAGGGCACTGTCCTGGCCCAGCGCACATCCAATGTTGCCCTAGCTGATTCGCAGCTTAGGGAATGAAGGGGCTGCACCTGCAAACAGGTTGCGGCCTTTTTTGCGTCAACAATGCGATCGCAAAGAGACAGTGCATCTGATGCTACCCTTTCATGAACGATGAGTGGACGGTGGCACATGGCTCGCTATTTACTGAAACGATGGCGCAGATGTTGGCAAGCGCGACAAACCACAAAGACGCTCTTGGTGCTGTCTTTACGATTCGTCTTGGCAACTCCCAGCACGCGGGTCTCGAGTTTCGCGTGCGCCCAGTGAGTACTGGGGGCGCGATGTTGGATGAAGGGCCCGACTCGATTTCGGGTGAGCTTCTTGAGCGCGATCGCAAGGTCACAGAGCGTGTCGCCCAAGCGTGTCGCGAACAGTTGGCACCCCTGAGTGCGTTGTCGAGCTTTGCTGTGGTGAGTGGGAACTGCATATTTGCCCGCGGTACTAGAGTCGCTCTTTGAGTCGTATGCTGGGAACATCGATAGCAGAGCTGGTCGCCCAGATCATGAGCAGTGGGAGCACAGACGGGACGCTGGAACTCCTTCGCTCGCTGCTTGAGCCCAAAGGAGAACTGGAGATCGCGACACAGTGGGTGGCCAAAGACGTAACTGCAGTGTGCTGGTCCAACCCCCCAAATGAAGAAAGCGTTTGCGACCAGGAGAGGCCAGAGGATTTGGGCGACAACTGGTGGCTGTGCCCGGCCTGTTCGGACGCCTTTGAGAGCACCGAGCTGCCAAGCAAGTGCGAGCTTTGTGAGGAGCCATATGCCGCACCAATAGGCCGTGTGGTCGAACTGGACTTTGGTGCTCGAGGAACGCTCTGGCTCAGCGAAGCGGGAGACTATGCACACGCCGAGGGACATGCACACACGTGGACTTCTTACAATGCGGCCCTCGCAAGACACGCGCTCGATTGCGCTCTCCTCATTTCCCACAGCTCACTGCACCAAGCAACGGTTCTGGGAGAAGACGGCGAAGGGCAGCTCTTCTACCAGCAAGGCAATGTGCTGTGGAGCTTGCAGCGAGGAAAGAGCGAGCCGACACAAGAGCATGGGGTGCCAAAGGTAGAAATCGCTCGCCGCCTGCTTCAGTGTCTCGTTGACAACTCGGAGTGGAAGCAATTCACCGCGCTCGCCGCTGAGCACCAAGACACGGAGGCCAAGCAGGAGCGCCTTCGCAAGGAGGAGTCGTTGGCGCGACAGAATCGAGTGATTGCCGATTGGCGTTCCAACCTCATTGACAACGAAAATCTCGCCGAAGCGTTCGCTGCCCACTTTGAGTATCTCGCAGAAGAGACCACAGAAAAGGTCTGGCTCGCAGAGATCGCCAAGCGAGTAGAATCGGTTCGCCTCGCACCCAAGCGCCCCGAGCTGCACTTCGCCTTTCACATCAATGATGAGCCTTGCACTCTCGCCGCAACGCTGCCAAGTGCCCTCTCAACTGAGCACATCGCGGGTCTTGAGCAAGTCGTGTCGCGGCACAACCGATTGGAGCTCTTGCTTGATGATGGCACTCCGATTTTTTCGACGGCTGGTCTCGACGAGCAAGGAGCTCTTGAGCAGCACCCCTGCTTCATAGACGATCCGAAGGACAAGGTTGCACTCATGCTCTTCAACTATGAGAGCTTCGTTATGCTGGATTCTGATGGGGTGCTTCTGGTCAGCGAGGAAAGCTGTTTGAGTCCTTTGTTGCCTCTGCGCTACCCTGGCTTGTGTTTGCGTTTTCTCGCAGTGGCAGTCCTTGGCGGTCACTACAAGACGTACCTAGTGCGCGATTCATGAAGATAGAACACGCTCGTCTTCTCGCCCGCAGGATAGACTGGCTCTGCCACTCTTCTTCGTTGTTCATCGGTCGCTTGCCCCAGCAAACTCCCTCTTCCCGCCTCGCCAGAAAACGAGCTGACTTCGCGATCACGAATCAATGTCCAT
>JANTGM010000177.1 GCA_024762925.1 Kofleriaceae bacterium | reverse complement strand
GCTGGGGCAAGGAAGGAGCTGAGCAACGATGAGCCGAAGGCGTTCAAAGGGCGAAGAACCGAGCCAGGGCGTTCTATGCCTCTGGATCCCACACTAGGTAAAGAGGCCTGCGAACGCGGTCGCCTGTGAGTCGCAATCTCGTACACATTCGAGACTGCTGGTCGTTTGGCTTGGGAATCTAGGTGAGGGTTGTGACGAAAGAGAACCTCGGACTTCAGTAATCTGACAATCTCGTGTCTTTTCGCACGGTCTAATGATTTCGGTGCTGGGCCCGGGTATAGAGGGTGACTTTTATTAACCCTCCGAGGCCCGCTATCTTCTATCTAGATCGTATTCGCGAATTCCGCAGCTACTCCAGTTCGATGCTTCGGCTCGACATCGTTGCGGGACTGACTGTTTCCCTTGTGTCGCTACCACTGGCGATGGCCTTTGCAGCGGCGGCAGGTCTCGGCCCCGATGTCGGATTGATCTCAGCGATCGTCGCTGGCTCAATCGCAGCCATCTTTGGTGGCTCCGAGCTCAACATCACGGGTCCGGCTGGCTCGCTCATTGGAGTGCTTGCCGGTGTACTCGCGGCCAATCAGATCACGGGCTATGACGATGTGCTCACGCTAAGCATTGTGGGCGGCGTCATTCTAATCATCGGCGGCTTGATTGGACTCGGTGGGCTCGTGCGCTTTGTCCCCTTCCCAGTGATTCTGGGTTTCACAGGAGGCATCGGCGTCATCATCTTTGTAAGTCAGCTTGAAGAAGCACTCGGGCTACCCAAACTTGCAAAGTCTCCCTACTTTCACGAGAACATCGGAACGATTGTCTCGGCCATTGATCAAGCAACCATCACCGCCATTGGAGTAACGTTTTTAACCATAGCCTTCATCGTCGGACTCGGCCGCGTCATCCCCAAAGCCTTCGCGCCACTTTTGGGTATCGCAACAGCGGCACTGGTGGCATGGGCCTTTGGTTTGGAAGTCGCCACACTCGAGAGCAAGTACGGCGCAATTCCCCGCTCTCTTCCCAGTCCTGCCCTCCCTCCGATCACCATCGAGCAGATTGGCCGTGTCCTAACAGCCTCCTTTACACTCGCCGCCCTCTGCGCACTTGAGAGTCTGCTTTCCGCGACTGCCTCCGATGCGATTGCTGGCAAGCGACACAACTCAAGAGCCGAGCTTATTGGTTGCGGTCTCGCAAACATGGCGAGCCCCCTCTTTGGTGGAATCCCAACCTGCGGCGCCATTGCGCGCACAACACTCAACGCACAGTCTGGTGCGCAAACCCGCGTTGCTGGCGTCTTCAACGCTGTTGCACTTCTTCTGATCATGCTCTTCTTGGCGCCGGTTGTCGGTCGTGTCCCAACTGCTGCGCTAGCCGGCCTACTCATCCTCATCGCTGTGCGAATGATGGATTACCGAACCTACATCGCGCTGCTTCACCATCATCACTGGACCGACTTTGCCATGATGGCAGTGACGCTGCTCGCAACCGTCTTTGTGTCTCTCACTGTCGGTATTGGACTTGGCTTGCTAGTCGCCTTAGTCGCCTACATACTGCGGGTCCACGCCGTCCCCGATGATGAAGTCATCCCAGAGGAAGAGACTGAAACCACCTCTGCCATCGCCGTTGCCAGCATCGAAGGTGCGCTCTTTTTTCACACTGCGCGTGGCGTCATTGAATCGACAGCGGACTACGCACCAACATCGGTCTTAGTCCTTTGCCTCACTCGCACCGAGGTCATTGATGCCACCGGAATTCAGGCCCTCAAGGATGTGATCCACTCGCACAAGACTGATCGAGACGTCTATCTCTCGGGCGTAACCGACGACCGTCGAGACCTTCTGGAACGAACAGGTGTCATCGCCCTTGTTGGTAGCGATCATGTATTCGAGACTCGCGAAGAAGCCCTGGCTGCGGCCAAAGCTGCGTCTCCATCATAGCGGCTTCGGTCTTGCGCAGATTGCACAATCATCGCCAGCGCCTGAGCAAGCTTGCCCGAGACGCGGTCCGGCCTTCGGCTTTAGCAAGTGCCGAACTGTGCTGCCAGTGGGCAATCGGCGCACTGCCAATTCGCGTCCCATCTTTGGTAGAGTGGCACCGCGGATTTCGTACGCAGCAGCCTCATGAACGTCGCGATTGTATTTGATTCGACCTTTCCGGCCGACCCCTCGTATTACGACGAAGTGTACGACGAAGTCATGGCTACCGACTTCGATGGCGAGCCCGACCCGGAGTACCAAATCGCTGCTGCCCTTCGCGAACGCGGCCACACGGTGAAGTTGCTTGGCGCACACGATGACCCAATGGCCGTCATGCACCATCTGCGCGAAGAGCCCGTTGACATGGTTTGGAACGCCTCGGAGGGCTTTGGCACCATCGATAGCCTCGACTTCTTGCTTCCCGCCCTTCTAGACGCCGAAGGCGTGCCCTACACCGGAGCCAGCCCACAGTGCCTCATGGTCACCCGCAACAAGGCCATGACCAAGAAAGTCCTGGCACATCACAACATCGAAGTTCCGCGCTTTCTCACCTACCGCATCGGCGAAGAATTGCGCAAGGACGACGAGTTCTTCTTCCCAGCGATCGTAAAACCCATGCGACTCGACGCATCGCAGGGCATATCCAAAGCCTCAGTAGTCTATGACCGAGAAGCACTAAAGCAGCGTGTGCAGTTTGTGCACGAGAAGCTTCACGATGCTGCCATCGTCGAGGACTACATTGAGGGTCGCGAACTCTACGTCTCGGTGATGGGCAATGGCGACGACTTGCGAATTTTACCTACGGTGGAGTTGCTTTTCGACCCGGATAAGAACAAACCGGAAGACCGCATCGCGACCAAGAAGAAGAAGTGGAAAGACCAGTACGGCAAGAAACCCAAAGTGCGCCAAGTCTTTGCGCGGCCAATCTCTGCTGTGGCCAAAGAGCGAATTGAGCACACGTGTTTGGCGGGGTTTCGGGCCCTGTGGCTGCGAGATTTTGCGCGCTTTGACTTGCGACTGGATGCGGAAGACAGGGTCTGGGTGCTGGAAGCAAATGCCAACCCCTATCCGAGCCGTGGGCATGAGATTGCCAACGCTGCCAAGAAAGCCGGCATGGCCTACCCGGACTTCATCGAGACGATCTTGAAGCTCGCCAAGCGACGGGCTGGGTGACCGCTTCCCGATAGACGAGTCGTTACGTCCTCGGTTGCTCGCGGTATTCGTGCGAGTCATGGGGCAGTCCTCGGTGCGGCGATCGCTTGGGCGTTTAGTTCGTCACTCGAAATGCCAGCAGCCATTCGAGATCAAAAAACTCTGAGACAGCTTGCACCAGGGTGTGTCTTGCTTGGGAAGGCGGTTGAACGCCGCCCCGAACCGAAGGAGACTCCAATGAATTCAACGTTCTTTGCTGTGTGTTGTGCCACCTTACTAAGCGCCGCTGCTTGCGGCTCGGTCATCGTTGATGATGAAGAACTCGCTGGTGCCGATGGTGGTGTTGCCCCAATCGATGCTGCGGACGACCTGACCCTCGACGCCGCTGTGCCACAAGCCGATGCAGCAGACCTCGGGCCTGACGCCGCGCTGGTCTGTGGCACCGAGTGCACCGACCTTGGGGGCGTCTGTCACCTCGGCGAGTGCATGCAGCCCTCAAGCTTGGGCTTTGCCGATGCATTCGATGACAACATCGGGGGGCCACTTCCAACATTCATCTGGGGCTTTTCGATTGAAGTCGAGACCACGAGCTATGCAACGGGCCTCGGTTTTATCGGCTTGCCCGCGGCCTCGGCGGGGAACACTGCTGACGGCCACATCGCACTCTATTCCGATGTCGGCGGAGCGCCCACCCAGCTCATCGTAGCCATGGCAGAAGTCCAAAACATGCCTGGCCTAGTCTCGACGCGCTTTGAAGAGAACTTTTCTGAGCCGCTCTTGCTTGAGCCGGGCACCTATTGGCTCATGGGCAAGGCCACCTCGCCCACCTCGCCCTTTGCCTCCAACTTGGTTGTGAACAACAGTGGGTTTCCGGCCTTCCCCATGGCCTTCGCTGACGGTGGCGGCGCTGCGCCCTTTCCTCAGACCCTCTCAAACGTCAACTTCAGCAACAACCATGCGCCAAACTTCTTTATGAACACGCTCCTGCCGTAGTGCCCCTCGGTAGCGCGTCCCAATTGATGGCGTCTTGCACCACGCGAATTCGATTTGCGAATTCCTGGCGGGCTTCTGCAGCATCGGTTGGAAGCCCATCAACGCCAGACCGTAGCTGTGCTGCCAGAGCGCCATCGATTGGTTCGAGAACCTCTGCCATGCGGGTAGCGATGCGAACCCGATCTTCTTGGGCATCGGGATACGTCTCCAGCGCTCTGAATAGTGCGTGAATGCCCCGACACACATCACCAGCGAGCACGTAGGCATCCGCCGTCCGTTCGTTCGATCGGAGCTTTCCTTGCGAAGCTCGATCTACGAGCTTTGGCATCGCGATGATTGCGGCGATGTCATGCCCAAGTGAATAGTTCACCATGTGAAACTCGCGCGCTAGCTCGCTCAGTTCTTCAACCGTGTTCGCGACCGTCAAGCGCTTCTCGAGTTTGGCCAGTTTCTTTTCGTGTGGAACGTGCGCGCCTCGCGGCTTTGTTGTGATGCGACCACCCATGGCTGAACGATAGCGCATCACGGGACCACTCGACACTGTTCCCACGCTTGATATCTCAGTGATCCTACTTTGCGTATCCTGACCTCGATTGCGCAAGAAACACGCATCAACAGGACCCCACGAGAGAGGAGGCTCATGCACATCTGTGGTATTCGTTCGCATGAAATTAGGAACTGTACTTAGTGTGGGAACTGCAGCTTTGCTGTGCGCGGGAGTGGGATGTAAGAAGGACGACAAGAAGTCGGAAGACAAGCCGGAAGCTCCTACAGCGCCACTGGCGACGGACACGAGCAAGGACCCCGTCAAGCCGGCAGCGACCGAAGTCGCCAAAGAGCCCGAAGAGCCCACCAAGCCCGCAGCTCCTGCAGTCGCTGTCTCAAAAGGCCTAGCCGAAGAGGGCAACAATCCAAAACTCGTCGAGCTTGTTGCTGCATTCGAAACCTGCAAGCTCACCGCTAAGAATTTTACCTACGAATGTCGCGAGGCCGTCAAGCCCTTCAATGAGGCTGTTGACAAAGTTGCTGACATACCGACGCTCTTCAATTTCCTCGACGACCCCAAGCCGTATGTACGCGCTGCTGCGGGCATCGCCATTTCCAACTTCATGATCATGCAAACGAAAGAGGGTCGTGAGTTTGGCGCTCGCTTGGTCGCCGCAGCGGCACGCGAAACCGAAGCTTCGGTTGCAAGCCTTCTCGGTCCGTCCATCTTGCAAGGCGATTTCAAGAATGCCGACTACAGCGCGGCCGTTCAGTCCATTGCGGCGACACACCCATTGGAAGAGATGCGAGCCGGCGTGATTGATAACCTGCCCGTACAAGACTGGGATACGTTCTTCCCATTCCTCAAAGATCGCCTGGCAAACGATGAGTCACCGCTTGTGCGTGAAGCCATCATTTCTTCGTTCTACACATCGGCCGACAAGGAGGGAGCCTGCGACTTCTTCGCGGAGAATCTCAAGGATGCAGACGCCAAGGTAGCCGCAAAGGCCGCCTACAACATCGTTTGGACCCGCGATGCGTGTGTGGCCAAATATGACGATTTCCTCGCGGAGTTTGAATCTCGTGTGAAGGCCAGCAAGGCCGACTTTGGCTACCTAAACCTCACGAGCTACTTCGCACAAACAAAGAAGAGCACCGACGAGCAGAAAGAGAAGTTCTTTGGTCTTCTTGAACAAATCGTCGCTGACACGAAGGTGGCTGGAATGGGACGATCGAGCGCACTCAAGACTCTTGGCAAGTACTCCCCAGACGCGAAGACCATCGCAAAGAAATTTGTGGGCGACGAAGAGCGTTTTGTAAGTGACGAGGCCAAGAAGATCGTCAAGGGCAAGTAGCGAACCTATGAGAGCCCCTAGCGGGCAACCAGAACTGGTGTCATAGAGTATTTCTTAGTCGCTCATGCAGACTGGAGAGGAGTCAGGATGCGCGACTACAGCCCCGTGTCTCGCGAGCCTTGGTCGCTAACGTCAGAGAAAACAAGCTGGCGGTCGGTGAAGCCTCCGCCTGGGCAATCTAGTGCGCGATTCATGAATGTAGAACGCGCTCACTCGTCTTCTCGCCTGCTGGAGAGACTGGCTCAGCCAGTCTTCTTCGCTGTTCCTCGGTCGCTTGCCCCAGCAAACTCCCTCTTCCCGCCTCGCCAGAAAACGAGCTGACTTCGCGATTACGAATCAATATCCATGAATCACGCACTCGTGTGTGGACGTGGAAATGCGCTCCTTTCATTTCGTTATCGCGCCTGTAGCCTGCTACAGGACAGTAGTTTCGTACCTGCAAGAAAAGAACAAGGTACTTCGCGAGCAGCTAGGCGGAAAGAAGGTCAGATTCACGTATTCACAGCGGCCTTGGAAGACGCGGTCCATCGCATGCTCTTGATTCACATTTACTTTCATACACTTAGATAATCCTGGTGCGCCTGGCCAAAAATATTAGTTATAACTAACTTATGCAATCTCTTCACCACGGCAAGACCCCGCAACAGAAGCGTGCACAGCTCCGGGTTGAGCGTGTGCTCGATGGGGCTGCAGCAGTCATTGCGGAACGTGGCTATGCGGGCGCCACCACCAATCACATCGCGACACGCGCTGGTGTCCACGTGCCATCGGTCTACCAGTACTTCGCTAACAAGGACGCGATCCTCGCTGAGTTGTGGGATCGCCACGTTGGTCTGGTCGTCGAGATGCTCGCCGAGATGCTCGCTGCCCCGGACTCGGCGCCGATCGCAGAGACGGCAAGGCGCTACGTCACTGCTGTGCTCAAGTTGCACATGGCACAACCCAAGCTGCTCGCTGAACTCTACGCCGTGGCCCCCAAGCTAGAGGGTGTTCGGAATCTGCAAGTCGAAGCCATCGCTATCCTCACGCCGTACATGGAACATCACGCAAGCGCGCTGCGCACCAAGAATTTGCCAATGGCGGCATTTGTGCTCGTTGCCGCCGTTGAGGGCGTGGCACGACAAGCCGTGACGTCCCCCGACCTTCCCCTGCCCACTCTTATCGACGAACTCACCTCTCTGGTGAAATCGTACCTGGGAGTCGCCTGATGTCTGCATCATCGCTAGCGGCTCCAAGGACGGCTTGGCCGACAGTCGTGCTCACAGTGCTAGCAGTCGCCGCACTAGCAACCTCGATCGCGATGCTGGCCATCGGCGCCATAAGTACTCTCTCCGCAAGCGCCCTCTCCACGATCGCAGTCTTTGTTGCCTTCACCCCAATGCACGATGCCTCCCATCGCTCAGTGAGCCGAAACCGCAAGCTAAACACGGTGATTGGTCGCTTGAGTAGCTTCGCGCTCATCGCGCCCTTTGCCGCCTTTCGCTTCGTTCACCTCCAGCACCACCGACACACCAACGACCCGAAGCAAGATCCCGACTACTACGCAGGCAGTGGCCCCCAGTGGCTCCTCCCCATGTGCTGGTTAACCCAAGATCTGCATTACTACGTCCTCATCCTTCGCACCTGGAAGGCCCGGTCGCGAGCGGAGCGAACCGAAATCGTCGCGCACTTCCTCATAACTGGAATCGTCATCGCTCTATTGGTCGCAGCTGGTCATGGAGACGCAGTCCTCTTCGCCTGGATTCTTCCCGCACGAATCGCGATCGGAGCGCTCTCGTTTGCGTTCGACTACCTTCCACACGTGCCACACCAGGTCCCCGCCTCAGAAGACCGCTATGCCGCAACCCGGGTCATCGAAGCACCCGGGCTCACGCCCCTCCTTCTGTATCAAAACTACCATCTGATTCACCATCTGTACCCTGGGGTACCCTTCTACCGATATCGCAAGATCTTTGATGAACGAGAGAGCGAGCTCGTTTCCCGCGGTGCGCGCATCACCCGCTTTGGCACTTCACGTCGGCGATAGGCGCAGCGACAACGCGCGTATCGCATTCGAGACTCACCCAGGCTGTGCTGATCGTCAAAGATCGGGACTCTCAGTTCCCGAAAGTGGGATCGTCCATGCGGAGTATGGAAGACAGCATATTGTGCAAGACATTTCGCGGGCGGAGATAGCAACGCAGCGATTCACGTGGGAACGCGAGCAAGTCGGGCCAGCCCACTGTGCTCACGTTTTCCTTGAGATGACAGCGGGGTGCTTCCAGCCTCTTGCATGTGAATCCACCGGACCCGAAAAGCCGAGCGAGCGCGAGCAAGAATTTTGAATCCGACACTAGCTAGCTAGCTAGTCCCATCTCTCCAAGGTTTCCTCGCGAAACGGTCGTCGCCTTGCTGGACTCACTGCTCACACTTTGAAAGCTAGAACCACAGCTGGCCTTGTGCCGTAATCTGGTGCGCAGTCTCGGTCTCGAATGCCTCCATGCGCTTGGTTCGGGATACACCATAGCGAAGCATCGCTTTGAGGTGATGCCCGAGCGCCTGCCGATTGAGAGCCGCGTATCCATTGAGGCCAACTTCGTAGGTTTGCGATGGGCTCTCGTCGCCCAAGAACTCGTCACTTGCCACGCCTACACGTGCCGCAAGCTCTACCGTTCTGGGAAGCACAAAGACGCCCCCTTGAGCAAACGCTCCCCATGCACGCTGCCAAGGCCCACTTTCGAATCGCTCGTAGCGCAAGAACCCTTCGGCGGTCGCGGCCAACCGACCACTGGCAAAAGCCAGGTCACCACCGCCATGCCAGCTTTCCTTTGTCACTTCCAACGAAGGATCTGCGGTGATCGCTCGGCGTTGATACGCAGCATTCACACCGATTGCGAGCCCAGTGGCAACGCTCTTCCTAGCTGCTGGTACTTGGTCATACGAGACGGGCGCACCAACGTTGTAGACCAAGCGCAACGCAGGCCAAACCGACGGATCCAAGTTGCTTGGTGCGTCGGTAGTTTCACCTCCAAAGACACCAAGGTAGTACTCAAAGGCGCCATTCTGCAAACGCCCATGAAGCATCGCACCAGTATCGCGTCCGAGCCGAAACGCATCGGCAACAACTCCTCGATCGGGGAACAGCAGCTGGATGATGGGGGTGATGAAGGCTCGTGTATAGGGCGTGCGAAACTGTCCAACTCGGAGCGTTGCTAAGCCTCCCAGTTTGAAGTCGAGCCACAAGTCGAGCAATCGTGCGCTGCGTCCTGAGAACTCTTCTTGGATGAAAGCGTGCACCTTCTTGTCAAAGAAGAATGCCTCAACGACAGGACGCGCCAGCGGTATTGCCAGTTGCGATTCGACATCATCATTCGCGAGTTTCGTGTTCCAGCGCATCCAGGTCGCAAAGTGGAAGCGAAGCTCGGAGTCGGGAAAGAGGCTGCGCAAGACCAGGCCCTGTGTCAGCCCAAAGTCGAGTTGGGCTTCGCTTGGAGGCCCACCTCGAGGTGGGGTGAGATCACTTCGTAAGGGCTCGGCACTCGCAGAGGACAGGCTCAGAACAAGCATGACATGAGCAACAACAGTCAGGCGAGACATCGCGGCAACGCTTCTCATTGCGGCGATTCTACTCCCATTGTACTAGTGTTTGATGCATTGACATTAACCATGCAAACTCGATTCTTCGCTCGCTGGCGGCTTTGCTCATCGTTGTTCATCGGTCACTTGCCCCAGCAAGCTCCCTCTTCCCGCTTGCCAGCAAACGAACTCTCTGAGGAATAGAAATGTGCTGGCGACGGGAGCTCGTTCTTTGACAAGGCGCGAAGGACGACCTTGCTGGGGCAAGCAAGGATCTGAGCAACGATGAGCC
>JANTGM010000176.1 GCA_024762925.1 Kofleriaceae bacterium | reverse complement strand
ATCGCGAAGTCAGCTCGTTTGCTGGCGAGGCGGGAAGAGGGAGTTTGCTGGGGCAAGCGACCGAGGAACAACGAAGAAGACTGGCTGAGCCAGTCTCCAGCGGGCGAGAAGGCGAGTGAGCGCGTTCTATCTTCATGAATCGCGCACGAGTGCGCGATCCATGGACATTGATTCGTGATCGCGAAGTGAGCTCGTTTGCTGGCGAGGCGGGAAGAGGGAGTTTGCTGGGGCAAGGGATCGATCAAGCGATGAGCGTTGGCTCGTCAACGCGTCCAGCGGCGAGAAGACGAGTGAGCACGCTCAATCTCTTTGAATCACACACTAGCCTCTTCCTCCACACACTCGGTTGAGCGGCTCGATATTGCCATAGCTCAGACTGCATCGGTGCACCAGGCTGTGTACCTCCGCACCATACCGGCGCGAAAACCCCGCTATAGTCGGGCCGTGCTTCGTCTCGCCACGTTTGGGCCGCTTCTCGCGGGGCTCGCCACTGTAGTGCTGAGCAGCCCCGACAGTTGGGCTCAGGAGCTCGGCGACGACCTCCTCGATGCACGCAACATTGGCCGGGCTGGAGCGAGCACGGTCTCTGGCGATAGCGGTGTGCAAATCGTCCGCAACCCTGCCGGCATGGTGCGGCGTGCGCAATCACGCCTGTTACTGAGTGTGGGCATCGAGGACTCGGATCTGGAATACGCCTCTAACAACGCCAGCTCCCCCACGCTCACAAATCGCGCGGCTCCGACAACCCTTCCCACCATAGCGTATCACCACGGAGTCTTCGATGGACGCTTCGTACTCGGTGTTCTTCTTAGGAGCGGTTCTTCCCACACTTCACTTCCGACGCCCGCCTTTGGCCAACCCCCAGCAGATGTGGACAGGCTCTTCCCACACCGCTACGGCGGAACAGCCTACAAATCCACCTGGAGGCAACTCGCGCTTGGTGGCGCAATTCGTCTCGGCGACTCATGGGGAGTGGGCGCGTCTCTTGGTTTGAGAGATGTGGAGGTACGCGAGGACCGACGGATCTGGGCCGGCTTTGCGGGTAGAGATCCGGTGCTTGGGGCAGAGCGAGATCTCGCCCTCTCCATCGTTGGTCGCGATCGGGTGAACCCCTCGGCGACGCTTGGCGTACTCTATGCTCCGATCCGTCTGCCGCTCGAGTTCGCCACCTCCGCGGAGCTGCAAGCTGGAGCCAATCTCTCGAGTTCCGAGGCAAGTCTTCGCCCTACGAACTCTTCGGAGTTCCCCGCTGTCAGTGTCACAACCCCCACTGCCGAGACGTCACAAGCCGATCGCGCCACGGTTCGCGGAGGGATTCGATACTTGGGAGAGCGCCTCTTTGTGGAAGGCGGAATCGATATGGCATTGGTGCGCAACAACGATGATTATTGGACGCTTTCGGGGATCGACATTCTCGATGAAAGCACGGTTGTTGCGAGTCTGGGGAACATCCCAACTCTTCACAGCGAACGATCCCGTATGACGGTTCGCGGTGCAGTTGACTATGAAGCGCTCGCCGGATTTCTGTGGGTGACGGCTGGCTATAGCTGGCATGCGCCAAGCACATCCGAATACGCGAGAATGCCCGCGTACAGCAAGCTTGGTGGCCATCGGCTGGCACTGGGAATGCTGGCCTCGCATGAAGACTACAGCCTTAGCGTCGGGTATTCGCGGCGGCTGGCCCGTACTCGATCGATTGGTGATCGTGATTCGGTCGCGACAATCAACCCATTCAACGCAGGATCTGGTCCGTCAAACGCGGGCAGTTATACAAGCAGTTCAGACCAATTTGGCTTCGCCCTTGAGGTTGCCTGGTAATCGACGTTTTCCACAGGTTCGTTGGCAAAAACTTGGCACCTGTCCAAAGAGCCTGGAAAACTAGCTTCATGCTCAACCGAATCAATCAACTAGGACTAACTCTCGCTGTTTTTGCGTTTGCCGGGCTAGGAACCGCCCACGCGCAAGATGAGAATCCATGCGGCGATGACATGGGAAACCCATGCATGGACGACACCGATAACGGTGACAGCATGGACAACCCATGTGGCGACGCGAACCCCTGCGGTGACGCCGACACCGACGCGGACACCAGCGACGACGGTGGTGGTGATGAAGCTGTTATGGCGGATGACGCTGGCGCGGCTGGACATCACAGCATGGTTACCGCAACTGGCAAGATTAAGATCAACGCAGCTCTCGGCGTGAACCTCTCGGCGGACGCTGTGGCCGACCCAATCTCCATCGCTCCAGATGTCGTTTACGGCGTGATGGACAAGCTTGACGCTGGCCTCTACCACACCGCCATGGGCATCACAGGCTTCTGGACGCAACCAGGTGGCGGCATCAGCTTTGGTGACTCGGTAGGAGATGCCTACAACGGACCAACCGGTATTCTTGCAAACTACAGCGTTGCCGAGGGGCAACTCAGCATTGCTGCAAACGGTGGCCTGGTGCTCGACAATATTGCTGGTGACAGCCTGTTCATGAGTCTTAAGGCGGGTGCAAGGATTCGCTACATGATCGACGACAAGATGGGCATTCAAGCGGATCCATCGATCTTCATAGGTCTAACTGAGCGCGACTTCAACAAAGAGCTACTCAACATCCCTGTCGCGTTCATGTACGCAGTTGACGCAAAGATCCACGCCGGAGTACAGACGGGTCTTTTCGGTCCTCTTGATGGCTTGGGCGACTTCTACATCATCCCGCTCAATCTTGCTGGTATGTACCAAATCGACGAGAAGCTGGGTGTCGGAGGAGCTTTCGGCTTCAACAACATTGCAGGCAAAGGCAGCTCTGCAGACTTCCGCAACCTGACGCTTTTCGCCTCGTACGCACTCTAAGAAGAATGCTGCCCAGCGCAGCAAGCTTCGCACCTCGGTGAATACGTAGGAGAGCTGCACCGAGGGTTCAAAGGGCCTTGGCCGTCGAGAAGACGGCCTGCCCTAGCGCTCTTCGTTGGCGCGAGCAAGGCTCTCTAGGCTGGAAGCCGACCTGCGCTCCGCCAAAGAGCGCACGCTCACAAGTTGCGGCCATGGAGCTCAAGAGGCTTTGCAGAGCAGGCGCGCGCCACGGGCGGGCAACGATAAGGATCGAGCAGGACCGCTCCGAGTTCAAGTCTCCGAAGAAAGACGACCGCTCGGTCAAGAAGTCCATTCTGCGGCAACTGTTTTTTTGCGCAACAAGTCTGTGACGTTCGGCAGGATTTGGCTTTTCTGGGACAGAATTGTGTAGTTTCCGCCCATGAATGAGGCCAACCAACGCCCTGCCCGTCGCTTCATGGGAATCGGCCTGGCGGCCATACTGGTTCTAGCCACGAACGTGGCCCACGCTGAGGACAAGGAGTCAGCCAACGACTCCGACACCCATGTAGAGCTCGGTGGCTACATCCAGCCAGGCTACGTCGCGGCACGCAACTCAGAGTTCGATCAGGACGACACTGAGGGGTTTGAGTTTGCCAATGCGCGACTCACCGGTGCCGCCGATCGATACGTCAACGAGGACATCAAGACCTCATTTCGATTCAACTTCGATCTCAATCAGGGCAACTTCTCTGTTCGCGACGTCTATGGCTCGCTCAGCTATGCCGACGACCTGGTCGCTGTCGATGTCGGACAGATGAAGATGCCCTTTGGACTCGCCTTGAAGCAGTCCGAAGCCTACCTGCAAATGCCCTTTTCTGCCCGGACTCGGCAACTGAGCTTCGGCCGCGACCTTGGCGCTCAGGTTCGAGGAACTCTCAACACCAAGGACGTGGTCTTCAAGTGGTGGGGCATGGTGGCCAACGGCGAGGGAGGCTTTCGCCAGCGCCGCAACCTGGACGACGAATACGTCTTTGCAGGTCGCGTCGAACTGGCCCCACTTGGACCGATGTCCAAGAGCGAGGCCGACCTCAAGGGCGGGGATTTTCGCATTGCTGTGGGCGCCAACCTCGGTTGGACACCCTCGCTAAACAACGCCCTCGGGCTCGCTGACGTCGGCGCCAAAGAGCACCGCTATGGCGGGGATGTACGCCTCCACTGGGAAGGGCTCTCGGTCCGGGCCGAGTTGCTTCTCGGTGATCGAGGCAAGAACGAAGCCGACGACGGTTTCTGGCGATATGGTGGCTACCTGCAGGCCGGCTATGTACTTCCCTGGACATACCAAACCATTCAATGGGAACCGGCGATTCGGATCGAGCAAATGGATCTAAACCGCGATCTCGACGGCCTGGTGGGTGCGGACTACACCATCGAACAAACCGCGGCCCGGACATACGAGGCCAGCATCAACACCTATCTTGCTGACCACGAGGCTAAGGTACATCTCACCTATCGTCGCACCGATCTGCAGGAGGGGCCCATTGTCGATCGCGACGGCGGCCCACTCATCGACGATCGTCTTCTCATCTTCGCCCAAGTGGGGTGGCTCTAATGACAAAAAGACTCGCTGCTCTTGTATTGCTCCTCGCGACCTGTGGCTGCCGCCCTGACGGCCCCGGTCTCCCCATCGAGGTGGATCCCAGCCCGTTTTGCATCCTGGGTACGCTTCCCTTCAGCCTCTCAGACACCGACTGGCGCATCGATCAAAACGAGGAGCAGTCGCTCTTGCGAGAGCGCATCAAGCATCAACCTTCAGACATTCTCTCCAACGGAGACGAATACGCCTACACAGATGTCTCCGGTGCGTCCCCCATGGCTAGCGGCAACTACGTCGTTCGCGGCGTGATGGCGCGTACCAAGGCTAGCCAGGGTCTGAGTTCCCTGGCCATTCCCGGAGAGCTAGCCAGCGTATGGGGACAGGATGACGAGGAGTGGATCGAGCGAGGCGAGCAACTCACTCTCGATGGTGATAGCGCCAACCCCGGCGAATACCAGATCGATCTGGGCGTGAGTTCGATCGAGGGAGAGTCAAGACGTGACTATGCGGTGCTCAACGCCGACCGTAGCTGCGGCCTGCACCAAATTTTCGAAATGTCCCGAGGCCGAAAGATCGTTCTCACCGATATCGACGAAACCATGACCATCGCCGATGAGGAAATCTTCCTGCAGATCAGCGACGAGTCCTACGATCAGGTCGAGAAGGCCTTCTCCGTCGAGCTCACCCAGGCCTGGGCGGAAAAGGGCTATCAAATGGTCTACCTGACCGCTCGCCCTCACCTCTTCCGCGCCGAGACTCGTAGCTGGCTCGAGCAACACGGCTACGCCAATGGACCGATGATCACCGCACCGGAACTCGTTCTCGGCGAGTCCGCGCGGCAGTACAAACGCGAGTGGGTGAATCGCCTGATCAACGATTTGGGTTGGAACATCGTAGCCGCCTATGGCAACGCCAGTTCTGACATCGACGCCTACGAAGATGCCGGTCTCGACAAGGCCACCACCTTCATCATCGGCGAGAATGCCGGCGCCAATGGCACTACGGCGATTCAGAACGACAGCTACGCCGCCCACATCGAAACCTACGTCAAGCAGCAGCCCGACGCCTAGCGCCTCTTCGCATGGGCTACGGTCTTGGCCGCAGGCGATACCGGCTTTCCCTTCGCCGAGACACGCTTGCCGCTGCCCTTGGGCGTACTCGTTCCCGAGAGCAAGACGTACGTTCCTGCAGCCAACGCCAGGAGCGAAATCACAATGCAGACGACGGCCCAGAAGTGGTACGGGACAATCTACGACGTTCTCAGCCGGCCAGGAAAGGCCTGAGCGAGGTTGGCAGCGCCGGACTCGAGTCTTCGAGCGCGAATGTGACCGACAGCGTCCCAGCTCTCCTCGAGTTCCAGCGCATCGGACCAGCTCTCCCCCCGGCCCCGCAAGATCAAGACATCGGCGGTTTTGAGCGTTACCCGCGCACCGCACAACCACTCGCCCGCTGCTTCCCACGCAGAGTGGTGGCCGATTGCGAGAATCGTCCGCGCTGAGTCTGGGAGGCGCCGCAATTTCTTGCGCAGTGACCCGATTCCACCCCGGTACAGCGATTTATGTACGCGGACCTCGGGGGCGAAATTGAATGTGTCCCGCATCAGCGCCCAGGTTTGCACGGTTCGCACAGCATCACTGCTGAGAACGACCTGGGGCTCGTAGCGCAGTTGAACTAGCCTTGCCGCGACCTGCGATGCTGCCCGGCGTCCCCGCTTGTTGAGCGGCCGGACTTTGTCGTGGGAAGCATTCGTTTTCCACGAGCTCTTCGCGTGACGCATGAGGAGGATTTGACGTTCCACGATGACTAGGCGGAGATTTGCAGCTGTTGCCGCTGGGCGGCCATGTCGAGAACCACACCATCGAGTAGGCCGGCAGATGGCACGACGAAGCGACTCACATCGAGCCAGGCGGAGAGGCTTCGGAACACCACACCCGCGATGGCCATGACTTCCGCGCGATCGGTGCGCACGCCGTAGGTCTCTTTGCGCTCGGTGACGCCCATGCGCCTGGTCTGGCGAAGCTCTTTTTTGAGGTCACAAGCGTTGATGGTCGCGAGGCCGTGTCGACTCGAGCTGGGCGTGATGCGAGTCCAGGCCCGAGCATTGCCTCCGCAAAGGGCGACATCACCGGTGATGCGAGGAGCCGGGCGCCAAGCGTCCAACCTATCGCGAACGTCGCGGCGCAGTTCTTTGTAGCTGGATGTGGAGATACGGCCAGAAAGCCCCCAGTCTTCCATGACTCTTACGGTGCCAACGGGAAGACAAGTGCTATCGATGAGCTCGCCGTTCTTGTCGAGCAGGCTCAGTTCGAGGGAGCCGCCCCCGAGGTCTGCGATGAGCTGAGGAGGACGCTTCTTGGGAAAGTTCTGAAGCACGGCGCCGCGCACGAGACGGGCCTCTTCGGAGCCGCTGATCGTCGTGAGCTGCAGCCCCGAGGTGCGACGAATCTTGCTGAGCACAGAGCGTCGATTGCTGGCGTTGCGCACAGCGCTGGTGGCAACGGCGCGATACTCAGAGACGTCGTATTTCCGGAAGAGCTTTCCGAACTTGCCAAAGGCTTCTGCGGCCTCGGTAGCTCGCGTTGGAGGAATGTGCCCCTCGGTGAAGACCTGATGACCGAGGCGAACCGCCGCGCGTTTGCGGGCCAGTACTTCGATTCGTCCGTTGGCCGATACTTTTGCCACCGTCGCCCGAATTGCGTTGGAGCCAGCATCTACGGCTCCAATCACTGTGTCTCGTCTCTGTCGTTGCTTCGCCATCTTTACAAGCAGCTCGGCGGGTCCCCCAAGCTGTGAGCAGTAAAGCAAATTCAAGTATCAGGAATGTGACAAGAATGTAGCGATTCATGTAGCGCGGCTGTGATGCATCACCTCACAGAAGTTCGCGCGCGACGAAAACCATGTTGCCAATGCAGGGGCTCGCGAAGCTAGCCGCCGAGGATTGCCTCGCGGAACGTATCGTTGACGCTGGCTGCCAGCACCAGTGAAACGATGAGTCCAATCGTGACCAACAAGACATCTTTGAACATCAAACGAACGGCAGCACGCCAGCCTCCGGCCTCACCAACCCGCAACTGGATTGCGATTTCGCGACCAGCGAGTAGCCCGATGAAGACCCAGGTGGTGCTCATAGGGACTTTGCTATGCAGTTTGAAGTAGAAGAGGATCACCGAGTACACGGCGTCGATAATCGTTGCTGAGCGCACGTCGATGACGTTTTTCTTCTCGGTGACGATCTCCTGAATCCTCTCACCGCCAGAACGGAAGAGCAGGCCGAGACCAAAGAAGATGACCGCGGCAAAGCCGCCGTATTCGACGAAGCTCATCTTGCGAGGCAGATAGACGGCAATATTGGCTGCGTCCTGCATCATCCATACGCACCACAGAGAGCCCGTAGTGGCCCACTGTCCGATACGCCAGAGTGGGTGAGCATCCCCCTTGAACCAACGATCGAAGAGCCTGGAGAGCAGAATCCAGACGACAAATGCCAGACCGAAGGCCAGGAAGTATCCGCTCACGCTCTTCCAGAGAACTTTGGATACCCCTGATGTCGAGGTCGAGAAGCTCGTGAGCAAGAGGAAGGTTGTGGAGACCGGCATCTTGAGCCTGGTGAGAATGAGCAAGAAGAGCGGCGCGGCCACCTGCAGATACGAGAAATCCATCGGGGTCTCTGAGAACCCCTTGGCGCTCAGACGCTCGTAGCTAACGTCGCCGCCGTAGGTGTGAAAACTGTAGAAGGTGGTCGCCAGAAAGAGCCCGCCGATGAAGAGCCAGAGCCACCACCAGGGTTTCTGCTGGTTCGAGGCGATGAAGGTACCGATGGTCTGAATGGAATCGTTGGCAACGGCGGCGTAGGCAGCGAGGGAGAATCCAAGCCACCGAGCGATGGATGCATTCTCGTACGTCATCCCAACGGCGAGGAAGCCGAGACCAATTAGCGCGAGGAAGAACTTCTCCTGGACGTAAATCTCCAGGAAGACCTTCGGTATGGGGAGCAGCCCCAGCCCCGCTCGACGGGGCTTCTTCTCTACAGCAGGATCAGACATCTGGGCGAATCGTCTCCCTGGAGTACGAAGCTCAGGTAGCGGCTATGTGACAACTCGGTTACAGACATCGGAGCGTAGATGGACTGACGCATAGAGTGTTCCGAGCTGAGACGCAGACGTCTCCTCGATCGACAGCTGGACCAAGCGCGAACCCGTTGCTCCCGTGGAGTTTCCATGCTGCTCGTATCGACTTCCGACATCCCCCAAAACCATCAACGATGTTAAGTTTTTGCGCCAGCTCGTCGAGGATGCATGTGGGGGTCGTGTACCCTCCTCGGCCGTTCCATCGCCATCCCGCAAGGCATCCAGCCTACCCCCGAGCAAGCGCTCGACAGATGCCGCCGAACCTGTGATGTGCTCAAGGCTTGCGCCGCCGTAGGTGAAGAGATCGCGCTCTTTGGATCCTCGTTCCCCAAACCTCTGGACAATACTTTCAGTGCTGGAACGAATCTGGATTGGCGGGCTCTCGACGCAGAACATCAAAGCGCGACTCTCGACATCTTCTCGAAGACGCCCTGGCGCTTCCCATCGAAGGCTTTGTTGGTCCAGCGTTCGAAGGCACTGGTTGGATCATGTGGGTGCTGGAGGAATGCCGCTTCGCCAGGCACGCCCAACCAGCATGGCTTGATGAACTGCAACGTGTCAGGCGACTCTGCACTCCCTCAGAGCATGTGATGAACGCGACGAGCGAGCAAGCAATGACACGAAACAGTGGTGTCCCCATACCGCGACAGCAAGTCCGGATCTCAATGCCTACGCAACTCTCGCAAAGAAATCGCGAAAACCCTGTGCGGTACGCACGATATCACTTGCATATAGAACGTATATACAATTAGTCTGTCGTTCATATCGCCACTATGCGGCGAGGAAAGACAAATCTAATGGCTAAGAAAAACTCGAAAAAATCGTCTAAGAAATCTCCAAAGAAGATCAGCAAGAAGACCGCCAGGAAGGTTGCTAAGAAAGTAGCCAAGAAGGTTGCTAAGAAAGTAGCTAATAAGGTCAAGAGCAAGAAGAAGGCAAAGAAGGTCAGCAAAGCTGCCGTCAAAGCCGCCACCAAAGGCGCCAGCAAGGGCACCAAGAAGTCGGTTCGCAAATCTGCGAAGAAAGCAGCCTCCAAGGCCGCTAAAAAGGCCAAGTAGCCCCAACTTCGAAGCCCGTGGGCGCTACTAAGTCGCGCTCACGGGGGTTCAAAGCGCGCGCGCGCACTGGTAAGGTAGTCCCAACTCATGGCCAAGAAGAAGAAGAGCAAGAGCAATAAAGACGCTCAATTTGTGCTTCGCCTCGACCGCGAACTTCGGGACCGATTCGTCGACATTTGCCAAGAACTCGACACAACCGCGGCAAGAGAAACCCGCCGCTTTATCAAACAATTCATTCGAGACTACGACGCCGGCGAGTTCGACGAGTAACGTCGCCGCAGCCTCGAGTGCGCGATCCATGGACATTGATTCGTGATCGCGAAGTCAGCTCGTTTGCTGGCGAGGCGGGAAGAGGGAGTTTGCTGGGGCAAGCGACCGAGG
>JANTGM010000175.1 GCA_024762925.1 Kofleriaceae bacterium | reverse complement strand
CGATCCATGGACATTGATTCGTGATCGCGAAGTCAGCTCGTTTGCTGGCGAGGCGGGAAGAGGGAGTTTGCTGGGGCAAGCGACCGAGGAACAACGATGAGCAAAGCGGCCAGCGAGCCAAGAATCGAGTCTGGTTTAGGCTAGCTAGCTAGGAATCACTCGTGTTTCAGGGCCACCAATGCTACATGAAACGCACGATGGCAGACTCCTACACCAACCAGCCACAAACGTTTGACGAGTTTTGGGACTTCTACGTGTCGCAGCATCTCAATCCAGCTTGTCGCGCAATGCACTTCATTGGCACAACGGGAGTCATTGGTTGTCTCGCCGTCACACCGGTCTTTCCCCTAGCCCTTGCGGCTGCGCCCGTGTGTGGCTATGGCTTTGCCTGGTTCTCGCACATGGTTTTTGAGAAGAACCGGCCTGCGACATTTACCTATCCACGATGGTCGCTCATTGCTGATTTCGTGATGTACAAGAAGATGCTCTTCCGCGAGATGAACGGCGAAGTCGAACGCGTCAAGAGTTTGATGCGCAGCCAGGGATTCGCGGTTCCCGGCGAAAACCTAGTTCCAGCCTAGCGTGAATCAGAGTGGCTTGATCTGTTGCAAGCTCTCGATCCCAGAAACCCGTGCTTGGTACTCCAAATCAAACTGGACTGAGTTCGTCTTGTTTCCATACGCGGTCATCTTACGCAAAACGCCTCGCCCAGCAATTGCTGAGACGAGGCATTCCAAGCGGTTGGTTGGACTAGTGTGCGGCTCATGAATATAGAACGCGCTCACTGGTCTTCTCGCCGGCTGGACAGACGGGCTCAGCCCGTCTTCTTCGTTGTTCCTCCGTCGCTTGCCCCAGCAAGCTCCCCTAGCTACAGCCTGAGGTGCTGCCGCAGTTTGGACACTTGTGGCATGCACCGTTGCGAATCATCAGAGTTCCGCACTCGTGGCAAGGTGGAGCATCTGACTCGGCAACAAAGCCCATCGGCGTGGATGGCTCTTCAACCACGATGGCGGAAACCACACGACCGCTCTCGTGAGTTGCAAGCTTCTTGTCATCCTGAACGACAGGCACGTTCGGCAGATCGAGTTGAGCCTGTGTTGCGCGTCCAGAGGCCGGATGCTTCTCGGTTCCCTCGAGGAAACGAAGCGCCAACCAACGGAAGAGGTAATCCATAATCGATGTGGCGATGGGGATCTCCTGATTGCCTGTGAAGCCGCTTGGCTCGAAACGAGTGCCTCGGAACTTCTCGCAGAGAATGCTTGCAGGAACACCGTGCTGAAGCGATAGCGATACTGCGGTTGCGAAGGAGTCCATGAGACCAGCGATCACTGAGCCCTCTTTCGCCATGCGAACGAAGATTTCACCAGGAGCACCAGAGTCGTACATACCGACGGTGATGTAGCCTTCGTGACCGGCGATTTGGAACTTATGCGTAATTGAGCGGCGCTCGACGGGCAGCTTGTAACGAATCGACATTGGAGGACCAGCAGGCGCCTTCTTGCTCTCGCGAAGTGCCAGAATCAACGTTCGCTCTTCATCGCTGAGAGCGTCGAGCCCCTCAGACTTGGCCAGCGAACCATCACTAACCGCTCCCTCTTTGGAGGTCGACAGAGGCTGTGTGCGCTTGCAACCATCGCGGTAGACAGCAATTGCCTTGAGACCGAGCTTCCAAGCCTTGATGTATGCATCCTCGATGTCTTCTACGGAGCAATCGGAAGGCAGGTTGACTGTCTTGGAGATCGCGCCAGAGAGGAACGGCTGGGTCGCACTCATCATCGTGATGTGGCCCATGTAGTGGATGGAACGCTCGCCGTTGGGGGAACGGAAGGCGCAGTCAAAGACCGGTAGGTGCTCTTCCTTAAGTCCTGGAGCTCCCTCAATGGTCTCTTCCTCGTTGATGTACTCGCAGATCGCATCGATTTGCGATTGGTCGTATCCGAGGCGAGTGAGTGCAAGTGGCACCGTGTTGTTGACCATCTTAAGAACGCCGCCACCAACAAGTCGCTTGTACTTGATGAGGGCAATGTCTGGCTCGATACCAGTGGTGTCGCAATCCATCATAAAGGCGATGGTGCCGGTTGGAGCAAGAACGGTGGTCTGTGCGTTGCGGTAGCCGTAGTCTTCGCCGAGTTCGTATGCCTCTTTCCAAGAAAGACGCGCAGCTTCGACCATGTCGTAGGGAATCAATGCCGCATCCATGTCGTCAACAGCTTGGCGGTGCTTGCCAATGACGCGCATAAATGGCTGCACGTTCTTTGCGTAGCCCTCAAATGGACCTGTGGAATCCCGCGAGATGACTGCAGACTGCTTATATGCCTCACCACAGAGAATGGACGTGAGCGCAGCAGCGTAAGCGCGACCTGGCTCAGAGTCATACGGAAGACCGCGCGCCATGAGCAGTGAGCCGAGGTTTGCGTAGCCGAGTCCTAGAGGACGGTAGAGATGTGAGTTGATGCCAATGCGCTCGGTTGGGTACGAGGCATTGTCGACAATGATCTCCATCGCGGTAAGAGTTGTTCGGATAGCATGCTTGTATGCGTCGACATCGAATTCCCCGTCGGGTCGAACAAACTTGCGCAGGTTGAGCGACGCGAGGTTGCAGGCCGAGTCGTTGAGGAACATGTACTCGGAGCAAGGGTTCGAGGCGTGGATGCGATCAGTGTTGATGCATGGGTGCCAATCGTTGATGGTTGTGTCGAACTGCAGACCGGGGTCGCCACAGATGTGAGCAGCCTCGGAAATCTCGCGCATAAGGGAGCGAGCTTGCATGGTGTCGATGGTGCGCTCCCCCATCACGGCTTTGGTGGACCACTCGCCATCACTGATGACAGCATCCATGAAGTCGTTCGAAACGCGAACACTGTGGTTGGCGTTTTGGAACTGCACCGAGTCGTATGCACCACCGGGGCTGTTGAAACCTCCGTCGTATCCAGCGTCAATGAGTGCCCAAGCTTTTTGCTCTTCGTCCTTCTTCGAGTTGACGAAGGTCATGATGTCGGGGTGCTCGGCGTTTAGGATGACCATCTTCGCAGCGCGGCGCGTTTTGCCACCCGACTTGATAGCTCCAGCAAACGAGTCAAAGCCCTTCATGAACGAAACGGGGCCAGACGCTGTGCCGCCGCCGTTGAGAAGCTCGGCAGAGGAGCGAAGCTTGCTGAGGTTTGAGCCTGCGCCCGAGCCATACTTAAATAGCATGCCCTCGGTTTTGGCGAGATCGAGGATTGACTCCATGGAGTCGTCGACAGAGTTGATGAAACACGCAGAGCACTGTGGGTGCTCTTCGACACCAACGTTGAACCAAACCGGAGAGTTGAATGCCATCTTCTGATTTACCAGAAGGTGAACCAACTCATCGCGAAACGACTTTGCGTCTGCTGCGGTCTTGAAATAGGTGTCCTTGACGCCCCATCCGTAGATGGTGTCGGCAACACGACCGATCATTTGCTTGATCGAGTATTCCCGCTCAGGTGTGCCTACAGTGCCGCGAAAGTACTTCTGAACGACGACATTGGTGGAAGTCTGAGACCACTCGGTAGGGAACTCTACGCCCTTTTGCTCAAAGTATACCTCTCCGCCGGCACCCTTGATGGTGGCGTCGCGAAGCTCCCACTCAACTTCTTCGAACGGGTCAATGCCATCGCGAGTGAAGTAGCGTTGAAAGACCAGACCGACTCGGCCGTTGGTCTCTTCAGTAGAATTCTCCCCTTCAGAAATCATCGTACTCTTCATATCCTCGCCTTGGTGCGTAGCACCTTTCGCAGTATCCCCAGCATTCGACCTTGTGTTCGCTCTCATCGAAGTATTCCCCCTCTTGTGCATAACTCTTCTTCTAACAATAGATAGTCAGCTGCAGACACAGCTCACCCTGCATGGGCCCCAGACAACCCATTGAAAACTTGACGCTTTTTTAGAAACCCCTGCCGATACTCACTCGCATCCGAGCGGACCGAAGCGCGCCAGGTGTAGGCCACTATGCAGACGAGCTTGGCGGGGGGTCAAGAAAAATGGATTCTAAAAACCGCAAAATCTTGGGGGGCGGATAGCCACAAACCACTACAGGTTGTGTAGTCACCGCTCTCACAAGGTGTGAACGGCCTGTGAAGAACTTGCGGTTTTGATCCCGTCTTTCCTGTGATTTCCAAAGGTTGACATGCCCTGTGGATAAATAAGTAAACTGGCCTAGTTTGCCCTTGGTATAACTACAAAGTTCCGGATCTCTCCCTGATGCACGAGATCATTTTTTTTTGGGCCCCGCTTTTGAGCACTCTCTCCGGATCTGCACAACGGTAAGAAAAACGCTTTAATTCTAATCCACTAGAGAATCGCAAAAGAATCTTCCGCAAGACAAAATCTACTTGGGTAGAGAGCTTGCGATGCGCCGACGGATTTGCTCACTGCGGATCAGCTTGGGGGTTTGCCGTGAGCACAGCCTGTGGAAAAGACTCTGATGAGCCAACCGCCAACTGGGGCAAGCCACAGCCGAGTGCATTGTCAGCCCAACTCCATCAGCGATAGCCCTCCTAGAAGAACTCGGAGCGCTCGCTCGGTGGGATGGACGAGAGAAATTCTCAGAAAGTCCCCAGTTGATCCAATCACTTCTCGTTGTTGGTGGCTTTGCCCCCCGAATATCAAGGCAATCGTTGCGCTCAACCCCCGACCTCGCACTGGTCGATGCAACCAACAGACGGCCAAGAGAGCTCTTGACGCTCTGGGCGTGCGAAGTCTCGTGCTCAGCACCGGTGGTATTATCGATGTCAGCAACGCCCAAGGCAGCCAGATGCCAAGCGGGAATTTGGGACTAAGAATATTCCCTGTACATGACAGACATACTCGACCAAATCATCGAATCGATTTCCCCCGCCAGTGTCACCCAGGCAACGGGTGCCACCCAGGCGCTATTGCGAAGCGGACTGGCGGCCCAGCACGGAGGACTTGCAGAAGTCGCGACACGACTTTGCGCGGCCCGTCACGCCCCAAGACCCAAGCTAGCGCGAAAATCGGTAGTGGTGTTGGCCAGCGATCACGGCGTTGCCTCACCCGGCATCGACTTGGGCGAGAACAACCCCACGGTAGTCGCACTGCGCTTGATGGCCGATGGTGGCGCCGCAATCAATGCAGCAGCCCGAAGCGCTGACACGCAGGTGGTGCTCGTGGACACGGGAATTCGCGGGGGTGCAACCATGGACCTCGGCATGGGAGTTCTTTCGTTTCGCGCTGGCAATGGGACAGAAAACTTCTGTGATGGCAACACGATGACGGAAGAGCAGGCACACGCTGCGATTCAGACCGGCATTGCGCTCACGTTCTCGCTGGCAGACGCAGGCCTCGACATACTCGCGTTAGGGCAAGTTGCGGCAGGCAGTCAGCCCACGAGTGTGGCGCTGGTCGCGGCGCTTACCAAAGAAAGGCCCGAAGTTCTGAGTCCAGTCGATGCAGATGTCGTTACGAAGGCCCTCCTTTTGCACGATACGAGCGACTGCAGCGCTACAGAACTTCTCGCAATGCTTGGAGGGTTTGACATCGCGACGATGACGGGAATGATTCTCGCGGCCGCTTCCATCAATGTTCCCGTCGTTCTCGATGGCCACGGCAGTAGCGCTGCAGCTCTCGTTGCCAATGCCCTAAGCCCTCATATTCGAGGATACCTCTTTGCATCTCATGGCGGTGGTATCCCAGCACATGCAACCGCGTTGCGCTACCTTGAGCTTGAGCCACTGTTTGCCGTTGGGCTCGCGCAGGGCGAAGGCACAGGTGCAGTTCTGGCGCTACCAATGCTTGATGCGGCAGCTAGGGTGATGGCCGAGGCTCAGAGTTCTCCGTAAAGCCTCAGATACTGCCTTGCAGGCTTCGCCCACGACCAATCCTCGGTCATACCTCGGAGAATCAACTGCTTCCAGACCTCAGGATGCTTTCGTCGGAGCGAAGCGGCGCGCGAGATTGTGCGTCGAACCTCATCTACTGATGCGTGCTCGAACCGAAACCCATTGGCTCGATCGGGGCCCTCATCCACATCGATGACGGTATCTCGAAGCCCACCAACGGCGTGTACAATCGGTAGGGTCCCATAGCGCATTGCCGCCATCTGCCCAAGCCCGCAGGGCTCGAATCGCGATGGCATGAGAAACGCGTCCGCACCGGCAAACACTCGATGTGCGCGAGCTGCGTCAAAGCCAACAAACACAGAGATGCTGTCTCGGAACTGTTCTGAGAGCCAGCGGAACCGGCCTTCGAGCGCGGGATCTCCATTGCCAACGAGGACAAGGCGCGCTCCAAGCGATTGCAACTCAGGGGCAATCTCCGCAACGAGGTCGAGGCCTTTTTGGTCCGCGAGCCTAGAGACAATTCCAATCAGTAACTCGCCGGATGCAGAGAGCCCGTACTCCTCAAGCAGCGCTTCTCTACACCGGGTCTTGCCCCGCAAGGAACGTGCAGAGTAGCTCTCAGCGATCGTCTTGTCTGTGGCTGGGTTCCACTCATCGACATCGATGCCGTTGCGAATGCCCAGCAGTCTGGGACAATCTGCCCGCAAGAACCCATCGAGGTAGCAACCGAATTCGGGTGTGCGAATTTCGTGAGCGTAGCTCTCGCTTACGGTGGTGGTCGCGTCAGAGAAGGCCACCCCTGCCTTGAGCATGCTTACCTGATCGTAAAACTCCAACCCCTGTGGCGTGAAGGTAGACCAGGGAATGCCGAGCGCTGGCAACAGCTCTTTGGGGAACCACCCTTGGTACGCGAGGTTGTGTATTGTGAAAACAGTCTTGGGGCGAACTTCGGGTGGGTAGCTCTTTAGCAACGCTGGCAAGAGCCCCGTTTGCCAATCGTGACAGTGATAGACATCCGGCGCACCATCCATTGCCTGCGCTGCACCTTGCAAGACTGCGCGACAGAGCACTCCGAAGCGCTCGCCGTTGTCTGCGTAGTCACCGTTCTCATCTCCGTAAAGTTCTGATCGCCCAAAGAGCTCGGGACAATCGATGAAGTGTAACGTAAGGCCTTCTTCACGCCGCAGAGAGCGAAACGCGACTCGATGTTCACGTTCTCCAACGCGCACCGAGACCTCGCTGTGGCGGGGCCCCAAAGTCTCACCGCGCCGCTGCACCGACTCCAACACCGCCGCATAGAGCGGGGAGAACACTGCGACCTGTGGAGCCTCAGGAGCGAGCCCCACCAGAGCGCTGGGCAGCGCGGCGGCGACTTGCGCAAGCCCGCCCGTCTGGCTGTATGGAGCAACCTCGCTGGCAACATGCGCGATTCTCACTCGCCCGGCGTCTCCTCATGCTCCTCATCAAAGACACCTGCGTACCGCTGATACCGCGGGCCCGATGAGATGTAGCTATGGCGCCTCACGTCGGAAATTGTGTAGCGATCTGCGAACTCTTCCATTACGTCTTTGGTATCCGGATCTTTTCGCAAAAGCTCTGCAATGTCGTGCGCGAGTTGAATGGGTCCCTCAGAAGGAACATGGGTGCCCGTAGGCAAGACAATTATGCCGCTCGCCGTGACAAAGGGAAACCGCTTCCGATCCGCCTCCGCGTCACACCCCATGACGGTATTGCGGTCGATTTTACAGTTCTTGTCGAAGAGCACACGACGAAGTCTTGAGTTGGCTCCCACATCACAGCCGCTGAGGATCACAGAATCCTCAACCTCGCATCCTGCGTGCACATACGAGTCATAGCCAAGCAGCGTGTCTGTTAGTCGCGCACTCGCCACGATGGATCCCTCGCACACAAGGCTATCGTGGATGTCGACACCACCTGCGGATTCATGACTTCGAACAAATCGAGCGGGTGGGTAATCGCGCTGCGCAGTGCGAATTCGCCAGTCTCGATTGTAGACGTTGAGGGCGGGCAAGCGGCTCCGCAAATCCATGTTCGCCTGAAAATAGCTATCAAGCGTACCAACGTCTCGCCAGTACGGCTCGGCATGTTCTGGCTCTCCGGGAATCGTGTTCTTGCCAAAGTCGTAGGTAAAAACCCTAGCGCCGGTGGAAACGAGCCGAGGCACGATGTCACCGCCAAAGTCCATCTTCGAATCTGATCGCAGTGACTCACTCTGCAAAACCTCCATGAGGGCGTTCGCCCGAAAAAAGTAGTTGCCCATGCTAACCAAGGTCCAGCCTGGCCGCCCTGGAATACTCGGTGGATCTGCGGGTTTTTCTAAGAAGCCAACAACGCGACCATCACCATCCACATCAATCACGCCAAACTGGTGAGCCTCGTGCTGCGGCACAGGAAAGGCCGCTACCGTTAGATCGGCGTTGTTAGCATGGTGCTCGGCCTCCATCTGATCCACAGCACATTTGTAGATGTGATCACCACCAAAGATGGCAACGGTATCCGCGCCGCTATCGCGAATGAGGTTGAGGTTCTGAAAGACCGAGTCTGCTGTCCCGCGATACCAAAACTCACCAATGCGCTTCTGAGCCGGTACCACCTCAATAAACTGGCCAAACCCAGAAATATGCCAATTTCGGTTTAGGTGTTTGATGAGGCTCGACGCCATGTACTGTGTGAGTACATAAATCTGCCGGTAACCTGAGTTCAGAAAATTTGTGAGAACAAAGTCAATGATCCGATAGCGCCCACCAAAGGGCACTGCCGGCTTCGAGCGGTGGCACGTGAGAGGGCTCAAACGGGAACCCTTTCCGCCGGCCATCACCATCACCAATGTATTCATTCTTGCAGCTACCATGCGTCCTCCTCCCTCGTCCCAAGGACAATCTAACAACGGTTTCGCGGAAGTGAAACGCAACACACGTGGACATCAAACACTTTTGCAGACCACGCAAAATGGCACGCGAATTTGTCGCGCAAATGTGACAACGCTGCAAAGGATGCGCACCACGTACAGCGCAAGAGTGTTAAGGGGCTGTTGGCTCGATCGTCGCGCTCTCACCCATCAGCATCTCGTTTTGGGTGCACTCCGTGTAGAGCTAGGCATCGATGTGGCCGCCATGCGCTGGGACTTGCAGCCATCTTTGGGATTGCGCACAGAAGATGGGCCAATTTCTTTTCCACGCCGCCGTGAGCCTCAATAATGGCCGCGTGTTGCAGTTGCTCGCAGCCTCACTTCTGTGGGCATTTTCCTTTGGCCTCATCAAGGGCGAACTCACGGGACTCGACCCGTTGCTTGTTTCCCTTGTGAGGCTCGCTCTTGCCGCATTCGCGTTTGGCGTACTCGCCTGGCGCACTCGTCTCCATTGGCGCATGGGATCACGAGCGATGGGGCTTGGAGCGATTCAGTTTGGGCTCATGTATGTCTTGTACATTGCCGCCTACAGCTACCTGCCCGCATGGATGGTCGCACTCTTCACCGTCACAACGCCCTTCTACGTGATGCTACTGGCCGCTGCTCGGGATAGGCAGTTGCGCACACGCTATATTGCGGCTGTTGTCTTGGCCATCGCTGGTGCTTTAGTAACAGTAGCGCAAGGACTTCCAGAGGGCGCTTCTTGGAAAGGTGTTGCCCTCCTTCAAGCAGCCAATCTCTGCTTCGCCATCGGGCAAGTTTTCTTTGTCGACCTAAAGCGGCTATCCAATCTAGACGAAGCGAGTCTAGTTGCATGGATGTACATCGGTGCGTTACTCGTTCCAGCTCTCGCACTTCTGTTGCGAGGCACTGGCGCCGGCGCCCTCCCCGACTCGAGCCAATGGCTTACCCTTGTGTATCTTGGCTTGGTACCAACGGCCCTTGGCTTCTTCCTTTGGAATCGCGGTGCAACGAGAGTGCAGCCTGGTTTCCTCGCCAGTATCAACAACCTCAAAGTGCCACTTGCCGTCTTTGTCTCTTGGAGCGTCTTTGGAGAAGAGGCTGACTACCTGCGATTCACCAGTGGACTCGCCCTTGTTGTGGCCGCGCTCTTCGTCGCAGGTCCTGAAAACGCCTCGGAGAGAACCGCCAGGCAGTAGTTGGTCTTGCGTCAATACGGAAGCCAACGCCCAGTCCGGCAAATCCGTCAGGCATCGTTGGCTATCCTACTCGTCTAGTGTGCGGCTCAGAGGAATAGAAATGTGCTGGCGACGGGAGCTCGTTCTTTGACAAGGCGCGAAGGACGACCTTGCTGGGGCAAGGAAGGATC
>JANTGM010000174.1 GCA_024762925.1 Kofleriaceae bacterium | reverse complement strand
AGCCAACTGATCGAAATGATCCAACTCTTAATAGGGACACCCCCTAGTGTGGGATCCAAAACTCTTGCTCGCGCTCGCTCGGTTCTTCGCCCTCTGGACGCCTTCGGCTCAGCGTTGCTCAGCGCCTCACTTGCCCCAGCAAGCTCGTTGTTCGCGCCTTGCCTGTGAGCGAACTCCCGTCGCGATCGTCGAACAACCATTCTGGACCCGACACTAGTGCGTGAATCAGTGGCACGTGCAGTCAGAATAATAGGAGCGGGAGGACCTGAGGTTCTCGCCATTGCGGAGGTCGATGAGCCAACGTGTGGCTCAAAAGATGTACTCGTTGATATCGCAGCAGCGGGACTCAACCGCGCCGACTGTTTGCAGCGTCGCGGTTTCTATCCTGCCCCAAAGGGCGTGGTTGCCGATATTCCCGGACTAGAATTCGCCGGCACCGTACTTGGTGTCGGCGATACGGTGAGTCGTTGGGCGCCAGGCGATCGAGTCATGGGCATTTGCGCAGGTGGCGCGATGAGCACTCGCATAGCGGCCAACGAAGACACCCTCTTGCCCGTGCCTGAATCAATGAGCTTCACCGACGCCGCGGCAGTTCCTGAGGTCTTCATGACTGCTTACGACGCACTTGCTCAGGGGGGGCTTCGCGCGGGGCACAGTGTGCTTATTCATGCCGCAGGCAGCGGAGTCGGAACTGCGGCAATCCAGCTTGTCAAACGCGCAGGAGCAATTGCGGTTGGCAGCTCGCGAAGTGACGACAAACTCGTCAAGGCAAAATCCCTAGGGCTCTCCGAAAGCGTGCTTGTCACGGACAAGCTCTTCGCGAAGAAACTCAAGGCTTGCCATGGCAAAGGCGCAGACATCATTCTCGACTTTGTTGGCGCTGCGTATTTGTCTGAGAACATCAAAGCGCTGGCTCCTCAGGGCACCCTCGTGGTGATCGGCCTCCTCGGTGGGGTGTCAGCTGAGTTGCCGCTAGGGCTACTTCTCGCAAAGCGCGCACGGGTGATTGGAACCGTATTGCGCAGCCGAAGCCTGGCTGAGAAATCTTCTCTAACCCGAGAGTTGGCGGACAACGTTCTGCCCGGTTTCGAAACAGGTGAGCTCGTTCCCGTAATCGACCGCGTGATGTCGATGGAAGACATTGCCGAAGCACATCGCTTTTTGGAGAGCAATGCCAGCTTCGGGAAAATTGTTATGGCGTGGTAGCGCCTACCGAATGCGCAAATCGAGGGCAACTTGAACGGAGGTCGTTTCGCCTGGGTGAACGACAATGTTGCTCTTGCGCACTTCAATGTTGCCCTGTTCGACAAGCGTGTAGAAGGAGCCAACGGCATAGGTTCCGGGGCGCAAGCCTCGAAAGTGGAAGGCGCCTTCTGCATCGGTTATTGACATGACGACATCCTCAAGGTCTCCGCCACTGAGAGATACCACCGTTCCGGGAAACGGATTGCCCTGCGGTCCATCGAGAACGACCCCCTGGATGCTTCCAAATACACCTCCAGTTGTGGCGACCGCAGACCTATCACCATGATCTCGCAGATCGATGCTGACTCGCACATCGGTCTCGAGCGCCGTCTCCACCGTGATGTCCTTGTACTGAACTCGGGCATTCGCGAATTTTGCGCTTACGTCGTAGCGACCAGGAGGCAAGGGGCCAAGCCGATAGCGTCCCTCGTAGTCGGAGATATCATGAGCGATGCGCTTGCCAGCCTGGTCCGCTTGAATCGAGACCATGGGAAGCGGTTTGCCATCTGCTGAGTCGCGAACGATTCCCCCGATCGCGCCTTCGGTGGAGCGGAGTTTTGCGTTGCGCTCTGTTGTTACGACCTGAGGACTCATCGACTGTGCGCCACCACAAGCACTCAGGAGCAATAGGATTACCAGTCGACGCATTGTCAGCACTATGACACCAATTCCCTGGATCTGCTTCAAGCGAGACGTGGAAGACTCATACCAAGTTCGTCACAAAGGGCAGTTAGGGCCTCTGTGTCGGCACCTTGCCAGCAGATGTCATCGAGCGACTCCTCGAGGGGAACGTCGAGCCTCAGAGTCGCGAGCTTCTTGTACAGCATGGCTTCCTTGCGCTCCTCTCGCAGCACCTTGGCCAGACTGGCTGCTCCCCGAACCTTGAGCGGCCAAGTGGTCTCATCATCGGGAATGCTCTCAATGCTGCCATAGTGGGCCAAGACTGTTGCTGTGGACTTGGCGCCCCAACGAGCGAGCCCCGGAATGCCATCGGCTTTGTCGCCGACAAGACCGAGGAAGTCCGGTATCGAACTAGGCTCAACTCCGAACTTTTCTACTACGCCATCATGGTCGTAGATCTTGTTGCGCATGCGATCGCAGGTGACGATTGATGTGTCCTCGACAATTTGACACAGGTCTTTGTCAGGAGAACACACCAGGACTTGGTCCACGCGCGGGTCTGCGCTATAGCGAACGGCACCGGTCGCCAAGCCGTCATCCGCCTCGAATTCGACCATGGACCATGTTGTCATGCCCAAGGCCCGAGCGGCGCGCTCAGCAAGTGGGAACTGCGCAAAGAGCATCGGCTCCATCCCTTCGCCAGTCTTGTAGCCATCGTAGAGCGCATTGCGGAAGCTATCAATGGTGGTGTCGAAGGCAAAGGCGATGTGAGTGACATCGCTTTGCCTCAATAGCGCGGCCATCGACCGCAGCAGTCCGCGGGTAGCGCCAACCTCTTGGCCGCTGGGCGAAGTGGCACTGGGCGCTCCAAAGTGCGCTCGAAAAAGCTCGTAAGTTCCGTCAATGAGATGCACCTTCATCGCCCCATGAGGGTAGCCGAGCGGCCGCCTCCGAGGTACACATATGCTCATGTTCAAACCAGCGCTTGCTGCGATTCTTCTCGCTTCGGTGACCTCGTTCCCTTCCTGTGGAGGCTCACAAGGGGCCACCACAACGCCATCGCCTGCGGCTGAAGGCAGCCCATTGGCAGCAGAGGCGGGAGCAGGTGTTGATTCCCCCGCACTTCGAGAATTGCTGGAGACGCATTGGGATCAGCGCATGCGCGCCGCGCCGGTCTGGGCGAGTACGATGGGAGATCATCGCTTTGATGAGAAGATCGCCGACGGTTCCGAGACCGCGATCCTGGCGCGCCGTAAGCAGAGTCACGCGCTTCTGGAGCGGGCACGCGCCATGCCCACTGCCGAGCTTTCAAAGAAAGACCAAGTGACGTTGGCGCTCTTTGTTGAGACACTACACCGGCAGAAAGAACGCGAGCTGTGTGAGACCTATCGTTGGTCGGTTTCTGCGCGTGGCAATCCCGTGAGTTCGGCCAATGGCTTGGCCGATGATCACAAAATTACCGATCTGGATTCGGCGAAGAGCCTGGTGGCTCGGTACAAGCAAGTTGCGACTTCGATCGACGATAGCATCGCAAACTTGCGCAGTGGCATGGAGCAGGGACGAGTTGCAAATGCGGAGTCCATCCGACGGACCGTCGCCTTGGTGCAGGGGCAGCTTGATCAAGACCTTGACGAGTGGTCGCTTCTCAAACCGCTTAAGACAATCTCTGAACTCGACGATCCTAGCGCGCCCGCTGTTGCAACTGAGCTGCGGACCGTTGTTGTCGATAGCATTGGGCCAGCCTTCACCCGCTATCACACCTTTCTCAGCGAAGAACTCGCTCCCGCAGGACGCACAGGCAACAAGATCGGTGCGCATGCGCTCCCAGACGGCCTGGCGTGCTATGACGCCAGCATCGCCGGGCACATTAATCTCGACAAGGGCGCGCTAGAGATTCACGAACTCGGGCTACGGGAGATTGCCCGCATCAACGAGGAAATGGCCCAACTTGGGGCAAAGCTCTTCGGCAAAGAAGACTTGGCCTCAACCATTGCTCACCTGCGCGGAAGCAAAGAGCTTTACTACTCCTCCGAAGCAGAAATCGTGGCCAAAGCAGAAGCGTCACTCGCCAAGGCCAAGGCTGCCATTCCAGAGTTCTTCGGAATTCTTCCCAAGGCCGATTGCGTTGTGACCAAGATACCTGCCTTCGAAGCGCCCTACACGACAATCGCGTACTACAAGGAGCCTCATGCGAATGGGGAAAAGCCCGGCGAGTACTACATCAACACGTACAAACCCGAGACGCGACCGCGATTTGAGATGGAGGTATTGGCGTATCATGAGTCGATTCCAGGACATCACCTGCAGATTGCGATCAGCCAGGAGCGAGGCGACTTACCACTATTTCGTCGCCATGGTGGATCGACCGCGTTTGTTGAGGGTTGGGCGCTCTACACAGAGCGCCTTGCTGATGAGATGAAGATGTACAGCGGCGATCTCGACCGTATGGGCATGCTGAGCTACGACGCTTGGCGTGCATCGCGCCTGGTCGTTGATACGGGAATCCACGCCAAAGGTTGGACTCGGGATCAGGCGGAGACATTCATGCGTGAACACACGGCGCTAACCGAGGGCAATATCGTCAACGAAGTCGATCGATACATCTCGTGGCCAGGGCAGGCGGTTGCCTACAAAATTGGACAATTAGAAATCTTCCGACTCAGGCAATGGGCGATGGACGAGCTGGGAGACACGTTCGATATTCGCGGGTTCCACGACGCAGTCTTAAGCCAGGGCGCCGTGACGTTGCCGGTGTTGGCAACCCAGATCGAGGCGTGGGTCGCAGACGTCAAACAGCGCTAGTTATCGGCAACCCTCGTGGGCGCTAGCGATCGCCGACTGCTCGCGAGATTGCTTCCTCAAGCTCTTGCTGAGTCGGAGGCGGCCCTTTGTCTCGCCGAAATTCCGCGACTACCGCGCCGCGTTTGTCGTAGAGAAAGAGACTTGGAATTCGCGGAATCGTGCCAAACGTTGCCCGCATGTCTTCGTCGGCCGTGACGATTTCGGTGAGCCATGGGGCGTTGTCAGCAATGTAGGATCGCAGACGCTGTTGATCCGAAAACTCTCGGAACTCTTCGTAGGCGTTGAGCCCGATGATGCGCAACTGCGGGTAGCGCTTTCGCATCTTGTCGAGTTGGGCGAGTTCATCGCGACAGTGACCACACCATGAGGCAAAGAAGACCATCGCCACGGGGCGATCGTCTCTTTGAAGTGAGCGTCCATCGATCGTCTCAGAAACCATGACGCGCGCGTAGCCTTTGCTCGCTCCACTCCTCACAGGTTTGCCTAGTTGGGGGGAATCGTTGCGAGCAGACTGTGGGGCTGCACGCCCACCGCAGAATGAGAAGGCGCCAAGGGCGAAGAGGAGCGAGAAGGAGCGTGACATGGAAATGAGCATACGGGGCCGTTGCGCAGAGGTTACGCATCTGTGGGCCTGGTTGTAAGCAAGAACATCGGCTAGTGTGCTGCCATGGCAGTTATAGGTTGCATGCACCGTAAAACCCGCACACTGGGGCATTGGAGCGTGCCTTCGGTCGCGGTTCTAGCCATGCTCACCGCCGCTTGTGGTGACAATAAAGTCCCGCTGACCGATGCAGGCTTGCCGGCCGACGCGCAACCAGACTTCGATGCAGATCCGAGCGAGTTGCAGGTGCTCTCAACAGCACCAGCTGCAAACGCCTTGCAGGTTGGAACGGCGAGCGAAGTGACTGTGCAGTTCGATAGGCCCGTCGATCGAGCAAGCGTCGGCGAGACGAGCCTTTGGGCTTTTGGCCAGTGGAGCGGCACGCATCGGGGAAACTACGAGTTCGCAGACAACGATTCTCGGGTCACGCTCACAGGAGCCCGACCACTCATTCCGGGTGAGCAAGTCACGGTGGTAATCGCCAACTCACTTGCATCGGCGGATGGTGGTGGGACCTTGCGCCCTGGAGGCTACTCCTTCCAATTTCGAGTCGGGTCCTCGGCCTCCTCAATGAATTTCGTTGAGATTGATCGACTCGATAGCCGCAACGCGAATCAAAACGTGGGGCAGAGCTATGGCGGCTTGGCAACCGATCTTGATCTAGACGGCTATCCTGACATTACGATCGTCAACGAGATGAGCGAAGACCTCGTAGTCTTCATGAACGATGCCGATGGTACTGCCTCGGTCACTAGAACGGATTCAGATTATCTCGTAGGAATTCGCCCGAGTCCGAGTGAGCCTGGTGACTTCAACGGCGACGGCCGAACCGACATTGCCGTGGCGAACATCGGCAGTGGCATTTCGGTCCTGCTTGGGCAAGAGGGCGGAACACTCGCCGCGGAGCGAGAGTATACGGCTGGAGCTGGCCCTCGAGGAATTGCGGTTCTCGATGCTGACGGGGATGGCGACCTTGATATCGTCAATTCGAACTCTCGCAATGGTGGTTCCATTTCCCTGCTCCTGAATACGGGGAATGGCACCTTTGAGAGCGCAATCACCTTTGACGGTGGCTGCAACGGCGAATGGGCGATTGCCACAGCGGACATGAACCTTGATGGCATGCTCGATATCGTGGTTGGTTGTCATGACGATGGCGTGGTCACAGTTCTCACGTCCAACGGCGATGGTTCGTTTGACCTGCGGGAAACAAAGACCGGCCCTGTGGGCTTGTGGATGATCGTGACGGGTGACCTGAGTGGTGATGGCTACGCGGACCTCACGGTTGCCGGGGGACTGTCCGACAACGGCGCCATTTACCTTGGAGCCCCGGATGGAGTGTTGGGCGAAGCCGCTTACTACGGCACGGATCCATCGACCTCAGCGACTGACATTGGCGACCTCGACGGCGACGGTGATCTAGATTGGATTACGTCGAGCTTCGGTGGGGCTAACAGCGATTGGTACGTCTGGCTCAACGATGGTCTTGGAACGTTCACCAAGATGGGGGAGATTGACTCTCCACAGGACGCGAGCTGCGCGTTGCTTGTGGACCTCGATCTGGATGGTGATCTGGACCTCGGACTTATTGACGAGGGGGCAGATGTCCTCATCATTCTTCGGAATGACTAGCGCTTAGCCACCGCGAGGTGCTCCCGAGCGCCTCTTCGCGGTCAAGTCGTCGCGTCTTCGCTGCCTACTCTTCGCGCGCCTCGCGAATTCGCCGATACCACCCAATGACCGAACCGGTCCGCTTGATTCCCGCTTTGAGAATGCGAGCGCGTCGGCGAAGCTTTGGGAGCTCATCGGCGGCCTCCGTCATCGCGAAGACCGAGAGCCACTCGTGGGGATTCTTCTGAGCCAGGACTCCGCTAAGGTCGAAGAGAGCTAGATCGGTCACGCCACAAGCCAGGGCCGTTGCGACATCTTCGCGTAGCTCGTCAATTGAGTGATAGGGCACCTCGTCGCCGAGAGCCCCGCCCCCAACGGTGCCGAGTGACATACTTGCGCGACCACCCCACTGCGCTTGGGCGGCAACCGCGGTTTGCATCAGCATGGAGTGGGCGATTGGGCGGCCCAACACGCCTTTGCTGTATCCGGAAATCAGTGAGGTGTAGGTCATGAAGCTCACCGCGTCGAAGGGCAGCTGGTCAATGGGGGTGCCAAAGAGCCACTGCCACGCCGATTCCCCGCGACCATCGCCAAGGAGCATCGGATTTGCTGCAGCCAAGCATGGGTAGCCGCGTTCATTCAACGTACGCAGAAGGTTGTGAAGACGCTCATGACCTGCGCCCCAATTGTTGGTGCGCAACAATTGCCGATACGCGCTCGGGCGACCCATCAGAAGCCCGTGCATAATCGCAATGGGTGGCTCAAGGTCGATCGCAATGGTTGTGTTCTCAGGGGCGTGCTCGCTAACAGCAGTTGTGAACTCGGAGAAGTGGTGGGCGTTGAATGTGCTACCCCAGCGTCCGTGGTCATCGGCCACCATTGGCCATAGCCCCAGCTGCACGCCCGCGTCTCGCATTTGCGTTGTGAGACGCGGGACATCTTCCAGTTGCGAGGGACTGACCGCGACAAGCACCTGAAGGTCGTGCTCGCGTAGCGCTCTTAGCACAGGCTGTGTACACAACTCCTCGTAGGGCACGAATTCACTCCAGATGCGGCGTCTTGTTTTCGGTACAGGATTCACGTGTATGCTGGCCTCATGCGGATTCTATACGGAGTGACTGGAGAGGGAATGGGGCACGCCATGCGTTCGCGCGTTGTGCTCGAGCACCTGCTGGCCGAAGGACACGAGATTGAGATCGTTTCCTCGAATCGCGCCGCCGATTACTTGGGAAAACGCTTTGGCGGAACCACAAAGATTCACGGCTTGCACATGGTCTTGGATGAGAACCGAATCCAGCGTGGAAAAACTCTGTGGTCGAACATCCTCGAGGGGACCACAGGGGTTCCCCGAAACATCGAGGCCTACTTTGAAATGATTCAGCGCTTTGTTCCCGAGGTGGTGATTAGCGATTTTGAGTCTTGGAGCTACCTCTACGCGAAGAACAATCGAATTCCCATTATCAGCATCGACAACATGCAGATCATCAATCGCTGCACTCACCCAGAAGCGATACTCGATGGTGATCGAGCCAACTTCCATTTCACAAAAGCGTTTGTGAAGAGCAAACTTCCGTTTTGCGATCACTACCTAATCACCACGTTCTTTCACCCAGAAGTTCGCAAGAAGAAGACCAGCCTGCATCCTCCGATTCTACGGCCGGAAATTCTGGCAGCGACCGCCACATCTGGTGAGCATCTACTGGTGTATCAAACCGCTGTTGGCAACGACAATCTGGAGGAAGTACTCGCAAAGACCGGTCTAGAGTGTCGCATCTACGGGATGCGATCAGGGCTAAAAGAAGAAGAAGTCGATGGCAATCTTCGGCATCGCCCATTTAGCGAGATGGGCTTCATTGAAGATTTGGCATCTTCACGCGCAGTGATCGCCGGCTCGGGCTTCACTCTGATGGGAGAGGCGGTCTATCTGCACAAGCCCATGCTCGCCATCCCTTTGAAAGGGCAGTTCGAGCAAGTCATGAATGCTCGCTACCTAGAGTACGAAGGCTACGGGCAACACGCAGACAGCCTCAAGGATGAAGGGACCGTGCAGGCCTTTCTCGGTAATGTACCTCGATATCAGGAGAAGCTTGCGAGTTATTCTCAGGACGGCAATCGGGACCTCTTGGGCGCTCTGGACCACCAGTTGGACAAGGTGGCCGCTGGCATCCTCTGATGGTACGAGGCAAAGCGCGAGGAACGCCTCGGGGCATGAGAAATTGCCGAGTGAAGCTTCTGTCCCATCGTACTGCTCATCAAGAATAGCAAGATGGCCGCGATCAGAATTGCTATGAGAAACGCTGCCACGATCAAACGCCACAGCTTCGGTCGCGCCATCACATAGTCGGACACCGCCCGAGAGTCGGCGCAAGAGGTTGTTCATGCAGCAGCGCTGGCACAGCCGAGACCGCTTGCTATTCCACCTGAAAGGAGGTTGCGACGCTTTCCATCCAAAGTCGGAGTTTGTCCAAGTTGGCAATGGCCTCACTACTTCGAAAGCCGATCGAAAAGCGCACCACCTTGCCACTGGCTGCCGAGGTCTGCCACGCTTCGACGTTGATGTACTGTTTCGAGGTCTCGGCAGCGCTCACAAAGAAACCTCCTCCGTCGACTTCGCCCGAACCGAGGATTTCCCTCGGTTCCGTTCCGCGCAGAGCGCCTTTCTCAGCCTTAGATAGAGTCTCTGGCGGGAATGCGTCAATTTGGGCGGTAAACGTGGGGTCGAGAAATGGATTTGGGCCGTTCCAGGTCACGTAACCAGGGAAGGTGCCATCGCTGATCTTCTCTTCTCGTTGGAGGTTTGGCGGCAAGGCCACCGAGAATGCGATGCTATCGACCTTGTCAGAAGTTTTCGTAAGCGCTTGCGCCGACCAGTCGACTGATGGTGCGTCCATGGACACCTCGACGGTCTCTTTCGTGGGTTTGTCTTTCGACTTGTTACAAGCAATGAGGCTTGATGCGGCGAGAAGTGTGAGGAGGACAGCGGTTGGATTCATGCGAGGAGACTATCCGAAGTTCGGCGGCACGGCACCGGCTTCGCGGACTTCTTGGCATCTAGTGCCTGATGCAGGAGATGAAGCATTTCATTCGCAAATACTTCGCTACGTGTAACGAAGAAGACTGGCTGAGCCAGTCTCTCCAGCAAGCGAGAAGACGAGTGAGCGCGTTCTATATTCATGAGCCGCACAAGTGTGGGATCCAGAGGCATAGAACGCCCTGGCTCGGTTCTTCGCCCTTTGAACGCCTTCGGCTCATCGTTGCTCAGATCCTTCCTTGCCCCAGCAA
>JANTGM010000173.1 GCA_024762925.1 Kofleriaceae bacterium | reverse complement strand
GGGCAATCAATCTGGCGGCCGGCGCCATCTACCAAATGGATGACAAGCTCGCTCTCGATGCGCAGCTGGGAACACGTTTTGACGATAGCAACGACGCGGCGACCACAAGCCTGGAAGCTGGCGTGCTGTATGCCAACTCACGCAAGCTCGACTTTGGCGCAAAGGTCGGAGCCACGAACCTCTCGAGCTTCACCGAGACATTGGCACTGCGACTTTTTCTAAATCTGCGAATCTGATCCAGGAGCGGATCCCGCATCGGCGCCGGCTGGGCTCTCTTTGCTCTCGGCCTTCACCAAGAAGGACCGAAGCCCGACAAGTTGGCCCTCATCCGTCTCGATGCGGCACTGCCAACGGCCTGTTCGATCCGTTGGCAGGGCGGCAGTTCCGAGCTGCGATCGCAGGACGTGGCCTCGGCAGCCCTCTATGCGACTTGGGCTCACTCGCGCGAGTTCTTTTCCTCGGTGCAGCCAAACGTGCACGATGTCGTCTTTGATACCGCCTGGCTCTGTGATTTCACTAACGCAACGCAGACCATCGAGGCGGTCCGGAGTTGTCTCGACCAAGGGACCGGGCACGCACTCGTAGGAACCAGGCGTTCCATGGCCAATTCCGCCCGCCGACATCGCCATCGGTGCCGCTGGAACAAACTGCCGTCCCATAAAGCAACCCGCTGCCAAGATCACGGTGCAAAGAGCAACAAGCACAAGCCCGCGGCTGCTAAACACGGACCTGAGCGGATAACTCAAAAGTGCCACAGCCGTTGGCGTGATGACCGCTGCCATCATCAAGGCAACAAAGTGCGGAAACCGAAAACTAAGAGGAAGTAGGAGATTGAGCACAGAGAACATGCACAACCCGTACATCCCCGCAGCGATAATCCGGTGTTCCATAATGAAGTTGTCAAACACCAAGTCCATCGTCGAGAGCACGGCACAGAGCAGCAACAGCGGCACAATCCACCAGTTCCAAGAGGCAAAGGACCACATGGCGCTCGAGGCATAGAGCGGAACCAGGAAGAAAAACATCTGCTGGTACATCTGCTTGATCACATAGTTCGTCACCAGGCGAACGCCCTTTTTCACGAAGCGTTCATCCGGTCTACGGTTGGCTGGCCCTACGATGAATCGGAAGGCCACAAAGATCAGCATCCAGCTAGCGCCGAGCGCGATGAGAACTTTGTCGGCATGAGCAAGCCCCTTGCGAGCAAATGCCATAACGACAACGCCAAAGCCCAACGCGAAGAAGCTGTGAAGCCACCAGATCTTCTGCATGATGCGACGCAGCCGAGAAACCGGGGCAGCAGCAGCAGCTTCACCCGGCTTGCTAGACACCGCCGCCTTTGGACTCGTTCTTGATCATTTCTTTGATGCGAGCGAGTGCCGTGTCAATGGTCTTCATGCTGGGACCAAAGGAGAAGCGCAGGTGTTGACGGAATCGCGATGGTCGTCCCGAGCGGCGACGGCCTGGATTGACATCAAAGAACTCACCGGGCACTGCAATGACTTTCTGTTCGAGCGCTTTGCGAAAGAAGCTCATGCCATCGTTGATGCCTGCTGGAAGGTGCGCAGCCGATGCCCAGACATAAAAGGTGCCCTCGGGCGGAAGATCGATGCCAAAACCCATGTCTCGAAGCCCAGCGAGCATGCGCTCACGCTTTTGCCCAAAGGTCGCCGCGATGGCCGCTGTTTCCTGTTTGGTGGCTTCGACGTCCAAGAGTTCGATCGCAGCACGTTGAAGAGGCCTTGAGCCGCCGCCGTCCAAGAACGAACCAGAGCTTGCCAGGCCATCAATGACGCTCTTTGGTCCGAGTGTCCAACACACGCGCCAACCTGGATATCGCCAATTCTTTGTGAGCCCATCAATGATGACAACGGGGTCCTTGTCAACATCTTCGACAAAGGCGGCCGAACTCGTCATCCCTCCCCCAGACACCAAGTCGGGCCGCCAGAGGTAGTGGGAATAGAACTCATCGGCAAGTAGCGTGCAGTCTAACTCACGTGCACTGGCCACCCAGTCTGCCATTTCACTTCCCCCGACAACTTTGCCAGTGGGATTGCATGGATTTGAGAACAGGATTGCTGCGAGCCCTCGCCCGTTGATCTCTCGACGCAGCTCGTCATTGCTAAAGGCGTACCCTCGCTCAGCCTCGAGGAGAATTGGAATCGAGGTGAACAAGCCAAAGACATCGAGAAGCTCTTCATAGGCGGTGTAGTCAGGAAGAAAGTGCCCCAAGTTCACGCGACCGAGTGCCGCGGCGACGCGGGTGAGAGCCACCCTGCCGCCTCCCGAAATCGCCACGTTTTCCGCGCTGTACTGCGAGGGCATGCCACGGCGATAGAGCGTATTGTACATGCTGGCCACAGCTTCTCGCAGCTCCCAAAGCCCTGCCACGGGTGCGTACTCTTGGTCGGCCAAGTCGATTGAGACCTTGTTCACACGCTCTGGCGCGCCCTGTAGGACCCCGGCCTCGGGCATGCCCTGCCCCAAATTGCACCACTCGGAAGCTTCGGTTCCAAAGCCCTTCTTGGTGGCCTCGGATGTCACGTAGATTACGCCTGTTCGTGGCACCGGCCGGAAGGCCATGGGCATATCAGCAGCACTGCTTTGGGTTCTGGAACTCGCCATCTGCGGCTAGCCTAGCCAGATTCGCCCTCAGAAACCAACACAGGAGATCGCCTGAGAACGCACTGTGTGGGCATAACCCACCACGACCTATGAGCATTCCCAAAGCCCTGAATATGGTATAGGGCTAGCCAGTGTTGACCCTAGACGAAGTGCGCGGCCAGAGCCGAGTCGTAGAGCTTCTGAAGCGGGCTGTCGACGGTGGGCGAGTTGCGCAATCGTACTTGTTTGCGGGCCCACAAGGCAGTGGCAAATACACCACGGCTTTGGCACTGGCCAAGGCCATCAACTGCCTCTCAGCACCCGGGGTGGGGTGCGATGACTGCACATCATGCAGCAAGATCAACGACGGAATCCACCCAGATATTCGCACTCTGGAGCCAGAAGGAGCCAAGGGCAACATCCCCATCGCGACCATTCGCAAGCAGGTGATACCAGTTCTGGCAATGGCCCCGCATGAAGCCAACGCGCGGTTCTTCCTGGTAGCAGAGGCCAATGCCATGCTCGGACCAGCCGCGAATGCGCTTCTCAAGACGTTGGAAGAACCTCCCGAACGCACCCACTTTATTCTCTGCACGCAGGCTCCAAGTCAGCTTCTGCCGACGATCCGCAGCCGGTGTCAGCGTGTCAACTTCCAGCCGCTCTCACCAGAGCTTCGAGCCCAAATGCACGGAGAAGACGAGCAGGCCGAAACCATTCGACAGTTGTCTGAGAGAATTTCTGAGCAGATGGATAGCAGTGGATTGGATGGAATTCTCGCAGTCGCAAAGGATACCGGCGATCGCACAACCCTTATCGGCGCACTCGAGCAGTGTGTCCAGGCTTGCCACCATGCGGCCAGGGCCAGTGCGACTGCTGTCGATCTGGCTTCCGCAAAGGTCCACGCGCGTCGTGCGAGCAAAATTCTCGAGAGCCTCGTCGCAATTCGCGAACACAATGCCCACGGCCAACTCGCTGTCGAGCATCTGCTGGTTGCCCTGCGTGGGTTGCCCCTTCCACGCGTTTCTGGAGTCCGAAGTTGAGCGATAGCCCGAGCAACCCCGCAGGCAGTGGCGATGGTGCGACACGCAAGCGAAGACGCCGACGAAGAAAGCCCAAAGGCACCGGGCCGGCCTCAGCAACACAACCCGCCAAGTCCCCCAAGAGGCCCAAGAAGGCCGATGGCACCAACAAGGGGCCCGCCAAAGGCGACAAGCGGTCTCGAAAGCGACGCTCTCGGCGGCGCGGCGGCGGTGAGGGCTCCGATTCATCTCGCCCCCAGCAAGCGCCTGCCCGGGACGGCAAAGGGCGCTCGAATTCGGGTCGGCGAGGTGAACCTCGGGCCAAGGATCCAGCTGCAACCAAGCCTGTCGATGATGGATGGCAACTCACGCCTCCGCCCCCAGCCGACGCACTCGATCAAGACGTACTCGATGCGCCGGAAGATCCTGCGGTCCTGCGAGCAGGCGATGCTGCTTGGGGAGACGATAGCGCGGCAGAAACCCCAGACATCAAGCTCAAAGCCAATCTGCCCACTGATGTAGCAAGCACCGAGTGGGACCCAGCAAGCGCGCCACTTGGATCCCAGCGGGCCGGCTACGAAGGCCAACTCTCGGCACGGATCGCCAACGTCATCGCGGTTCGCTTTGTGCCCGCTGGCCGCCTCTATCTCTACGATGGGGGGGATGGGGTGTATTCGCAAGGCGACCGGGTGTTGGTCGAGGGAGACCACGGAAAGCGCATAGCCACCGTTGGGGTCGCCAGCTCGCGTCAGCCTCCAGCGCGCGCACTCAAGCGAATCGTGCGACGAGCAACATCACGCGATCTTGAGCCAGACCGCGACAACGAGTGCCGCGAGCACCTGCGAGTAGCGAAGGACCTCGCCAAAAAGCAGCACCTAGCGATCAAGGTCTTTCGCGCTCAGTTCGATGGCCCAAAACGCTTGAGCATCTACTACGCCTGCGAGCAGAAAACCGATGTGCGAGCCCTTGGGCGAGCTCTTAGCAAAGCGCTTCCCGTGCAGGTTGAGCTGCGCCATACCGGAGCTCGCGACGAAGCAAAGATGGTCGGCGGCATCGGTTCGTGCGGCCAAGAACTGTGCTGCACCACATGGCTACCTGCGTTTGTTCCAGTCTCGATCAAGAACGCCAAAGAGCAAGGCCTGGTGCTCAATCCAACCAAGGTAAGTGGCCAGTGTGGACGGCTCAAGTGCTGCCTGGTCTACGAGCAGGCGCTCTACTCGGAAATGCGCAAAGGGCTTCCAAAGCTTGGCAAGCGCGTCATTACTCACGACGGGTTTGAAGGGCGAGTCATCGAAGTGGATGTCCTGCACCAGAGAATTCGTGTTGCTGTTGGCCGCGGTGAATCAAAAGTGTATGGGAAAGGCGAAGTTGAGCCTATGTTCGCCTCCCAGCCGCAAAACCAAGGCAAAGGCAAGAAGAAGAAAAAGCGCAAAGCCCCCGACTCAGAGGGTTCGGCCCATGTGTCCGCCAACAGCGAACCTGCCCAAAACGCCACAGCTTCAAGCGATGTGGCTCCATCGGATGTAACCAAGGAAGAAAGCAATGACCAAGACTGACAATCGCAACGCCACCCGCGTTGCTCTCAACGCACCCATCCTCATCGAATCGATCGGGCAACCGCAAATCGAACTCCATCCGGCCCTTGCAAGCGTCTACACACGAGTCAACCCAGAACCAAGTGGTGACAAGTTCCCCGGGATTCTTCGCGACCTGAGCACCAACGGCGCCTTTGTGGCAGGTGAAGCCCTGCCCCTCCTCTCGCGAATTGCGTTCTCATTTGAACTTGAGGATTTTGGTCGTGTGGAAGGCATTGGCTGGACGATGTGGCGACGCGAAGAGGACTGCGAAATTCCCCGAGATGGCATGGACGCGGCCAAGCTGCCGCGGGGCTTTGGCATCCTCTTCGAAGCCATTCCACTCGACGCACGGCTTGCGATTCATCGCATGGTGCAACGCACGAGCTAACGGCCACCATGTCCGCGAAATCCACTCCATACCGCTTCAAGCCGCGTTTTGTCGGCGTGGCCTTTGTGAGCCTCTCCATCGGAGTGATTCTCATCGCGGCGGCCGCCACGCTCACGCCGGATCGCGTCAGCAGCATCTTTGCGCTTATTACAGGTGCGGCCGGTGTTTTTCTTAGTTTCACCTACCTCCGTTCTCCGGTATGGCGACTTGCGGTGGATGTGCAAGAAAGCGACTTGGTCATCTGGAGCGGCACCGAAGAGAAGCTTCGGCTTCCCTGGAGCGATGTCACCCGAGTTGTGATGGATCCAGATCGAGAGGTGTGCTTTGTCGACGGTGGCACGCCCGATCGAAGCTTGCTTGTGCCGGGCCCGGCAGCTCCCGCAAGTTACGTGATTGCAAAGCGGGCTGAGCTCATCGATGCAATCTTGGCTCACGTGCCAGAGGACATCATCACCAATCCTGACGACATCGATACTACGAGCTTGGTCCCAACCAAGAGCGCCAACGAGTAGCAGCCCACAAAGCCATGTACCACCGTTCCAGAGGGCTCAGCTTTGAGGCCGCACTCCGAGATATGGGCGCGTCCAGCCCTCGCGATCGTGTCATGGCCGCCGAAACCCTAGCCAACGCTGAAGGCGAGGAGCAGCGCGATCGCGCCTTTGACGCGCTTGCTTCCGGAATTGGCGACCCACGCCCAGAGGTACGCACGACGGCGTGTTTCTCCCTTGCCGCACTGGAGCTTCCGGCTGCTTGGGAGCTCATCGCCCTGTGCCTCTCGGATGCCATTCCCGAAGTGCGCCAGAGCGCGGCCATTGCGCTTGGTACCTTGGGCGCGAAGGCCTCTTTTGAAGCGCTATCAGAAGCCCTTGGTGAAGGGCCTGCAGACTTGCGTTTCCAGGCCGCGACGTCGCTTGTCGAGGTCGATGCGGCGGCCGCCTACCCGCTCCTCCTCGAAGCGCTCAAGCATGAAGAGGATCCAGAAGTGCTTGGTGCGGTTGCGCTCTCGCTTGGTGCAATTGGAAATGCCGAGAGCGCAAATGCCTTGGCGGCCCTTCTAGCGCACAAAGCGTCACAGACTCGTCTCGATGCCGCTTATGCGCTGGCTCAACTTGGTGATCCACGAGCGAGTCACGTTTTGGCAACCTTTCTCGATGACGCAGATTTGGGATGGGATGCGGTCATCGCCCTTGAGACCCTCGGCAGCGAGTCGCTGCCACACTTCAGAGAATTTCTCAACGCGCCTGGGGGGGCAGCCCGTGTCCGCATTCGAGCAGCCGGTGCCCTCTTGGCTCTCGACGGTGGCAAGAACTCCTCAGCGCAAGGCTGCCTCACAGCGGGTCTTCGCTCCCGCAAGATCGAGCTTCGCGGCCTCGCTCTCCAAGAGCTTTCCAAATGCGCGGGCGATTGGGCCAAGCCTGCCCTTGTTGCGCTTCACCGAAGTTTCCGTGGCCGGCGGATGCGTTGCGATATCGACGCAGTCCTTGCCAAGATCGAGCACTCTCCATGACCAACACCGACCTGCACTTCATCGATTCCCACTGTCATGTGGATGCCAGCGACTTTGATGACGATCGTGAGGCCATGCTCGCCCGAGCCGAGGCCGTGGGGGTTCGCGAGCTAATTGTGGTTGGCGCAAGCGGAAGCATCGAGCAAGCTCGCAAGACTGTCGAATTCGCAGCCACCCATCCCAACATGTACGCCACTGTTGGCGTGCATCCCCACGAGGCTGCCAAGGTCGATGAGAGCTGGTGGCCCGCACTTTGCGAATTGGCCGCAAAGCCCGAAGTTGTGGCAGTGGGGGAAACGGGGCTCGACTTCTACTATGACTCCTCGCCTCGCGAAGTCCAGAAGCGCTGGTTTCGTGACCATATCGAACTGGCGGCGAAGCTCGACAAGCCGATCATCTGCCACATTCGAGACGCCCATCCTCAAGCTTTGGAGATCCTGGAAGCGCATGCGGCTGGGAGGGTCAAAACCATCATCCACTGCTTCACAGGTTCGCCGGTAGAAGCGCAAAAATACTCAGAGCTTGGCTTCTATATTTCCTTCTCTGGCATCGTCACCTTCAAGGGAAAAGCAACCCGCCAAGTACGGGAGTCAGTCTCATGTGTTCCCCATGGACAACTGCTTATCGAGACCGATTGCCCATACTTGGCACCCGTGCCCAAGCGAGGCAAGCGAAACGAGCCAGCCTTCCTTGTGAATACTGCAGCAGTTGTTGCCAAAGAAGCCGGCCTAAGTGTCGAAGAACTCGCTGCGATCACTGTTGCAAATACCCGCGTCGTGTTCGGCTTGACATCTCCCTGAGGGCACCTGTATATAGGCCGCCTTGATCTGCGTGGGGCTGCTTTAACGCCTCGAAATATCAGGAGTTAATCATGGCAACACGAATTGGCCTTCTCGGCAAAAAAGTAGGAATGACCCAAGTTTACACCGAAGACGGGGAGCGTATCCCAGTTACGGTGCTCCAGACCGGTCCAAACTACGTGCTCGGCAAGCGCACAGAAGAGCGAGACGGTTACACCGCTCTCATCCTTGGCTTCGATGAGAAGCATGCGCGTCTGGTCAACAAGCCTGAGACGGGCTTCTTCAAAGCAGCTGGAGTCGCGCCACAGCGATTTGTCCAGGAAATCCGCCTCCCCGCAGATGAGTGCGACAAGTTCGAGGTCGGTTCGGAGCTCAAGGCTTCCGACATCTTCGAAGACGGCATCCCACTTGACGTCACCAGCAAGTCCATCGGTAAGGGCTTCCAAGGTGTCATCAAGCGCCACAACATGTCCGGTACCAAGGCCACCCACGGTGTGCACGAGGTCTACCGCCATGGTGGTTCAATTGGTTGCCGCCTAACGCCAGGCCGCGTTGTCAAAGGCAAGCGCATGGCTGGTCACATGGGTGATGCCACCACCAAGATTCAAAACCTTCAGCTTCTGAGCATCAACGCTGAAGAGAACTACATTCTAGTTCGTGGCTCTGTTGCCGGCGCTAAAGGCGCTTACCTCACAATCACCAAAGCGATGACTCGCGACACCTACAAGCGTGTCGGTATGGGTCAAGAGGAAGCGCGCTCGAAGAACCCACTCAAGGCCTCCAAGCAGGCTGCTGCTGGTCGCGCATAGGCGCCCCGGCTTCGAGCGAAACACTCCTCGAGACAACAGCGAATGGATTTTGTCCATTCGCTGTTTGTTCTCCCGAAGCTTTCTTTCCGAGCAATCTCTCAGAATTTCCCCAGTATCGATTCCTAAGGAGTACTCATGGCGCGTTCCAAACTCGGTGATCGCAAGTCACGTCATGATCGCTTCCATAAGAACGCCCGCAAGAAGGGCTTTAATTCCCGCGCGGTCTTCAAGCTGGAAGAAATCGACAGCAAGGCCAAGCTCATTGGCAAAGGGCACCGTGTTCTCGACTTAGGCTGTGCTCCAGGATCATGGCTGCAATACGCAGCCACCAAGACAGGTACTTCGGGAAGCCTCGTGGGCATCGACCGCTTTGAAGTCGACCTTGGCCTGCCAAATGGACGAACCCTTATCGGGAATGTCTACACCGTCGAGATTGAAGACTTGCTTGGTGACCTCGACAACTTCGATGTCGTGCTCTCCGACATGGCACCGGATACAACAGGGGTTCGCTCGGTCGACCAAACGCGATCCGAGCAGCTCTTTGAGCGTGCCCTCGATATTGCGGATGCCACGCTCACAGCCAATGGCGCCTTTCTCGGCAAGCTCTTTCAGGGACCAGAATTTCAAGCCCTCATCAAACGGTGCCGTCGCGACTTTGCCAAGGTCAAGATCATCAAGCCCGAGGGAAGCCGCAAAGAGTCCATCGAGCAGTACATCTGTGCCACGGGATATCGCGGGCAACCAACGCAGGAAGAGTCATGATTCGTATTCCCATCCAACCCCACGATCCGCCAGCTATGCGACCTGTTGCTCGTGCCATCGCCGAGCTGCACAAAGGCGCGGTTGCGGCGTACCCAACAGACACGCTCTACGCGCTTGGTTGTGCCATAGATGCTAAGCGCAGCGCCGAGTCGCTCTATCGAATCAAGGGCATGGAAAAGAGCCAGCGGCTTGCACTGATTTGTCCCGACCTCAGCACCGCTGCTCTCTACGCCCACTTCTCTCAAGCAGCGTTCAAAATGGCACAGCGTGTGTTTCCTGGGCCCTATACGTTGGTGCTACCTGCAACCCGCGAGGTGCCGCGCCTGCTTATGGATCGGCGACGACGCACTGTGGGAATTCGCATCGTCGACCATCCTGTGACAGCGGCCTTGGTTCGCGGTCTAGGTCGCCCCTTGCTCACCACCAGTGCCGTTGGTGATGATGGTGAACTCTGCATTGATGCCGATGATGTGGAAGAGCAGTTCCCACGCGGAATCGATTGTCTTATTGACAGCGGCCCAACACCCGGCGGAGTCTCAACGGTACTCGGCGCATTCGGTGAGGAAATCGAACTGATTCGCGAAGGCATTGGCCCCATCCCCTAGACCGCTACAACTTCGTCGCTACAAGATGGTCCGCCACATCGTAGCCCTAGTTCGTCGTAGCCCTAGTTCGTCATAGCCCTAGTTCGTCATAGCCCTAGTTCGTCGTAGCCCTAGTTCGTCGTAGCCCTAGAGACGTGATCAGGAATGTAGAGTTTGGGATCGACGTGGCGGCTCGTACGTGATCTAACTGAGAAATGACGACATGGGTGGGGCCTATTGAGATTTCGAGTGAT
>JANTGM010000172.1 GCA_024762925.1 Kofleriaceae bacterium | reverse complement strand
CCAAGAACAAGAACAAGAACAAGAACAACGCTCCAAGAACAAGAACAAGAACAAGAACAAGAACAAGAACAAGAACAAGAACAACGCTCCAAGAACAAGAACAACGCTCCAAGAACAAGAACAACGCTCCAAGAACAAGAACAAGAACAAGAACAACGCTCCAAGAACAAGAACAACGCTCCAAGACCAAGAACAACGCTCCAAGACCAAGAACAACGCTCCAAGACCAAGAACAACTCTTAGACCGAGCATAGCCAGCACATAGCCGCGAAGGCTCCTCCGCAGCGAACGGCCGTCGCCTTTTGGTCAGCAGTCCCACTCGGCGCCCCGAATTTGTCTCCTCGCGCTCAAGGGTCACCGTGGCCTTGCTGACACAGCAGATGGGAGGCCAGATCGCGGCTCCTCGTCCGACAAGAGCCTTGCAGTGGATTCCACTCCATCAGAATGGTACTTAGCTTCACCCATGTCCAACGCAAGCCCTGCGACGCCTCCTCCACAGCGCAAAGCCGTTTCCTTCTGGTCAGCAGTCTCACTCGGCATCGGGGCCATGGTCGGTGCAGGCATCTTCGCCCTTCTCGGCGAAGCGGGGGCGATCGCCGGCAGTGCCGTGTATATCTCGTTTCTCATCGGTGGCGGCATTGCCCTGCTAAGTGGGTATTCCCTCGCAAAACTTGGCGCGCGCTACCCGGCTGCCGGTGGCATCGTCGAGTACTTGGTGCAGAGCTATGGAGTCGGGTTTCTCTCAAGTTGGATGAGTGTTGTTCTGTATGTTGCCGCTCTCGTCGCACTCTCGATGATTGCGCGAGCCTTCGGTAGCTACGGGGCTGCCCTGATATCCGGCGGCGGCGAATCGAATCTTCTCGCGTCGGGACTCAGCGTTTCCATCACCTTCGTGCTGGTCGCCATCAACCTGGAAGGCGCAGGGGCAATGGCTCGACTCGAACGCTGGGTCGTGACGACAAAGATGGCGATCTTGGGTGTCTTGACGGTCATTGGAGCCTTCTTTATCCACCCTGCCCTATTGGCGCCCTCCACCTATCCGCCGTCCTCGAGTGTTTTCTTCAGCGTCGCGCTCACATTCTTCGCGTATGAAGGATTTCGTGTCATCAGCAATGCTGCGGAAGACATGCCGAATCCGCAAACCACCCTGCCACGCGCGATGGGTGCGTCCATTGCGATTGTGATGGTGGTCTATGTCTTGGTCGCGCTGACCGTGTTTGGCAACCTGCCAGCAGAGCAGGTGATCGCCGCCCGCGACTTTGCGTTGGCCGAGGCTGCGCGTCCTGTCTTTGGTTCTACGGGCTTCCTGGTGGTGGGAATTGCTGCCCTCATTTCCACCGCCTCTGCGATCAATGCCAGCCTCTTCGCGGTCACCAATGTCACATATCAGATGGCGAAAGATGGAGAACTCCCACAAGTCTTCGGAACGCCGATCGCGCACAGCCGAGAAGGGTTGCTCGTGAGCGGAGCCATCGTAATGGCGCTATCTGCGCTCCTTGATATGGGTGATATCGCCGCAGTTGGCTCGCTGCTAATTCTCCTTGTGCACTGCGCTGTGCACGTTGGGCATCTGCGTTTGGCCCAAAAGACCAACGCATCACGTGCGCTTGTCGCACTGGCCGCGCTAGCAACGGCGGCCGCTGTCTCGCTTGCTGGCTATCACTCGATAACCCAAGAGCCGCGCTTGGCTGTGGTGTTCGCTGCGTTTGTCAGCGTCACCATTGTGCTCGAGTTGATACTGCGTTCTTCCAGACGCGTGCTCCCACGACACCCAGGGTAGATTGTCGGCCTGAGTCATCGCAGTTGGCGTCCCTAATCTTCAAGACCTCTTACACTGACATCCGCGGCTGAAGCTCGGCTCAGGTTGCAGGGGCGATCTCGCTAACCTTTGGCTGGCGACCAGTTTCGATGTGACCTAGGGCGCCTCGCTGCGCTCACAGATGAAGCGCCTGCCAAGGCCGCACGGTCGATCATCCCAGCGACCATTGGGAGAATCGAGCATCAATGCACAGTCTTCGTTGTTGCCGCCGTCATTCGGTTCGCCGGCTCTCCAGAAGTTGAACAGGTCATCGATGGGCGTGCCATTCGCTCGCCCCTGCCAAAAGCCTGTGCCGTCGGCCCACACCCAGGTATTCTCGATGGGATCACTAGCTCCTATCCAGGTCTCAGGACGTACACCGAAAGCGATTACCCGTTGGGCCGATAGGTAGCTTTGCTCCTCTAGATCATCGACACGCACCATCTCCATGGACTCCCCTTCGCAGACGGTAGCCGCCGCGGCATGGGTGAGTCCCTGATTGCAGAAGAGGTACACCTTCGTACCACCATTGGGGCTCATAGTTAGCTGTGGCAGGCAATTGTCGGGGCAGGTTTCAGTGGTAGCGGCATCACAGTCGTTGTCCAGGCCGTCACAGATCTCTGGAGCGTCTGGATTGTTGCGGCTATCCGTGTCATCGCAATCGTTGTCGTTCTCCACGAAGCCCTCTGGGGCCGTGCAATCGATTGCTACGAGGTCTGGCGAGCCATAACCATCTCCATCCTGATCGGCGAAAAACGTTTGGGCGATGTCGGCTGTGCAGCCTGGATCGGCATCGGGCGTCACCATGGCATCGACAGCACTGGCATCCGCCTCATCCAAGGAGCTTGAGTGCTCGCCACATGACAACAAGACGAGCAGTGAGAGGTGTGGGAGGAGTTGGAGACGTGGGGAGGAGATCATCAAATTCAAGCTAGCATGGTCATGAAGAAGGCGCGCCTGGGGACTTAGTCCTTGTCACTCGTCGAATATCATGGAGTATTTTCGGCTTCTCGGCCCCTTTGGGGGCGGCTGCCCCGGATCTGTGCCCCTCCCCGGGAATGGCCCAAAAGCGGTGTCGTCGATAGGTCAGCGGAGAACGACCAACAATGGCCTACCATGAGTAGGTGTTTCGGCTATGGGTTCACCTTGTGGTTTTGGCTGTCGCGGTCTTGCTGTCCTGTTCGACCCCGCCGGTGAAACCGAGTCCAAAGGTCGATGAGTTCTATATCTATCTCCGCGGTGATGGCGATGATGGCGATTTCCCTGTCCCTGCTGTTGTGGGGACTATCGGCTCATCAACTGGAATCTTCGTTCTCGACACAGGAGCCGCAGAAGTCGGACTCGACGCGGGCATCGCTTGGCTCTTCGGCTCCAAGTCGCATGGCAAGCACAAGAGGGTAAGCACCGCCGCTACCACGCGGCACCTATTCGAGGTCGCCTCCGGTGCTATCAAGGCCATGAATCATGAGTTCACTCACCACCTACTCCTGAAAGGAGGACTCTACGAGATGACGAACGCTTGGGGGGTTGTCTCTCCTTCGCAACTCGTTCGCCCCGAGCGCGCGGTGATACTCGACTTCCCCAACCATGTCGGCTACACGATTGACACTGTGGATCTCCCTTCTTGGGCGAAGCAGACGGCCGCATCGCGCAGCGCGGATGGGCTCTATCACATCTCTGTCGTGGTCAACGGCGTCGAGGATGACTGGCTCATCGACAGTGGCGCATCTTCGAGCACGATCTCGTCATCCAGTCCTATCCGCCGGCTTCTTGATCCGGGTGGCCGCGAAGAGATCGTGGGTGCCTACGGAGTCTATGAGGCAGCAAAGGCGAACGCGAAGGTTGAGGTCGCCGGGCGGTCGTTCGAAGTCGTTGCAGACGTGCTTCAAGGTTCGACGGAAGGCTATGGCAGCGACACTCATGGTCTCCTCGGTTTTGATGTCCTGCGGCACTGCCGAGTCGTGTTGCGTTTCGATGGAGCGCAGCTCGACTGCGACTCGCGGGGTATTACAACCGCCCGCGCTCTTCCGCCCGTTACAAACCTGTGGACTGATGAAACAACGCAAATCGTCGGAATCCAGTCGCAACTTGGCTGTGGGCTTGACGAGGAGTTGTACTCTCCTACCTCAACGCTCCTGCAGACCGAATATGACTCCGCTCTCGATGCGTACTACACGTTAGACAGGCAACTCAGAGAGAGCCGGAGCGATGTCCTCGCAGGGTGTACCTCTGCTGGCTACTTCGATGCCTTCATCGAATGGCCCTTTCTGCGCAGAATCGGCGATGAGCTCGTCGGTCACTTCTCAGTTTCGGAGGGGCGGCGGCGGCGAGTTCGGAGCTTCGAGGTCGAGGTCAGTGCTAGCGGGAAACGTCGGAGCTATGATCCCGAACAGCTTGGATTTCTGGATCTGCCCGGTAGAGTCTTCATACCCCGGCGTTTTCTTGACGGCAGAGCTCGTCTGCATCAGGCTCTTCGCCGGCTAAAAAGAGAGTTCGCATCACCAGATGCGACGGATTTTTCATTGGTTGGTGACGACCTCATCGACGTCAAGCTCCTCCTCCATATTGACGGTGAGGAGCCACCAACCATAGACGAGATCGGAGCGGCTCCCAAATAGAGTGGCGTTGCTCAGCCTCTGCCGGCTCATTGGGAGCTACGAAATCGCGGCCTCATTATGACGTGCCATACGCATGATCTCACTCCACCGAGGGACTGGAGACCATGCCATTGTGGGGCGTTCCCCCCCTATTGCAATGGAGCGTTTTTCCCTGGCAAAGGAAACCTGGAGCGATTCCAAGGAGATTGGAGCTTGGCCTACCATTTGCTTTGCCTCGGAGAATGCACACCCCTCTCCTTCTCTGCTCCATCTTCCTCCTCGGTGCCGCTTGCAGCGAGAATACCTCCCGACCCACTGCCGGCGAAACCGCCGATGAGCTCGCCGACAGAGAGATCGATTTCACCGTGAGTGAATACGAGTTCTTGGTGGGCGACCGTGGACAATTCGCCCAGGTCGACGGACTTCTTGAGTCCACAGACCGGGGAAGCTACCTCCAAGTTAGCACCAAGGGATATATGCTCGGCTCCTATGCTGACCCCATCAAGGTTTCGATCGAAAATCCGGGACTCATAGGAACTGCCAGCATGGCACTCGAGATCGAGCAACGCAGCACACTGGATTCCTATAACTGGGGCGACTGGCAGCCCTTTGTGGTCTCCTCCTTGTTTCTTTGCCCATACGGCGGCTACGAGAAAGTCTACCTCACGCATTTCGAGAGCATTGATTTCGACTTCGAGAATCAAACAGTCAGCTATGCTGCCGTAGGCCGCCCCAGCTGCTCTGATGATGATGCGTATTTTGAAGAAGATGGGGTGGAGCTGGAGAATCCGGTGCCTCTGAGCGCCTATCCCGAGGTTCAGCTGCGCATGCGCCCTCTCCCTACAGACGACTGGGGAAGGCTAACGGGCGAGTTCGACTACAGCATCACAGCATCCGGAATTCGGTGCTCGATTTGCGGATAGGACGCCGGCAAGCTCAAGGGACTGCTGCCAGGTCGACAGCGATTCGTTACAAGAACAGGGTGCATTCGCGATGTTTCCTGCGGGCACGCATTGGGCGGCGCAGCAACACAGAACGCGCATAAATAGCTCCCGAGGAAGAACTCCGAGGAAGAACTCCGAGGAAGAACTCCGAGGAAGAACTCCGAGGAAGAACTCCGAGGAAGAACCTAACGTATTCCACTGGCCAACGGAGATTGGTCTCGGTGGCAATCGCCGCGTGCGGCGAGTCAATGCCGCGGATTCGGACGACTGAAACTGTCGGCTGGTGGCTAGGCTCGGTCATACCGGGCGGCTGAGCCACCGTGGCTATCTACACCCTGTTGAGGTACAGTGATTGGAATGGGTATCTCTCCCTCCAATTCACTTCTTCTTTCTCTCGTCACGGTTCTAGCTTGCGACTCAAATGACCCGATGACTGCAGACAGCGGCGCGTCTCCAGCAGACGCTACCTTTCGGCAAGACTCAGGGCCCGTCGGGCCCGATGCCCAAGTATGCAACGCTAAGACCCTTGTCGTGAACTTTGAGGGGATCTCCGTCTCGCCGGGGGTATCGGATGACTCAAGGAACCGTATTTCAGCAGCTGCCCTGTTCTCTGGAACGTTGGCGGCCTTTGACGATACTGAGATGAACACAAACCGAACCCGCTCTGAGGTAATCAGTGACATCATGGCAGGTTTTGAAACCACACTTGCCCCGTACGCCGTCGAGGTTGTGTTGGAGCCGCCCGCAACCGGGGACTATACCCTATTGTCAATCGGTGGAGATGCAGCCCCCATCGGACAGTCAGCGACCCTCTCGAATCTTGCGCTTCTCGATTGCAACAACACGAATGATGCGAACATGGGATTTGTGTTTACCGGTGCACCCGGTCTTTTGGACCCTCCTGACGATGTGTATTCGTACGAAGAACAGGTCGACATTATCGTTGGGCTCGGGGCAAAAGCTTTTGGCTTTGGACTAGGCCTTGATCATGTTTCTGAGTGTGGTGATGTCATGAGCTATGAGAGTTCCACTGGCTGCAGCTCGGTGACCTTCCAAGACCAAGCCCACACATGCGGTACAGATAGCGCTCAAGACTGTGTCTGCGGTGGAACGGACCAAAACTCCCATAGCACGTTGCTCTCGCTTCTAGGGGCGACCTGCTCCTAGGCGCCAAGCATGCAACCACAAGGCTTTCAAAGCCCTCAATGTTTGACTGCAATGAACCACGCTGCATCGCGCCACGGAAGTCTCAAATCGATGCGAGCGACGCCATCGGTGACTTTCTCACGCGATCCGTTTTTTTTTCGCGCTCCACTTGAATGAGCAGGTAGGTCTCCGGTCGAAAGGGCGCTATGCAGATCAGCCTCTCCCCCATTCGAATCTCCCTGATGGCCTTCCTTCCCCTCGCCCTGGCTTGTGGCGATGGAGCCGAGCCCGCCGGTGGCGCCGACGCTTCGGTGGAAGAGACGCTGCCGGATGCTGGCGAGGACCTTGTCGCCGACGCTCCGGAGATCGAGATCACGGCGTGCCCCGATCGTATCGTCCTCGGTGAAGCTGGCTCCTTCGCCTTTCGCGTAGATGCCGCACATCGATACAGCCTGGAGGCCGACGGCCAGAGCCCAGGCGCAGGACCCCTGTTGGATGAGGGGGAAGGCGACGCAGAAGAGCTCATCGGTGTGCAGATCAGCAGCGATACGCTGGGGCTTGGCGAGCACGAGCTGCGCCTCTACGCTCAGAAACGTTCTGGCAGCGAGGTCGCGTCCGCTATATGCACGACGACCATCGTCTCCTCACTGCGCGTCCTTTATCTTAACGGACGCTTCACGGAAAACTCCGCATCCATGGTCCGCCAGGCCATGGAGCTTGACCCCCGCATTGGCTCGGTAGATCTGGAGACCTATGGAACCTTGAACCCAAGCCCGCCCAGCCTCGAAGAGATGCTCGACTATGACGTGGTCATGTTCTCCTGGTTCAACGCCTCCACCTTCGCCTCTGGCAGCTCCTTTGGCAATCGTTTCGCCGACTATGTCGATGCAGGCGGCAGTCTGATGCTCTTGGGCCACAGCATGGACATAGATACGCTTCTTGGGCGCCTGGTCACAAGCGAGTACGTGGCCCTACGCCCCGCCGAGCCAGGCATCCACAGTGGCGTCCACACCCTGGTCCCCGTCGCCAATGAACACCAGGCACTCGACGACGTTAGCGCCATGAGCACTAGCGAGCATACGGTAACTACGGTTGCGGACGGCGCCACCCTCATCGCCGAATGGGACGATGGCGACCCCCTCCTTGCCATCAAGGGCAAGGTGGTGAATCTCACCGCCCGCATCGCCAGCAACGATGCCGAGCTCAGTGGCGACTGGGAGGAGCTGCTGATCAATGCGGCGCTCCTGGCAACAGAGGCAACTCCGTAAGTTGGGCTTGCCCTGGCGATCGACCTTTTTGGTGAGACTCACGCAGTCCGGCGCATGTCCCCATCGCAGTCCGCACCCCCAATCGTTCGAGACCTCTACAGCTGAGGCGAGAGCAATCGCGCGATAGGCTCTAGGAAACGGCGCCCCCACCGCTCCCTCGAAGGAACGGTCATGCAGCGCCGCTCGAGCTCTTCCACCCAGCTGGCGATCGCAGAGACCTCGGGAGGAGACCGGAGTAGGAGCACGCTTTCGTAGTTTAGGAAGAGACTGCGCACGTCAAGATTTGGTGAGCCCACCATGGCAAGGTCATCGAACACGAGGACTTTCGCGTGCAGCATTTTGGGGTAGTAGCTCAGCTTGGCGCCAGCAGCCTTCAGCTCCTCGAGTCGGCTTGCGCGAGCGTAGTCAGCCAGGGCGTGGTTGGAGCGTTCTGGAATGATGATCCGAGTTTCCACACCTCGGCGTGCACACAGCACCAAGGCTCGCTGTAGCGTCACATCCGGTACCAGATACGGCGTCACAATGGACACCTCTCGCCTAGCCGCGAATATCGCCGTAAGCACCGAGTCGTAGAAGACATCTCGTTCCACGTCAGGCCCGCTCGCAACGAACTGTAGCTCGGCAGTTCCCGAGGTCGCTTGCTCACATGCCGGAGGCTTGAGCGTCTCGTTGGTAGCAAACTCCCAGTCCGACGCGAACAGGTTCGTAGCGTCCTCAACCACCGGCCCCTCGGCGATGACAGCCAGGTCAAGCCATCGTTCAGCACTCGGAGTTGGCCCCATGTATTCCTCCGCAAAATTCATCCCCCCCACCATGAGTTGGCAGCCGTCAACAATGACGAGCTTGCGATGGTTGCGAAGATTTAGACGCCCGCGAAAGGGCATATGCAGCAAGGGCATGGAGACCCCACAGTGGCCACCTGCTTCACGCAAGCGTCGCTTTGCCAGGCGCAGCATCTTAGCCGACCCCACTGCGTCGATGATCAGTCGGACGTCGATTCCGTCACGCGCGCGAGCGACCAGAGCATCCAATATCGCTCTACCGACATCATCTTTCCCAAGAATGAATGTCGTGACATGCAGTGATCTTTGCGCTCCGTGGATGAGAGCCAGTAGCTCTTTGAATGCCGCTTCGCCGCTACTCACAACACGCAGCTGATTCCCAGCTTTCGTTTCAGGGACTCCTGCCTTTGCGAGAATTTCTGAGACTCCGTCCCCCAGCAAACTGGGCACCTCGGAAGGATTCGGCTGGTAAAGCTGCCCCTTGCGCCTTCGGATTTTGCGGCCAGCGAGCAGGAAGTAAAACGGAATTCCCAGGTACGGGACAAAGACGATCGCAAGAAGCCACGATATTGTGACCGAGGGCTCTTTCTTGGCCGATGCCACGTGCGCGACCATGACAAAGGAGAGCGCAAAGGTCGCAACAGCAAGGCCATGGGTTATGAGATAGTATTCAATCAACTCTCTCGAGAGCATGCCGAGCTACGTTGCGCGAAGCAACACGAGGCTGCCTCGATAGGGTTGAAGCCGGGGCTATAGCGCGGAAGAGCGTTGAAAGCTCCTGAAAAGCAGCCGCTTCACATCCATTCTGATGAAACAGTCTTGAATGCCGAGCCGATTGTCGGCACGCTATTTTCGGTGTTCCCGAAGTATCAAATCGTCAAGTTTGGAGCCGTCATGTGCCTCGCGGGATGCGCTGGCTCCAATTCCGATGCTGATCGAGTGCCTCTGGTCGACAGTGGAACGTCAGATGCTGATCGAGTACCTCTGGTCGATGGCGGGACGCCAGACGCGAGCCGCGTTCCCGCGCTGAACTTATTCGCGAATCCCTCCCTCGAACTGTGGGCGGAAGCAGACACCCCGAACCGAACTCCCGATGCTTGGGACAACTGCACCATCGGAACAGTCGCCATTGACGCTATGCCGGATTCATGCGACGGCCAGCCGGACATGGCAGCCGAAGGCCAGCGCTTCGGTCGTGGCTTCGACGGGGAGGGAATCGCGCAAACGGTTTCCACCACACCCGGAGCCGAATATCGGATCTCGTTTCAGTATACGGAAGTATCCGGTTGCTTTGGTGGTGCTTCGAACTCTCAGTGGAGTGTCCTTATTGACGATGAGGCTAAGCTCGTCACGCCAAGCGACACAGGAACCACTTGGACACAGGGGGGGGGCTGAGCTTCGTCGCCACCTCCGAGATGACAACCATTTGTTTTCGTAAGACTTCGTCTGGACAGGGTGGCATTGATAACCTCTCTGTTACCCGGCAATAGATTGCCTCAAGTCTCAATGTTGGGTAGTTCGCGACTGCGGAGTCGCAGCTCAGGCTTGTTGTCGAGCCGTCAGAGCTAGCTCCTTGGGCTTGGTATCGAGAAGCGACGGTCGTGCGACTTGTCCATGAATCGCGCACTAGAGACGTGACCAACAAAGCTAAGCAGCCTGCCTGTTGAGGATGTACAGATTGTTGACCACAGCGACGCGCTCCAATTCAAACTGATTCTTTGCACGTCCGCGAAAGCGAGTGCGTTGCCCCTGGATTGCGCCAACACGCGCCAGTGTGTGCTCCACGGCAATTCGCTCTCGTCGCAATCGACGACCATCGATTGTGGAGAGCTCTCTCGACATTGAGCGATACCACTCTTCCTCGGGATCAAGCCGAAGCTGAC
>JANTGM010000171.1 GCA_024762925.1 Kofleriaceae bacterium | reverse complement strand
CGATGAGCCGAAGGCGTTCAAAGGGCGAAGAACCGAGCCAGGGCGTTCTATGCCTCTGGATCCCACACTAGTGTGCGGCTCAGAGGAATAGAAATGTCCTGGCGACGGGAGCTCGTTCTTTGACAAGGCGCGAAGGACGACCTTGCTGGGGCGAGATCGACCTACGGCGCAAGGCCGATCTACGGAGCAGCGTCGGCCGGAGGAGCACTCACTTCATCCGCAGAAAAGTTCGGGCGCAGATCGGGTGCCACAACGGGTCGCGCATCCGGAGCCGCATCCGGTGCCGCGTCAGCCATCGGCCCCGCATCGGTAATCTCGCTGAGGGCCTCAAGACCGCCATCGCGAACTGGGCGCACACCACCATCGTCAAAGAGCTGTGGGTCATCCATCAGCGTCTGGTCTTGTCGCATGCGGTCAAGCTCCCGCTTTGCCGCTTCGATCTCCTCTTTTGTGATGGAGGTTCTGTTTCCGTTTCGCAAGAACACGAACTCCACCCGACGATTTTGGGCTCGCCCCTTGGCGGTCGTGTTTGGCGCCAAAGGGCGCATATCCGCATATCCTGCCACGTTCATTCGCTCTGGTTTAAGGTCTTCGCTCATTAAGTAGCGCATCGTTGCCACTGCTCTCGCTGTAGACAGTTCCCAGTTTGAAGGAAACTTGGACGTGCGAATGGGTCGGTTGTCTGTGTGTCCTTGGATGCTGAGTTGGTGATCCATCGCTCGGGCCAACTTCACCACTGGCCCCAGTGCTTTGGGGCCCTCTTCTTTTCGCAATTCCGCCTCGCCGGAGCGAAAGAGAATATGTCCTTTGATGCGAATGACAACACCTCGCTCATCAAGTTCGGCAGACATCATGTCCTCCATGTTTGCTTCCTTGATGAACTTCTTAACCCGCTCAAGCATCATGACTTCTTCGATGACCTTGATTGTGGGACTGCTCTCTTGCTTGCTCAGTTCCACGATACTTGTGGATACAGCTTCCATCTCACCTGGGTGTTCGAATTGCACACCGAAGGCATCTCGAACCGAGCCAAGAACAACCTTGAAGCGCACAACATCCATGTTTGCGAATGACAAGAGCAACACGAAGAAGGTGAGCAACAGCGACATCAAATCGGCGAAGGTCGCCATCCATGCGGCATCGGGCCCGCTTTCGCAGTCGCATTCTTCTTCAATAGCCAATGGTTACTTTTCCTCTGCGGAGCGCGACCCCGGAGCGAGCAGCCCCTCGAGCTTCTCCTGGACAATGCGCCCGTTCTCGCCTTTGAGAATCGACTCAAGACCAATGATGACAACCTTCATGTTGGCCGCCTCTTCATCGGAGCGGTGACCGAGTTTTTCTGCAATGGGGCCGAAGATCATGAACGCCATGACAGCGCCGTAAAAGGTGGTCAAAAGAGCAACCGCCATAGCAGGGCCAATGGCAGCCGGATCATCAAGCGCCTGGAGCATTTGAACCAGACCGATGAGTGTTCCGACCATGCCCATTGCAGGGGCGTTGGCACCGGCGAACGTAAAGAGCTGTGCTCCACGCTTGTGTCGATCAATCATTGCCGCTCGTTCGCCAGCAAGTGTTGCTTCCACTTCTTCGGGAGGAATGCCGTCGACAGCCAGGCGCACACCTTTTGCCAAGAACGGGTCATTGATTTCTTGGTTCTCGAGGGCGAGCAGACCTTCTTTGCGAACGACAACAGCAAGCTCAGCAATCTTCTTAATGGTCTCGTCAACCTGTGGGGACTTGCCAAAGAAGGCTTTGAGTGCAACCTTGATGGCGCCAATCACCTGGCTCAGCGTTTCCGCCATCAAGACCGTTGCCATCGTTCCTCCCACAACAATCGCCAATCCGGGGACATTGATGAAGGCCCCCAGGGGACTGCCCATAATAATGGAGACGAGCACAAGGCCCATCCCCAACAGAAATCCTATGACGGTAGCGAGATCCAAAGCACTCTCCTTGCTGCCATGGTTCGACCGCATTCTGGGCATCTTGAGGAACTGCGCCACCGGGATTTCAGCCACTTGAGGTTGCGGGATCGACATGGCCACGTAAGATTTGCTCATCTCTTGGCGCCATGAAGAACCTCACGAACGCGCTCTTCCGCAATGCAGTCTGGTTGGCTGGTCGCCCCTTTGAGACCAACGATCCGGACGGTCCAGTAGATGCGATTGTCGTGCTTGGCGCTCCCCTTCGTCCCGACGGCCAACTGAGCTTGGCAGGGCGCGAGCGAGTCGCCGAAGGGGTTCGCTGTTTCGAGGAAGGTTATGCTCCTTTGCTCGTATTCACAGGTGGCGCAGCACATAGCGCGGCCGAGGCTCCAGCCATGGCTTTGCGAGCGCGCGAACTCGGCGTCCCGGATGAAGCCATTCTTGTTGAAGATAAGTCAGCGACTACGTCCGAAAATGCGCGCTTCACCGCCGAAATATTGCGATCTCATGGAGTCCGAAGCGTCTGGATAGTGAGTCAACCCTTCCACCTTCGGCGTGGACGGCGGCTATTTCGTCAACAAGGTCTAATCGCCCATGCCCGCCCTCGCAAAGACAGTGTGCAGTACCTCTATCCCAACCTTGCTTGGCGCTGGGTAGCACGCGAGTACGTTGCTTGGATTGCCCACTTTGTTCTCACCGACTACTAAAAGAAACATCACTACACCTAAAGGCCATTCGTTATGAACTCAACTCTGTCACTCTTCTTGTTCGCAAGTCTCAGCTCACTAACCATCGCGTGTAGCGGAGGCGGGGAATGTGAGAAGGCATTCGACAAGGAAATCGAATGCAGCGAAAACCCTGAGGAGGCTCGCAAAGAAGCCAAGGAGTTTCGCGATATGGCGATTGCCGCCTGCAACGCAGCCAAGAGCGATCCCGAGATCAAGGCGGCGATTGCTTGTTCCAAAAAGAAGTCGTGCGAAGAATTCCGAGCGTGTGGACTCGAAGCGCGCTCTGATAAAGATGTTAAGGAGCTTGAGGGCTTCCTCGCTGCTGGCAACCCGACTGAAGCGATGCAGCAGTGCTCGTACAGCATTGACTCGTACAAAGCAGTCCCTGCAATCAAAGCGGTTTGCGACAAGGCGGTGACCGCGGTCTTTGCGGACCTCAGCGACGAGGAAGTCAGAAAAGACGCCATCTTCAACTGTACTTACGGTGGTGAAACAAAAGCCTGGCTGGCGGCAAGTGCGCCGCTAAAGACCGGCTGCAACGCCCTTCTCACAGACTTTCAAACCCGAGTCACCAAGCAACGTGATGCGGGCTCCGAGTTCGACTATGGCACTTGCTCCTCGTACAAAGACCTCGTCGAGGCTCTCACCCCCGACAAGCAGGCCGCGGCTGAGATGTTGTGCAAGGAGGCTGACCAGGCCGATGACTATGCGAAAGCCGTCGCCGAGGCGACTAAGAACATTGCCGAGAAGAAGGCTGACGTGCCTTACGAGTGCACATCCTTTCTCGATGACAAAGATGAGTTCAAGGGGTCAGCGTGGTACGACACAAAGTCGAAGGAGCTGGCAAAACTCTGTTTTGGTGATCTTGGCAAGATCGTGCTTGCCGAAGTCTCGAGCTACTGCCTAAGTGACGCCGAGAATGCCCACAAGTACGCCGCAGAGTTCTCACTCGCCGAGGGTGACGCGGAACTCAAGGCGCTGCTCGCCAAGACGGCGGCTGAATGCACGCAGAAGTAGCGTAGGACTTTGCGCTCACGAGCCGCCAAGAAACCAACGGCGGCTCGAGGTTGAGCTACAGCTCGAGAGATAGAGGTACGAGCTGGCAGATGTGTTGCGAGCGCACTCCTGAGAGCCGCGCAATCGCAATTTGACGCCTGACCCGTTTTCCTCAACATCAAAGAGCTGCCGCATAGATCCGTCGCACTTCTTGAGCTGAAGCGTGGATTGCGAACTCGTCGGACTCCGAGCTGTCATGCACTTCGTCACGTCTTCATTGACGATATTGTATCCGCCACCGCGCCGGGAAAAGAGAAACCATCGTGTGATGCGGTCGTCACTGTCGCAGATTTGCATCGAAATCTTGTCGAGATTTGGTCGCATGCAGCGCTGGGTGTAGTCGTTTCGGAAGGTAGATGCTGACCCCGCATTGGCGCGAAATGCAGCGCGAATGTCGCCAGCAGTGGGCGTGGATGAGGGAACGATGAGACACGCCGGCGCTGTGCTCCAGCTTGGGCAACCTGCGCGAGTGATGGTAGGAACACGCGGGTTCTCAGCAAAGACGCTGGAGGCATATCCCATGATCGAATCGATATCGTAGGCATCGTAGGCAATTCGCTCATCGCTCGCTGTGAATTTTTGGAAGTTGCCCTCTTTGCCGTCCATGATGTTGGGCCAGTTGATGTTCACATGCGAGCCGCGATCAGGACGTGTGTGTTCGTGAAGAAGACCAATCACGTGTCCAAGCTCGTGTGCGACGATCGAAGGAAAGACCTGAGCGCCGAGACGGATCCTGCGGGGATAGCGCGCGTTGTAACCGACGGTAGCGTGCCCCTCTGTTTGCGCCATCGAGGAGGGCGCAGGAAAGACGGTCAAGAAGACATCATCAGTGTCGAGCATCGGAACAAACGAGACCGCGCCTGTCGCATTCCAGGTTGCAACAGCATTCTCGAAGGCCAACGTGGCGTTGAGTCCAAGGCCAGGCGCGATGTGGTAAGGAATTCGCCCGTTGGGCCACGCGCGCGTCTTGATGGCAGAGAAAACCACGTCGCCATTCGGAGCGGGTTTCGGCGCGTAGAGCGGAGCCAATGAGAACAATCCCGACTCAACCTCTTCAACTGGCCCCAAGATCATGTCCCCGACTACAGCCATGCCGTCGTCCTCAACGTAGTCGATGTCGACTGGACCGCTACCAAAGTCGACCGTTGCTGTCCTCGTCTCGCTGCCAGCAATCGAGTCATCAATCGACCCGCAAGCTGGTGCGGCAGCGGCAAGTGCGCAGAACATCAAGAATGTGGAGTAGCTTCTTCTCTTCATGCGGGACAAGACACAGCCCGCCGGCAGCTGTCTCAGTGGAACCTGATCTTTCTCGCAGGCTCCCAGCTAGGGCGCATGGCTCTTGAGCCACTCTTCTGACAACTTGAGACCGCGAGCGCCTTTGGGCCCAGACTCTTTGTAGAGCTCAATCGCGTCTTGCACGCGCTGCCGAGCCTCGGTGGTCTCGCCCGCCAGGAACATCTGCTGCCCCCACAGAAACTGCAAGTCTGCACCACGCACCGGGGACCGCTCCTCCTGCTTCTTGTAGATCGCTTCGGCGGCACGCAAATCGTGAGCGGCCTTATCTGCGCGCCCAAGCTTGAGGAATACTTCGGCTCTGGCGCCATGCGCATTGCCGGTCATTGGATGTTCGGGCCCTGACACCGTTGTGTATCCAGCCACAACAGCATTCATGAGCCCAAGAGCCTCATCTTGGCGACCCAGTAGTGAAACAACCTGCGCCAAGTTAAACTTCGCAAAGAACACATCTGGGTGCTGCGCCCCTTGCACCTCTTCATAGATCGATAGCGCTTTGGAAAAGTGTTCCTCTGCGACTTCGTTGTTGCCCAACTGATTGGCGATCACACCCAGGCTATTGGTCACTTGTGCGAGGATATGACGGTCTTCGGTGAAGTTCGCAGAGAGCTCTTTCTCCAATCCCAAGAGGATGTCATAGGCCTCATCGAGTTTTCCAAGCTCTGCCATTGCCGTCGTTGAGTTGAAGCGTGCCTTCGCGACCGAGAGGGTGCCTTCTCCATAGGTATCAACGGCAATCTTGAGCGAGAGATCGAAGAGCCCTTGGGCTCTCTCTGGGTCATCGAGATCAATGTAGATGCTTCCCAAATTGCCCGCAGTCTTTCCAACATAGGGGTGATGCTCTCCAAGTACACTACGAAAAATTCCTAGCGCCTCGTAATAGAACGCTGCTGCCGCGGCATAGTCGCCTGCCGCGTGCTTCACCAAGCCCAGATTGTTGAGACTCTGCGCAACACTTCGGTCAGTGGGACCGTAGAGCTCCTTTTGCAATTTGAGTGCGGCGCTGTGGTGCTGCAGTGCTTCGTCGAGCTGGTTTTGCTGTCGAGCGATATCCCCTAGGTTGTTTTCCAGATTCGACCGCAAGAGCTTGTCGTTTCCTGCGGCTGAAACTGCCGAATCAGCGTGTTTCGTCCACTCTCGGGCCTTTTCGTAGTTTCTGGCCAGAACTCCGTAAACCAGCACCAGTTCGACCGCAGCGCGAGCCGATGTTCGAAAGTCTCGAGAAGCGAGTGCTTTGTGATGAGCTTGTTCCAGATGCCTCGCCGCCTCATCAACGTCTGAGCGGTAGCTCCAGACAAAGCCGAGCTCAAAGGCGGCCTCCGCCTCCAGCGGTGCATACCCCAGCGCACTGGACTCCTCCAGAGCCCGCTTGGCAATCTCTGTCGCTTCTTCATAGCGGCCCGCAAACCGAGAGCCCTCGGCCTTTGCCAGATTTGCTTCCAGAGCTTTCAGCGCCTTTCTCTGTTCGGGATCGTCAGGCAGTGGTGGCAAGTTTGAAAGCGCTTCGCGATCAGAGCAGTGCGATAGATCCACCAGTTGAGCCATTGCCCGCGGTGCGCGCTCTAGAAGTGCTTGGTCAGCCTCGGTCATGAGATCTATCAGCGTCTGCACCTCGCCCAGTCGCCGATCTAAGCAAAGCATCTGTCGATCGAACATGGCCTCCGAGGTCCGCTGCTCGTGATATGTTGCCTGGCAAGCATCGATGGCAGCCGACTGCCACTTGCCTGCATAGGCCTTCAGAGAATTATCCACTTGAGCGAAGGCCTCTTGTGCATAGTCACTTCCCAGGGCTGCAAAGCTCTTCTCCACCACACCGGCACGCGCAGGACTCCAGGCCTCTTTCATCGGGGCCGCCAACACTGCACAATCGCGCTTGTTCTCGTCCAAGTCAGATGTCCAAAGAACCGCCAAGCCCGCAGCAACTGCCACCACGCCCCCGAACGCAAAAGGCACCACGCGGGACGCTCCTTTTGGTCGCAAGGCCGCAGCTAATGCAGCCATGCTCGCATGACGCTGAGCCGGGTCTGTATGCAAGCCTTGGCGCAGTGCCTTTCGGAGGCGGGCCGGCAATCGCTTGTCAAAGACCGGAGCCGGTGGCTTTTCCGCCAACTCCTTGAGCGTCTCCATGCTCTCCGCGGCAACCAATCGCTTGCCGTGACACGCTTCATAAAAACTCGCACAAAGAGAGTATTGGTCGCTCAGCTCCGATGCGGGTTCGCCTCGGAGTTCTTCTGGTGACATATAGGCTGGGGTGCCCGCGAGCGGCCCGGCAAGCTCTTCTGCATTGGCGGTTGAAAACGCCGACGTCGACAGCCCAAAGTCGACGAGACGAGCTCGGCCATCGTTGCCAATGAGAATATTGTCTGGCTTGACATCACGATGAATGAGTCCGACGTCGTGTGCCGAGGCCAGCCCGTACGCACACTGAGCCATCCACTTGGCGAGTTCCTCTGGCGCGATGTTCGAATCCTCACCACAAGCTCTGTCGTAAAGCGAAGCACCCTCGATGAGTTCCCCCGCAAGAAAGACCCGCTCCCCATCTCGACCTGCGTCGTACACGGCCATGATATTGGGGTGCGAGAGCTTGGCGAGTGCACGGGCCTCTTCAACCAAGTCATCGATGCTCTCCTCACCACCAGAGCTCAGTGCATCAACACGCCACAGTTTGAGCGCCACGTCACGCTCAAGTTGTGCATCGTAGGCACGAAAGACAACGCCGAAGCCGCCCATGCCAAGACGCTCAACAATCTTGTAGCGGCCCACCAGGTCACCAGGCTCTGGCAATGGAATTGGTGGGGGCTGCTCATCAACCAGGACCGCCACAAGCTCACGACAGAGCCCACAATCCGCCAGATGGGACTGCCACGAGTCCCTCTCGCTGCCGTCCATCAAGCCATCGGCCAGGGCGATGACGGCATTTGCACTCATGCAGTTCACCAGCCGAGCTTATCGACTACACTGCTCCCATACCAAGATGCTGCAAGCATTCCTAAGCCACTTCAATGGCGACGTTTCGGACACTTCCACCCTTGAGGCTGATCTAGCCAGCGTCCTGACCAGCTGCTTGGCTGAGCACCCGGGGCTTGGCGACCACTCGATTGCCTTTGCCGAAGTCTTGGCCACGCGAGTGACCGACACTCCCGTGGACTTCTCCTCGATTGCTCTCACCGATCTCTATCTTTGCATAGCTACGCTTGCTGGCGACACGGCTGCCCTGGTTGTCTTTGAGGGCGAGCTTAAGACGGCACTGATGAGGGTTGGCGCCCGCTTTCGGCTCAGCGACGATCAGCGCGACGAACTTGCACAAGAGCTGCTTGAACGCCTGCTGCTGCCCACCGCCGACCGCCAAGCTCGACTGGCAGAATTTTCCGGAAAAGGCAGCCTCGTGCGATGGCTGCAGGCCGTGGCAACTCGAACTCAGCTCAACCGAATGCGTGGCAAGAAGCGTGAAGTTTTACCTGGCGATGATTCGATTCTTGAAGCCCTTGCAGCGCCCAGTATTCCCGGAATGGAACTCAATAAGGGCCGCTTTCGCAGTGCCCTAAAAGCTGCTCTCGGCACGGCGCTAGCGAGTCTTGAAGACCAAGACAAGCTCCTTCTTCGCATGGCGTACGTAGAAGGCGTGCGACTCGAAGGCCTGGGCCGCGCACTTGACGTTTCGCGTGCCACAGCACATCGGCGGTTGACGCGGGCGCGGGAGGCCCTTGCTCTCGGCGTTGAAAAATCGATGTCCGAAGAACTCTCAATTCCCAGGGACAAGCTCTCAAGTATTCGTCGGTTGGTGCAAAGTCAAGTGTCGGTCTCTATCGGTCGCTTGCTGAGTTAGTTCCTCTGTCAAGCAAGTCCGATGCCCCATGCACAAGTAGCCTCTTTGCACACCTTGTCGCAACCGATCGCTTGAACAGCGATAGAGGCTCAAGAGTCTGGTCGGGTGACCGATTGCAAGATCCAATGGACGAGACCCCTAGTTGGAGCCGAGCGACCCTGCGGAGGGCTGACTTTGCGCGCCGTGTTGTTGGTGTGATGTCTGAAGCGGTTCTTGTCGTCAATGCCGAGCTCAACATCGTCACGGCAAACGACTTCGCCTTCAGTCTCTTTGGCTACTCCCGTGAACACCTCGTGGGGGCATCGTTCGCAAATCTCTTTCCGCAAGCTGCCATGTGGCTTGTCTCGAAGTTAGGGCCAACCGATGTTGCAGGTGACGAAGTTGCGTGCGAGCGCGCAGATGGCCAAACGATTCCGCTTGCCATTGCGCTTTCCATCTTGCCCGAGGACAAGAGCAAACGCTCGTATGTTGTCGTCTTGCGTGACCTCACCGCCGTGCACCGATTGGCAGCGCAGCTCAGCACCGCTAAGGCCGAACTCACCGAACGAGCGAGCGACCTCGCAATCGAAGTGGACCGACGGCGGCAGGTGGAGAAGGAGCTTCGTGAGGCAAAGGACGGAGTTGAGCGCCGCCTCGAGGAGACTAGACGCCAACTGCTGAGGACGGAGCGCCTAGCAACTCTTGGCACACTCGCGGGCGGCGTTGGTCACGAGCTTAAGAACGTTGCGATGATTCAACAGCTCTGCGTCGATGAAGCGCGCGATCTTGTGGATGATGGAACGCTCGACAGAGAATTTCTTAGACAGCTCGAGGCTGTTGACGAGCATCTTGTCAACCATGCCAACCGTTTGCTCAATCTGGCACGGCCCGGACCAGACTATGCGGAGCCCATGGATTTGCGTGCCGTCATAATGGACACCTTGGAGATCCTCGATGGCTCGGGGCGCACAAAGTACATTCCCATTCGCACCAAGTTGCCCGACACGCCGCTGATGGTGCGGGTCAACCGAGCGCGCATTGAACAGATTCTTATCAACCTTGTCGGCAACGCAGTGGACGCGATCGCGGGACAGGAGGAGCAGCAAATTCGCGTGATGGCAGCGCTGAGCGCTGATGGCGAACGCGTAGCGTGTGAAGTTGGCGATACCGGCCCTGGCATTGCTCCTGACAAGCTTGAGTGCATCTTTGACCCGTTCTTCACGACCAAACCTCCGGACCGGGGCACAGGGCTAGGATTGCCTGTGGTGCGCCAGATTGTTGCCTCGTACGGCTCTGAATTGAGCGTCTACAGTGTTGTTGGTATGGGCACAGTGTTTAGCTTTGATCTGCCGACCGCATGATCGCGCATTCGTAGCCTGAGAAGGCCTATGTCTCGCAAGAGGACCAAAGCGGTCGGTGCGGCGCTCACAGTGGCGAGGCTAGGGCGAGGGCTTCGCCTTAGGCGCGGGGGCGGGCGCTTTCGCTTTGGGCGCGGGGGCGGGCGCTTTCGCTTTGGGCGCTTTCGCTTTAGGCGCTTTCGCTTTAGGCGCTTTCGGAGCCTCCGATTTGATGGCCTCTTTTGCCTTTGCCCGCCTATTCTTCCGAGATTTCTTCTTTACAGGTTTGCTCTCCGAAGCCCCTGGTTCTGAAATGGGTACCGGCTTTGGA
>JANTGM010000170.1 GCA_024762925.1 Kofleriaceae bacterium | reverse complement strand
GGGGCAAGCAAGGATCTGAGCAACGATGAGCCGAAGGCGTTCAAAGGGCGAAGAACCGAGCCAGGGCGTTCTATGCCTCTGGATCCCACACTAGTGTCGGGTCCAGAATGGTTGATCGACGATCGCTCGGTTCTTCGCCCTCTGGACGCGCTGGGATGGCCAGCGCCGCGCCAGAGAACAAGCTCACTTCGCGAGAGGAAATCTACTCTTCTGAACTTGGCACTAGATACCTGCAGGCAGGTCAAACGCTGCGGAGACAGCAGAGAATCCAACGGCAACAGATAGCGAGTCATCCACACCATCTGAGTTCGGGTTGAAGTTGCCGTCTGCATCGAGAAGATCGAGATCTGGGTTGCGAATCGTCGCATCAATGAGGCTGTTTGCATTGAGCTCCTCTAGAGGAATCATGCAGTCGTTGTTGGTGTCGAAGAAGCCGAGAACCTGCTCCCCGGAGCTGCCTGCGACACATCCGCAATCTGAGCCGTTTGGAGTACAGTTTTCGTCGATGAGACCAACAATAAGGCTCTGCACTGCTGGCATGAGCTTGTTGTCAACATCATCAGCGGTGATTGCCCCACCCAGTTTGCCACCAGTGAGCGCCGACTCTGAAACGGAGACGTCGATGTGGGCTGCAATGAGATCAAGCTGAACCGAAGCGTCTCCAAGAGGAAGCTCGATGGAAACAGAACCCGGACCTGCAGTCAGTGAACCACCGGAGAGAGAGCCGACGATGAGCGCATCGGACGGAGAGTTGGCTGCGATGTCGAAGCTACCGTTGCCATCAAGGTGCTGGCCGCATGTCGTTGGATCGTTTTCGTCTGTGCATGCCGCTGGAGTTGGGTTGTCTCCGAAGAACACGTAGGTGCCAACGTCATTGGCATTTACAAGATCCTCTGCCTTCACAGATGCGAGAAGGATGAAGTCACCTGCAGCGAGCTGCTCGTCAACACCAGTTTGGAGATCGAGGCCAGCGGTTGAGCCAAGCGCGCCAAGAAGTCCACCAAGGGCGTTGTCCGCGATACCATCGCCATCCAGATCAAGTGCAACTGCATTGGACTGGGAGGCGTTGGCTGGAACGACAAGCTCATCGACAACGTACTTTGTGTGGGTGCCGACAGGTGTGCCAGCATCCGCGTTGCCATTGTTGCCGTCGTCGCCCCCGTCGCCGCCCCCTCCACAAGCAAGACCAAAAGACGTCGTGGCTGTGAGAGCCGCTAAGGATAGTGTTTTAATGAAAGACATGTTCTTGGTAAGACTCCAGTGCAAATGGGCGCAGTAAAATATGAGTGTTGCTCTTGTATCCCAACCGACTCTGGCGGATCAAGGTCGCAAGTCACAGCACGGTCAGGTGCCGATCGAACTGGCGACTCACCAATTGGAATGATGCAGTGCGTCTACTAGGAGTTTTGTTGGCGTTCGCTGGATCGGTTGGGCTTGTGCACAGTGTGCGCGGCACTTTGCAGGAGGCGCGCCCCAAAGATGTGGCCTTTGCAATACTCACAATTGCCGCAACGATTGTGACCTTGCTTGGCTTGGGCATGGCATTTGTTCCAGGGTTTTTCGATTAGCGCTTCTTTTTCTTCTTGTTGGTCTTTGGTGTTGTGCCCTTGCTTTGTGTCTCAATGGGCTTTGTGAAGCTGAACGCAACTGCACTTGCCACTGCGCCCAAAGACATACAGGCACCTGCCGCCATCCACATCCACCCACCTCCAAGAAGCACATGGGCCTGATCGTTTGCCGTTGCCGTTGAGCGAACGGTGAGCGCCAAGGCGATGGCACCAAGGCTCGCCGCACTGGCAACGGCCAACGCAAAACGTCCAGGCTTTGCACCTTGCCGTGCCGTCAAAACCATTGCCACCGCTCCAACAAATAGCAAGAGAGCGGCGCCAACAAGCTGCCGCTCATACTGAGTTGGGGGACCTTTGCCTATGCCGAGTTCATCGCCCCAAGGCATCGCAGACGACCATGCCGTTACTACGATAGAAGCGAACTGCACGGCGCGAATGACTGTCATGGGTCGCAAGGTGTGGCGACTATACACGGCCGTGCATCGCGTGATACCCCAGCTGCCATGTGCATGCGAAACGCTCTTCTTTTGCTGGTAATAGCCGGGTTTGTGGCCTCTCCAGCGCACGCAGACGATGCAAAGCCGGTTGGGCACAAACGCAGCGCATGGAGCGTGGGAAAAGTGCACCGCCGAGCAGCCATGCAAATGGGGCGCGGCTACAGCGAATTCCTCAGCCGCAATCGGACAGAACGAGAGGTGGTTGCCGCAGCGCTAAAGGAAGCCAAGTCGCGGGGCTTCTCGGACCTCTTGTCGGGATCTAAGAAATATTCTGTGAAGCCGGGTGCCAAGCTCTTTGCTCAGCAGCACGGTAAAATCGCGGCATTCACGGTGGTTGGCAAGAAGCCTCTAAGCGAAGGCCTGCATGTTGTGGCGGCGCATGTCGATTCGGTGCGCATTGATCTCAAACAGACGCCACTCTATGCCGACGGCAACATGGCGATGCTTGAAACGCATTACTACGGTGGCATTAAGCGCTATCAGTGGCTAAGCCAGCCGTTGCAGCTTCGCGGCATCGTGATTCGCAAGGATGGCAAGCGAGTCAATGTCGCAATCGGGGATGAGCCCGGAGAACCCGTTCTCGTCATTCCTGACATTGCGGTTCACATGTCGCGCTACGTAGATCGCATGGAGGGCGAAGAGTTGCCGGGTGAGAGCTTAGATCCAATCGTCGCGTCGACACCAGGCAAGGGCAAGGATCCCTATGCCGCTGAGGCGGCTCGGCTGATTGAGAAACAACTCGGTATTCAGATTGCGGATCTCGCCTCCTCAGAACTTTCCCTGGTTCCGGCGGCGGAAGTTCGCGACGTTGGGCTCGACCGCGGCATCGTGGGAGGGTATGGACAGGACGATCGAGCATGCGCCTATGCGGCACTGCAAGCACTTTGGGATATCCGCCAGCCCGAACATACTTCGATTGTGGTGCTTGTCGACAAAGAAGAAGTTGGTTCATCGGGCAACACTGGCGCGCGATCCAACTTCCTATCGCGCGTAGTAGCCGAGCTCTTGGAGCAGCAGGGAGAGGTTGCAAGCGCGGCAGCCCTTGCCAGGGTCTTCGCCTCGTCTGTTGTCTTTAGCTCCGACACCAGTGGCGCCGTCAATCCTCACTACCCATCCCTCTACGATGGCAAGAACGCCTCATTCCTCGGCTCTGGGGTGATTTGGGACCAGAGCGGCGTGCACGCAGAGCTTCTTGCCTATGTGCGAGGCCTCTTTGATAAGGCCAATGTCAGGCACCAGCCTTCGACGTGGGGCAAAACCCGAGGAAGCAAAGGAGATGAAGGCACTGTACTCAACTTTTTTACGCGGCTGGGAATGCAGGGCATCGACGTTTCGCTTCCACTACTTTCCATGCATTCTATGTTCGAACTGGTTTCCAAGGTTGACCTCTACGAAGGCTACCGCGGCTACCGAGCGTTTCTTAACGACTAACAATAGGCCCAGATATGTCACCTAAGAATATTTCCCTAATCGTTGCAGCTGCACTTGTTGCCGTGCTCGTCTACTGGTTTGGATTTCGCGACGGCGAGACACCAAAGCCAAAGGACGCTCCAGTTGCCCAGAAGGTGGCACCACCTGTTGCGAAGGAGAAGGAGGCTCCCAAGACCGCTTCCCAGGGACGCAGCACGAACCGTAATGTGGAGGTGAACTACCAAGATGATCCCGCCGGAAGCTTGCGTCTGGAGGGGCAAGTCATCACGGCCGAAGATGATCCGGTTGGAGGCGCTACGGTCGCTCTCGATTCGCGGCCTCCGAGGTTCACCAAGACTGCCGAGGATGGGAGTTTCTTCTTTGACAAGCTTGTCGCCCGAAACTACGACGTTGTAGCGCAGGGGGCCGAGGGAGCCGCTGGACCTATCACAGCACGCCTTTCTGAGACCAACGACCCTGTCATACTCGTGCTCCGAGCTGGTGGGAGCGTTGCGGTTCGAGTGAATAAGCCAGGTGGAGAACAACTCGCGAATGCCATCGTCGAACTCCGCGGCATCGCGGTTCAATCTGCAACGACTGACGATTCTGGCGTTGCATCGTTTACCCAAGTCCCGGTCAGCCGCTATGAGGTGGTCGCAAAGGCTCCGGGCTTTGCTCCACAGCGGTCAGCTGTCGTCGTGAGCCGGTCTGGTGCATCGGCTGAGGTTTCGCTGACCCTGAAGGCCGGCGCCAAGGTGTCTGGCGTCGTCCTTGGGCCCGACGGCAAGCCCGTTGCGGGAGCGCAAGTTCTCTATCGAGGTGCTTCTGACTGGTCAGTGCGAGCAGATGCACGTCATGACCGCGTTCTCTCTGAAGCCGATGGCAGCTTCTCGATCTCCGCACTTCCAAGGGGAAGCTTCCGATTCGTCGCCAACGCAGAGAACTATGCTCAGGGTTCTTCTGAAGTGATCGCGCTCGATGGTGAGTCCGAAACTCGCGGTGTTGAGATTCGCATGGAACCGAGTGCAGTCTTGCGCGGGCGCGTCCTCAGTGCCTCAGGAACTCCCGTTGCTGCTGCTCGAGTCCGCGTAGCAGTGAAAGGCGCGGGAATGGTCCGTCGTGGTGGTGGAGTGCGGCAGGCGTACACTGATGATGAGGGCAAGTACGAAATTGCGGAACTTCGCAGGCGCCCTCATGAGGTCGTGGCACTGCACGAGAGCGCGAGCTCAGAAATCGTGAGCGCCGATCTTAGCAAGCCCCCCCACGAAGCCACGCTGGACATTGCGCTCAACATCGATGGCGTGGTCGCCGGAATCGTCGTCGATAGCAACGATGAACCCGTTGCCGGTGCACAGGTCACGCTCTTCCCCGATTTTCAGAAAGGGGCCGGGCGCTCGGCCTCCGAGTGGCGCATGCGAGGGTTTAGTACGGAGCTCACCGATGCCGGTGGGCAGTTTCGCGTGAGTGGGCTCGCAGCGGATAGCGACTATCGGGTCCGTGCTGTGCCTGGCACATCGAACAGCCCGGGGCGCGCCTGGCTCAGCGATGGGACGCCAGCCAGAACCGGCGACAAAGACGTTCGCATTGTGCTTCCAAGCGATGGAGGGATTCGCGGCAAGGTAACGCTGGCAAATGGCGAGGCACCTGAGCTCTTCACGGTAAGCGTCGGCTGGCAGAGGGGCACACCGTTCTCTTCGAAGGATGGAAGTTTTGAACTCTCAGACCTGCCTCCTAAGACATTTACTGTGGTCATTAGTGGTCCGGGTATCGACGAAGCACGCGTTGAAGATGTTGTGGTCAAAGAAGGAGAGTACACCGACGTTGGCAGTATCACCGCCAGAAAGGGACGTTCGGTCTCTGGGACCGTGGTCGACTTGGATGGAAGTGCGGTTGCAGGTGCCAAGGTCAGCGCTGGTCGCGTACTGTTTGGCGACGGCTCAAGCTCAGAAGCGGGTGGACGGGCCCGCAACCCAATGGCGCGCGCAACCAAGACGGTCACCACCGGTGAAGATGGCGGCTTTTCGATCTACGGTGTTGTTAGTGGTGACCTCTCGATCGTTGCAGACCACGAAACGATTGGGCGTTCAATGCCGATAAGCGTCAAGCAATCCAACGACTCCATTAGCGGCATTTCGCTGCAACTGCAAAAGACGGGTGTACTTGAGGGAATCGTGAGCAAGAACGGCGCACCCGAGGACGGTGTGGTTGTGACGGCAAGTTCGGTGAACTACCCTGGCGTCACCTTCAATGTCGCAAGCGGTGTGGACGGCGGCTATCGCTTTGATCGCCTCATCGCCGACGAGTATCGAGTCAAGGCAATGTTCGGCGCCAGCCCGATGAGTGGCATGTCGTTTTTTGCGGAGAAGTCCAGCGTGGTCGCAGATTCTACGACAAAGCTCAACATCGACTTCGATGATGGTGGGGCAACGATCAACGTGATTCTGAACTCCGAGCAGGAACTTGGTTTCACCTGGCTCTCCATCGTTGGACAGGGCGTCGATGCAAAGACGGCTAGAGAGCTTCAGGCCGCGCAGGGAGGTGCGATTGGCTTCGAAGGGTCTGGCATGTCGATCCGGGGTGGCCCAGCCAAGGCGCGAAACGTTCCACCAGGCTCGTACAGCATTTGTGCTTTGGTGTACCCAACGGAAGTGAGTGGCATGGAAAAGACCTTTGCGTACATGGAGCGAGAGGGCGACAACCTGCCAGCCCAGTGTCAGCCGTTGAAGGTTCCAGAAGGTAGCACTGAACTCGAAGTGCAGATGACTGTGGTGGTTCCCGAGTATGTGCCTGATCCGAACGCGAATACGGCCCCTGAGATCGCTCCTTAGGCGCCCTCTTCTAGGCCCAGGATGCTGCGATAGGCTTCATGCAGCGTCTGGGACCACATCTGAAAGTCTGCAATGAGCTGCTCGCCATTTTCGTACCCTGCACGACGCGCGAGTTTCTCCATCTCAACCGGATCTCTTGGTAGGTGTTGTTCTGAACGGTCGTGAACGATGCGCAGCCGGTGTTCGAGCCGCCGCAAGAATGCATATCCGTCAATAAGCACTCGGCAGGTTTCGTCGTTGGCGAGTTCCTTCTGGGCCGCGACAGACAGCGCTTCGGTGGTGGACGTTGTGTGCATCTCGTTGTGCTCTGGCCCGTAAACGAGCTGCAAGTACTGGGCTGCGAACTCAATGTCGATCAGGCCACCGTAACCAGCTTTGAGATCCATGCGCTTCTTTGGGGCAACAAGCTCGCGCCAAATCTTGTCGCGCATCTCGGCAATCCTCTGTGCGAGCTGCTGTGGAGTCCTGTCGCGGCGTCCATAAATGCACTCGAGGGCAATCTGTCTTGTGTGCTCTCCCAGTGCAGGGTCGCCCGCAATGAATCGAAGCTTGGTGAGGCTCTGTTTCTCCCAGAGAGCTGCCGATTGACTGTGGTATCGGCGCCAGGCGGCGAGCGATGAGACAAGCAAGCCCTGTGAGCCCGCCGGCCGCAAGCGTGTGTCGATTTCGTAGAGACGTCCACCCGGATGCAAGCTGTGAAGACCTCGCATGAGCCGCTGCGCGATTCGGCTGAAGTAGGTTGTGGCGTCGAGCTCTTTGGCACCGTCGCTTTCGCCCTGAGATGAATAGACAAAGACAATGTCGAGATCGGAAGAGTAGCCAAGCTCGCGGCCTCCGAGTTTCCCCATTGCCATCACCGACATCGTTATCGGATTTCCTTCGGCGTCGCGGGCAATGCCGTATCGATCTTTGAGATCGTTTTCGACGAGTGACAATGCACGCTGGACACACAGGTCGGCTACATCACTAAGCTGCTGACAAACCTCATCTGAGGTCAAGGCACCTGCGATGTCAGCTAGCCCAATACGAAGCACGTGGGCGTTCTTGAAGTCTGCAAGCTTGCTCCACTGCTCCTCGCGATCCACAAGCGTTTCGATCTGTCGTCGTGCAAGCGATGCTCTTAGGTCTTCTGTTGAGTAGAGCTCTTCCGCTTTGCCAGCGATATGAAGAACGTCGACAAGCTCAGGGTGATCAATGAAGTGCTTGCTCAGATATTCGCTCGTTCCAAAAACCGAAGCGATGAGCCTGAGCAGCTCGGGATTCTCATGCATCATCGTCCAGATCGGAGACCAACTTCCACGTCGACTAATCAAGTCGCCTGTATGCCTGAGGGCTTGGTCGGGATCGGGAGATCGGGAAATCTCTGTGAGCAAGACAGGGGCGACCTTCTGTGCGACCGAACTGCCAGCCCCAGCAAACGGCGACATGGCCTTGTTGCGCGCCATGTCGAGGTCATTCCAAGCCTGGTGTACATCCCGAAAGCCGAGACGCTCAAGCAGGACTTGCTCGCGCTCGGGGCTTTCGTGGCCACGCATGAGATCTTGCACTTCGATAGGAGGAGCGGGCTCTTCTTCGCCCAAGGTCTCAAACGACTCGTGCACGAATGCTGTGTGTGCATTCAATGTCGCTTGCAGGTCCTCCGCGGACTCGTGCTTGGTTCGCTTTGCAAGCAAATCGAGTTCACTCTCTCCAACAGGAAGCCTCTGGGTCTGCCTGCCGCTCTCAAGCTGGATCATGTGCTCAAGGTGCCGCAGGTAGCGATATGCCTCCGCCAATCCGTGGCGCTCTTCTTCGGATATCAGACCGCTGAAGAGCAGTTCATTCAGAGCCACGATCGTCGAGCGGGTCTGTAGCTTTGGTCTGCGTCCCGCGTGAATGAGCTGGAGGGTTTGCACAAAGAACTCAATCTCGCGAATTCCACCGCACCCGCTCTTTAGGTCGTAGCCACCATCAATGCTTCCCGGCCCGAGCTCGGACTTGATCCGCTGGTTCAGTCCCCGCACTTGTTCAATCACGTCAGACGATACATTTCTCGGAAAGACGAAGGGGTGCATCATCTTCATCACTTGCGCGCCGAGTTCAAGATCACCCGCGCAGGCTCGAGCTTTTAGCCATGCTTGCCGCTCCCATGCTCGTCCGAAGCTTTCGTAGTACCGCTCCGCGGAGGCAAGCGAGTTTGCGATGGTTCCACGTGAGCCTTCTGGACGCAGACGCAGGTCAACGCGAAAGACACTGTCTCGATCGGTCACATCGCCAATGGAAGAAGAGACTGCTCGACAGAGTTTGGTGAAGTACTCCTGAAGGGAGAGCTCGCCAGCAGCTCCATCGTCTGAGCTGTAAATGTAAATGAGATCAATGTCGGAGCTGAAGTTGAGTTCTTGACCTCCGAGTTTTCCCATGCCGATTGCGACCATGCTTGCAGCAGTTTTCGAGCCCTCATGCGTCTCTTCGAGGGGCTCGCCAAACTCGCACGAGAGCCGTGCATTGTGAAACTCGATCGCCGCGTTCAGGCACTCATCCGCCAATGCGCTCAGCTCCTCTCCCACTTCCAAGGCTGTGCCCAACTCCATCTCGCGAACGCCCAATCGAACCAACTCGTCTGCGCGATACATGCGGAGAGCCTCGTCGAAACTCTCGACGTCGTGGATGTCTTGCCACATTTGGCCCAGTTCCTCCCGCATCACGTCGGCTCCTTTTGCCCGACGCAAGTAGGCATCGGCTCCAACTCGGAGAAGCCTCTGTGGATCCCTTGCGAGCAAGGTCGCGAGGTATGGAGCTCGCTGGCAGCACAGCCTGAGAAGGAGAATTTCATCCTCAGGCAGCTCAGAGAGGCTCAGCCCGTCAAACTCAGCCGCGTTGGCGAAGCGCTCAAAGCGCCTAGCTGCGTCAGATTCATCCGGCGCATCCATCAATACGCGTCTGGCCAGGTCCCTCATGCCGCCACGATACCTTGACAGCGGCAGGAACCAGACGTATCTCAGTACCTGATTGGGTCCAAGCGGCCCATCCGGTTCTTATTTTATGCGTGATTTTTACGAAGTTTTAGGCGTTGCCAAGGACGCGAGCGATGGCGATATCAAGAAGGCCTATCGCAGCCTCGCCATGGAGCACCATCCCGATCGCAACCCTGGCGACAAGGAGTCGGAAGAGAAGTTCAAGGAGGCATCAAACGCCTACAAAGTGCTTTCCGACGATGGGCAGCGTGCTCGCTACGATCAATTCGGCCATGCGGGGCTGGGGCGCCAAGGTGGGGGCTTTGAGGGCTTCCGCGGAACCGACGACATCTTCTCCGCATTCGGCGATCTGTTTGGCGATTTCTTTGGCGGTGGCCGCGGTCAGCGTCAACGCCGTGGTGCCGATCTGCAGGTTGAACTCAAGCTCACGTTTTCCGAGGCGGTTCACGGATGCAGCAAGGATGTAGAGATTGCTCGCAACGTGAGTTGCTCAGATTGCTCGGGTAGTGGTGCTGCACCTGGTAGCGATGCGTCAGCTTGTGGTCAGTGCAAAGGTTCCGGTCAAGTTGTGCACTCGCAAGGCTTCTTCATGATCCAAACCACATGTCCTGCGTGCCGTGGTGAAGGAAAGGTAATCGAGAAGAAGTGTGAAACCTGCGAAGGCACAGGTACTGAGCAAGAGATCTCTACGATAACGGTGTCAGTTCCCGCCGGAGTTGATCGCGGTCAAACACTTAGGCTTGCGGGCAAAGGCGAAGCCGGGCCGCGGGGCGCACAGCCCGGGCATCTCTACGTGATTCTCAACGTGGAGAGCGACGACCGCTTTGTTCGCGAAGGCGAGAACGTTCTGTGTGAAGTTCCAATTAGCTATCTGCAAGCTTGTCTTGGGGGCGAAATCGAAGTGCCAACGCTGGACGACAACTGCGAAGGCACCGAGAACATCGATGTAAAGCCGGGTACGCAACCGGGCGAAGCTGTGGTTAAGCGCGGCAAAGGCATTGCTGTGGTTGGTGGCCGAGGCAAAGGCGACATGGTCTATCAATTCCTTGTTGAGATTCCGACCAAGCTCTCAAGCAAAGAGCGCGAGATGCTGCAGTCTCTTGCCAAGGAGAGCGGTGTGAAAGTCGGTGACGGCAAACGAGGGCTCTTTAGCCGCCGCAAGCGCTAGACTCGCTTTGCGATAGGCCTTGGGCTAAGAAATGTTCTTGTTGGCGCGTCTCGATCAGCTGACGGACCTGCTTGTTCTTGTGGGCGTTGAGATTGTCCATGCAAACCACATGTCCTGGTCGCAGCACCCGGACGAGCTGCCGCTCAACAAAGCGACGAAATTC
>JANTGM010000169.1 GCA_024762925.1 Kofleriaceae bacterium | reverse complement strand
ATCGCTACCCGGTACGACAAGACCGTCACGAGTTTCCTCGGATTTGTTCATTTGGCATCCGCTCTCAAGTGGACCCTTTAGGGACACCCCCTAGTCTTCCTGCTCGCTCCGAATTCGCGGCAGTAGTTCGACGAAGTTGCATGGCCGATGTCGGTAGTCGAGCTGCTGCAATAGGATTTTGGTTAGTGCTGTACGCACCGCCCCAGTTGATCCGGGCAAAACAAAGATGTAGGTCTGATCGCAAAGCGCGCCTTCGGCTCTGCTCTGAATCGTCGAGGTTCCTATCTCTTCAAACGAGACAGCACGAAAGAGTTCTCCAAAGCCAGGAATCGCTTTTGTGATGTACGGAGCCAAGGCCTCGGGTGTGATGTCGCGTGGTGTCACGCCCGTTCCACCTGTGCTTATCACGACTTCGATGTCCTCGTCGGCGATGAAGCGAGCAAAGGCATCCCCAACCTTGTCGCGATTGTCCGTGACAATCTCGCGGGTGATGATGGTGTGGCCAGCCTCTTCGAGAAGCGACGCGGCAGTCTTGCCAGAAGTATCCGTCTCGAACGTTCGCGTGTCAGAAACCGTTAAGACCGCAATCTTGACTGGGATGAACTCGCGCGCCTTCTTGTCGGCCATTAGTTTGCTACCAGGTTTACGAGACGACCCGGAACATAGATTTCACGGCGAATCGTCTTGCCTTCCAGAAGTGGAGCGATCGTCGCGTCAGCTTTCGCGGCAGCAATCGCGTCATCCTTGGTGATTTTCGCATCCACCTCGATGGTGCCACGCATCTTGCCCATGACCTGCACAGCCAGTGTGATGGTATCGACAGCGAGTTTCGCTTCGTCGTACGCAGGCCACTCCGCGAACGCGATGCCCTCTTCGTGACCGATTCGACTCCACATCTCCTCTGCGATGTGTGGAGCGAAGGGCGCGAGAATCAGCAAGAACTGCGAGAGCCAAGCCTTGGGGACCTTTTCAGCTTTCGTTGCTTCATTTACAAAGACCATCATTTCCGAGATGGCGGTATTAAAGCGAAGCTCTGCGACCCCTTCAGTGACCTTCTTGATGGCAGCGTGCAAAGTGCGCTCGAGATCTTTGTTCTCGATCTCTTCGTCTACCAGCTTGGCAGCGGGCTCACCTGTTGCGTGGTCCACAGCAAGACGCCACAAGCGATCGAGGAAACGCCGTGTTCCAGCGACTCCGCTGGTTTCCCACTCACAGCCCTCTTCAAGAGGCCCCATGAAAAGCTCATAGAGCCGCAATGCGTCGGCACCGTACTGCTCGCACATCGCATCTGGATTCACGACGTTGTAGCGAGACTTGGACATCTTCTCGAGGCGCGTGAAAACCTCAATGCCCCCCTCCTTGGTGAACCACTGCTCACCTTTCTTCTCTACTTCCTCGGGGTAGTAGTACTTTCCTGGCTTGTCTTTGTCGGGGCTAACGTTGAAGGACCAGCCGTGCACCATGCCCTGGTTGAAGAGCTTCTGAAACGGCTCTGGTGTGGATACCAGACCGAGATCAAAAAGCACTTGGTGCCAAAAGCGCGCGTAGAGCAAGTGCAGGGTCGCATGCTCCGTGCCTCCGACATAGAGGTCAACCGGCATCCAGTATTTCTCTTCTTCTGGCTCCCACGCGCCTTCATCGAATTGCGGCGTGATGAAACGCAAGTAGTACCAACACGAACCTGCCCACTGAGGCATGGTGTTGGTTTCGCGTGTTGCAGGTTTGCCTGTTTCCGGATCGACTGTCTTGACCCATTCTTTGGCGCGCGCGAGTGGAGGACGTCCGTCATCCGTAGGGTGAAAATCAGTAAGCTCTGGCAGCTCGACAGGGAGCGCACTCTCAGGAAGCACTTTGACGGTGCCATCTTCAAGCTCGATGACAGGGAATGGCTCGCCCCAGTACCGCTGTCTTGAAAAGAGCCAATCGCGGAGACGGTAATTCACCGAGCGCTTGCCGCGGTCCTTCTCTTCGAGGAAGGCAATAATCTTCTCTTTTGCCTCATCAACTCGTAGTCCGTCCAAGAACTCGGAGTTGCAGTGCTCACCATCGCCCGTGTACGCGCCCTCGCCTTCCTTGCCACCTTTGACAACTTCGACGATGGGCAGCTCAAACTTCACTGCAAAGGCATAGTCTCGATCGTCGTGAGCAGGACACGCGAATACCGCGCCCGTGCCGTAGCTCGCCAAAACGTAGTCGGCAATCCAGATGGGAATCTTCTTACCATTGACCGGGTTAATCGCGTAGGCGCCAGTGAAGGCACCCGTTTTCTCGGCCTCGGCCGCTTCCGATGTGCGGTCGCGTTCCGAGCGCCTGCCAACTTCGGCGACATACTCTTCAATCGCGCTTTTTTGGTCAGCGGTCGTGATGACCGAGACCAGCGGATGTTCTGGCGCAAGCACGGCATAGGTGCCGCCAAAGAGCGTATCGGGCCGTGTTGTGAACACCGAGATATCTTCGTCGTGACCATCGACGGCAAAGTGCACCTCGGCGCCTATCGACTTGCCAATCCAGTCAATCTGCTGCTTCTTGATGCCCTCAGGCCAATCCAGATCAGCAAGGCCGTCGATGAGGCGCTCGGCATAGTCCGTGATGCGCAGCATCCACTGCTTCATCATGCGTTTCTCAACGGGGTCACCCGTCTCGACGTATTTTCCTTCACTCACCTCTTCGTTGGCAAGCACAGTGCCAAGCGCAGGACACCAGTTCACGGCAACTTCGGCTTGGTAGGCAAGGCCCTTTTCGTAGAGCTTCAAGAAGATCCACTGGGTCCACTTGTAGTAGCGAACATCGGAGGTCGCGAGCTCGTGCTCCCAATCGTAGCTCAGCCCCAATACGGAGAGTTGCTTCTTAAACGTCGCGACATTGCGCTCAGTGATTTCCTTAGGATGTTTTCCTTCTTTCACTGCCTGGCGTTCTGCCGGCAAGCCAAAGGAATCCCATCCCATGACACGCAAGACATTCGCACCTTGCATCCGCTTGGCACGGGCGACAACATCGGTGGCAACATAGCCCTTGGGGTGCCCAACATGCAGCCCCGAACCACTTGGGTACGGAAACATATCGAGAACATAGTACTTGGGCTTGGTTCGATCCGTGCTGGTCTTGAAGGTCTGGTTGTCCGCCCAGTTCTTCTGCCACTTCGCGTCGATTTCGGTGTGATTGTAGCCGGCCATAGTCTTTGCCTTGGGTCTTGCGTGTACTGCGGTTGCCTGACGCTATGCCAGGGCAGCTTTGATGCGAGCGGTCACTTCGTCGGGAGCTGCGTTGCCATCAACCCGGCGAATGAGCCCATGCTCTTCGTAGAATGGAATGATGGGAGCGGTCTCGGAGTGGTACTTCTGAAGACGAGCGACGCACGCCTCCTTGGTATCGTCTTTGCGCTGAACAACGCGTCCCGCTACATCCGCTGGTGGGGGATTGAATTGTAGGTGGTAAATCGCCCCAGTCTCGGGGTCCGAACGACGACCAGTGATGCGATCGACGATGAGTTCATCGGGCACTTCGATGAAGAGCACAACGTCCAACTTGACGCCAGCCTTGGTGAGTTCGGCATCGAGAGCCTCCGCTTGCGGTCGCGTGCGAGGAAATCCATCGAGCATGAAGCCCTCTTTGCAATCAGATTCGGCAATGCGATCAATCACAAGACCAATCACAACTTCGTCGGGAACGAGGTTGCCTGCGTCCATAAACGCTGCGGCCTTCTTGCCCATCTCGGTGCCGGCCTTCTTTGCCGCACGCAGCATATCGCCGGTCGAGATGTGGGGAATTTTGTAGGTATCAATTAGCTTGGCAGCTTGTGTGCCCTTGCCCGCTCCTGGCGGTCCAACAAGAATCATTCTCATAGTCTTATCCTCCGAATTCGGGACTGTCGCACGCAGGTTGGCGCCCGAGCAATGCGGTCACGGAGCAATTTCAGCATGCGCGAAAGCACCATCAGCGGCGCAGGGAGAAAACGCCCGCAGGCACGTTCTGGGCAATCTCGCTGGTTCCATCCGCAAAGCGAATCGCGACTTGTTCGACAGATTTTTCGCCACAAAGGCCAAAGGTCAGGGTTGGCGGCCCGCTCGACATGTAGCTAGAGCCTGCCTGCACGATCTGAATCTGCGTTTGCCCGCCGGAATCTACACGCACTGTAGCCCCAACCGCCTTGGCCAGTGGCGTGATCTCGACACGCAAGAACTCGGCAGGTGCAGCGGTGTTGCGAAGCACCTGAATGCTATCACCGCGCAGCCCTTGCACGATATCCAAGTCGCCGTCCCCATCGATGTCGCCATACGAAGTGCCGCGTGCATCTGTTCCCGCAATGCCGTTAATGAGATTCCACGCGGGAGCAAAGTCCCACGCCTGGTTGTGCAAGAAGATTTCATCGCGCTCGATGTGAGTCGCAAAATGCACATCGGGATAACCGTCGAGATCGAAATCTAGAATGCCAACGCCCCAACAGACGAGCCAGTCGGCTTGCAGAGTTGAAATACCATCGAGCCCAAGGGAAAGCGCCGCACTCTCGAACATCAACCCATCTCCGCTCGAAAGAAATGCCGCATTGCCCCGAGACGTATCGGTTTGCTCGGTATCGGTAACTAGAATGTCTAGTCGGGCATCGCCGTTTAGGTCACCGAATGCCACCCCCATCGCGTGCATTGCATCGGTCGCAACTCCGGAAGCTTGCGCAACATCGCGCCACTCGCCATCACCGAGATTTTCGTAGAGGCAGTCTTCAAAGAAATCATTCGCTACGTAGATATCCAAGTCGCCGTCTTCGTCTACATCCGCCATTCCGATTCCAAGCGTTGAGCGCCCATCGCAACCCACATCGCCTGCAGCCATCACAAAACCGCTGCCGGTTCCCATGAGCAAGAGATTGGGCGCCATCCCTGGGCCATGGTCTGGCAAATCGGCGCGCCACTGCCCGAGATACAAATCAAGCACACCATCACCATCCACATCGCCCGCAGCTGCGGCGTACGCGTGGTCGGCTACGCCTTGCAAGCCCACTGCTGCAGTCACGTCAACAAACACCAATGCACCCTCGTTTCGGTACATGCGCAAGTTGGCTCCAGCAATCCCAATGAGCAAGTCCAGGTCTTCGTCACCATCGAAGTCGAAGAGCAATGCAAACGTGCCGTTGTCCTCATCGCGCCATGAGGGTCGGGAGGCTTCCTCAAATCGTCCATCGCCCAGCCCTCGATACACAACTGGGCTTCGAAGCTCAGGCGTATTCCGCTCACTGCGAACTTGCACAAGGTCGAGGTGGCCATCCCCGTCGAGATCGGCCAATCCCAGGCCAGGTCCATATTTGTCAACATGGTCCCAGCCGGCTTCTCCACCAAAGGGATTTGAAAGAAGGTCAGGGCTGAGCGCGGAGATATCCTCGAAGTCCAATCCAGAAGTGCACCCAGGAGGCCCGACCCATGCATCGCTCCGCAGCCCCGCATCGCGCACCCCGAGATTCTCCGGTGGACTGCTGCAAGCACAGAGTGCAAGTAGAAAGACCAGGAGACTGTGCATGGAAGGAACGCTACCACGTGCCTAGCCCTCCGAATGTGTTGCGAGTAACGCTCCACGAGCGTCAAGCGAAGGCCCACAACTGCTTTCGCGAACTCTGCCGAGCGCGACCCTGCTATGATGCGCCACCCAAATGGAGCACAATCAAACAGAGCTCAGCCGAATCCTAGTGAAGCTAATCAGCGAGACCAATGGAGTCTCGTTGGGCGATACCTTGGAGTTGGCAGAGCGGTCAATGCTCTTTCAAGAACGCCCAGAGGAGCTCGCGAAGATCACCGACTTTCGGGAACGCCTTTTTGAGCACAACAAGAAAGGCGAGGGCATCGAGACGCTGGTTGACCACGAAGTCGGAAAGACACTTCAGAGTTTCTTAGCTTCCTACCCGCTACCGTTTCAAGAGGAACACATTCACCTGACGGGTTCACTAACCGCCGAGTTCGTCTACCCGAGGCTGATGGAGCTTCTCGACGGTCCTGATGCTGCCATCTACGAGAAGAAAATCTCCGACACCTATGGAAAGGATGCACTACCGATCACATGCGAAGACGATGTTGATGCACTGATCCGCATGCGCGATAACATTAGCTTCGATCGATATCTGCAAGTACTCACGCTTCCCAAGCTAGTTCTTCGTGACAGACAAGCTCACGCGGAAGCTGCATACCATCTCGCGAGCACCACCTTCGCCAACTACAACGTTGGCCGCATTCGCCTAAAGTTCTCGCTCTCGCGAGTAACAGGAAACTCGACCGACGCTCTACCAGGAAAACCTGTGAGTCCTGAAGACGTCGTTCTTGGTCTTTATGAGGGGTTTGCGCGTTTTGCGGGTGAGGAGCCGAGCTTCGATTTCATCCTCTCTCCCAGCTTTCGCAAAGAGGCCTTCTTCTACGACTCCTCAACCTTTGCAAGCAAGCACGACGACTTCTTTCATCAAGTCGAAACACTCTTAGCACTGCTTGAGAAATATCCCTACCTTCGCGAAAAAGTAACGGACGTTGACACGGTTGGCGACGAGCGAGACCACTTTCGCAAAGTGCATTTCGAGGAAATGCGTCTGGGCTTTCGAAAACTGCAGTTTCGCGGCTTCCGCATTCGCAGCCACCATGGAGAGACGTGGCACACTCTCAAGCGCGGTGTGCAAGCCGTCGACAATGCGATGAACATCTGGCACATCGATGCTCTTGAGCATGGCGTTAGCCTAGGTGTGAATCCCAACTACTACTTCCACATGATCTTCGAGCGGGTCATGAAGAAGAATCTCCAGAGCCAGGCTATTGTCAAGGGTTCTCGTGAGTACAACGAACTCGACGAGATGGACTGGCAGAACCATCGCAACATCTTCGACCAACTCGTTGCCGGCAACAAGCTAGACGCCGATGACTTGCGTCGCTTCATCAAGACAAAGTTTCACGCAGCCCGGGAAGTTGAGCACTATCAACACGATGTTCTCAATCGGATGATCAACAAGAACGTCGGCTTGGTTGCCCTGCCCTCATCAAACATCATGCTCACAAAGACCTTTCCTACTTTCAAGGATCACCCATTTTCGTGGTGGGAGAAAAAGGGTGTGCGCCTGGGTGTCGGCACAGACAACTACGTCACCCTCAACACCAATCTCGTAAGAGAAATGCTGATTCTCCTTTGCGCCGACATGGAGAATCTCAAGCTCACAAAGCTACTCATGCTCGTCACTGGAGAGACCCGCAGGCCGCTGCTGAGCCGGCATCTTTGGAGCATGCGAGCGACCGAGTAGCGGTCCGTTTTTTTTTGGCAAAGCCCCTTCCACGCTCTGGAACAGTCTTTGGTTTGCCCCCAAGATCAAAGGCTCGAATCTATGTCAAAACTACTAGCAACAACTCTTTTTCTCTCAATCTCTCTAGCAGGCGCCGCGTGCGGTGACAAAAAGGAGGGCGGCGAAAAGGGCGGCGAAAAACCCGGCAACGCTGACAAGGCTGTAAACGACGTGGCCATTGACTGCCCAGCCTTCAGCAAGAAAGCCACAGAGTGCACCGATGCATTCATCACCGCGTACGCAAAGACTACACAAGGCGGCAAAGCCGGAACGGGCACCGATGGAACTGTTGACCACGAAAAGGCCGCCAAGAGCCTCAAGATGGTTTGGGGAATGGAAGGAGCGAAAGTTTGCGCCGAAGACACAGCCATCTCCATGGCATTTGCCAAGTACGACAAACGCTGGAAAGAGCGTTTCGTGAAATGTGACAACGGTGCTGCCTGCGAAGAGTGGGCGACCTGTGTTGCAACTGCAATGGGCGAGCCTCTTCAGTAACCGTCGGCTCAGCCAACCGTCGCAGGCAGTTCAATCACTCGCGAAATTCGCAGATGCGCAGGTTCTTAAAGAGCGCCTTTGTCTCGCGAGTGTGCACACCAACATAGCCGCTCTTGATAGGAATCGCGCTGGTCGTCGCGATCGTTGCTCCAGAAGGATTCTGAGTCGCGGTACACCTCATTGCCGAGCCACGAAGTTCGAGCTCAAGCTCGATCTCTTCGTTTTCTCGAAGTTCCGCTCTATCGGTTCGCTGGTAAATCTCCATGTCGAGCGTATCCGGTGGTGGCCCAGAAAACTTCAACGCAGTCGTCTTCTGGGTTGGGTCAAGCCCTTCTACAACTTCGATCCCACAGCCATATGCCTCGTACGATGTTGCCTGCGCATCAACACGGGCAACGAGAAAGAGCTGTCGCAAGTCTTCATCATCGAAGTTTGTAATGTCAGTGGAGATGGCGGTAACGCGCATATAGACATCGGTCATCTCAAGCCCCTGGAAGAGGGCAGCGTCGTTTGACTCATCCGCAAGTCGAATCTGCTGAAGACCATCTTCGTAGATCCAATTGTCCTCATCAAAGCTATCGGTTGGCGTGAACAGGTTGCTCTCTTGTTGCAAGTCGTCTTCAACAACGAGATAGGCGTCTAGGTCTGGATCCGCTGGGTCGCAATCGCAGGCATCGCCAACGGTATCGGTATCGGTATCGCGCTGGTCTTCGTTTGCGACACGCGGGCAGTTGTCGTCAACATCCGCAACCCCGTCGCTATCGGCATCCGCTGGGCGCTCTGGCATTGCATCGGGCTTGGGAGCATCAGCGCCACCAATGCTTGCCGAGCAGGACGCAAGCATCAGGAGGCCCGCTATGGGCAGAACCGCCATCATTCCGACTTAGGATAGCAGAAGTGAGCTAGCGACAAACTGCGCTAGCAGGAAGAGAAGAGGCCAAAAGGCTCCGGCCAATTTCGGGATTCCAGCGGTTCATGGCCAGCGATGCGTATTTGAAGAGGTGTGCCAAGCCTGACTTGGTCTCCATAGACGCAACGGGGTAGCAGCTACCCTGTGGGTGCTGTCCGTACACATGGCCGTCGGTTCGGCGCGCGATGCTGTTTGAGACGTACCGCACAAAGCAACCAACCCCTTCCTGTTCATTGCAGTCAACTGCCCAGCAAAGCGCAACCCAATAGGCCGTTGCACCGACTGAGACAGTAGCCGCTCGCCTATCCCTGGTTTTGCGCAGCGAGGTGGTCGATGAGATCGAGCTTGGTAATGATGCGCTCAACCTTACCGCCCTCGCCAATGACGATTGCGACTTCACCGCGATCGAAGATCCGAGGAAGCTCACTTGAGTCCGCGTTCATTGCAACGGTTGCAACCTTGCGCTCCATGATCTCCGCAGCCTTCGAATCTTTGCGAACACGGCCCGACACCATCGCATGCAGCACATCAGCCTCCGTCAAGATGCCAACGAGTTGCCCATCATCGAGAACTGGGAGTTGGGAGTAGCCGTACTGGCGGAACCGCTCCACCACATCGCCAACTTCATCGGTGAGGTTCGCGGTCACAAGATCACATTGCGGCATTGCGCGGATCATCTCGGCGATGGTTCCGAGCTCCCAGTCGACTTGCTGGAATCCATGCTGACGCATCCAAGAGTCATCAACAAACTTCGTCATGTAGTTGCGAACGGAATCGGGAAGCACCACAACAACACGTTGGCCCTCTTTCATGTCCTTAGCAACTTGCAGAGCAGCCCACATTGCTGTCCCAGAAGAGCCACCGACGAGAAGTCCTTCTTGGCGAATGAGCTGACGAGCCGCTCGAAACGAATCGCGATCGTTACTCTTGATCCAACGGTCTACGAGACTTCGATCAAGCACCTCTGGGATGAAGTCGTAGCCAATGCCCTCAACCTTGTAACTCTTAATCTCACCTGGCCCGGCAAGAATTGACCCCTCTGGATCCACACCGATGATTTGGCAATCGGGAAGCTCGGCTTTGATGGCTCGTGCCACTCCGCTGATCGTGCCACCTGTGCCAGCACCGATGACAACGGCGTCGAGCTTGCCCTCGCACTGCTCAAGAATCTCGCGCCCGGTGCCCTCGGAGTGCGCGAGTGGGTTGCTGGGGTTGGAGTACTGATCGAGAATGTGCGAGTTGGGAATGACTTCGTTGAGACGCTTAGCGACTCCAATGTGACTCTCGGGTGCATCGAACGCAGCTTCGGTTGGTGTTCGAATAATCTCTGCACCAAGTGCTTCAAGAACGACCTGCTTCTCTCGGCTCATCTTCTCGGGCATCGTGATGATGACTCGATAGCCTTTGACAGCACCCGCCAGAGCCATTCCGATTCCCGTGTTGCCAGAGGTTGGCTCGATGAGGGTATCGCCGGGTTTGATGCGTCCAGACTTCTCAGCGTCCTCAATCATGCGAACGCCAATTCGATCCTTCACCGAACCACCTGGGTTCATGAACTCGCACTTGCCGAGCACCTCACAGGGTAGGTCACGAGCGATACGTGAGAGACGAACCAGGGGCGTGTTTCCGACGCCTTGGCAAATGGATTCGAGGATACCTTGTTGAGCCGTTTTCATAGCGCGCGAATCGTATAGACTTCTCTTCGCCGTGAATACGCAGAAGCAGCTTAAGAAGGTCCTCGATGAACGAATTCTCATCATCGATGGGGCGATGGGAAGCCTTATCCAGCCCTACCAGCTTGGTGAGGCGGATTTTCGTGGCTCGCGCTTTGCTGATCACGAGAGTTCGCTCCAGGGATGCAACGATCTCCTGAGCATCACAGCGCCCCATGTGATTCGAGAAATCCACACGCGGTTTCTGCGTGCTGGCGCAGACATCATTGAAACCAATACGTTCAACGCAACGCAGGTCTCGATGGAAGACTACAACCTGCAGAGTCATGTTCGCGAAATGAATCTCGCCTCGGCAAAGGTCGCAC
>JANTGM010000168.1 GCA_024762925.1 Kofleriaceae bacterium | reverse complement strand
ATCGCATTCCCAGGCTCGCCACCAGGCCTTAGCTTCTGGGGTGCAGGTTCCACGACCCAAGCGCCCATTATCGATTAGACTCCGAGTGTGAATCCCGAAGAGAAGCGCTTGGCCGAACTCACCTCGGCAGTTCGTGATGGTGTCGCGACCGAGGCGGAGAAGGAAGAGCTGGTCCTCTACAGCGATGACGACCCCGAGGTCCTCGCTCTCGTTAAACAGGTTGATGAACAGCGCGAGGTTGGTGGCAAGTGGCTTGCTCGCGCCGAGGCAGATCGGCGCATGGTTGCTGCAGAGAACTCTCCGCTCAGCCAGATCGAGCAGCGTGTTGGCGTAGGACTCATGGTGGGTGGCGGTCTCACAGGCTTCTTGTTTTTCCCCCCTGCGCTCTTGGTGATGTTGGTGGGCGCGGGCGTGCTAACGCTCTCTGTGCTACGAGTCAAACTCAAGACTGCTGGCGAAGATCCCTATGACGATGTTGAGCAGTAGGTTCTCCGTTCGCACCACATCAAAGAAGACAACACCATGAGTAACGAACTCGTACCGACCTCCCAAGGAGCCTTGGCAACGCAGTGCGAAATGCTCGTTGTTACCTCCGACACTGTTCCCGGCCACCGAATTGTTCGCGTTTGTGGCCTCGCCAGAGGCAACACGGTTCGCGCTCGCAACTTTGGACGTGACTTTCTCGCGGGCATGAAGAGCATTGTGGGTGGCGAAGTAGGCACCTACACAAAGATGCTTGCGCAATCCCGAGAGCAGGCGCTCGATCGACTGCAATCGGAAGCCATGCAACTCGGAGGCAACGCGGTTGTAGCAATGCGCATCACGACCTCAACCGTGATGCAGGGTGCGGCGGAGATTCTCGCCTATGGCACAGCTGTGGTAATTGAACCGGAGGAATAGATGAGCTTTCTTGCCAGCGAACTGGACAAGCGTATCTCACAACCTCTTCGGTCTGAGTCCTGATCTGCGGCGCATCTCGGCATCGCGAAACCTTGCTGTAGAGCCAGTATGCCCTGCGCTCTCTGCTTGCAGCTCGGGTCCTTATGCTCGGTCTGTGGGTACCTAGTCCTCGCCGGCTTCAGCGACGATTCGCTCACAGAGTTCGGACTTGGCCTTGCGTGCCAGGGCCTCCTTGGCCCACTTGAGAGCATCAGCCTGGTTCCCCAGTTTCTCGTGGCATTCAGCGATGTTCGCCAGGTAGGTGGGATCGGTTGTGTGGGCCTGCCAGGCTTTCTCAAAGTAGGGAAGGGCAGTCTCGGCATCACCCACCTCGTCGTGGGCACATCCGATGAGATTGAGGAGACGGCCTCGTCCTTGGGCATCCCGATCCAGAAGCTTGATTGCTTTCTCGGCAACCTGCACTCCCGCGAGAGGATCTGCATGTTCAATCCACGCCAGCCGTGCGGCGTACATATGTACAACACCTTCGTGGGGGCCCAGCTCGAGTAGTTCGTCGAGGCGCCGATGGGCCTCGGGGAAGTTGCCCTCATGAACCAATGGCCAGCCGCCGTTGATGAGAGATTGAATGAGATAGGCTTTGGCTCGGCTCTTGGCTCGGTCATCGAATCCCTCGCCACCGCGAATTCCGTGGGCGAGGCGAATGGCGGTGTCGAAATCCTCTTCGCCGTTGGTGATCTCCAGGGCCGATCGCAGAAGCCAGTGGTCAGCCTCATATTTCTCGTCGGCTCCTGCGTGCGCCAGAAGAAGAGTCCAGAAACCCTCAAGCTGGTCTGTCTCTCTCAAGCGAGGCAGCACTCGAGCAAGGGTGTACTTCCAGCTTGCCGGCCAGGGTTCGTGGGCCAAGTCTTCGGGCCAGACGGATGTCTCCAGGTCATCAGAGTCGAGAAGGTTGGAGACATGCTGGGAAATTTTCCAGCTCGTAAAGAGCCTCTCGGCCTGGCAGACGGAATCGTCGCCCCGATCTTCGTCCAGCACCTTGATACCGAGGATCATGGAGGCGTACTCCTCACTTTGCTTCTCGCTTTTGGAGAGCACTGCGAGATTCTTCGGTAGCTCGCGCCAGCCACTTCGAAACAGCTCCTTGGCCATGTCGCCGAGCTGATGATCCCACTGACCAGCCCTCTGGACCCAATCCAAGAGTGGCTTTTGAAATTCGACCACGCGCTCACCGAGGCACTGGAGCGCAGCCAGGGCGTTGTTGTCGTCAAAGTCATCCTCATCCTCCGGATGCCAGCGGCGCTGGGCCACCGCAACGACCTTGTCATCATCGCCTTTGCCAAGAGCACTTGCCACGGCGAGCAGGAGGTCATCGTCGGTCCCATCGGAATCGTCCGGGATGCCGTCGTAGACATCTTCGAGGGAAGAGCGGACCTCGTCTCGAGAGATGTATCCCGCGAGGTACTCGACGAGTTGCGTGTCGGTCTCTCGTCCGTCGCAGAGACCGAGGAAACAACTAAGAACTCCTTCCTCGTCGCGTTCTCGCAGCTCGAAAGCCGCCTCCATGGCACCGCTGTGTCCCTGGCTGACAAGCTGCAATAGCTCCTTCCAAAGCTCATCGTTCGCTTGAAGCTCGCTGTGGAGGCGCTCTTTGCCTCTCCAGAAATTGAGCCTGTCGGCGAGGGGTTTGACAATGGTTCCGAACCCGCTTCGACGCCACGGCTTCCAATCCTGCGACTCCTCTTTGTGGACGGCCAGCACATCATACCGCCAGTCATCCCCTCGATCGTAGTGTCGGTGAACCAAATAGACCCTGCCGGCAGAGATGTTGGCGAGCTCCGTCGAGTCTGCCACTCTGCGTAGGACCTTGGCGATCACACGCTGCCAAGCGGGGTCTGACTCGTCGTCGCTGTCGCTGCTCAAGAGGGCACTTGGGGAAAACGCTGGCGGGGCCCCATCCTCATCAGTGATTTGATTGCTGTAGACGACGAGTTTGCCATCGGCTTCCGGTGCCAGTGCAGCCACGGGGCCGCAGTGGATCCCAGCGATGCTGCGGGGCACATCCAAGAGTAACTCAGCTCTCTCCCATGCGTATGACGCCATCACCACCCCAATCTTCCGCTCTTCGTGGTGCTCGGCATAGTGATTGAGTATCTCGATGAGCTGATCGTAAAGAGCGTCTTCACAGGCCTCCACAGCGGCAGAGGTATCTGGTGTGTTGGTCTGTTCGTCAAACGCCGCAGTCTGAATCTTGTTGCCATGCATCAAGAGCCAGCGTTCGTCTGCCAACTGGCGCATGCCGTCTATGGAATGGAAGCGGTGGTGGCCGCCGTCTTGACGGACGACGTCGAAGGTCTCATGCACCCGAGGTGGTGACGTCCTGGATATGTCGACGAAAAACATGTGGGCGTCGCTGTCGTCATGCACGAAGTAGCGTCTTCCGCCTTCCGAGATCCCAACGTCGGTCCACGCCCCAATCCGGTGGTCTTCGTGGGACCAGAGCCACAACGATTTCGGACTCAAGGGATCATCGACGTCGATGAGCCAGGTTGCCGAACCTGCAAGCAAGAGTGCCAGTCCGTCTTGAACGATGGCATTCCGGAAGTACAGATTGTCGTCGATCTCTCCCGTGCCATCGCCCCGACACAGCGCTGAGAGCACGACCGGATTACGAATGTCTGAGATGTCTGCGATGACCAGAGCCGTTCTACCAGCGGCCATGAATAGAGTGGAGCCATCAATGACTACATCTTCCCCATATGAGCTAGACAGGTCGCCATAGGCACAGCCGACGATGCTCGCCTGCACCGGCTGGGTGGGATCAGTGACGTCGAACAGAGCGGCCCCAGGATTGGCGACAATGGCCACCACTCCATCCCCGACAGCGATGGACGATGCTCCGCTCGAGAAGGGGAGCGGACATGTCGCCACGGTTTCGGCAATCTCACCGGCCTTGAGATCCGCGACGACCAGCCCTTGTTCATCGTTGGCCATGAAGAGCCACCGTCCGCACACAGCAAAGTCAACGCAGGGGGTTTCGTAGCGCATTCGGATTGTCACACCGTTGGCACCAGGCTCAAGCATCCCAATGCCCCGATTGTCCATATTCACCCAGGTTGTTTCCCCGATTTGTCGGACCTTGCGAATTTTGGCATCAAGTCTTTGCTCATCCACCTCCCGACATAGGCGTCTTGCAGGCGGTAGGTCGAAAAGCAGAGGGGTGGGACAATCCTGAGATAGGGCGGAGACCACGGTTTGGTCGCAGCGTGCTTGAGTAGCCACCAGTCGCTCGTGGTCGCGGGCAACCTCCATGAGCCCTGGGCAGTCCTTCAAATCCCGCTCGGCAAACTTGGTGGGCACCTGGGAGTGGGAGTATGCCGAGCGCAAGAGTGCTTGAGCCCGATCCGGAGCTTCACTCCAGGCGAGGCGAGCCTCTACCCAGAGGTCGAGGCCATCACCGCGGTCCTCCATGTTATCCATGGCACCTCTGGCTTCATGCATGTTTCCCAGGTTCGCCAGCGCGAGGGCCTTGTACGGTGCGTATTCGTCGTAGTCTTTGCGGCAGAGCTCATCCGCACGTTGCAGCGCCTCGTCATGCCGATGGAGTGTGAGCAAAGCCTGGAGCTCTATGCGGGCATTGGCACTGCGGGGGCGCTCAAGGCCGCACCGCATCACTTGTAGGGCTTCATCCAGCTCTCCAACGTCGTACAGAACCCGAGCCCACTTGGCCAGAGTTGCGCCCCGGTCCTCCGAATCCTCCGGCTGCCGCTCGACAAAGGCTCTGGCCGCTGCAAGACCAAAATCCTCTACTGCGTTTTCAACAATGTGGTAGCCGTTGGTTGCACCGAGCTGCAGGTACCTGGCCAGCCACGCATCAAAGGCTGCCTCATTGGTGGGATTGGGGATTCGGGCTGGATCGAAGACCAGCTCCGGATGGGTTCGGAAGTGCCGCAGAAGCAAAGCCTGGACTTCCTCGCTGCTGAGTCCGCCATGTTCTTCCTGGGTGTGGCCCGGCTCCATGGTGATGTCTGCCAGGTCTCCCTTCATGCGAAATACGATCTCGTCGTCGTCCTCTCGCCACATCTCCATGTCGGCAAATGCGTAAACCTTGCTCGACGCTGCTTGCTTGTCGGAGTCCAGGCCGTCGCCCTGTCCCTCTGGGTAGAACATCGTAAGACCCTCATCAGTCAGTACACCGAACTGGTAGATCGATATGCTTCCAGCGCGGCCCTCGCGCAGCGGGAGAATCTCTTGCGTCCCTTGGGGATGATAGAACGCGACCAGTTTCGCATAGTAGGCTTCCGCTTTGTCCTGGTACATCAGTCCGACGAGGCTCGGGAATGTTCCGAGGGCCTGGTCGTTGGCCAAGTTTCGCAATGCTTCTTTGAGTTGAGTTCTGCGGAAGCTCTCCAAATCAGCAACCTGCGCGGCAACCGATGCCTCTGCAAATCGCACTTCGTTTCCGTGGAAGGAAGCCTCCTCGCCGGTCAAATCCAATGTGGCTGCGTCAATGGCGTCGAGCATGTCAGCGTTGGAGAGACGAGCGCAGGCGTTGTCTTCTTCGTGTTCCCAGTAGTCCTCCCACTCGTCCAATGGCCAGACGAGAATGGCTTGCCGGTCTCGGGACATTCCTATGATGAGCTGAGCAAGACTGTCTCGGTCAATGATCTCATCCTCCAAGGCCTTCATCAGAGCGGAGCGCAATTGGTTGTTGATTGAGTCTTGGGAGCGCATTGGTTGACAGTATTCCTATGAGCGAATCTCAAGATTGGGCAAGGCCTCGCGGATGAGGTTCAGCTGCGTTGCGATAGATATGCGCTCCGCTTCATGGAGCAGGTTACCGTTCTGGATTTTGGGCAGGATGAGACCACCTTTGGATTGCCTGGAACCTTTGGAACCTGTGGCAAGTCGCGAAACACGTTGAGGGTACATCTGTCCTTAGATTGAGCCCTCGGCCCAAGCTGCCGATCGTCTGTTAGGACTCTCTAACAGTCGTCAGCAACACTCAGGAAATTGAGATTCTCGTCGGTAGCGGCCCAATTCCACCACCGACCTTGTTGATAGGTCGTGAGAGCTTCAGGATCTCCATCGTACGCTTCTACCAAGACCTCGAGCCTGCTAGCCGCGGAGCACCTTGGATTCGAGATCTCCTGAGGGCCAGCGTCGCCAACGCACTCAATGTAACCCAGTGGCATGTTGGAGTCGCTTGGTGAAAAGTAGGAGAGTCGGGAAACGGCGCGAGCCTCATCACTTCCCTGCCGGTAGCTCCATATACAAGTCTCATCACCAGCCGGATCGTAGAAGTAGGAGTCGGCAAAACCGACGTCACCACGATAGAAGTCCACCTCTATGAGCCGTATGTCCTCATGCCCGGCTTTTTCGACGACCTTCGCACGAGCTTGTGCAATCTCATCTCCATACAGGTCGCTTGCTTCATCCTGGCGATCAGGGGCCCCTGTGAACTCCTCGTCGTGCACGGCGCAGCCCTGGAGACCAGTTAGAAGAACAGCAACAGCCAGCGTGTTTCCGATTGTTGTGAGCATTCCAAGAACCACTGCACTCAGCATGCCATCATTACGCTCTGGTGATTCTAGGGGGGTAGAGGTCGAAATGGAGCCAAGAGTCCCCGATATCGCCCGCCTGGGGTAGGACATAGTACCACTTCTACCGGCTCGCCGAACTTCCAGAAGGGCTGGGGCCACGCAGCGATGTTTGGTGTGGACCCGTGGAAGCTGATGACCTGGATGGGCCACAAGCGAATCGCTGGTATCCACCTTCGCACCCACCCACCCAAAGCCGAAAGAGGCCCAGCACAGCAAGCTAAGGTGGCCATGGCACCCTCTGGCGGCACTGGGCAAACCCTCCAAAGCCAGGCTAGAAACGCGGCAAGAGGCGAGGAGCTTGCGCTAGGTTGGCCACTTGAACAGTTTGCCACTTGTGGGCACTCTTGGATTTCTGCGAACCACTTGTCTTGCGGGATTCGCAATTGTGCGATGATCCTCCTCGTCCAACTCCAGCAAACTCGGAGCACAACAAGAAGTGCAAAGCTGAAGGCCTGCTACAACGCCGGACTGGCCTATCAAAACGGAACCTATGGGGCAGCGGTAGATATCCCCAAGGCCGTCGAACTGGAGATGGAGCCGAGATGTAGGAGTCTGACGAACATCGTCGAATACCTTCGCGCAACCTACGGCAGCTAGTGGTGAGTACGCCAGTGCTCAGCCAAGAACACAGCTGCGGATGATGCAACATTCAGACTCTCAACTGCCGAGGTGCCTGCAATGCACAGTCGAAGATCCGCATCTTTCATCAGTGAAGGCGATAGCCCATCGCGCTCCGCACCAAGTAGAATACAGGTTCGAGCGGGCAAGTCCTTCTCGTAGAGGTCTTGGCCCCCGTGACTTGATGTGGCACAGACGCTGTACCCTGCTGCACTGCACTGACGCAGAAGTGGTGAGAGGTCTTCGGCAAAGAAGACACCCACATGCTCGGCAGCTCCTTCGGCAGTTCGATAGGCAGCAGACGAGAGCTTGCGCAGAGGCCCGCCAATCAACACTCCGCAAGCACCAAAGTGTGCGGCGGTGCGAAGCAAGGTGCCAATGTTGTGAGGGTTGCCAACGCCATCGAGAGCCAAGAAGAGCCCTGGTCCATCCTTTGACAAGAGGTCGGCAAGCACCACAGGCTCCGGCGCCTGTGCGACAATGCAGATACCCTCGTGATGTCGCGCCCCAGAAACCTTTTCCAGTTCCGCGTTTCCAACCAGTCGGTACGCCATTTTGTGTTCGGCGCAGTACTTCAGAAGAGTTCCGAACTCCTGTGTCATCGTCTCATTCACAAAGACGCGAATGATGTCCTTCGGACGCTGGGCAAAAATCGCTCGACATGCATGCTGACCGCAGATCTTGCTCTCATTGCGTTTGGTGGGCTCGCTGTCCCTGGTTGAATCCATGGCGAGCGCACAGTAGCAGCCCATCACAGGCCCCGATCTCCAAACAATTAACCGGCCGGTTAATTCCCTCTTGACCGAGCGGTTAAACTCCCTTACAACGGTGCACACGCAGGCGCCTTGCCCACCAACGAAAGACCCTCAGAATCATGTACGACATTAAAATCATTAACGGAACGATCATCGATGGCACTGGCCGTTCGGGCTACAAAGCCAATCTGGCCATCAAGGAAGGTCGCATCGCCGAGATCGGGGAATGCGCTGGTGAGGCAGATGAAGTCATTGACGCCAAGGGTGGCATCGTGACCCCCGGTTTTGTTGATTTGCACACCCATTACGACGGGCAAATGTCCTGGGACGAAGAGATCAGTCCCTCCGCGCTTCACGGCGTTACCACCTGCGTAATGGGGAGCTGTGGTGTCGGATTTGCTCCTGCTCGTAAGGAAGATCGGCAGCGACTCATCGAGCTCATGGAGGGAGTCGAGGACATTCCAGGCTCTGCGCTCTCCGAAGGTCTGCAGTGGGACTGGCAGAGTTTTCCCGAGTACATGAGTGCGCTCGATGCAAAGCCACACACCATCGATTTTCTCGCGCAGATTCCACACGACCCACTTCGCATGTACGTCATGGGTGACCGGGCAGTAGCCAATGCTGTCGCCACAGACGAAGACATTGCGAAGATGCGCGACATCGTTCGCGAAGCACTCGATGCTGGTGCCGTTGGATTTAGCACGGGCCGAACAGACAATCACCGAACCTCCCTAGGCGAAGAAACCCCCGCCTCGGAAGCTGCAGCCAAAGAGCTCGCAGGCATTGCCAGTGCATTCCAAGGCGCGGGTCACGGTGTTCTCAACGCGGTTTCCGACTTCAACATGGCGCAAGGCGATGAGCACTTTGACGCAGAGTTTGATGTTCTTGAAGCCATGCTCGAGGCGGGTGGTGGTGCAAACATGAGCATGTCAACCATGCAGCGCGATGGCTCTCCCAAGCAGTGGGAGCGAATTCTCGAGCGATGCCAGAAAGCAAGCGACAAAGGCCACACCGTACGCTGCCAAGTGGCACCTCGCGCCATTGGCGTCATGCTCGGCCTCCAAGCGACATTTCATCCGTTCATCGGATTCCCTTCGTTTAAGAAAATCTCTCATCTCAGCCTTGAAGAGCAGGTTGCCGAGATGCGCAAGCCAGAATTTAAGGCGCAGCTTCTCACCGAGAAGAGCGAACCACTCGCGGGAGATGGCAGCTCGATTCCCCCACTTGCCGATGAGTTCCTAGCAAAGCTCGACATGGTTGCCATGCGCTTGTACCGACTCGGTGAAATTCCAAACTACGAGCCACCAGTGTCATCGTGCTTGGCAGCCGAAGCCATGAAAAAGAAGGAGCCGGTGCTCTTTGTCATCTATGACGCTCTTCTTGAACAAGATGGCAAAGCTCTCCTCTACTTTCCACTTATGAACTACTCGGCCATGAACCTGAATGTGGTGCACAAGATGCTCACCCATCCACTCGCACTCCCAGGACTCAGTGATGGCGGCGCCCACGTTGGAACCGTTTGCGATGCAAGCTTCCCAACGTTCTTCATGATGCACTGGGGCCGAGATCGTGAAGAGGGCAAGATTCCCCTTGAGAAGATCATCAAGATGCAGAGCAACGACACCAGCGAATTCATTGGTCTCAAAGATCGGGGCCGACTTGAAGTCGGTCTACGTGCCGATGTGAACGTGATCGATTATGAGAACCTGAGCCTGCACCACCCACAAATGCGGCAAGATCTTCCCGCTGGGGGCCAACGCCTATTGCAAGCAGCCGATGGCTACATTGCAACAATGGTCCACGGAGAGATCATCGCGCGAGATGGCAAGCTCACGGGAAGTCGCCCAGGACGTTTGGTTCGATCTGGCCAGCAAGCCTAACCTTTTCTGAGGCTTGAGTTGGCGGGCCAGACCAACTAGCCTACGCCCATGCCTCGGCTGCGTCTTGCTTTCGTTTTCGTCCTCTCCATTGCCTGTCAAGGTGGTCCGTCTGATGCGCTGGATGCCGGAAATGCCTTGCCAGCCGCTGATTCTGGCGAAGATGGAAATGAAGCGATCGACGGCGGGAACCAGCCTGCAGCCCCCGATGCCGCTGTTGTGCCCCCCGACGCCAACACGGCGTACGAACCGGTTGATTGTCGCAACGACAGCGAGTGCACAGGTGAGATGACTTGCGCTCTGCAAGTACCAGGTGGCGTGTGCAACGGCTGCAGCGACGATCCGGACTGTGGCGATGGCCTCACGTGCCGCTTTGGTACGTGCGCCCGTGCATGTGAAGATGATACGGATTGCAGCCCTGGTCGAGCGTGCAACTTTGGCGGACGCTGCGGACCACGTCGTTGTAACGACAACAATCCCTGCCCTACGCCATACGAATGCGTGGGAACGATCAATCGCCGATGTGAGCGCCCCGCCTGTGGCAACGATGGAAGCTGCCCCGGTGGTTTCACATGCTTGGCATCAGAACAACTCTGCATGGAGCCGTAGGCAGGACCAAGGCTAGCCAGCCAGATCTTGCTGCCGTATCCTCGCACCACGTCGAATGTTCCTCCACCGCAGCAATAGGGCCGAAGTGCTCCTCGCCAAGCTGGCGGAGGTCGTCGCACAGCCGGTAGGTGGCCCGTTTGAGAGCGAGTGCATCGTCGTTCAGGGAAAGGGCATGGAGCGTTGGCTCACCATGGAGCTCTCCAAGCGTCATGGTGTTTGGGCGAACCCAGATTTTCCCTTTGCCCGTGGCATCGTGGAGCGTGCCTTTGCAGCTGTCTTGCCAGACGCTGGACGACACGCTTGGGATTCTGCAGGCCTCACCTGGGCAGTAGCGAAGCGCTTGAACGAGTACCGGGCAAAGGCGGGCTTCGAACCCATCGACGCCTACCTTCGCGGCGATGTAGAACACAGAAAACTTCTGCAGCTCTCGGAGCGAGTTGCGTCGCTCTTTGATGGGTACGCCGTCTATCGCCCCGAGCTTCTCACGCTTTGGCAGGAGA
>JANTGM010000167.1 GCA_024762925.1 Kofleriaceae bacterium | reverse complement strand
CGCCGCTACATGAGCTTTGGCTCAAAGACCCCGGTGGCAACCTCGTTGAGATTTACGCCCGTCTCACAGAGAGCGAACTTGCGACCATGCCGGCCGATAAGGCTGCCGTGATTCTCGTTTCAGGCTCCTAGCGCTCTCTTGTCACGTCCCACCTGGAACTTACCTTTCCTTGTCAGGAGCGGGTAAGACGCATCGAGCACCTCTCGCTCGCTTTCTTGCTTTTTGGACGCGCTAGAGCGGAGGCGTCCACGCGACTCCAATGTTCATGGCGAAGTTCGTGTAGTCGAAATCGATATCGTAGGTTCGAGTTCGCGGAAACACCATCGGCGTGTAGTCGGGATAGTTGGTTCTACGAATTCGAACTCCGGCATCCGCCATGAGGGTCCATTCCTTCCCCAAGCCGTGTTCGTACGACGCACTTCCCGAAAACGTCCGATTTGTGCGTCTGTCGCCGTATTCCAACGCTGGACGGGTCGCGGTCTCAGCATAGCTATTGGGGCCGTAGCGCCTCCAGTACACTTGTGCGTCCAGCTTCAGTTTGCCCCGGTCAAACGCCTTCATCGCAAACTCGACACGCGGATGGTGGGCTCTCGATGAGTAGTATCCCTGGTATCGATCGCTGACAATGTCGTAGCCGTAGAAGAGATCTAGTTGCCAGGTGTCTTTCAGGCGCCCGTACTCCCACACAACGTAGGGCTCCGCATACCAAAACACTTGAAAGGGATTGGGGCCTTGTCCACCCGGGCGCGCATGGGTTCTGCCTGTCAACGCATCGCGAGAGAAGGCAAAGAAGCTCTCCTTTCGCCCCAACTCGATGCCGCCGCCGGTTTTCGTCTTCTTGAACCAACGTAGCCATTCCAGGGCGCCCGACGCCTTTTCGTGATCTTGTGGCACCAGGTGAGTCGGCGCATCAAAAGGCTCGAAATTGGGATCTTCGACCGCGTCTACGAGCTTGTACTCCGCCTGGGCTTTGAAGTGGTGTTTCTTCCAGAGGACCGAGGCGATGTCGATGCCAGCGCTTCGACTCCACCGGCTGTAGCGATCCGTTGGGCCCAGGGTTCCGTCATCGAGGGGCTGATATTGATCCGGCCAGTCGTTGCGCCAGCGCCCCGCAAGGTCACCGCGCAGGGTGACGGCAAGACGACGGTTGGACTTGTGACGCAAGCGTATGCCAGCTGAGCCTGTGGTCTGGGTGAGAGAAGCGAAAGCGGTCCTGCGGTCCGAAATTCGCAATGGAGTCTGAAGACGCCAATTGCGATGTTCGAGCTGTGCTCGGTAGCGCGCGCTCACTTGCTCGGCCAGAGCCGAATCTTGCCGGGTTCCAAGACCAGAGAACGAGCCCATCTCATACTGAAGTCCAGCTTCGTGTTCCCACTCGAAGATCGGGGACTTCTTCTTGCGTTTCTTTCGCTTCTTCTTGCGCTTCTTCTTTTTGGGCTTCGTCGTCGAGATATCGTTTGTCGATACCGACACCGAGTCGCTCGCTGTATCCGGCGAGGGAGCGGATTGCGCGATGCTGACAGATGGGTATGGCCCAACAATCAACACCACACCAAGAACGCACAAGAGGGCGCGCATAGAGGCCTAGCAACCTCCGTTGGTCACGTACGAGGTAGAGCGGCCAACGTACGAACTGGCTGGATAGCTCGACTGCAGCGTACCCAATACGGTGTTTGCGTTGGTGCAGTCCGCCTGATCTACGTAGACGCGCACCCGGTAGTACATCGCGTTGTCCTCGAAGATGCTTCCCGCGTAGGAGTTGCTCACGTCCTCAAAGTCGGAGAGAGCCTCGGTGTAATTGGGAATTTCATAGTTGGCGCGCCCTCGGCGGTAGCGTGCATTGTCACCAAGAGACGACGTGGAATCGCCAAGTACAAGATCGAAGGCCGCAATGGCGTCGGCGAATTGCCCTTGCTCGAAGTAGCTTCGCCCGGTGTAGTACTGCGCGTTGTCCACATAGCTCGAGTCAGGGTAGGCGCTTTGCATGGAGTCCAATGCGGTGATCGCATCGCCGAATGCACCGAGATTAAAATCGGTTCGCCCAATGTAGTAGGCGGCGTTATCCGCATAGGTACCCTGGTCATCCGTTGCAATCGACTCTTGGAAGTCGCTGATCGCCGTTGCGTATTGCGTCGCTCCGCCGTTGGGATCTGCGTTTCCCAGGCGGTAGTTTGACCGGCCTCTGAAATACAGAGCGTTCCCGGCGAACGTCGACGCTGGGTGCAAATCCAACATGGACGTGAAGTCAGCTATCGCTGCATCAAATGCGTTGGTTTCGTATTCCGAGCGTCCCACAAGGTAGCCCGCGTTGTCGTGGCGTGGAGAGTCTGGGTACGTAGCAAGAAGCTCATCGAACTTGGCAATGGCGGTAGCAAAATCTTGCGCGTCATATGCCGCCAATCCCTCTTGAAAGAGAATCTCATCCGGAGCATCCGGATCAATAGAGGCTCCCGGATCTACGGGACTCGAATCGTGCCCACACGCGCCCGCAAAGGCAGCCCCACATGCGAGCGCCGCGGTAAGAAAGTAGCTCTTCCAGTTCTTATTCTTTTTCACCATTACATAGTCTCCATAGTCGTTCGAGGTTTGCGTTCTGAGGATCTTGTTTCTTTGCCAATGCAGTGTCGCGAGTACAACCTTCGAGGTCCCCACCAAACGCGCGAGCTTCGGCTCGGAGGCGACGGGACTTCACATCGCTGGCATCGCGGTCGAGAATATCGGTGTAGAGCTCGGCGGCCCGCTCGAAGCGTTGCGCGCGAAGCTCGAGTCTTGCGAGTCTCTTGAGCGACAACTTGTGGTCCGGATCGAGCGAAACTGCGCGCTCGTAGGAAGAGCGGGCTCCTGCAACATCGCCCGCCTTGTCCAAGGCGATTCCACGGTTGTACCAGGCCGAGACATAGCGGGGCTGAGACCGGAGAATCTCGTCGTACACGGTTGCGGCCTCCTGCGCCTTCCCTGATTTGCGCAGCGCACTGGCGAGATTGAGGCGAGCCGACTCGTATCCCGGGCGCAGCTCCAGCGCCTTCCGAAGGCAACGAATGGCGTCATCGTACTCTTCTTTCTCGCTGTGAACCCTCGCGAGGTTCAGCCAGGCCTCGGGGTAGGAGGGATGCTTTGCGACGAGTTCATTGAGGAGCACGAGAGCCTCCGCAACGCGCCCGGCAGCAAGCAGGGTGAGGCCGAGATTGTTGCGTGCCGTGCGATAGTTGCTTCGTTGCTCAAGCGCCCGCTGGTAATGGGCGATGGATTCATCGTAATTCCTAGCCGACTTCTCGAGCTTGCCCAAATTCACATAGGCTTCCGGGTACGTTCCGTCAGCAAGTTCGATGGCCTTGCGGTATGCCTCGCGAGCCGCGTCCAGTTTTCGATCCCGACTCTCCACCAGGCCAACGAGGAAGAAACTCTCCGGATCCTTTGGGGCATGCGCGATGAGCTGTGCCGCGTGCTCTCGAGCCTGTGCAAAGGCCCCAGCATCTAGATCGAGGCGGAGAAGACGTCTCCGTGAAAACTGATATCCTGGATCGATCTCGAGGCTTCGCTCGTACGCTGCCCGTCCGCCCTGAGAATCGCCTTGCTCGACGAGTGCCTCTCCAAGCAGGGCGTGGAGCTTGGGAATGGCGGGTGCCAACTGGATGGCCTGCTGCAAGGTGGAGGCGGCCTTTCCGAGCGCCTCCTCTCCGCCGTGCTCGAGGTATGCCTGCGCCATCGAGGTACGAATGGAAACGGACGCGGGTGCCCGCCCGATCGCTTTGTCGAAGGCTGCGTCTGCCTCGGGGAGTTTCCCCAAGAGCATGTACGAGCGTCCGAGCTCGGTGAGACTGGCCGCCCGGTCTTCATTGCTACCCGACTCGGCAATGTCTTGGAGCAAGGGAAGAGCCTCCTTGGCTCGCTTGCGTTGTCGTAGAAATCGAGCCAGGCTGAGTTTTGCGGCGGCGTAGTGGGGGCGCAGCTCGAGGGCGTCGTGATACAGGGCTTCCGCTTCACCGTCCTTGCCAGAACGGCGGCATGCCGTTGCCAGCGAAAGTGCGAGCCAGGGGTTGTCGGGTGTTCGTTGCCGCGCTTCGCGAAGGGACACTTCTGCTTCCTCTGCGTGCCCGCTGATGAGCTGGAAGTATCCCCATTCCGCGAGCAGAGACGGCGTGTGACCATGCGTCTCTAGCAGCGTCTCAAAGAGCGGCCGGGCTTCTTCGAACTGACTGCGGCGAACCAACCTTCGAGCCTGCGCATGAGAGCTATCGAGAGGTTCACCCAAGAGAGGTGCATCCTCGGCACCATCGTCGTCTTCGCCCTGCGCGCTGCTGGAGATGATGACCACATCGGCCAGACTCTCGCGAGATCGACCGGCCGCCTCGAGTGCTATGGCGCCAGCGAGCAACCCCGCCATGCCGAGCAACACCGGCCAAAGAGAGCTTCGCATGCTGCCCTCACCCATGTGCGTACTCCGCAAGAGCTACACCGATACCAGCGCCATTGACGTTCTGAATTTCGAGACCGGGGCGAGCATTCACCTCGACCACCAGGGGTCCGCGTTCCTCTGAGAAGAGTATGTCCACACCAAGGTAGCCGAGTGGGACAGCCCCCGCCGCCAGGCTCGCGGTCTCGAGCACCTGCTGCCACGAGGGCATCTGTACACCGCAGAGGGCAACGCCTGTATCCGGGTGAACCTCCAGAGGCTTTCCCCCCATGAGTGCGCAGCCGGTGACCCCGGTTTCAATGTCGACGCCCACGCCAATTGCCCCCTGGTGAAGATTGGCTCTCCCGCCGGAAGCAACGGTAGGAAGCCGCAGCATCGCCTTAAAGGGGCGACCTTTGAGGGTGAGGACTCGCAGGTCTCCACCGCCGCCGGAAAGCGCATCGAGCAGAGGGTGAAACTGCACGCGCTCTTCGATGATGGCTTTGTCGGGTTCGTCGCTGCTAAACGCCCCATACACGATGTCGGCGAGATGCTTGTGTACGTCACGCTGACGCATGACTCGCTGCCCGGATACGAGCCATCCGCCACAGTTCGACCGCCCCTTGACGACAACAATGCCATTGCCGCCGCTGCTGTTTGCCGGCTTGAGTACGAACTCCTCCTCACTCTCGAGACGCTTCATGACGTTGGCCAATTCGTAGAGCGCTTCACAGATGGCAATCGTTCTGGGCACCGGGACACCATGATCGGCGAGCATCCGTTTGGAAAGGGCCTTGTCATCTGCGGTCGGGTAGTCGGAGCGTCGATTGTGGGCATAGACCAGCTCGACGTTGCGACGGTTGACGCCGTAGACTGTTTCGCGCCGTTCGAGGAGGGTGCGCAACCTTTTCTTCCAGGCGGCGATCATTCGCTGGCCTCCGCCCTAAGAAGACTTCTGAACCTGCGATACTCAAAGACCCGCAGCCCTACCCAGCGACCAAGATAGACATTCGCAGCAAGTACGTAGGCCAGTACTTCGGGGAATCCGCTCACGAGAATCTGCAGCGCTAGAGAGTTCATGACCACGAAGCAAGCGGCCACGACAATCAGCGTACCTGCGAGATTCACGATGGCGTCGTGTATGCCTTTCTCCGCCAAGGAGAGGTAGAAGCGCTCAGCGGCGATCGCCATGACCGCGATGGGATAGAACGAGACTCTGGCGAGCTCCCCAAGTCCTAGCCTCTCGGCCGCCAGGCTCGACAGCAGCATGGTCACGACGACGACCGTCAGCAAGATCGCGAGCGTCGGCGAATGAAGAAGGCGCAGTCTCTGCATCAGCCACCGGGCCATAGACACTGCCGCAATAATGAGCAGGACCGACAGCATTCCCCAGCCCAGCCCCGTGCCCTTGGCGGCCGCGGCAATCAGAGCCGGTAAGAAGGTCCCGTAGGTCGGCATTCCGATGACGTTGCGAAAGAAGACCACGATGAGTGCTCCCACAGGGAGCATGAGAATGGTTTGCAGTAGACCGAAGGGCATCTGGAGTCGCTCGAAGAGCGCCCAAATGTTGAACTGTCCAAACGCCGTGCGCGCTTCGGGGGCCGGGACCATCTTCGTTGAGATGCGATATCGGTAGTCAAAGTTGATGTCGCTGGAGTGGGCAAATAGGCTCTCGTCGCCGCGATAGAGAACTAGGTAGTTCTCGGGAACCTCTGCAAAGTGATCATTGGTGGGCCCAAAGGGAACCCAGTGCCCCCCCACGTAGGCCTCTACCCACTGATGCGTCACACGCTTGCTACCGCTGGTCATGATGAGGCCTCCGACGAGCCTGGCCGGGATGCCTGCTGCGCGTGCCAGCGCCACGAAGAGTCGACTCTTGCCATTGCAGCTTGCCTCCCCTAGCCGCAGGGCTGTGAGGGCGTCCGTGGTGCCCTTGAAGGGCCGAATGGGAAAGCTCGAGGTCAACTCGTAAATGGCTTGCAAGCGCTGCAAGATTGGCCCCTGGTCGGCACCAATCTCGCTAAGCGTCGCCAGGATCTCTTCGGAATCAACCTGGACCGCTTCGCTGCCAACCAGGTAAGAGGCAAGGGACGGCGAGTAGTGTTCTGGCACCTGTAGCTCCGGGGCGATGCGGTACTGCCGTCCAGTCGAAAGAACATCGAAGCTGTATTCGATTGTCGTCTCATCGGGAACCGATCCTCCGGTCCAAATTGAAACGCGATTCGTCTGATCACTCTCCACTCGAACCTGCATGTTCGAAACATCGCTCGAGCGAGTCTCGGTAATTTGCTGAACCTCGTCGGAGCGGGGAATGAAGGTCTTGACCCGCGCCCTTCCATTGTGTCCGTCGAGGCTCATCGCCAAGGTCACCGAGTACTCGCGTCGAGGGAGAATCTTGGCGAGGGAGTAGTCGTTGACCAGGACCTTGTAGGCGATCAGGAGTGTCGGTGCGACGAGCAGAACACCCAGGGTTGCCCAGTATGCGATGTCTTCGTTCGCAGGTCTGCGCCGAATGCGCCCCGACGTGGTCTTGATTCCGCCCATGTACTACGAAGGCTGGCAAGAGCATAGAACGTGCCATGCGCATGGCGGCAGAGGGACCGCGTGGTTGCAAAGCTCAGGCCCCGAGAACGCTCCCGCAAAGCGACAGCGGAGTCGTGTTGGTACAAGGCTAGTACGAAACTTGCGCAAGGGGCGCTAACTTGAGCGCTGAATGCCTCCTCGATGATTTGCAGTTTGGGAGACCACCGCTCATTCGTTCATGGGCACGGTTTTCTTCTTCTTCCACACGCTTGACCTGTAGACTGCGAGTTAGTACGGCATCTAGGCAGGTCTAGATCATGCGAACACCCCAACATAGCAAGGAATTCAAAGCGGAGGCGGTAGGGTTTCTTAGAGCCGGCAACAAGCCCGCACGCACGAGCTGGCACGGCACCGAGGCTACGATAACTCCGAGGCATGAGGGATGAGCAATCAGCGCTGCATTCAACAAGCCTGGGATGCTCACGAAGTGGAGCTTCGCTCGTGGCTGCTGCGGCACCTAAACCTCGACGAGGACCTTGCCGACGAGTTCCTACAGAACGTCTTCTTCAAGGCCATTCGTCAGGGCAAGAAATTCTGTGAAGTGGAGAAAGCACGCGCATGGCTTTTTGCAACCGCCCGCAACGCCATCATCGACTACTACCGCGTGCGCAAAATACAGGTGCCGGTCCCGGAGAACCTCCCAGATCTTCAAGAGACCCCACGAGCTATCGACTCGCTGGCATCCTGCCTGCCCAGAGCCCTCTCAGATCTCGGAGAACAAGACGCCGACATTCTGCGCCAATGCGACATCGAAGGAGTGTCCCAGGTTGCATACGCCAAGGAGCACGGCCTATCGATTCCCGGCGCCAAGTCTCGACTGCAACGCGCGCGACGCCGACTAAGAATTCATCTTACGGAGAAATGCCAGGTTCGACACGATGACGAAGGCACCATTTGTTGCTTCGTGCCATGCCCTCCGGTTGGCGATAGCGATGCATGATCGGAGTCGATTCGACGAGGCAGATAGACCCTTTCTATCCGCTGTTTTACTCGAAAATGACAATAATTCGGCAGCACCTGCATCCTTTGCGGACCTGCTTCGTCTCCAGGGCCACAACTCCAAACCCCGAGAAAGAACACTCAAATGATGATTAGCGTTTTTGACCCTGCGATGTGCTGCCCCACGGGGATTTGCGGTGCCAGTATCGACCCACAACTCGTTCGTTTTGCCGCCGATCTCGATTGGCTCAAGACGCAAGGAGTCTCCATCGAACGATTCAACCTGGCGGACCAGCCCGCCGCCTTCGCTGGCGACACCGATGTGAAGCAAGCCTTGGAATCGAAGGGCGAGGCGGGGCTACCACTGATTAAGGTCGATGGTGAGGTGAAGAGCTCTGGCCTGTACCCACCTAGAGATGAGCTCGCCGCCTGGGTCGGCTTGGACGCTCCCACCGCCAGCATCGTCACAGAAGCCGTTACTGAGCTTGTTGCGATTGGTGCGGCGATCGCATCGAACTGCGAGACCTGTTTCAAGTTCCACTACGACAAAGCGAGAAAGCTCGGTGTATCCCGAGAGGACATGCTTCTCGCGGTATCCGTAGCACAACAGGTAAAAGACGCTCCTGCCAAAACGATGACAGACCTGGCCAACCGATACCTGGGTCAGGGCGCCAGCGCAAACTCGACGCCACAAGATACAAAGTCAAGCGGTTGCTGCGGTGGTTCAACAAACACCGAGACTCCAACCAAGAGTTCGGGCTGTTGCTGAGAAGGAACCATCCACATGTCGTCCATCATTGAAAATCCGACGCGAATCCTCTTCTTCACCGGCAAAGGCGGTGTCGGCAAAACGACCTCGGCGTGCGCCACCGCGCTACATCTCGCCGAATCCGGCCAACGAGTGCTTCTCGTCAGTACCGATCCGGCATCGAATCTAGATGAGGTCCTCGGAACCACGCTAGGCGCGACCCCAACAGAAATCCCGCAGGTCTCGGGGCTGTGGGGACTTAACATCGATCCGGAGCAAGCCGCCCTCGCCTACCGCGAGCGAGTCGTGGGGCCCTATCGCGGCGTGTTGCCACCGGTGGCCATCGCGAGCATGGAGGAGCAACTCTCCGGGGCATGCACCGTTGAGATCGCGGCCTTCAATGAGTTTTCGAAGCTACTTGGTGACAAGAATGCGACGGCGAACTTTGACCATGTGGTCTTCGACACGGCGCCTACGGGGCATACCCTTCGCCTTCTCGAATTGCCGGCGGCCTGGACCGACTTTATCGACACCAATGTGGGGGGCACCTCATGCCTGGGTCCTCTCTCGGGCCTGACCGAACAGAAGGCGCTCTATGCTGCGTCCAATGAAGCGCTGCGCGACCCGAGCCAAACAACTGTGGTCCTGGTGGCCCGCCCAGAAACCGCGTCACTCGCAGAGGCAGAGCGAACAAGAAGTGAGCTAGCGTCCATCGGCGTCTCAAATGTTCAGCTCATCCTCAATGGCGTCTTCAAGGCGCAAGATCCTACGGATCCGGTCGCCATGGCGATGGATGCCCGAGGCTCTAATGCCCTGGCAGCGCTGCCGGCCGGTCTACAAGCACTCCGGCGCATCGAGGTGCCGCTGCTTCCCTTCGGCGTGTTGGGGATTGAGGCACTGCGAGCTGTTGGGGGTGCAACGGCAACAGTTGATATTGCGGCGGCACCAGAGAAGGACGATGAGTTCGATGCCGCGTCGCTAGAAACCTTGGTCACCGAACTCGCCCAGAGAGGCAAGGGAGTCGTAATGACCATGGGCAAAGGTGGGGTCGGCAAGACGACCCTTGCAGCACGTATTGCCGGCGCACTCGCAAACCGTGGTCTTGATGTCACACTCACTACAACCGATCCAGCGGCTCATGTCGAAGCCGCCGTTCGGGAACTCGGAGGAGCGGGTCAAAACCTCCGCGTCACCCGAATCGACCCAGCTCTTGAGACCAAGAAATACGCTGAGGAGGTCATGCGAGAGGCGGGCGCAGAGCTCGATGCGCAGGGCAAAGCTCTGCTCGAAGAAGACTTGCGCAGCCCCTGCACCGAGGAGATCGCAATCTTTCGCGCATTCTCCGATACCGTCGCACACGGCGAGGACCGATTCGTTGTCATCGATACAGCGCCGACTGGGCACACCCTCTTGCTACTCGATGCAGCCGAGTCATATCACCGCGAAGTTCTCAAGAAGAACGACGCGAGCCCACAGGCGGTACAGCAGCTGCTTCCTCGACTCCGGGACCCTAGCTTCACGAGCGTACTCCTCGTCACGCTACCAGAGGCAACCCCCATTCACGAGGCCATGCAACTGGAGCGCGACCTTGCCAGGGCCGATATAAAGCCCCTCGCTTGGATCGTCAATCAGAGTCTTGTGCCTCTGCCCATCACCGACCCATTGCTGGCTTCACGTCGGACTCAAGAGGCAACCTATCTCAAAGAAATCTCAGACCATGCTGAGCATGTTGTCCTTGAGGCGTGGACTCTTGCGCCGAGCGACCAGCCTCCCTCCGAAGGCCGTGCATAGCGCTACCTGAAAGGCACAACACGAATGGGCATTTTTGAAAAACTCCTCTCTCTCTGGGTCGCACTGGCGATTGCTGCCGGCATTTCCCTAGGCCTAGTGGCTCCGGGGATGTTCGCAACAGTCTCGCGCTTTGAATGGGCCCACGTCAATCTCGTAGTGGCAGTGCTGATCTGGGCGATGGTCTATCCCATGATGCTCAAGGTCGATCCGAGCAGTCTCAAGAACGTGGGCAAGAAGCCCAAAGGTCTTGCTCTGACCTTGGTCGTCAACTGGCTCATCAAACCCTTCACGATGGCGGGTCTCGGCGTCCTTTTCTTCAATCACTTCTTCGCGGGCCTGGTGCCACCGGACCTAGCCCAAGAGTACATCGGCGGCATGATTCTCCTTGGAGTTGCCCCCTGCACTGCCATGGTGTTCGTCTGGAGCAACCTAACCAATGGCGACGCCAACTACACCCTGGTCCAAGTCTCGCTCAACG
>JANTGM010000166.1 GCA_024762925.1 Kofleriaceae bacterium | reverse complement strand
TCCCGTCGCCAGCACATTTCTATTCCTCTGAGCCGCACACTCGTGTGGGATCCAGAGGCATAGAACGCCCTGGCTCGGTTCTTCGCCCTTTGAACGCGCCCCAGCCCTTTTTGGCAACCTCTCGCCGCGTGGCTTTCCAAGTGCTCGGAGCACGATCGAGAAGGTCACGTTGAACCTGCCAACGCACGGCAGGATCACCACCGAGGAGCCATTTGAGCGTCTCGGACATACCACAAGTTTACGTTCTGCGAGGAACCTTGAACAACCCGCATTCCAACACCTATCCGAAACGAAAAAAGCCGACGCAGTGCGCCGGCTTGTTCTTCGATTCGATATAGGAGAAGTTCCTAGATACCGCAGAGTGGGTCGTTGGACTTCGCGCAGCGGTCGATTTCCGCTTTGTTCTTCTTGCGCTTGGCCCTGGCCTTCGCTTTCGCGACAGCGGCAGCCTTCTCACGAAGACGCTGAAGCTCTTCGCGCTTGGCTTTCAGCTCGTTCTTGGCGTCCTCACGAGCCTGGCGAGCAAGTGCCTTGGCTTCTTCGGTCTTTGCAGCCTCGAGTTCATCGAATGCCGCATCCATTTTGGCCTGGGCGTTGTCGATGTCGATTTGCGCCGTTTTCATCGCCTTCTCAATCTTGGCGATTTTTGCGAGACGCTCTACCTCAGCCTTCTTGGCCTCGGCTCGGGCATCTGCCTGGTTCTTGAAGAAGAGTCCAAGGCCGATGACGAGAACCACAAAGCCAACAGCGGCGATGATCCACGCAGGCTTCTTGCGCTTCTGCTCCATGTGGCGAAGCTCCATCTCCTTGGCGAGTCGCTGTTGCTCGATTTGCGCTTGCGCCTCAACCCGAGCACGTCGCTCGGTCTCTTCGAGCCGCATTTGCTCTTCGCGCTGACGTTGCTCTGCAGCTTCGCGTTGTTGGCGCTCGGCCAACTCTGCGGCTTGACGACGAGCCTCTTCTTCCTCGCGAATCTTGCGTTCGGCATCGGCTTTGGCTTGCTGTGCAGCAGCCTCCGCACGGGTTACTGCATCGGCCTCTTCCTGAACGCGCTCCTCCTCAATGGTTTGGAGCTCTCGAAGGGAAAAAAGGACTGAACTCTCTTTACGCTCAGACATGGAGTGGGTTCTACCTCGCTGTTGGTTGCCTACTCAAGATGAAAGCAGGATTTCTCATAAGTACCACGCACTTGAACTCGGAGCAACCAACTTTGAACGCCGCTCAGAATCATCTTGGGTGCATGAAGTCAGACACCTTGCCGTCGCGATTTCTTTGGGATAAGTGTAGGCGCCTTGGGCTACGTCGATCTCCATAGTCACATCTTGCCAGGCATCGATGACGGTTCACCCAACATTGAATCATCTATAGCTATGGTTACTGGCCTCTTCAACCTTGGCTTTTCAACGATCTGCGCCACTCCACATCAGAAAACTGGCCAGTATCTGCCCAGCCTCGAGGCAATTAACAATGCCCACAAGGCCACCATGGATGCTGTGCAAGCCCACGAATTGCCCGTCCGCATTCCGCTTGGTGCGGAGAACATGTGGGATAGCACCCTCTACCAACGAATCGAGGACGATGAGATCCCCGGATATGATGGGAATCGGGTGTTTCTGATGGAGTTCATCCCCAATCAGCTTCCGGTCGGCCTGTTTCAACGCATCTTTGACCTGCGGTGCCGAGGAATTCTCCCGGTTCTCGCCCATCCCGAGCGCTACAGCCCGCTGTGGATGGCACCCGATTTGGTTGAGAAGCTCGCAGGCGACTGCGCGATGGTCGTGGACCTAGGCGCGCTTTCTGGGCACCACGGACGCAAACAAGCGAAATACGCCCGCAAGATGGTCCTTAGCGGGATTGCTCATGCCGCTGCCTCCGACTTGCACAGCCCCACCGATCTCAAAGGTGTCTCCAAGGGCATCGAGTGGATTCGAAAGAAAGTGGGTCTGGATGCGGTGGAGAGACTTCTGTGCACCAACCCGGCAAAGATTCTAGAAGGTCGCCATCCAGACGGGTAAGGTCCGCCTCTCGATCGGGTTGAATCTCTCTCCCCACGATTCGCCGCAATGAAACTCGCCGTAAACATACTGCTCTCGCTCACCATGCTCGCCATCTGCGTTTGGCTGGTGTGGCCAACACCTGAGCAACAAGAGCACATTGAACAAGCGGCGCGTGCCCTCAACTTCACCAAGTTTGCGCCCTACCTTGTTGGTCACCTTTTGCTAGTGGGGTTGACGCACTTTTGCCGAGCGTGGCGGTGGAACAACCTGTTGCACCCGATTGGTGTTTGGCTATCGCCTGGCCGTCTGCTGGCAATCTCCTCCGTGGGGTTCATGGCCATCTTGGCCCTGCCCGCTCGTCTCGGCGAATTCGTGCGCCCAGCGCTCATTCGCAAGAAGGGAGAAGTCTCCGCTGCCGCTGCTCTTGGAACTGTGGCAGTCGAACGCATTATTGATGGCCTTCTCGTCTCGCTCTTTGTTTTTGGCGCCCTCTTCGCGCTTCGCGGCCCTGGTGCCCCCACCTGGATGATGCCCACTGCCTACGCCGCTCTCGGCATCTTCAGCGCAGCAATGCTCTTCTTGGCATTTGCGCTTCGTTGGCCAAAAAAGACGGTGCACTTCTGGCTCACGATCAGCCTGATTCCCAAAATCTCGCCAAAGATTGCCAGCAAGATAGAAGAGAAGCTGCTTGAGCTCATACGCGGCTTTCTGGTTCTGAAAGACAAGCGAAACCTCATCATCTTCACGCTCTGGAGCATCGTGTATTGGGGCGCCAATGGCATGAGCCTGTGGATCTTGGCGCGCGGCTTTGGGCTCGACCTGAGTGTTCTCGGGGCATTTGCGACGATGGGCTTGGTTGCAGTGGGCATTACTCTGCCTAACTCTCCGGGTCTCGTCGGCCAGTACCAGTACTTCACTTTGCTCGGCCTTGGCCTCTACCTCGACATCGGAAAATCTGGCGATCCAGATCTAAAAGCCTCTGCATTCGTATTTGCGGTCGCACTGCACGGCATTCAAGTGATTTGGTACCTGAGCATGGGTGCCATTGCGATTAGTTCCCGCCACGTAAGCTTCGCAGAAGTTGCCGCCGCCCGAACCTTGGGTGACGATGACGAAGATGCGTCTTCGACAATGCCTGCGTAACGCCGCCCTGCTCAACATCGCAATTGGGTTGGGTATTGCCTTTGCGAGCGCAACCAGCGCTAGTGCCAAAACCTCTCGCAAGGTTAGCCACTCCTACGAAAAAGTCTGGCCCGCCGCGGTGCGCTTCATTCGCATCGATGAAGGCCACAAGGTGCTCGAGAAAGACATGGACAACGGCTATGTGCTCTTTGAGATCGCCGAAGAGGGTAAGGTCTTTCGCGGATCGATTGAAGTCATTCGCCGCAAGGACTCGCGTGATCGTGACGCTGTCGAACTCGTGCTCACGATCAAGGACAGACCGCGCTATATGGAGCACGGCATTCTCGACCGTATGCTCGTGAAGATCCGCAAGGAACTGGGCCTTCCTAAGGACCCTGAAGAGACCGAACCTCCTAAAGAGCAGGAGGAAGACGAGAAGAAGGACGCGACAGCCGCTCCAGAGAGCGATTCCGACCTGTAAACTCGCTGCATGTCCACGGTCATCGATCTTCGTTCCGACACCGTCACTAGACCCTGCGAGGCGATGCGGGATGCGATGGCAACAGCCGAGGTCGGTGATGATGTCTACGGTGAAGACCCCACAGTCAACCTCTTGCAGGACACCGTAGCAAAACTCTTAGGCCAAGAGGCAGCACTGTTCACGCCGTCGGGGTCGATGGCAGATCAGATTGCTGTGAATGTGCTCACCCGTCCCGGCGATGCGGTCATGACAGCGCCCGATGCGCACATCGCATTTCACGAAGCGGGGGCCACTCCGATGCTAAACGGCGTGCAGTTCTCCTTCATGCCGAGCGGGCGCTTCGGTGGCGATGATGTGCGCGCGGCATACCACGACAATGACCATCACTATCCGCCAACAACTTTGGTTGAAGTGGAGAACACCTACAACATGGGTGGCGGCCAAGTTTGGTCCATCGAACAGCTTCGAGAAGTGACCGACACAGCGAAGGACCTCGGCATCAAGAGCATGCTTGATGGGGCTCGGCTTTGGAATGCCGCAGTCGCCACGGGTCACACTGAGGCCGAACTCTGCAGCGGATTCGACGTGGTAACGGTGTGCCTTAGCAAAGGCCTTGGAGCACCAGTGGGTTCCATCGTCGCGGGAAGCCGCGAGCTGATGCACCGAGCCCACCGGGTTCGCAAGATGCTTGGGGGTGGAATGCGACAAGCAGGAATACTGGCCGCAGCAGGCCTCTACGCCCTCAAACACGGACGTGAGCGCCTTCACCTCGACCACGAGAATGCACGCCAACTGGGCCAGGCGATTCAGCATATTTCTGGTCTCTCAGTCGCCACGAAAAAGGTGGATACCAACATCGTCATCGTCGAAGTGGATGCCCAATTTGCAACCGCAGCGCAGATCCAAGAGCGCTGCGAAGTCAAGGGCCTCTTGTTTTGGCCAACCGGGCCCCAGCGATTTCGGCTTGTGACGCACCTTGATGTCACCGGTGCGGAGTGTGATCAAGCTGTCGAGATTCTCAAGGACGTCTGTTCTGCCTGCCTATGAATCTGCCCAGTCTCATCGCGATTACAGTGGTCTGCACAGCGTGCTCAGCTCCCGCCCAGATTCGCGAGCTTCGCAATGCCGAGAACAACGAGCGTGCCGGCCGGAATGAAGAAGCACTGACAGACTACCGCTCCGCCCAAGAGCGATGCAACTCGATCGACAGCCCACGAATGCGACGACAGTCATGTGCAGCAGCGCATCTGCAATATGCAGAACTGCTGGTAACCATGAATCGCAAACGCGAAGCCATAGAGGCCTACCATCATGCCGAGGAGGAACTCGCAAACAACCGTTCGGCCGCAGCACAAGCGTGCTATGCAGCCGCGCTCCTCTACGCCGACCTCGGTGACACTAAGAAAAGTTACGAGTATTATTGGAAGACCGTCACCAACTACTCCAACGAGGGTTTTGCAGCGGACGCGATGAAGCGAATCGTGCAAGATGGCCGCCGCCGCGCTCCCAGGGAGCTGCGCCGAGAGCTTCAGCAACTGAGTGGTTCTCTCGCCAACACGCAAATCTCCGACAACATATTAGAAGCACTCGCGCAGCTCGAAGAACAAGAATTCTCCTCTCCCAGAACTGCACTTCACTACTACGATATGCTCGTTCGAGCGCACCCCGAGTCAGGGTTCTTTGACGACGCACTGTGGCATGGTGCGCGACTCGCGCGAAGCCTCGGCGACGGCGAGGGCGCGGCCAAGCGACTAAGAAAACTTCTCAGAACTCGCGTCGTTGCACTGGGCGCGGGTTCCTACTTCTCGGTGTGGCTGGACAACGCCCAACTGGAGCTTGGCATCGTCTTGCGCGACGATTTGCACGACTACGATGCAGCGATCAAGGCCTTTGAGACTCTGCCCTCCGACTACCCAGCCTCTCTCCTTCGCGATGACGCGCTCTTCGAGCGTGCAGTGACCAAGGTCAAAGCGGGTCGCAACGAAGACGCCTGCAAGGACTTATTGAAGCTCAAAAATACGTATCCAGATAGCAAGTACGAGCTGGAGGCAGCACCAAAACTGCGAACAGAGCTGGGCTGCGTTCTATAATTCGACGGTGTCCCAGGTGACCGATACGCGCACAGCCATTTCGGTGCAAGACGTAAGCGTCGCGTTCGACGGAACCGAGGTGTTGCGGTCCCTGAGCCTCTCACTAGAGCAAGGCGGGCGCTTGGGAATTCTCGGTCCAGCAGCCGGTGGAAAGAGTGTCCTTCTGAAACTGCTCGTGGGTCTGGTCGCTCCCGATGCCGGCCGTGTGCACATCCTCGGGACCGATATCAGTCGAGGCAAGGAAAAAACGCTTATGCGCGTTCGCCGTGATGTTGGCATGCTCTTTCAAAACTACGCGCTCTTCGACTTCATGACTGTCGGTGAAAACGTCGCCTTTCCCCTTGCGAGGTTGGGAGAAACCGAAGACGACGAAATCGCCGACCGGGTGTCCGCCCGCCTCAAGGCCGTCGGCTTGGCGGGCTCGGAGGCGAAGATGCCATCGGAGTTGAGTGGTGGCATGAAGAAGCGCGTTGGTATTGCGCGAGCCACGATTGCTCGCCCTGCCCTCTTGCTCTATGACGAACCCACCGCTGGCCTTGATCCGGTCACCACATCAAAGATGTACGAACTCATTGCCGCCGATCAGGCCGACACTGGCTGCACCGTTGTAGCGGTCTCATCGGATGTCGGCGCACTCATGAACTTCTCCACCGAGCTAGCTCTGGTGCACGAAGGTTCCGTGCGATATCGAGGACCAAGCCACGCGATTTCCAAGAGTGAAGACGCACTGGTGCGACAGTTCGTTTCTGGCGACGATGCGGGGCCACTCTAGGTGCTTGGCGACGTCACCATTTCTGCGATCGGACGCGGCACGCTTTTCGCTTGGCGTGAGCTCGGCGGTATTACAATTCTCGCGGGGCAAGTGCTTCGCGCACTCCTACCTCCTCGCCTCGACGGGCCAGAACTTTTCCGAAACCTGTATCGCATGGGCAATCGTTCGCTGCCCATCATCGCGCTCACCGCCTTCTTCGTGGGTGGCATCATGGTGATTCAGGCTGGCGTTCTTGTTAAGCAGCTCAACGCTGCCGGCCTCGTTGGCTGGGGCGCAGGCTACGCGATCTTTCGCGAAGTCGGCCCCATGCTTATCGCCCTCATGTTCTCTGGACGAGTGGGATCGAACAACACTGCCGAACTCGCAACGATGACTGTGACGGAACAACTCGATGGCCTGCGTGCTCTCGCCATTGATCCCATTCCGTATTTGGTCGTGCCGCGCGTCATCGCCATGACCGTGTCACTTCTCTGCTTGGTCGTCCTCGGCAACCTCATCGCGCTGTACGGCGGAGCCTTCTTCGCCATGTTCTTGCTCGATCTGGAGTTTTCCACCCTGTACTACAGTCTGGTCGACAACATCGGCTGGCTCGACTTTGTGCACGGAGCCATCAAGGCCGCCGTCTTTGGAAGCGCCATCGCCATGACAAGTTGCTACTTTGGTATCAGCGTTCGGGGCGGAGCCGTTGGAGTTGGCAAAGCTGTGAATGCTGCCGTGGTGGCTGCGGCCATCTCGATTGTTACTCTGGATTTTCTTCTCACTGCGGTGCTGCCATGAGTGTGCACACACGCATCGAAGGCCTGGGGGCCAGGGCGATTGCTGCAAGCCATGCGGGGGCCCGGCTCTTTGTCATCGGAGCCAAGAGCTTGCGTGGCGTCTTTGACCGCGACTACCCAAAGGGCGAAGTCGCCCGGCAAATGTACGTGGTCGGCAATAAGTCGCTCCTCTTCATTGCTATCACCATGGGCTTTCTCGGCATGGTCATGGTCATTCAAAGCGGCCATCAGCTCAATCGGGTCACGGGCGACCTCAGTCAGCTTGGGCCGCAGTTTCTGAAGCTATTCATTCAGGAATTTGCGCCAACCATCACGGCCCTCATGCTCTCTACTCGTGTTGGCGCAGGCATTGCGGCTGAGGTTGGTTCCATGAAGGTCACCGAGCAAATCGATGCCCTTCGGCTCTCGGGAATAACTCCCACGTCCTACCTCATCGCACCGAGACTTCTGGCGTGCCTTTCCATGGGGAGTATTCTTACGGTCATCGCCATTGTGATCGCGTTCACCGCGGGCGGCATTTCAGCATGGAGCGTGTTCGGCCTAAACCCGACGGCGTTCTTCGACTCCAGTATGGTTCGCACCTACGACATCGTAATCGGCTCGGTGAAGGCGCTTAGTTACAGTCTGGCCATTCCGATCATCTCGGGTTTCTGCGGTCTCGAGGCTCGGGGCGGCTCCGAAGGTGTGGGCACAGCGACGACCAGTGCCGTCATTGGATCGTCGTTCGCAGTGCTCCTGCTCGACTTCATGATCTCGGGAATCGGTCTCATGGTCTTTGGAGGCGGCGTCTAGTGACCAGCTCTGCAACACCAAGCTCGCTCATTGAGTTCCGCGACGTTCACAAGGCCTTTGGAGCAAAGCGCATCCTGCAGGGTTTGACGATGGAAGTTGGAAGGCAGGAGGTGTTCTTCATCATCGGAACATCAGGAGTTGGTAAGTCGGTCACAATCAAACACCTAATTGGCTTGTTGCGAGTGGACCAAGGCGAGATTCACTTTGATGGCGAGCGCATCGACAACCTCAGTGAGAAGCACTTCTATCCGGTTCGCAAACGCATCGGTATGGTCTTCCAGCACGCAACACTCTTCGATTCCATGAGCCTGCGTGAAAACGTCGCGCTTCCGCTCAGAAAACACCAAGGACTGGGAACCAAGGAAGCACTGGCAAAATCTGATGAACTGCTTGAACGAGTTCACATGGGCAACTTTGCGCACAGCAGCCCTGCAACGCTCAGTGACGGAATGAAGAAGCGCGCAGCCATTGCGCGGACGTTGGCGATGGAGCCGCAAGTGGTGCTCTTTGACGAACCCACGACAGGCCTCGATCCGGTAAATGCCCGCCGCATCGACAGGCTGATCCGTGAGCTATCCGACGATCTAGGCGTGACTTCAATCGTAGTTTCGCATGACCTACCCTCGATTTTCGGAATTGCCGATCGAATCACCTTTATCTATCAGGGCAAGGCCTACAAATCGGGAACACGCCAAGACTTTGAGCAATCAGGCGACCCAATCGTGCGACAGTTCATCTCCGGAAACAGCCATGGCCCGATGGAAACACCCGGATTCTAGAACTCAGATGCTAGAAAAGCGAAACTCCCAGAGGAGAGCAAATCATGAGCGAACGAGGCGTTGAATACAAAGTTGGGCTTCTCATTCTCTCCGCGATCGGTGTCGCGGTTGCACTCATTGTCGTGCTCGGTGGCTTCTCATTTCGCAGTGGCTACACCATCGCGGTCGACTATAACTTCAGCGGCAACGTAAAACCTGGTGCACCGGTAAAACTCGCAGGCATCAAGGTTGGTCGTATTGAGGATGTTCGCCTAATGGGTGGTGAAATCGATGAGGCAACGGGGCGTCGTGTTCTGGTTCGCGTAGATGTATGGATCGAAGACCGAGTGAAGAAATCCATCCGTCAAGATGCCGAGTTCTTCATCAACACCTCTGGAGTACTGGGCGAGCAATACTTAGAAATTGTCCCAGGCGACGACTATGACAGGCCAGAGCTTGGTGCTGGAGTTGTGGTTCGGGGAGTTGACCCACCTCGAACCGATCTCATCGTCTCACGCCTTTTCATGGTGCTCGATTCTCTCTCCAACGTATTGGTTGAAGACCGAGACTACATTCGCTCGCTGCTCGTTGATGGTGCTGGCACTGTGCGAGAGCTAAATGGGTTGCTCTCAGAAAACCGCGCAGAGCTTGGGCAGCTCATTGGCTCAGCGAGCGGGCTCGCAGACGAGGCCGGCAGGACCCTAGCAACGGTCAACGAGGGGCTTGACGCCAAGAGCATCAGAAACACGATGCGTGGCGCGGCATCCCTCATGAACACCACAGAGTCGAGTATTCGGCAGGTAACCCCAGAAGCGAAAGCCCTCTTGGGTGATGCCACACGAGTGACTGGCATGGTTACAGAGCAGCGGCTCGACCGGGCGCTGCGCGTGGCGGATGAGGCGGTTGCACTAGGGGGTAAGGCTGGCAAACTTGTGGGCAACGTGGACGGCATGGTTACCGACCTACGAGCAGGAAAAGGCAGCGTTGGCGCGTTGCTCGTGCGAGAGGAACTCTACGCAGACCTGCGAGAGATGCTTCGCGATCTTAAGAAAAACCCCTGGAAGTTCTTCTGGAAGGAATAGTTGCAGACAACAGATACAAAGGCGATACGTGTTGGAGCGGCACTCTCTGTTTTGCTCCTGGCCGCGATCGTTCTCGTGCTGCGCGTCGACTTTAGTGATGTCGGTCCTGCAGTTCGCGTTCGCCTGTATCTAAGACACCCAGGCCCACTGCGCGCTTCTGCAGATGTGCAACTCGCGGGTCGCAAAATTGGCCGAGTTGACAGCGTGCAGCTCGTCACCGCAAACCAGGCTCGCGCCGCCAATCACATGCTCCACCCAGATGGTGGGGTCGTTCTATCGGTTGTAGTCAAGAAAACGTATGTGCCATGGGTGCGCCGAAACAGCGAGATCTTCGTAAACTCCAAAGGCCTCATTGGAGAATCCTACTTGGAGATTGCACCGCCCCCAGCGACCGAAGAAATGCAGCCTCCGATCCAGGAAGGAGACAAGATTCGCGGCATTGATCCTGCTCGCATGGAGGAGATCATTGTCACAAGCTTCTTGAACGCCAAGCGCTTTGGCGCGCTTCTCGATGAGCTTGCTCCCAGCATGAATCAACTGCGGGCCGATCTTGAGCACTTGCGGGCCACCGTTAAAGCCCTCACACCAAGCGACGATAGCGTGAACTTTGGTGACGCAATCTCGCTCGCTGCTGATGAGTTCCAAACGCTGCGGGGAACGCTTGCACTGGCAACAAGCACCCCAGGGGGACTACCTTCAATCACCGAAATACGACGCCAAGGACAACGTCTCTCAGGGCGAGCACAAAAGGAGTTTGCTGCTATGGCAATTGCGCTCGACACGCTTGACGCCCAGCTAACACGCATTCGAAGCAACGTGCCACCAGAGCTTTGGAGCAAGTTTGATCTTGCCATCTCGCGCGCTCGACTGTCACTTACCAAGCTCGAGGCCACCATGGCCAAGGTCGATCAACTTGCGTCACAAGTTGCTAGTGGTATTGGAACTGTTGGTGCGCTCATGAATGATAAAGAGTTCTCCGACGATGCCAAGAAGCTTGGTCGCTACATCAAGCGCCATCCATGGGAGCTCGTCACCCGCCCTATCGACAACTAGTGTGGGATCCAGAGGCATAGAACGCCCTGGCTCGGTTCTTCGCCCTTTGAACGCCTTCGGCTCATCGTTGCTCAGATCCTTCCTTGCCCC
>JANTGM010000165.1 GCA_024762925.1 Kofleriaceae bacterium | reverse complement strand
CTGGTGTGGAACACCAGACCACAGCGCCGAAGGCGCGAAACACCACGCTTGCTCGCAAGCGTTAGCTAGTTTTTGTCCCTAGCGGGACGGAAACTAGACACCACGCTTGCTCGCAAGCGTTAGCTAGTTTTTGTCCCTAGCGGGACGGAAACTAGCTAGCCCTGAGGACCAGCGCCAAGTGGTGGGAAGAGCGTCTGGTGGTTGGTTGGCAACGCGGCGGATGCTGGAAAAGCCAAGAACGAACCACACGACCAACCGCTATAGATGCGATACTCAACAGGAAACCACTCGGCGTCGCATCCGACGCCCGGTTGCGATGCGCCAACAACCGAAGTCGTCTCCCCCATCGGTATACAGACATCGTTTTGCGCATTGCACCAAGCACCACTATCGGTGCACGCGACTTTTGCGTTTCCCGTTCCGGGGCCAACGCGGATGAAGAGACAATCGGCTGTGACCGTTGCGTTGACTGGAGCTACCGCCGCATCAGGCAGTACTGTGCTTGCGTCGGGGCCCTGTGGCTGAGCATCGGACCTAGCGGCGTCGACAACGAAATCGATTGGACGCGCATCAACTTTCTCGCCGCCGTTGCCACTTCCGGAAACGCTCGTTGCACACGCTGGAAGAAACGCGAACAAGACTGAAAACACCGGACGACGCGACATGAGCCCCAACGATAAACCAATTGCGGGGCCTCACACTAGGAGATCCTCGCCGGGTTGGCTTGGTATGAAGGAGAACAACCCGAGAAAATGTGACTAAAGTGCGGTTTTGAGGCGATGCTCGCGAGGATTGCGAGCCCAAAGGCAGCGTTCGGCTCCGATGCATTTCACAAACGCTGCCTTTGTGAACTATCCCAAACGCTCACATACGGCGTCGGTAAACGAGTCGGTTGTCGCACTCCCACCCAAGTCGCCGGTCTTGATGCCACTACGAATTGTTCCTAGCGTGGCATCGATAAGGCGGCTAGCCGCCTCGGTCTCGCCAAGATAACTAAGCATCATCGAGCCACTGAGAATTGTGGCGGCGGGATTCGCCTTGCCAGTGCCAACAATATCGGGAGCTGAGCCGTGGCACGATTCGAAGTAGGCGCCGGTGTCACCGATCGCTGCGCTTGGAACCATGGGCATACCGCCCATCGCCTCGGAAGCGACATCAGAGAGCACATCGCCAAAGAGGTTTGAGGTGACAATGACATCGTAGTTCTGTGGCTCGGCAACCAAGCGGCGAGCAGCTTCATCCACATAGATTTCGTCGTAGCTAAGGCCGCTCGCTTCAATGTGCTTGCGGCAAATCTCGACAAAGAGCCCATCACCGATTTGCAGCATGTTGGCCTTGTGAACCAAGCTGATGTGGCCTCGGCTGTAGCCTTTGTCTTTGCGGTGCTTCGCCAGGCGAATACCAAACTTGACGATGCGTTCGATGGCCTCAGGTGTCATGACGCGCAGAGAAAACGCACCATCCTTTGGCAACTCGTTACCACGGCCATCCCGGTACTCGGGCCACTTACTGGTGAGGTCTGCGAGCTGGCCCTCGCGCCCTGGATAGAGCCCCTCGGTGAGTTCCCGGACGATGACCAGGTTGGTGTTGTCGCCTCCGATGATGGACGGAATGCAATCCACAGAAGTCACTGGGCGCAGGTTTGCGTACATCGCCAAATCGAATCGCAGGTAGAGAAGCGCGGCCTTGGCGTTGCCAATCGACGTATCGATCGCTCCAAAGAGGACGGCATCCGCTGCATCAATGGTGCGCTTGGTTTCGTCGGGAAGGGGATTCCCGAGCTCCTTGACCGCATCAGTGCCGTGAATGGGACGGGAAATCTCCAGCTTCACACCAAGCGCTTCAATGCAGCGAAGAGTTGCTTCCACCACCTCGGGACCGATGCCATCACCACCCAGAGCAACAATTTTTGGTACTCCCTCGGGCTTGCGTTCAATCGGCGGAATCCACATATCAGGGGACAACTTCATGTTGCGACCCTACCCGATCTGGGCCTATTGAGGAGATATGAACACCCCTCAAACCTATGGGGATCGAGCCTGATGAAGCCAGGCTCTGAGGCCACATCAGCCCTTGGTGGCAATCACGCGAATCGTGGGCCCAAACGCGCAGAAACCTGGTGCAGAATCCTTTGGCAGCTGGCTCCGAACGGCCTTGCAAAGGCAAATCCCGGCGTGTTAGATCGCGCTCGCCTTCACTCTGAAGGCACAACAAACACACGGCTTCCGAGAGCTTGGTCCGTGCCCTTAATAAGGTCATCAAGCTCGCAGACGAGGTCGGCGGATACCAACGGAGAAATACCAAATGTCAGAACAACAAACAGCGGCCACCGACGGCCCACCAATTTCCATGCGCGCTCTTCTCGAGGCTGGCGTCCACTTCGGACACAACGCCGGTCGCTGGAACCCAAAGATGAAGCCTTACATCTTCGGCGCCCGCAACGGCATCCACATCATCGACCTTCAGCACACAGTCAAGCTCTTCGGAAAAGCCTTCCAAGCTGTCATCGACTGCACCGCGCGCGGTGAAAAGGTGCTCTTCGTCGGCACCAAGAAGCAAGCCCAGGGCATCATGCAGGAAGAAGCCGAGCGCGGCGGACAAATGCACGTGACGGAGCGCTGGCTCGGTGGAACGCTCACCAACTTCAAGACTGTTAAAGGTTCTCTCGATCGCCTGCGCGCCATCGAAGACATGGAGACCGACGGCACCATCGGCAACCTCACCAAGAAAGAGGGCATCATGCTCGCTCGTGAGAAGGCCAAGCTGGTCCGCGCTCTCGGCGGCATCAAAGAGATGAACAAGCTGCCTGGCATCATGTTCGTCATCGACCCAAACAAAGAGCACATTGCTGTGAAAGAAGCACGCAAGCTCGACATCCCCGTGGTTGCTGTTACCGACACCAACTGCAACCCAGAAGTCATCGACTACGTGATTCCTGGCAATGATGACGCAATTCGTGCCATCAAACTCTTCACGGCCCGCATCGCAGACGCGGCCCTCATCGGTGCCAAGCTCGCTGGCGAGCGCAAGAGCCGCCAGAGCCGCGAGAACATGCGCCCAGACGAGACGGTAATTCACGTTGCATCGGGTGGAGACGGGCCCAAAGTCGAGATCTCCTCTGGTGGCAGCAGCCTGACAACAGATGCAACGGCAGAAGCCTCCGCTTCTCCGAGCGCGCCTGAGGCACCAGCCCCCGCACCAGCACCTGAGAGCAACTAGGGCTTCCCCCTAACCACCAAATCGGAAAACAAAAATCATGTCCAACGTAACAATGGGTCAAATCAAAGAGCTGCGTGAGCGCACCGGCTCAGGCATGGCTGACTGCAAGAAGGCACTCGTCGAGTGCAGCGGCGATGTCGACAACGCAATTGAGTTCCTTCGCAAGAAGGGTCTCGCCAAAGCTGCCAAGAAGGCGGGCCGTATCGCAACCGAAGGTCTTGTCACCTCCTACATCCACTCAAACGGCCGCATCGGCGTGCTTCTTGAGACCAACTGCGAGACCGACTTTGTCGCCAAGAACGAGTCGTTCATTGCTTTCACAAGCGATGTCTCTATGCAAATCGCTGCCATGGGCGCTCAATACGTCAAGCGCGACGAAGTTCCCGATAGCGTCATCGAAGCGGAGCGCAAGATTCGCATCGAAACGGCCAAAGAGAGCGGCAAGCCTGAGAAAATGCTCGAGAAGATCGTTGACGGTCAAATCACCAAGTGGCTCAAGGAGCTTTGCTTGCTCGACCAACCGTTCGTGAAAGACGACAAGAAGACCATCTACGACCTTCAGCAGGAGCTGGTTGCAAAGCTTGGTGAGAACATCTCTATTCGCCGCTTCGCTCGCTTCGAGCTCGGCGAAGGCCTTGCGAAGAAGGAAGAGAATTTCGCAGCAGAAGTCGCGGCCGAAGTGGCCAAGATGGAAAACTAAGAGAAACTCTCTTTTGGAACAATCGGTGTTTTACCTAACAGGACGCCGATTGTTCTTACAAAGTCTCGGCGCTCAGGAACCCCTGGCGCCGTATTTTTTTATCTGCGAAAGCTCGTCAACGGATCTATCCCATGTCTGAATCCACAAAAACGGCCTACAAACGCGTCCTCATCAAACTCTCCGGCGAAGCCCTTATGGGCGATGGCGAATTTGGAATCTCTCCCGAAGTCATTCGCAACGTCGCATCGCAACTCGTCGAGACGCACGCGCTCGGTGTGGAGCTGGCGGTCGTCGTCGGTGGTGGCAACATCTTTCGCGGCGTATCCCAGGCTGCTCGCCATGGCAGCGATCGAGCCACAGCTGATTATATGGGCATGCTCGCCACAGTCATGAATGCCGTTGCCTTGCAGGATGCCCTAGAAGCGCAAGGTCTTCAGACCCGCGTGCAAAGCGCCATTGAGATGCATCAACTCGCCGAGCCCTACATTCGCCGCCGGGCAATACGTCACCTCGAAAAGGGACGAGTCGTAATCTTTGCGGCTGGCACCGGCAATCCATTTTTCACGACTGACACAGCGGCATCCCTTCGCGCTATGGAGATTCAAGCTGACGTCCTGCTCAAGGGCACCAAGGTCGACGGCGTCTACGACTCCGACCCGGTTTCGAACCCCGAAGCACGCCGGTACAAGACCGTCAGCTACACCGACTGTCTCAAGAACGACATCAAGGTTATGGACAGCACGGCCTTTGCTCTTTGCCGCGACAACGATCTGCCCATGATCGTTTTCAACATGAACAAACCTGGTAGTATCCGCCAGGTCGTATCCGGCGAGGATGTTGGTACGACGATTCAGGCCAAAGAGCCCACCCGATTCGTAGAGGAGCCTACAAATGGTTGATGACGTTCTAAGCGAAGCAGAAGCGAGCATGGAGAAAGCGGTTGAGCGCTTTAAAAGCGAGCTTGCAAAAGTGCGTACTGGACGCGCCAATCTCTCTCTACTCGACAACGTGAAAATCGACTACTACGGCACACCAACTCCGCTAAATCAGGTGGCCAGCCTTGCTGTCGCAGACGCACGCCTCATCACAATCAAACCGTGGGAGAAGAACATGCTGCCGATCATCGAGAAGACGATCCAAAGCAGCGGCTTGGGCCTCAATCCCGTCGCCGATTCTGAACTCGTACGGCTGCCGATTCCTCCACTCACACACGAGCGCCGCAAGGAGCTGGCAAAGATGATCAAGAAGATGACGGAGGAAGCCCGCGTTGCGGTTCGCTCTGGCCGACGAGATGCCAACGACATGCTCAAGGACGCCGAGAAAGAGAAGGAAATCTCTGAGGATGAGTGCAAGTCGGCGCAGAAGCGCGTGCAAGATGTCACCGACAAGTACGTAGGTGTAGTGGACGGCATTGGCGCCAAAAAAGAAGAAGAGATTCTCGAAGTCTAAGGCTCTCAGGCAGGCGACGCCGGCTTACAACACTCACACGCTTATTGAAGCAAGCCCCCGGTTTTCCTTTTGGTCCCCGGGGCATGTATCCTTGAGCCCGTGGCGAATCCAGCCAGAAACGGCGAACTGGTTGGCAAGAAGCTCGGAAAGTACGAGCTCCTCGCCCTCATCGCCGTTGGTGGCACTGCCGAGATTTACTTAGCGCGAATCTCAGGTGCCTCTGGGTTTGAGAAGTACTTGGTCGTTAAGTGTCTTCTTGATCACTTGGCCGACGACCAAGAGTTTGTACGTATGTTCCTCGACGAAGCTCGAGTGAGCGCGCAACTTGATCATTCGAATATTGTGCAAACCCTGGAGCTCGGTGAGCACAGTGGACGGTACTTCCTTGTCATGGAGTACTTGGCAGGCATGTCGGTTGCGCAGCTTGCCCGCAAGACGCAAGAGCGACGAATTTGCGGAGGGCTGATCGACACCAACTTGGTCTTGGGGCTTGGCGCACAAACGTGCAGTGGCTTGCAGTACGCACATTCAAAGACGTTGCAAGGCAAGTCGCTCAACCTTGTGCATCGCGACATCTCTCCGCAAAACCTCGTGATTGGCTTCGAGGGAATTCTCAAGATCGTCGACTTTGGAATCGCAAAGTCGTCAATCAAAGAGGTTCACACTCGCACAGGAACCATCAAGGGCAAGTTTGCCTATATGTCTCCTGAGCAATGCCTCGCCAAAGAAGTCGACCACCGAACCGACATCTTTGCGCTCGGCACCCTGTGCCACGAACTTCTCACCGGACGTCGCTTGTTCAAGCGCAAGACCACCTACGACACCTACCAAGCGATTGTGAACGGCACCGTGCCATTACCGTCGAAGATCAATCCAAAGCTCGATTCTGAGGTTGACGCGGTGATTATGAAGGCGGTGGAGTACAAGGCAGAGGATCGCTATCAATCCGCACAAGAGTTCGGCGAGGCGCTACTTGCCCTCATTCACAAGCGCGGTGGATCAGCGGGCCCAGGTGACATCGCGCGTTTCTTCGATGATAACTTTTCTGATGAGCTCGATGCGCACTCCGCGCAGATGCGCGAGCTCATTATGGGTGAGAAGAAAGAAGCACCCGAGGCAACTTGGGACTCCGAATTTGATGACTTGGCGGGCACCCCTGCAGCGGCTTCCCCACCCAAAGCACCGCTCAAGGCGAAAGGCCCCGGTCCATCAAAGCCTCCGCCCGGAGCACCCCCCCGGGTTTCCACCGGTCCAAACAAGCCTCCACCTGGTGCGAAAAAGCCCGCATCAAAGCGAGGGTCGATTCCGACTATCCTTCCAGCAGCGCCCGATGTGAATGTTGATGCGGACGAGGGCGATGAGGGGCCAACCCGCATTGAATTCAATCCGGCCGATCGCGTGGCAGCGATTCACGAAGAAGCCAAGGAGATTGATGACCAGTGGGAGGCACCCACCAAGCACTCAACGCCTCCCCCGAGCCTGCCAGTTCAAGGTAACCAGCCTTCCCCCCCAAGCCCCCAGGCCGCAAAACCACAGGGACCGATGGGACCAGGCAAAACGGGTGGCGCGATACCTCCTGTGCCCTCGATGGAGGGACCACAGACAAGTGCACCGCCACAACCACAGGGCGACTTCTCAGCCCCACCCAAGACGATTAACGTTGAGCAGATTCCCGGCGGAGCAGCTGCGCTTGTGCCTGGAATGCGCGGACACGGGCAGCAGCAACAGCCACAGCATGGTCAAGCAAAATCGACACTGATGGGACAGCAGGCTGGATATGTCAATCCCGGTTTGCACAACCAGAGTGGGCCGGTCCCGGTGGAGTTGCCTCACCATGCCTCGGGCGGCCATCCACAGATGCCGGGCGGCATGCAACCCCATGGAATTCCTCCGTCTCGTGGCGTTGTCTACCCACAAATCAGTGGCAATTTTGTCCGCCAAGTTGGCAGCCCAAATAAGGCGGTCGCTACCTACCCAAACCGCAGGCCGCAAAACGGCAAGAGCGAGAGCACACCAATGTGGATGCACGGTGCTGTCTTTGCTGCCTTTGTTGGCCTGGGCTTTGGTGTTGCGGCCTTTATCAAGATGATATTGTAGGCTCGCGGGGCCATGCTCAACAACGTTATTGAGGTCGTTGCTGCGATCATCGAAAGAGATGGGGAGTATCTCATTACGCAGCGCAGTGCGACGGCGGTGCTTCCCTTGCTCTGGGAATTCCCGGGCGGGCGCGTTGAGCCAGGTGAATCAAAAGAAGCAGCATTGGTTCGTGAGGTCGAGCATCGGATCGGCCTTACCGTCGTTGTCTCTGAATGCGTCGGTGACAACCTACATTCCTATGACGGCCATGACGTGCACATAACCCTGTACGCGTGCCAGTTGCCAGCGGGCTGCCAACCTCACGCAAAGAGTGTTGGTCAGGTGCGTTGGGTGCAGAGCGACAAGCTCGACGACTACGAGTTTCCACCAGCGGACCAGGACAGCATGTACAAGCTACTCAACCTCTATCAGTAGGCACATTGGATGGGTAGATACCGGCCACCAAAACCCAAAGCCAGCGCATACATCACTCCCGAAGGCGCACAGAGAATGCGTGAGGAGTTAGAAGAACTCTGGAAAGTTGAGCGCCCAAAAGTGACCCAAGCAGTGACTGACGCAGCAGCGCTTGGTGACCGATCCGAAAACGCTGACTACCAATATGGGAAGCGACGGCTTCGACAAATCGATAGCCGCGTTCGATTTCTCACGAAACGTCTTGAGGACGTATCGATTGTCGAGCCCACAGATCATGGTGACGGCAAGATCTACTTTGCGGCTTGGGTAACCGTTGCTGACGATGATGGTGCCGAAGTTGAGTACCGTATTGTGGGGCCTGATGAGTCGAGCGTGGAAGACAATGCGATCTCGATGGATTCGCCAATGGGTCGGGCCCTCTTGGGTCGCAGCCTTGGAGACGAAGTGACGGTGAAGCGCCCCAAGGGCGATGCAGTGTTCGAAGTGTTGGCGGTTCGCTACGCATGAGGTTTCCCATTCTCATGCTCGTCACTTCGACACTGGCGTGCGGCAAATCGAGTGGCTCGCAATCGCAAGCTCCAGGCGATGGCCCGGTAGCGGAAGTGAAGACACAGGCAACGGCTACCAAGCCGGTAGACGCAGCGCCGAAGCGCTCCTCCAGTCTTGAGCTGGATTGCAAGCGCCAGCCGTTCGCGAGCAAAATTCCCATTGCCGAAGCTTCCGGTGCGACGTGGATGCCTGACTCCTCTCTCCTCGTTGTCGGCGATTCGGGAACCAACGGAGCGTTTCTGCGACTGAGTTCTGCTGATGGCTCGGTACTTGCCAAAGGAAAGCTTCCTCTAGATACCGGCGCCTCCGACGATTTGGAGGGTCTATCGAGAATCGGTTCCACCCTCTTTGGCATCACATCATCCGGGTATGTGCGTGAATGGGAAGCGAGCGATGAGGGCTTTCGCCTCACGCGTAAGAGTTATTCGATTGCGGAAAAGGGTGACACAAAGAGTGTCTGCGCGTCCTCGCAAGATTCGAACTGTGGTCCAAACTATGAGGGTTTGTGCCTAGTGCACGCCCCAAAGGCAGCCATTCGGGGCGAGAGAGCCCCCTGTGTTGGCTACGCGGTAGCCAAGGCCCGCGGCTCCCTTGTGTGCCTCACCCGCAAGTCCGATGGCCGTTTGGCAGTTCGTCCCGGTCACACAATTTCCGTTGCCGCACCAAAGACCCTGAGTGGATGCCACTTTGATTCGAGCGGGAGATTGTGGTTTGGAAACAATGTATTTGCCGCAAATTCGGTGGGATTTATAGAAGGCCACGACCATCCAAGCTCCGCAGCGATCACAAGAGTTGGTGCACTTGGTCTTGGTTTCGCGGAAGCCATCGCGATTGGAACCGATGGCCAAGTCTTTCGCTTCTCTGACACGACAGGTTCACCAAGTTTGCTTGATAAGTACATCTGCCGCTAACATGCACGTGTGCAGTGCCCTTATTGCGGTGGCGATGCGGCCGTTCTCGACTCTCGGACCACATCTGAGGGTGTGCGGCGACGTCGAAACTGTAGCAACTGCAAACGCCGATTTACCACCTACGAGAAAGTCGCAGCACCTGCGATCAAGGTGGTTAAGCGCTCGGGCAAAACCGAGCCTTTTTCTGCCGAGAAGCTCATCAAGATCTTGCTGCGAGTGAGTCGAGATCGGCCAGGGGTAGGCGAAGAAGAGGCAACACGACTCGCCAGAAACGTCGAAGCACAACTCATCGATGCGGGTGCCAAGAACATCTCAAGCAGCAAGCTCGCAACCATGGTGCTCGATTTGCTGCGAGACATGGATCGACTTAGCTATGATCGCCTGGCAGCAAACTACATGAACGAGTCTGGCATGTTGCGAACCACTCCAGGCGCTTCGGCATCGGAAGGCCAGCTCGGCCTTTTCGTTGGGGAGGCCAAGGGCGGACAGACGACCAAGAAGACGGATTGATAGAGTTGCTGTATGCCTAGCGACCGCACGCCAACCCCCGACTCCCAACACATCTTCAAGGACGGTATCTTCGCCGATCGCGTTGTCGTCATTACTGGTGGCGGGTCGGGCATTGGACTCTGCTCGGCGATCGAGTTTGCCAAGCTAGGAGCGAAGGTGGCAATCTGTGGGCGCAATCCGCAAAAGCTTGAGGCGGCGAGGGCCGAGATTGCTACGCATTCGAGCTTGGAGAAGACCTTTGCCAGCCCCTGCGATATTCGCGATGCGGAGCAAGTCGATGCCTTTGTGGATGCAACGATTGCGGCACTCGGTCATATCGACATTCTCTTTAACAATGCAGGCGGCCAGTTTCCTGCACCAGCTCAGAACATTTCTCCCAATGGCTTCGCCGCAGTCGTCAACAACAACCTGTGCGGAACGTTCAACATGACTGCAGCCGTTGCGAACAAGTCGATGATTCCCGAAATGCGAGGTTGCATCGTAAACATGATCGCAAACATCTACCGCGGGTTTCCTGGCATGGCTCATACCGGCGCGGCGCGTGCCGGGGTTGAGAACTTGACTATGAGCCTGGCGGTCGAGTGGTCTCGGTTCAACATTCAAGTCAATGCGATTGCCCCAGGCATCATCACCTCCTCGGGAACACAGCAGTATCCGAAAGCAATTCTGGACATGGCCGTAGAAAGCTGCCCGGCAAAGCGTCCTGGTACCGTCGACGAAGTCACGGCATCAATTCTCTTCCTCGCTTCGCCGGCGGCTCAGTATATTTCTGGGACGACGCTGCGTGTTGATGGTGCGCACGCGCTGCGCGGCGATACGTTTCCGCTGTAGGAATCGGTCGCGTTGTTCGAGGCAGCTGTGCTCCATTGCCGTCGATGGATTCGCCCAGCGTAAGAGTTGGCTTTCATGACGCGAGGATCTGAGAGGTTGTTTGCGGCGTGGCATCTCTAAACCAAGCACTGCGAAAAGCCAGAGTCTAGCCTCTATCCAAACAAGAAGGCGCAAAACGATCCGAAGCTCGTCGCACGGTCATCTCGGCATTCCCCCAACCTCGCGCTGAATCCTCGGCTGAGACTAGCTAATTTCTGGTGTGGAACACCAGACCACAGCGCCGAAGGCGCGAAACACCACGCTTGCTCGCAAGCGTTAGCTAGTTTTTGTCCCTAG
>JANTGM010000164.1 GCA_024762925.1 Kofleriaceae bacterium | reverse complement strand
TCCTTCCTTGCCCCAGCAAGGTCGTCCTTCGCGCCTTGTCAAAGAACGAGCTCCCGTCGCCAGCACATTTCTATTCCTCTGAGCCGCACACTAGTGCTTGGGCCCAAAGCTTTGGCGAGCTTTGGGCCTTTCTTATGGGAAGCTGTGGCATCCAATGCCAAGAGTGGTGGCATAGATTGTATGATTTGCATTCGCGGAGGTTGCTAGGGTCACTCTTCTCCTTCCAACCCCTCCCACCTGGAGCCACTATGAAAAGCACCCCCTGGTTTTCCGCAGTACTCGCCCTTCTTCTCTCTTCATGCTCAACGCAGCCTGGAGGCGACGTCATCGAATGCGGCGCTGGTAGGTGTGATGCGTTTGATGACAGCGGCTGTGTGGGGCCTGCATGCGATGATCTTGAGGGGACTGCCTTCGACTTCATCGTGGTTGGCTCTGGTGCGGGTGGCGGTACCGTCGCGGCGCGCTTGGCGGAGGCTGGCCATCAGGTCTTGGTGCTTGAAGCCGGCGTTGATGCAGGCGGAAACGCAAAATACCAGGTGCCGGTATTTCACGCCGCTGCCACCGAAGAGCCAGGCCTCGGTTGGAGCTACTTCGTTGATCACTACGACGATCCGATTGTCGCAAGTCTTGATAGCAAGATGACATCAAAAGGCATTCTCTATCCGCGAGGTGGAGCATTAGGTGGATCAACAGCAGTGAACGCCATGATCGCGGTGCTTCCAAAAAACAGCGATTGGAATCGTCTCGCCGAGCTCACAAACGACTCCTCGTTCGCTAGCCCCGCAATGCGCACCCACGAGGAGAGTTTGCGCGAGTGGTTGCCCATGGAGCCACCACCATTCTCCGGGCTCATTGCGGATGTGTTTGAGCCAGAACTGGGACTTTCGGCAATCGACAACCTGCTCGACATCATTGATGCCACGTTCATCGAGATGATCAATGCGGGCCATGAAGAAGGGGCTTGGGATTTCAACATTCTCGATCCGTTCCGCAAGATCGGCGCTTACGCTGACTTCTTTGCCAAGAACGTCAATGACCAGTTGCGACAAGGCAATGTAGAGGGCATCTACTCATTTCCTCAGACCATTGAGAACGGTCGTCGACACTCAGTGCGCGAGCGATTGCTTGGGGCTCTTTCCACTGGCAATCTCACAATCAAGACGCAGGCTCTTGTTTCACGGGTGCTCTTTGAGAATGGCGATGGCGCAGACGGCTGCATCGGGCCTTGCATTGCAAACCAGGTAGAGTTCTTAGACGGTCGCGCTCTGTATGGAGCAGAAATTTCCCAAAGCAATGGATCGGGAAAGACTCGCGTTGTCAAGTTGGAGCAGGGAGGAGAAGTCATTGTCTCCGCTGGTGCCTTCAACACACCACAGGTACTCATGCAGTCGGGTGTCGGCCCACAAGACGAACTTGCACGCTTTGGGATTCCAGTTCGTGTTCCTCTTGTTGGGGTTGGAGAGAATCTGCAAGACCGCTATGAGGTGGGCATTGAGAGTGCGGTTACCGGCACCATACCCCTTGTCAACAACGGCGATCCCATGCCCTTCATTGACACAGAGACATGCAACTTCGTCACAACCGATGACGACCTCTGTTTCAGCCACTGGGAGGAGAGCGGCGAAGGCTTGTACTCCACCAATGGCGGTGTCATCGCACTGCTCAAACGATCGGGGATCACGGAAGACTCCGATCTCCACATCTTCGGCGTGCCCGGTCCATTCCGAGGCTACAAGCCAGGCTACTCGGCTGAGATTCCCAAAGCCGAAGCTCGTAATCTCTTCACTTGGGTGATTCTCAAAGGACACACCGACAACCGCGGTGGCACCGTGCGGTTGCGTTGTGAAGAAGAAGTCAATGGCACATGCGTGGTCAACCCACGAGCAACTCCTGACATCAACTTCCACTACTTTCACGAAGGACTGGAATACGAAGAAGGCAACGAATCCTTCGAGAGCTCGCGTGGAGAGCGTGATCTAGAGGCGGTGGTGCGGGGAATCGAATTTGTTCGCGCCATTGAGGACGAGACCAACAACGAAATGCTCGGAGCAGAAGTCGTCGAGACTTGGCCCGGTGAAGAGTTCGCTGCTGGTGAGAGTTTCTCTGATGAGCACGAACGACTGAGCGAATTCGTACGCCGAGAGGCTTGGGGGCACCACGCTTCTTGCTCCGCGCCGATGGGTTGCATTCCTTCTGAGGAAGTTGGGGAGCACAACCGCGGCGCTGGCGTTTGCGCGGCTGCCGATGAATTCAACGAGAACACCGTGCTCGACAGCCGCTTTCGAGTGCGCGGCACCAAGGGACTGCGAGTTGTGGATGCTTCGGCATTCCCACGCATTCCAGGCACCTTCATCCTGCTGCCGACCTTCATGCTCAGCGAGAAGGGCGCCGAAACAATTCTAGAAGACCACCGATAGGACAACTCCTCTGCTAACCTCGCTCAGTGAGTTCTCTCTCTAGCGGCATTCTGCTGCAAATCCTTTTCGCTCTCGAGCCTCTTGGGCTCGATGTGCAGAGGTTGCTTGCCGATATTGGCTTATCGGAGAGTGCCCTGCGAGAACCAGACTCGTGGACATCGGCAGAGCACGTTGACGCGCTGTGGAATCGAGCCGCAGAACTCACAAACGACAGGGACTTTGGTCTCAGCGCTGCCTCGCTCTTGCGACCCAGCCACCTTGGAGCCTTTGGCTATGTGGTCGCGGCGAGCGCCAATGTTAGCGAGGCAATCGCGCGCTTAGTTCGCTTCAAGCGACTCACGGGCGACGCCTCGAAAGTAGAAATGCGCATCGCGGGAAATCGTGTTCGGTACATTCACGAGACTGCCATGCCTCCGCTCTCCAGCAATCGTCATCACGCTGAGTGGAGTTCTGCAAGCGTCGTCTGCCTGCTTCGAGAGATCACTGGCCAGCCGTCGTGGAGCCCGCTTGAAGTGACGTTTTGCCACCCAAAGCCCGATGACATCAGCGCTCACAAACGCGTCTTTGGGTGCACTCCCACCTTCTCAGACGAGCAAGACTCCGTCGTGATGGGACTCAGCTTCTTGTCGTCACCGTTCTTGGGCGCCGAGAAAGTCCTCTCACAGATATTGGAACAACACGCAATTGGCTTGCTCGCTGCCTTGCCACAGCAGAACGAAGTCTTGGGTGCCTTACGTGTGCGACTGCAAAAACATCTCTCAGGAGGTAGCCCCACAATTGAACAACTCGCGGTCGATATGAACCTGAGCGTGCGAAGTCTTCAGAGGCGGCTAGAAGAGCAGGGGCTAACGTTTCAGCAGGTTCTCGATGAGATGCGTGAGAGTCTGGCAACCGTGTACCTTGGCAATCCTTCTATGGCGATTGCGGAGGCGGCGTACTTGCTTGGTTACAGTGATGCAAGCGCATTTAGTCGCGCTTTCAAACGCTGGTATCAAGTCACGCCTTCCGACTGGCGACGGGAAAATGCCTGAGTGCTCCTGTGTTGCGGCACGGTGTTTTGGCGGGGGCGGCCGTAGATCTAGAGCTGGACGGTCACGTCATCAACCTCGGCTATCTCGGCCGTTTCCTTGGTCGACCGCTGCAGAGACGCAGAGCTTGAGCGTCCTTCGGAGTCAGAACTGTTCTTAGAAGAGCCGTTGCGTTTCTCTTTGCGCTTTGTAACCCGCGCTTTGTCCAAGACGCCATCGATCAAGCTAACGAGCTCGTGAACGTTTCTCGCGCCCCATTCAGGGTGCGCTTCATCTACAAGTTGCGGAAAGTGACCTCCGTAAATCAGGCGATACCACTGGGCCTCTGGAACACCTGCGTTGACAATGCTTCGCTCCGCAAGCTCCGCAGAAACAAGCGGATCATCAGGCGTCGTGACAACGGTGCAGCGACGTAGCTCGTGAGGCGGTGCGGGCCGCGCACTTGCTACGGCTCGAAAGAGCTTTCCAACGCGAGCTCCTCCAATTCGCAGCGCACTCTCAGCCATGTCATCGCAGCTCTTGGTGTTGACGAGATTCAGCGATGGGTCTCGGCGAAAGGCAAACCGAGCAACCGGGCGAGCAATCATATTGGGTAGTGCAAAGATGGCTGTCGCGAGGAAGGAGTCGAAGCGAGTCTTGAGCCGGAGCCGCCAAGTGTAGAAGAAGAACGCTGGGGTGATGCAGATTGAGTGCACACCGTCACCAAGCTCCGCCTCGGTTGCACACATGAGTGATGCTGCAGAGTAGGAGTGGCCCACCACAGCGGTGGGAGTGTCACCAATGGCGAGCAGTTTGAGCCAGGCATTCATGCTTCGAACTACGCCCTTTGGCGACAGCGCCGCCCGTGGCAGCTTCTTTCCGAGCATTGATACTCCAAAGCCAGGAAGGTCGGGAGTGAGCACAACCGCAGTTCCATTGTCTCGGGAGATGCCAACAGCGACATCTTTCCAAACCTCGCGATTGGTGAATAGCCCATGCAAGAACACAACAGTCTGCTTTGCGCGGCCCAACGCTTCGGGCTCGTTCACTGGGCCCAGGCGTTCGTCTCGCGCATACATCGACCAGCCAAAGTCGACGCATCCGGTTTCCTTGCGGAACTCAGCAACCCGCTCTGCATCGAGAAGCCCGGCAGATTCAAGATCCGAGAGTCGGTAGTCGGCCCGGACGATGTGCATTCCAAATCGGTGGAGCTTGTGGTGGCCACGCGTCCATCCGAAATCTTTGGTATCTCGCCTTAGTGCAGCCAGTCGCGTCGTGGTTTCGGTGTCTTCGAGTTTGACCTCCCGAAGCGCTGCTGCCATCTCGGCAACGTTTGCGTATCGCTCCTCCGGGGCGGTCGCAAGGCTGGTTCTAAGAATTTCACCTATCTTCTCATAGGCAGGGGGCAGGGCTTGGATGGCTTCTTCTGCTGCGAGCTGGGTAGGCCCCCCAAGCATGATGAGAAGCGTTTTTGCCAACGCATACTGATCTGACCTTGGACTAGACACGCCGCGTCTTTGTTCGGGCGCCATGTATGCCGGCGTTCCTTGCACGAGTCCATCGGTGTCCGAAACATCATCAACAAAGGTGGCAATGCCAAAATCGGCAAGGTATGGGGTCCCCCCGTGGTCGAGCAAGATGTTCGCTGGTTTTATATCGCAGTGCACCACACCGGACGCGTGGACGACCGCTAGCGCAGAGGCAATTTCGCAGACAATGTCGACAGCTTCCTTCACCGGGATGGGCGAACGCATACGATGGCGGAGGTCTGCGCCTTCGATGTATGCGGAGACGATGTATCGCTCACCAACGTCAAAAACCGCCACCAAGTTGGGATGTTGAATTCGGAGTAGGGCGCGCTTTTCGCGCTCAAAGAGTCGCTTTGTGGCTACAGTGGTGGATGAACGCAACAGCTTTATGGCCGCAAGGCTGCCGTTCGCGCTCCGGCCCAGCCAAACGTCGGCCATGCCACCTTGACCGAGTGGTCTCTCGAGTCGATAGCCAGCTACGGTGTCCCCTGCGCTGTGCCCAGGTTCAGCTGCGTCGTCGTCTTGTATGTCGGCAGCCTCACGCAAACCACGACGATGATACCAGCTCACTCAGTCAGTGGTGGTGTAGTTCTGAGGCTGCTTGGCGCGAATCCAAGCATCGATTTTTGACTCGAGTATGCTCATTGGCAGGCTGCCGCTCTGCAGCACCTGATTGTGAAACTCGCGAACATCAAAGAAGGAACCGATCTGCTTCTCAGCTCTCGCCCGGAGCTCCGTTATCTTGAGTTGGCCTACCTTGTACGATAGTGCCTGCGCTGGAATTGCCATGTAGCGCTCCACTTCGGCCTCGATATCGGATTGTGCGAGCGCTGAGTTTGTGACCATGTACTCAATCGCTTGCTCGCGACTCCAACCTTTCGCGTGGAGTCCTGTGTCGACAACAAGACGCATGGCTCGGAGCATCTCGTCGCTTAGGCGCCCAAAGTACTGGTACGGATCGGTAAAGAGGCCCAGCTCCTTGCCAATGCTCTCCGCGTAGAGGGCCCAGCCTTCGGCGAACGCGGTGCTATCACTAAAGCGTTGGAACTTTGGCGCATCGCTCATCTCTTGTTGCAGCGAGATTTGAAAGTGATGGCCCGGAGCCGCTTCATGCAGCGAGAGTGTCTCAACGCCCCAGCGAGGTTGCGCCCTGAGGTTAAATGTATTGATGTAGAATACACCGGGACGAGAGCCATCGGCCGTGCCCGGCTGATACGAGGCGCCAGCAGCATTCTTCTCACGGAAGGCCTCCACTGGCCGAATCTCGTAGTTTGTCTTTGGCATTACGTCAAAGAATTCTGGAAGCACACTCTCAATCTGGGCCTTTATGTCTTGGTATGCAGTGATCAGTTCGTCTTTGTTTGCGAAGAAGAACTTTGAGTCTGTGGTGAGGTGTTTGAAGAACTCTTTGAGGTCGCCTTTGAAGCCCACTTCCTGGCGCACCGCATCCATCTCCCGAAGAATTCTTGCGACTTCTTGTAGTCCGATGTCGTGGATGGCAGCGGGAGTCATCGTTGTAGTTGTGTGATGGCTAACAAGGTAGGCGTACCAGGCGTCACCACCTGGCAGCGCACCAAGACCGTCCTTCGAGCCGCCTGCTGCGAGGTACTCCTTTGCCATGAAGGTGTGTAGTTTCTGATAAGCAGGCATCACGATTTCGGTGATGGCTTGCTCGTAATCAGCAACCAGAGCCTTCTTGTCTTCTGCAGTCATGTCCTTTGGAAGGGCGTTGAGCGGGCCGTAGAAGGTGCTCTTCTTCAAATCGCTGTGCGCAAATTGCGCTTCGAGTTGTGGAAGCGTGCGTTCAATGAGGACCTTGGGGAGAACCACTCCTTTCTCGATGCCCTGGCGCATGCGCTCGATTGCAGTATCTACCCATTGGGAAAACGCTGAGGTCTTGGCAATAAAGTCTCGGTAGTCTTTCTCCGCTGCGAACGGGTGGACTCCAGCCCCGGATCCTTGAACAGCAAAGTCGTTGGGTAGCGAATGGAACTGATTCACAGGCAGGAGGTAGAGTGGAATCGCCTCCGCATCGCGTTCTCTTTGTCGTATGTCGATGAAGAACTCAAGGCTGAGCCGATCGTCTACGCTTAGGCCGTCGGTCGAAAACGCCCGCGCTATTGCAAGGTAGGAATCGTTGAGTTCTCTCGACTTCTGAATGTAGGCGTCGCTGATGCTGTTTTCTAGAAGGTGATTGAATCGGTAGTCGCCGATGGCTTGCGCCTGGCTTGGGTTGAGTCGAAGTTTTGCTTCGAAGTGTTTCGCGAATAGCACCTTCAGTGCTTTGGCTGCCGCTTGTGAGTCTCGTCTAACGTTGTCAACGGCCTTAGGGGCAGGCGAAGAAGAGCCACATGCAGAGAGGCCAAGGGTGGCTGTTAGGATAGTCGTGACGATTCGATAATTCATGGTATGTGGCTCGCGTGAGTTGAGTGTGTCGTAGAGGGCTAGAGCGTTTCAACCAGGAAGGTGTACTCCTCGGCGACTTCTAGGTATTTTTCGAATCGACCCGATTTTCCTCCATGGCCCGCACCCATGTTGGTTTTTGAGATCAGAATCTTGTCATTGGTCTTGAGTTCTCGAAGCTTTGCTACCCACTTTGCGGGTTCCCAATAGGTGACTCGCGGGTCGTTAAGACCAGCCGTCACCATGATATTGGGATAGTCCTGAGCAGTCACTTGGTCATAGGGCGAGTAGCTCTGAATGTAGTCATAGGCCTTCTTGTCTTTGATGGGATTGCCCCACTCCGGCCATTCGATTGGCGTTAGAGGAAGAGTGTCATCAAGCATCGTGGTGAGCACGTCAACAAACGGCACATGGGCAACGACTGCGCGCCAGAGATCTGGGCGCATGTTTGTGACAGCTCCCATGAGTGTACCGCCTGCCGAGCCTCCTGAGATCGAGATGTTTCCCGCAGACGCAAAGCCCTCACTGATAAGGTGCTCGGCGCAAGCAATAAAATCGTGGAAGGTGTTGGTGCGCGAGAATAGCTTGCCATCTTCGTACCAGTGATACCCCATCTCGTCACCACCTCGAACGTGGGCAATGGCATACGCAAACCCACGGTCGAGCAGTGAGAGCCGAGCAGCAGAAAAACTCGGAGACATCGCCATCCCGTAGGCACCATAGGCATACAGATGCACGGGTTGCGTTCCATCCTTTTTGAAATCCTTGGGATACACCACAGACATCGGAACCCGGGTGCCGTCGTGGCTCGTTGCGATGAGCCTCTCGGTTCGGTACCGGCTCTTGTCATATCCCGAGGGGATTTCCTGTACCTTCAAGACCTCAAGCTGGCGGTCGGCAAGGTGGTAGTCCATTACTGAGGGTGGCGTGATCATAGAATCGTATGTGACGCGAAGGACCTGCGTTTCAAACTCGGAGTTCGCACCAAGCCCTGCACTGAAGCTTGGCTCGGGAAACTCGATGTAGTGCTCCGAGCCCTGGTAGTCGCGAATACGGAGTTGCTCCTGGCCTTCTCGACGCTCCGCGATCACGAAGAAGTCTTTGAACGTCTTCAGTCCGGTGAGGTAGTGATCTTGGGACCCGGCTACCACTTCCCGCCAGTTCGCTTTGCCTGGTTTGTCCAACGGAGCTGTCGCAATTCGAAAATTCTTGTGGGTGTCATTGGTACGAATGAAGAACGCATCGGGCCCGTCGTCTAGGTAGTATTCTTTGCCCTCTTCTCGAGGAGCGACCACGATTGGCTCCGCTTCTGGCGCATCGGCACGCAAGATCCATGTCTCTGTAGTGACGTGGTCCCCGGCACTAATTGTGATGAACTTGCGCGATGAAGTCTTGCCAACGCCAACAAAGAAGCTCGGGTCGGACTCCTCGTAGATGCAGATATCGTCAGCGACATCGGTTCCAAGTGCATGCAGCATTACCTTGTACGGGCGGTGCTCTTTCGAGAGCAAGGTGTAGAGAAAACGCTGACCGTCAGCTGCCCAGGTGATGGAACCTGACGTACCTCCGATGCTGTCGGGGTGAAGTCGTTCCGCAGAATCTCCTGATGCGAGAGTCTTAACTTCGATGGTGTAGCGCTCGGAGCCGTCAGTATCGCTTGACCATGCAAGGACGTCGTGCAGCGGGGTGACCGCCAGCCCCCCAAGGCGGAAGTAGTCGTGGCCCTTTGCGAGTGCAACTTCATCGAGTATCTCGACAACTTTGTCACTGGTGTGCTCTCGTCGCATCCACGTTCGATACTGAGCACCTTCAGAAAATTTCCAATGGTAGAAGTAGGGGCCATTTTTGTGTGGCACCGATGAGTCATCTTGTTTGATGCGCCCGATCACCTCTTCGTAGATCTGGTTCGTGAGCGTCTCGTGGGGATCCATGTAGGCGCGGTAGTAGGCGTTCTCCGCTTCAAGGTACGCGAGGATTTCTTTGTCCTCGACCACTGGGTAGCCCGGATCTTTGAGCCAGTGGTAGGGATCCGATAGCGAAACCCCGTGGTGTGTAGTCGTAAAGGGCTTCTTCGCGGCAACGGGGACGGGTATCTCAGTGGCGCTTGGCATGGACGCATCGTATCCTCCGACCAAGATGCACGATACCGCCACCGCCGATTTGCTGAAGTTCATCGAGGCTAGTCCCTCACCATTTCACTGTGTTGAGGAGACAGCTCGACAGCTGCGCAAAGCTGGCTTCATCGAAATGGATGAGGCTGCTGCTCCGATAGAGGTCAAGGCTGGACAGAAAGCCTTCGTTCGCCGGTCAGGCTCACTCTTTGCCTATCGGGCGGGAACTGCTTCACCCGCATCGGCCGGATTTCGAATTCTGGGTGCTCATACCGATTCTCCGAACTTGCGCATCAAGCCGAGGCCTGATGTCACAAAGTCTGGATACCGACAGTGGGGGGTTGAGACGTATGGCGGTGTCTTGCTTGCGACATGGATGGATCGAGATCTGGGACTGAGCGGCCGGGTCTATGTGCGAGGCGCAGATGGCAAGCCTGAGGCGCGGTTGTTTCGCTGCGATAAGCCCATTGCCCGAATCCCCAACGTTGCAATCCATCTAAATCGTGAGGTGAATCGAAAGGGCATGATTCTCGACAAGCAGAAACACCTGCCACCAATGGTGGGGCTCGAGGGTGTTGAGAACTTTTCTCAGTGGCTTCGTGGCGAGATGGGGGGAGCTGAGATTCTCTCGTGGGACCTAGGTCTTATGGATCTTCAAGCCCCAACGGTTGGGGGCATCGACGAGAGCTTCATCTTTGCACCGCGGCTCGACAATCAGGCGAGCTGCTATGTCTCGCTCACGGCACTTCTTGCCGCAAAGCCCGCTGCGTGCACCCAGGTGATTGCGCTCTTCGATCACGAGGAAATCGGCAGTCGCTCCCACTCTGGGGCGATGGGGGCGTTTCTCAAAGACTCACTCGCACGCATTGAACGCAACTACGAGACCTCCGAGCCGGGTGGTATGGAACGGGCAATTCCCAACTCGACCTTGGTGAGCCTGGACATGGCACACGGCGTTCACCCAAACTATGCTGACAAGCATGAACCTAACCATGCGCCAGTTCTAAATGGTGGGCCTGTGATCAAAGAGCATGTAGAGCAGCGTTACGCAACCGATGGTGAGAGCACCGCCTGGTTTCGAGACCTGTGCCGAGCACAGAACGTTCCGTGTCAGGACTTCGTGATCAAGACCAATCTCGCTTGTGGCTCGACCATTGGTCCAATCTCGGCAGCAGAGCTCGGCATCAAGACCATCGACATTGGAAACCCGATGTTGAGCATGCACTCGATTCGAGAGCAGGCGGGCGCAAACGATACCGCCTATCTGCTCAAAGTCCTCGTGCACGCTCTGGAAGGCAACTAGTGTCGAATTCAAAATTCTTGCTCGCGCTCGCTCGGTTCTTCGCCCTCTGGGCGCCTTCGGTTCGGCGTTACTCAGCGCCTCACTTGCCCCAGCAAGCTCGTTGTTCGCGCCTTGCCAGAGAACGAACTCCCGTCGCGATCATCGAACAACTATTCTGGAGCCGACACTAGTGTCGAATTCAAAATTCTTGCTCGCGCTCGCTCGGTTCTTCGCCCTCTGGGCGCCTTCGGCTCGGCGTTACTCAGCGCCTCACTTGCCCCAGCAAGCTCGTTGTTCGCGCCT
>JANTGM010000163.1 GCA_024762925.1 Kofleriaceae bacterium | reverse complement strand
GGAACACCAGACCACAGCGCCGAAGGCGCGAAACACCACGCTTGCTCGCAAGCGTTAGCTAGTTTTTGTCCCTAGCGGGACGGAAACTAGCTAGTGCCGGATGCAACGTCGATGCTTCGCTCGCGGGCACATGCCTGTGCCTGCCAACCCTCTAGGTGCATTCGTAGCTTGCTCAAAGACTGAGCAGACCACGTGATTTAGCCGTGGGTCCGCAAGAGGTTCGCCAGTGTTGCTGGAGCAATATTTCCACCGGAAAGTAGCACTCCCACGCGCGTGCCTTTGGTGGCGCTACGCAAGGCGCCGGCAAGGGCGGCCGCTCCAGAGGGCTCAACAAGTGTCTTGGTCGTGAGTAAGAGTTTTACTAATGCCTCACCGATTTCCTTGTCGTTCACAGTAATGGCTTTGCCAACTCGGTCCTTTGCGATGGCGAAGTTAAGCTCGCCCACTCGAGTCGGCTTGAGGCCATCGGCAAGGGTGGGACCGGGTTCCATCGCAACGACCTCACCGGCAGCCAAGCTCGCCTTCATGCTAGAGCAGCCTTCGGGTTCGACTGCGATGATCTTGGTTGGACTTCCCTCGAAGGCAATGCATGCTCCGGCCAAGAGGCCACCACCACCGACCGGGACAAAGAGTTCGTCCAAGATGGCTCCGTTGGCTCTCGCCGTGACCTCTTGTTGTAGCTCCAGAGACGCCGTTGCCTGGCCCACGATGATGTTTGCATCGTCGAAGGGCTCGATGATCGTCGCTTTTGATTCGGCCGCGAATTCCTTGGCAGCAGCGTGACGTTCGAGTGATGTGGTGCCAACGCTCACCACTTCGGCTCCCAAGGCTTTGACGGCATCCACTTTGATTGCCGGTGCATTGGTCGGCATGAAGATCGTTGCCTTTAGCCGAAACCCGCGCGCAGCCCATGCAACGGCTTGTGCATGGTTGCCCGAGGAGTAGGTCGTAATGCCGTTGCCGAGCTGGTCGGCGGTCAATTGCGAGATGGCGTTGTAGGCACCGCGAGCTTTGAATGCGCCCACACGTTGCATGTTCTCAGCCTTGAGCCAAAGCTGCGCCCCACACTGCTCGTCTAAATCATAGTTGCGAAGAACGGGGGTTGCGTAGACCTTGCCGCGAAGTCGTTGTTGCGCGCTTAGGGCCTGGTTTCGAGTTGGGTTGGCAAGGACACTCTCAGTCACGCCTGAAGGTTCTCACAAACTGCGCTGAGGTTGGTTCAAAGGCTGGAACATTGAAATATCAGCGTGTTGAGAGCAGGGCAGCAGGCTTGAAACTCGGTGCACTTTTCGGGAATCTTCGTGGCCTCACCAGCGGTTAAGGGACGTACGTGATGTCAACAGAGCAGAATACAGACGAAATCATTCGCTATCAGGAAAGCTTCAGCGCCCTCAAGTCGGAGGTTGGCAAAGTGCTTGTTGGGCAAGAGGACATGCTGCACAAGCTGCTTCTCGGTTTCTTGGCTGGCGGGCACGTCCTGCTCGAAGGCGTTCCAGGACTCGCCAAGACTCTCGTCATAAAAACTCTTAGCGATGCGGTCAACGCAGAATTCTCGCGAGTGCAGTTTACCCCTGACATGCTGCCAGGCGATGTGACGGGCACGCAGGTCTACAATCCGCGAGAGGGGAGCTACTCGGTTAAGAAGGGCCCAATCTTCGCCAATCTAATCCTCGCTGACGAAATCAACCGAGCGCCTGCAAAGGTGCAAGCCGCCCTACTAGAAGCCATGCAGGAGCGCCAGATCACGCTTGGCGACCAGACATTCAGACTTGCCGAGCCATTCTTGGTGTTGGCAACACAAAACCCGATTGAGCAAGAGGGCACCTATCCGCTGCCAGAAGCACAGCTCGATCGCTTTATCATGAAGCTTGTCCTGGACTATCCATCCAAGGATGAAGAGCTGAAGATTCTCGATCGAATGGCTGGAAGTGCTGCTCCTCCGACCGTCAACGTTGTGATGCAATTAGACGAGGTCTTGGGCGCTCGAAAAGCGGTTTCGCAGATCTTCGTGGACGACAAGGTCAAGCGCTACGTTGTGGATGTCGTCGCAGCAACCCGCAATCCGACCGAGGCCGGAATTCCTGAACTTGCGACGTTGCTAGAGAATGGCGCTTCCCCAAGAGCCTCCATCAACTTGATCAAAGTCGCAAAAGCACATGCGCTGCTTGGTGGCCGCTCATACATCAGCCCGCATGACGTGAAGTCAATTGCCAAAGAGGTTTTGCGTCACAGAATTCTTATTAGCTACGAAGCGGAAGCCCAAGGCAAGACCGCAGACAACTTGGTTGACGTCATTCTCGACAGCGTAGAAGTTCCTTAGGCTAACGTAGATGCTCAGCGCGGAAATCGTCCAACAAGTACGACGCTTGCAAATGACCTGTGGTCGTGATGTGAGCGACGTGCTTGCTGGTGCCTACCATTCGGTATTCAAGGGCCGAGGCATGGAGTTCGACGAGGTCCGGCCCTATGTTCCCGGCGACGATGTTCGGACGATCGATTGGAATGTGACAGCGCGAACAGGCGAGACATTCGTGAAGCGCTTTGTTGAAGAGCGCGAACTCACTGTCATGCTTCTAGTGGATATCAGTCCATCACAGGACTTCGGATCCGCGGAACGCTCCAAGCGCGAGGCTGCAGTCGAACTCTCTGCAATGCTCGCTTTCTCGGCGATCAGCAACCAGGACAAAGTCGGCCTGCTGCTCTTTCGCGGAGACACCGAGGAGTACATACCTCCACGAAGCGGCCAGAAGCACGCTCTGCGTGTCGTTCGCGAGGTCTTGGCCAGAGGACAGGATGAGCCTCCAACTGCACTGCGGCCCGGTAATCCGCTAGGGCTTCCACGAGAAGTGCTGCGACGTTTTCGGCAGCTTGTCTCTAGGCGAAGTGGAGAGCGTGATCGCGCTACGAATATTTCTCATGCGCTGGAGTTCTGTCGGCGCGTTCTTCCAAGAAAGGTCGTACTCTTTCTCATCAGCGACTTCATCGACGACGATTACATCGACATGCTGCGACATGCGAACCGCCGTCATGATGTGATTTGCGCCTTGGTGAATGACGAACGAGAGTTGTCGATGCCGCCTGCAGGGCTCATTACTCTTGAAGATGCTGAGACCGGCGAGCTTCGCTGTGTGGATACTCGCTCGGCGGCGTTTCGAAAGTCGGTCACGGATCACAGTCACAAGCGCATCGATGCTCTCCAGGCGTCCCTTCGAGCCTCTCGCGTCGACCTCCTGCAGATCGATGCAGCGCGACCAGTCATCGACCCGCTTCTTCAGTTCTTTCGCATGCGTGAGCGGAGGCAGAGAAGATGACACGATGGCTGCTTCCAACTCTGGCATACGTCGCCGTTGTGTTAGGTGCGTGTGCGTCATCATCGACGACAGAAACCAAGATCGAGCAAAAACAGGTTGCGGAGGGCGCTCCGCTCGAAGCTAGTACAAGTCGCGGCCCTGTGCGTGCCACCGTCTCACTGTCTCCAGCTTCGCCGCTCATCGGCGACGTCATGGAGCTTCGACTTGAAGCTGTGGTCGACAACGGTGTGCGAGTAGAGATGCCACGTTTTCAGGAGGCCTTCTCACGCTTTTCGATCGAGGGCTATTCCAACGAAGAGGTCCCCTCCAAGGACAGCGTCAAACACGTCCAGCTGTATCGATTGCACGCTTCTACGAGTGGCCGTTTGCGAGTGCCCCCTCTGCGCATTGTCTTCTTTGATGAGCGCCCTGACAGTGAGCACGGTGGGGAAGAGCAAGAACTCCTAACCGAGGAACTCGCGCTCAAAATTCGCCCAGTGCTTTCGGGCGAAGAGGCTGGAGGAGAGCTTCGGCCAGTTCGTCGAACACTAGAGGAGAAACTGGGGCCGAGCATCTGGCAGCAATACTGGTGGGCGTTCATCGGTGGTGGCGTGCTGGCGATTCTCGCTGGAGCGCTGCTCTTCGTGCGGCGGGGACGCAGCGTTCCAACCATCTCCCCATACGAGCGAGCGTCTGTGGCACTTGCGCAGCTTGAGTCACAGGGACTGCCTGATGAAGATACACGCGACAATTGGTACGTGCAGCTCAGCGGAATTGTCCGTCACTATCTCGAAGACCGTTTCTCGCTTCGGGCGCCAGAGTTGACCACAGAAGAGTTCTTACGTGTGGCACAACGGTCAGAGCGAGTGAGCAATGAACACAAGAAGTTGCTGCAGGGCTTTCTTGCCGATTGCGACCAAGTGAAATTTGCAGGGTATGAGCCTGGAGCAGAAGAGTCTCAGGCTGTCCTTGAAGCAGCACGTCGCTTCCTGCTCGAAACTCGTGAAGAGCACCCCTTGGACGCACAATCGGCACGCAACGAGTCATCTGTATCCGATGAGGCAGCCGCATGAGTCTCGCTAGTCTCATTGCACCTCTCGAATTTCGTGAGCCGTGGTATCTGCTCTCATGCTTGTCCTCCTTGCTCATTGTGCTGGCGGCGTTTTCGCCTTCTGGGCGGGTCCTCTTTTCATCTCTGAAAATTCTTCCTAGTCACGCACACACCTTTCGAACACGGTTGGTGTGGCTGCCAACGGCACTGCTCGCACTAGCAGCGATTCTTTTGGGGATTGCTCTCTCCGGTCCGCGACTGCCCGATCGCTCCCAGCGCATTGAACGGGAGGGAATCGCGATCATGATGGCAGTGGATATCTCTGGTTCCATGCAGGCCTTGGATCTTAGTGAGGGCGACGTCGAGCGAACCCGACTGGACGCTGTGAAATCTGTCTTCAGTGAGTTTGTGCGCGGTACCGATACACTTGCAGGTCGCCCCGACGACCAAATTGGAGTGATTAGCTTTGCGGGGTTTGCGGACACGCGATGTCCGCTAACCCTCGACCACGACATTCTCATGCAGGTCGCTGAAGGGCTGGAGATTGTCACCGCTCGAAGAGAAGACGGCACCGCTGTTGGCGATGGACTCGGCCTAGCCGTGGAGCGCCTTCGTGCGAGCAAGGCTAAGTCACGCATCATAATTCTTCTTACCGATGGTGTGAACAATCGCGGTGAAGAGACTCCGTTGGCTGCTGCCGAACTCGCTGCCACTGAGGGGATCAAGGTCTACACAATTGGCGCAGGTAGCCAGGGCTTTGCTCCAGTGCGCGTGCCCGACCCGTTCACAGGCCGGCAAACGCTACAGCAAGTCGAAGTACAAATTGATGAAGAGACACTTCAGGCGATTGCCGAGCGAACTGGTGGGCGGTATTTTCGCGCCACAAACGCCGAAGGCTTGCGCAAGGTCTACGGCGAAATCGACTCACTTGAACGCACAAAAATCGGTGAAGAACGATTTCGGGAGTACACAGAGTATTACCGGCACGTGACCGTGCTCGCGCTCATGCTTTGCGCGCTTGCTTGGCTGCTCATGGCTACTGTGCTCAGGAGGCTTCCATGAGTTCTTGGAGCTGGGCGCACCTTGAACTGGTGCATCTTTTCTGGCCTGCTGTGGCGTTGGTGGCATTCCTCGGCTACGGCGAGTTTGCGCACAAGTCTCAGCTTGGGCGATTTGTCTCCACGACCATGCAAAAGCGTCTCGCAGTGTCGGCGAGCCCAGAACGTCGAGTCATGCGACTCTTCTTCGTCTTTGCCACGTTGGCGTTTTGCATCCTTGCTCTCATGCGTCCGCAAACCAAGGGAGCCGCTACCAGCGTTTCGACTTCGCGAGTGGCAGCGGACATTGTTGTTGCACTGGACGTGTCAAAGAGCATGCTTGCGGAGGATGCCGCTCCGAATCGGCTGGCGCGTGCGAAGTCGGAGATTAACCGTATGCTCGACCAACTCGCTGGGCATCGGGTCTCCCTGGTCGTGTTTGCTGGAAAGGCGAGCATTCTCTCTCCGCTAACCCCCGACTACGGGTTCTTCCGAATGATGCTTCGGGGTGCGAGTCCCACGAGTGTCTCTCGTGGTGGCACCGCCATAGGAGAGGCAATACGAACGGGATTGGCAGCGTTTGATGAAGACGGTGGAGCTGCATCTCGTCTGCTCCTTCTCATCACCGATGGGGAAGACCATGACAGCTACCCCGAGGAAGCGGCAAAACTCGCAAAGGAGGAGGGTGTCGTCATCGTAGCGATTGGCTTGGGTAGCGAAGATGGCTCGCGTATTTTGATCACAAACCCACGCACTGGGGTTCAGGAAGTTGTCAAAGACCGCGACGGAAACGATGTCATTACTCGTGTAGATGGCGATTTACTTGAGGCAATCACCCGCGAGACCGATGGCGTCTATATTCCAGCCAAGGTCGCAGCGCTCGATCTGCAAGAGATTGTCGATCAGCACATTGAGCCGATTGTGGAAGAAGCGTCGCTCAAGGCGACCCGCTCTGTTCCCGGTGAGCGCTATCCTCTGATGCTCTTGCTGGCGCTGCTGTCGCTGCTTGTCAGTGTTTTTCTGGGAACCAGTGGTACCTCCCAACCGAAAAGAGGGGTCTAGTAAGATGCGATGGTTCATGTTGGTGCTTGGAGCCTTGGTGGTCCTCGCTTCGTGTTCTGGGCGTGTGCGTTCTGATGCTCGCAGTCGCTACAACCACGGTATCGATCTGATGGCCGAGGGAGAGCTTGATCGCGCAGAATCGGCGTTCTTAGACGCTAGAAGTGGCGCTGGCGCCGATCAGCCGCTGCGGTACTCGGCGGCCTTCAACTTGGGTATGTTGCACACAAGGCGCGCTGACGACCTAGAAATTAGCGAGCCCCAGAAGGCGCTTGAGGAACTCGCGAACGCGCGCAACTGGTTTCAAGACGCTGCTGGTGTGCGCTCCGACGATGAAGACGCTCGGGCGAACCTTCAGATTGTCGCTCGCAAAGCGCAGGTTCTTGCCGACCAGCTCAACCAAGGCGAGAAGAGTCTGGAGGCTCGACTCGATCGAGTGATTGAAGACGAGCGTGCCCTGCGAGACCAAGTTCGCAGTCTCATGGAGGCCGTTCAGAAGGCGGGAGAGAATGCTGACCCGATTGGGTTTCGCGACGCTTTTGCAGCACTAGCGACGAGCGAGCGCGAGTTGATGGCAGACGCTGGAGTTGTGAGCGATCTTGCTGCAGATGAACTCGCTGGACTTGACGGACAAGATCCAGAGCAGATGCAACAGCAAGACAAGCTCCGCCAGATGCAGTTGCGCGGCCTGGATGCCTATCTGCAGAATGCACGAATCGCGATCGACGATACGCGCAGGGAGTTGCGCAAACTCGATGGCAAACGAAGTCACTTGCGAGCAACGGCAGCACTGGCTCAGCTCAAGAGAGCAAGAGAGCAGCTACTTGACCCTGTCGATGCCCTCAAGGGGGTGGCGCAGGATCAAAACGAACTGTTCGCACACACGAGCGCACGTCTGGCGCATGGAACAAAGAAACTCGTCATGCCCGGGGAGGAGCCAGCAGCGGAACGCCAAGGGGAAATCCCTGCATGGTTGGAGCCGGAGCATTTGAGCGAACGCCAAGCGGATGCTTTTGAGAGAACTTCTGAGATCCTTCGAAGATTCCAAGCGGCCAGCAGCGCGCCACCGCCAACCGATCCCAACTCTGTGGATCCGAAGACCGCTCGCATGCTGGAGATGGCAGGGCTCGCAGTTCCGTTTCTCGAGGGCACGGTGGATGCGATGGAAAAGGCGCGAGACAATCTTGCAAGCGACGCTATGGATCTGGCTCTCGAACAAGAGAACGAGGCTATGCGGAACCTCTTGCGGGCGATTGAGCACTTCAGCGACCTGAAGAATCTCATCGAGCTAACCTATGGAGAGCAGCAGGGAGTCTTGACTCTCCTCGACCCAGAGCGTGCCGAAGCCAATCCCGCGGCAGCGGAGATGGGAACCGAAGCGCGCGCGGAGGAGGCACTCAAAGCGGTTCGACGAAATGTGGATCGTGCCTCTCGCATGCAAGCCCTGATTGCTGAGCAGCGGGCTGCAGCAGTCGCACAAGCAGAGCAAGGAGGGGATGAGGCAAAAGCACAAGCGGCTCAGACCTATGACCTTGCAGAAACCCACAGGAGCGCAGCACACGGGCAGCTCTCGACGCTGCTGGCCACGCTTGAGAGTATTTCGAATGGAACACCGCTCGCTGTCGATGCAGCATCCCCCCTCACTACTGCTGCGGAGGCTCAGAAGGAGCTAGAGGAATTGCGTCGCATCTTCTACACAATCGTCGAGCATCTCAAGGAGCTGCATCGCGACCAGGGCGAGACGTATGATGCCACAGGAGAGCTGCAAGCCAAGGACGACCTTGAGCGCGGCGAGTTCTTGCCCCCGCTGGCCCAGGCGCAGGCAAAGCATGCTGCGCTTGGCGACGCGCTGGCCAACGCCCTTGAACAACAAGCTGATGCAGCCTCCGCAAGCGAGGATCCACAAGCTGCGCAAGAGGGCGAGAAGTTCGCCGCTGCTGCCGCCGAAGTTAGAATCGCCTTGGAGTCCTTGCGAGCAGCATCACGTGTATTGTCGCAGGCCGAGGAAGATGCGGCCAACATGTCCGTCGACCTCTCACCAGCAACCGAGGAACAACCCATCGCTTTGGAACATATTCAGGCAGCAATCGAGATCTTGGAGCCTCCGCAAGAGCAACAAGATCAAGAGCAGCAACAAGAACAAGAACAACAAGAACAAGAACAACAAGAGGACATCTCTAAGCAGCAAGCAGAGCGGCGACTTCAGGAGATTCGCGATCGCGAGGCCGAGAGACAGCGCGACCGTGAAGAGGCGCAGGCTGTGGAAGGCTCTGGAGTCGATAAGGATTGGTAGTGCAGACTCTCAGAACACACGTGATTCGGTGTGCCCTTGTGGTACTTTCACTAGTCGCTAGCAGTGTAGTCGCCCACGCCCAATCAGTAGACCTAAGCGTGCGCAGTCGTCAGCTCTATGCAGACGTCCCCTTCGTGTTGCAGGTAACCGCAAGTGGCTTCGAGGAGTCGCCGGAACCGGTCGTTGGCGATTTTTCGATTGATGGCGCCAAGGTTTCTTATCTCGGCATGTCTCCCAGTGTGCGCTCGAGCCGAACTGTCATAAATGGACAAGTAACCCGCTCGCGAGAAGTGCGTTTTGTATACAGCTACCGGATTGAGGCCGAGGCTCCAGGAACATTCTCGATTCCAGAGATTACAGTGAGCCAAGGAGCGGTTACAGCAACCTCCAGTCCTGGTCGCTTTGAGGCAACTCGAGTCGCCAATAGTCGAGACATGCGCATCGAACTCGACGTACCGGACCGACCTGTTTGGATCGGTGAGAGCTTCGAGATTGGCATCTCGTGGTACTTGCGCAAGAACCCGCGAGACCAGACCTTTGTGATTCCTCTCTTCGATCATCCGGCCTTCGAGATAGAGGCGCCTGATGGTACGCCGGAGAATCGGCTCGCCTTCACGGCTGGTAGTAAGGAACTAGAGCTGCCTTACGAAAGCAGCGAGGTTAGCGAGGGGGGGGTGTCGTATACGCGCTTTCAGTTCAAGGCGGTAGGGACCCCCACAGAAGCGGGCCGTTTTGAGCTTGATGCGCCGCGAGTGGTTGCAAAGCTCCAGACTGGCGATGGTCGAGATGCATTTGGATTTCGAAGCCCGCGCTACGAGCTCTTCAAGGCGACGGGAAAGAAGGTCGCCTTCGAAGTGAAACCGCTCCCTCGTGCAGGACGTCCATCATCGTTCTCAAACGCCGTTGGCACGGGGTTTTCCATTTCTGTTACGACAAGCCGCTCTGTTGTCTCCGTAGGTGAGCCTGTCGAGCTGACAGTGGTCCTTCGTGGTGAGCGGGGACTCGAGGGACTGAGCCTGCCATCGATGATTGGAGAGGGCAGGCTTGATGGTGCTCTCTTCGATCCAATTGGCGATGACGTCACAGGAACTATGGCGGATGATGGCCTCAGCAAGACGTTCAAGGTCACGGTCGTGCTGAAGTCGGCAGAGGCCCGAGAAATTCCACCAATCGAGTTTTCGTACTTCGACCCTGAGGATGCGTCGTTCAAGACGACCTTGAGTCAACCGATCGCTCTCAACGTGGGCGGCGCTGACCTGGTTGGAGCTCAGGATGTTGTTGGTGGAAATCGCAAGACAAATTCTGGCTCACGCGCAGCGGTAAATGGTACCGCGTTCGCAGGAGATTTAACTCCAAGCTCTGCCGACCAAACCCTTCGCACCATGCTCTCGCTCTCGTCGATGACGCCAGTGCTTGCAGCGCTGTATGGGCTTCCTCTACTACTTCTGGCCGTTATGCTGTGGGTTCGGCGCACGGGGGAAAGCCGAGGTCGCTCTAGTGAGCTTCGGGCAATGGTGAAGCGGGTGGAAGTCGCCGCGAAGGAGGCTCGTAGCACAAAAGCTGAGACGAGTGCTGCGGCTCTCATGAGTGCGATTAAGGAGCTTGGAAAGGCAACCGGCCAACGTCCTGGCGATTGGCAATCCGAGATTGAGAGCCTCGCCTTCGATCCCAAACGGCGCAGTCAGCCCGTTCCTGCCGAAATCGTCGAGCGTGCTGTCACGGAAGCGAAGTCGTGGGTGGCAAAGGGCGCAGATCGAAACAAGGCCGGCAAAGGCGTGGCATTGGTGTTTCTCTTAGTTGCTGGAGGTTCCGGAGAGGTTCGGGCAGAAACCAGCCTTAGCGAAGCACGTGCGAGCTACACCAACGCGCTCGAAACTACCGATCGCGGGGCCCGTACACGCGGGTTCTCTGCAACCGAAGCCATGTACCGCGAGCTCGTTGCAACTCATCCGGAGCGTCCCGAACTGTTGGCCGATTGGGGCAATGCGGCCCTTGGCGCTGGCGACTTGGGAACCGCGGCCTTGGCGTACAAGCGGGCACTGCGCCTCGATCGCGGTATGGCAAGAGCAGAGAAGAATCTCAATTGGATTCGCCAACAGATGCCATCCCAGCTCGTTGTTGAATCAGATGCTGGAGCTGTGGACTCGCTCTTCTTCTGGCATCGGGACTGGTCCCTCGCAACTCGTCACCTTGTTGCGGCGGTAGCGTTTGCCGTGTTCGTTCTTCTCCTAGTGCCGTGGAACGATCGCTTTGCCAGAGTTGGACGCCGCGTTGCTGTGCTGCCTCTCTTGCTGTTTTTGTTGACGCTTGGATCGGCGCTCATGGAGCCCGATACGAGTGCGGGCGCCGTTGTTGTGACCGATGGGCAGACGCTACGTACCGCCGATAGCATGGGCGCACCGCCGGCGATCGGCACACCAGTGCCTGCAGGCCTAGAGGTTTCATTGAGAGAGCGCCGCGGAACCTGGACACAAGTCACGCTGCCGAACGGAACGATTGGCTGGCTTGCGAGCACAGCTGTTACGGCTGTGCACTAGTGTGGGATCCAGAGGCATAGAACGCCCTGGCTCGGTTCTTCGCCCTTTGAACGCCTTCGGCTCATCGTTGCTCAGATCCTTCCTTGCCCC